>CAVYDK010000017.1:0-205832 GCA_963767315.1 uncultured Acidobacteriaceae bacterium | reverse complement strand
GGTCGGGCTCATCTGTTATCCACTTTGCCGCGTCGCGACCTGGTTCGCATGACATGTACTGGTGTTCCCCATGGATGTTCTTGAGCAGCAACTGATGTTTATCGGAGACTCTCCGCTGTGCGCGGGCATCGGCCCGGTGACTGACGTCCGCGAGCGCAGGATTCCCAATTGGGTTACCGGCCCGGCGATCTCCGCCGGCCTGAAGCCGCACCCGGAGCTGACCCTGAGCAACGCTCGCACGCTTCGTCTGCCCTTTGCTCTGCCCATAGCGGCGGGATGCCCGATCGCGCACTGCATTCTGGCGTGGGAGGCACACCCATGAACTCAAAGCGCATCCTCATCTCCCTTTTTCTGGCTCTCTTTGTCTCCGTCCTGTGTACCTGGCTTGTCTCCGGCAAATTGACCGCGCCGCCGATAGTGCAGAAACAGCCGGACGCCCTGTACGCGGCGCCGTCGCGCGCGCTGCGGGCGGGCGAAATTCTACAGTCCAAAGACATCGAGCTTGTGGCATGGCCGAGCAGCGATCCCCTGGAGGGCGCGTTTTCGCAGCCCGCCGAAGTGATTGGCCGCGAGGTCCTCTTTCCGCTGGCCAAAGGCCAGCCCATCCTGGACCGCGACCTATCTGCCGCAGGGGCCGGCACCGGGCTTGCGAGCAAGATTCCGGACGGCATGCGCGCCATCGCGCTGCGCTCCGACGAGGTGGTCGGGGTGGCCGGATTTCTGGTTCCCGGCTCGCATCTCGACGTACTGGTGACCTACCACTCGGACCTCACGCCCGAGCCTATTACGGCGACCGTTCTACAGAACGCCGTTGTCCTGGCCGCCGGAAACCAACTGGAACCCGACCCCACGGGCAAGACAGCGGACGTTACGGTGGTGACGCTGTTGCTGACTCCGGAGCAGGCAGAGCGCGCCGTTCTGGCAAGCACCCAGGGCGCGATCCACTTTGTGCTGCGCAACGGAGCGGACAGCAGCCGAAGCGGAGGCGATTCCGATGCTGCTGTCGCAACTCTCCGGTCCGCTGCCCGCGGGGGCGCGTACCGTCACTCACCCGGCTGCCGCGGCAACACAGGCAGCCCCGGCAGTCCCGAAACACCAGGGGATCGAAACCATACTTGGCGAGTTCAGCGACGCGCAATCCGCGGCAACGCCGGATGGAAGAGCCAGACCATGAACCTGCGCACCTCACAGACGGCCAAGCAGAGCCCAGCCAACCCGGATCCGATTCATCCTGGTTGGAGCCAAGCCGTGCCTCGTCTGCGCGCTTGCGTTCTTTGTGCTGCTCGGCGTGGGTGCAATCGATAGGGCCGCCGCGCAGAGCCGCGCTCTTCCGGTCAAGCCATTTGCCCAGACGCAGAATGCCGCATTTGTGGCGCCTACCATTCACTCCGCGACCGCCAACGACGTGATTCATCTGACCGTGGGCCACTCGGCGGTGCTTACCTCGGCCGTGCCATTGCGCCGCGTATACATTGGCAACCCGGCCGTGCTGGCGAGCTATTGCTCCGGTACTGCCGAGATCGTTCTTACGGCGAAGACCGCTGGCGTCAGCAGCATGGTGTTGTGGGACGAGGCAGGCGGGCATCGCTTGTACACAGTCTCCGCGGACCTGGATCCAGATGCACTGCGCGGTTCGTTCGATGCGGCCTTTCCGGGCTCATCCATTCACGTCGAGACAGGCGAAGGCAAGATTTTTCTTACCGGATCGGTTGCCAGCGACGCTGCCAGCGACGCTGCACTCAAGATGGCTTCGTTGTATGCGAAGGACGTTGTCAACTCGCTGGTTGTGGTACCCGTGCATGGCAAGCAGGTACAACTGAAGCTGCGCATTGTGGAGGTCGATCGCACCCGCCTCAACCAGTTCGGCATAAATATCTTTACCCCGGGAATTGGAAGCACCTTGGGTTCGGCCTCGACCCAGCAGTTCAGCAGCACTGCCACCGGCAGCGGTTCCTCGCTCACCGTCAGCGATCCGCTGAACATCTTTCTTTACAACTCCAAACTGAACGTCGGGGCCACGGTGCAGGACCTGGAGCAGAAGCAGATTCTTCAGGTACTGGCCGAGCCGACGCTGACCACGCTGAGCGGCCTGCCCGCGCGCTTTCTCTCCGGCGGCGAATTTCCTTTTCCCGTCGTTCAGGGCGGAACCGGGAACTCGACGGCGATCTCCATCCAGTTCCGTCCCTACGGGGTGAAGGTCGACTTCACCCCGACGGTCAATGCCGACGGATCCATCCGCATCAAACTCGCGCCCGAGGTGAGCACGCTGGACTACAGCAACGCGGTCACCATCTCCGGCTTTACCATTCCAGCGCTCGCCACGCGGCAAACCGAGACCGAGGTGGAGATCCAGAACGGCCAGAGCTTCATCGTCTCCGGCCTGCTGGACCACCGCACCACCGAGATTATGAGCAAGGTCCCGGGCATCGCGAGCGTTCCCATCCTGGGCCAGCTCTTCCGCTCGAAGAACTTCAACCACTCGGTGGTGGAGCTGGTCATCATCGTGACCGCGACGGTGGTCGATCCTCTGACGTCGTCGCCGCAGGCGGCGCCGGAGCAGCCGAAGATGGCGGTGCCCAACCTCGACTCCAACGCCTTCGACGGACGGGCACACAACCTGCCCAAAGCCAGCGTCTGGGCGCCGGCGCCTCAATCGAAACCCCCAGCGCAAACGCAATCGAAACCGCCAGCGCAAACGCAATCGAAACCGCCAGCGCAAACGCAATCGAAACCGCTAGCGCAAACGCAATCGAAACCGCCAGCGCAAACGCAATCGAAACCGCCAGCACAAACGCAATCGAAACCCCCAGCGCAAACGCAATCGAAACCGCCAGCGCAAACGCAAACGAAACCGCTAGCGCAAACGCAATCGAAACCGCCAGCGCAAACGCAAACGAAACCGCTAGCGCAAACGCAATCGCAACGTCCAGTGCAAATGCAACCCTCCCAGCCCGCGTCCCAGGTGCGAACGGACTACCCATGACCAGCAATACAAACCTTTCGGAGCATTTCTCTCAGGCCATCTTCTGCGTCTGCGCGGATGGGCGCCGCATCACCCACATCAGCGAGATCACGGGAACGAGCGGAGACGTGATCAGCCTGCAGGACATCTACCTGTTCGAGAAGCTGGGACTTGGGCCCAGCGGAAATGTCAAAGGGCGCTTCCACTCCACGGGCATTGTGCCCAAGTTCGGCGAACGGCTGAAGGCCGCGGGAATCCCGCTTGGCCTCAAACTTCTCGACCATTCGGTCGAAGCATAGAGCGGATGCAGTGAGGGAGAGCGCACGATGAGCCTGCTGACAATCACGTTTCTGCTTGCGCTGGCGCTCAGCTACAGCATCCTCATGCTGGGCACGCGCACAACGGCATCGAGCAAATCCGTCCAAGTGCGCCTGGCGACCATCGGGCGTTCCATCCAGTCCCAGAAGACCGGCACGAATGGGGTAATCATAGGGGCAGACGAGGAACGGAATTACGTTATTCGCCTTGGCGTTTTCCTGCAACGCTACCGATTCGCGAAGAAGCTCCAGGTGCTGCTTATTCACGCCAACAGCAGCATGAGCGTAGGCGGTATCGTTCTGGCCTGCGCGGGCGCCGCACTGGGCTGCGGACTGTTCGGCTTCCTTTTTTCGCACATGTTTCTGCTTGCCGCCGCCGCGACCGTCGCGGGAGCCGTCATCCCCTATGTTCTGCTCCGGCGCAAACGCAACCGGCGTCTCAAGGCGTTCAATACCGCACTGCCCGACGCCATCGATCTGATGGCGCGCTCGCTGCGCTCCGGCCACTCGATGAACTCCTCCATTGAGATGATCGCCGAGCAATCGCCCGAGCCGCTCTCCTCCGAGTTCGCACAGGTCTTCAAACAGCAGCGGCTGGGTGTGCACTTTCGCGACGCCCTGTTGCAGATGGGTAGTCGCGTTCCATCGCGAGATCTGCAATTCCTGATTACCGCCATTCTGGTGCAGAAGGAGACGGGAGGCGATATTACGGAGATCCTCGACCGCACGGCGCACGTCATCCGCGACCGCGTGCGCATCGAAGGCGAGGTGCGCACCCGCACCGCGCAGGGGCGTCTCACCGGCTGGATTCTCAGCCTTTTGCCGGTCATCATGCTGGTGCTGCTCAACCTCGTCAGCCCCGGCTACTCGGCCATTCTCTTCCACGATCCCACCGGGCAGAAGCTGCTCTATACCGGCGGGGCCCTCATTCTTCTGGGCGGCCTCGTCATTCGCAAGATCGTCAATGTCCAGGTTTGACTGTCAACTATGACTGCTCTCTTCAACCTCACCTTCGGCGCATCCATTTTTTTCGCCCTTGCCCTTGCTGTCTTTTTCTTTGTCACCCGCACCCCGCGCGCAGCCCTGCAGCGCATCCGTGAGGTCACATACAGCGACAGACGCATTCGGCGAAGCGTTACGATGGGCGGCAACGCCAGCCGCCGATTCATGGCGATATTGCACTGGGTGCGAGCGTGGCTTGGCCTGACCGCGGACGCCGACATGCCCGAGCGCATGGCCAACGCCGGATACAAGGGCACGCTGCCCGCCGATCTCTACACCGCCGCACGCATCTTCTGTCCCCTGCTTGCGCTGATTGCGGGCTCTTTCATCCCGTACAACCGCTCGTTCTGGATGTTTACGCTTCCCGCCGTTGCCTTCATCGCGCCCAACATGGTTCTCACCCGCCTGGTGAAGCGCCGCCGCGAAAAGATCCGCAAGAGCATTCCGGACGCCATCGACCTGCTGGTGATCTGCGTTGACGCCGGGCTGGGCATCGACCAGGCGCTGCTGCGGGTTGGGCAGGAGCTGGGCATCAGCCATCCCCAGATCACCGAAGAGCTGCTGCAGATCAACCGCGAGCAGCGCGCCGGAAAACCACGCATCCAGGCCTGGACCGACATGGCCGCGCGCAGCGAACTGCCCGACATCGATGCCTTCGCCAGCATGCTGGTGCAGACCGAGCGCTTCGGCACGCCCATCGCGCGCGCCCTGAGCGGCTTCGCCGACAGCATCCGCCTCAAACGGCGCCAGTTGGCCGAAGAGATGGCCGCAAAGACCACCGTCAAGATCATCTTTCCGTTGGTGCTGTTCATCTTCCCCAGCATCTTCCTGGTGCTGCTCGGCCCCGCCGTGCTCAGCATTATGCGCGGCATGGCAGTCATGGGCCAGTAAGAAGAGCGGCGCGACCGCCAAGAGAGAGTCTCACGTCCTGCTCAAGGGCACAAGTTGCCCTGAGCCGCGTCGCTCGGCGACTCAAGGTCACTATGCAACCCATCCAGCTTCTCCAAAAGTGCCGATTCAGGTAGACCACGATGCAGTCAGAGGCCTAGGTGTTCAATTCCGGCCGCTTAATGTTCATCAGTACATCCGCTGCGGCGTCCATCTGCGTTCGTGTGGTCAGCTCGGTGGCGCACCAGAGGCTGGCGTTGGGGCCAAGCTCGGGGTACCACCTGGCCAGCGGCAGGCCGCCGATGATCTTGTGTTCGAGCAGCGCGGCGTTGGTCTGCTCCGCGCCGGCGGGAAGCTGCAACACGAATTCGTGGAAGCGCGGCGCGCCGTTGAATAGGAGCTTGGGCCCGCTACGGGCGAAATACGGGGATTCTTCGCTCCGCTCAGAATGACAATTTAATTGTTCAGAATGACAAATTGAAGGGTCAGGATGACAGATTGAATTGGTTAGAACGGAGCGGAGGTACGCTGCCTTGGCGAGATTCTGCTCGGCGAGTTCGCGCAGGCCATGCTTGCCGTAGACGGTGAGGAAGATGGTTGCCATCAGCGCGACCAGCGCCTGGTTGGTGCAGATGTTGGAGGTCGCCCGCTCGCGGCGGATGTGCTGTTCGCGGGTGGAGAGGGTGAGCACATAGCCGCGCTTGCCGTCGGCGTCCACGGTCTCGCCGACGAGGCGGCCGGGCATCTGGCGCAGGAACTTCTCCTTGCATGCGATGACACCGCAGTACGGCCCGCCGTAGCTGACGGCGACGCCGAACGACTGCGCCTCCAGCGAGACGATGTCTGCCTCGGCGGGTGGCTTGACGATGCCCAACGAGATGGCCTCGGCGATGGAGACGAGCAGCAGCGCTCCCCTGGCGTGGGCGATTTCGGCGATGGCGGCGACGTCCTCGATGGTGCCGAAGAAGTTGGGCGACTGGATGAGCACGCAGGCGGTTTCGGCGGTGATCGCCGCGTCCAGAGAGGCCATATCGACTCGGCCATTGGCGGTATAGCCCACTTCGCCGATGGGAATCTGCTGGTGCTGCGCGTAGGTGGCGAGGACTTCGCGGTACTCGGGATGCACGGTGCGGGCGACGACGGCGCGGTCGCGGCCAGTGATGCGGACGGCCATCATCATGGCTTCGGCCGCGCCGGTTGAGCCGTCGTACATCGACGCGTTGGCGATCTCCATCCCGGTGAGCTCGCAGATCATGGTCTGGAACTCGAACATGGCTTGCAGCGTGCCCTGCGCGATCTCCGGCTGGTAGGGCGTATAGCTGGTGAGAAACTCGCCGCGCTGGACGAGCGAGTCGATGATGACGGGGCGGTAATGGCGATAGGCACCCGCGCCGAGGAAACTGGCGTAACCGACGGCGTTGTTATCGGCGAAGCCGCGGAAACGGTCGAGAACCTCCGACTCAGAGTGCTGGCGGGGGATGGCGAGGTCGCGCTGCAACTGGAACTCAGCGGGAATGGTGGCAAAGAGCGCGTCGATGGAATCGACGCCGGGCGTGACTTCATTGATTGCGGCGAGCATCTCCACGCGGTCGGCGGGCGACTTGGGCAGGTAGCGCACGATTAGCGCCCCGTCTCCTCGGCGATGAAGGCCTCGTACTGCGCGGCGGAGAGCAGCGCGTCCAGCTCGGCTGGGTTGGCGAGATCGAGCTTCAACATCCAGGTTGAGTTGGCGTCGGCGTTGATCCACTCGGGCGCGTTCTTCAGCTCCTCGTTGACCGCGGTGACGGTTCCGGAGACCGGCGAGAAGAGGTCGCTGACCGCCTTGACGCTTTCGACCGAGCCGAAGATCTTGCCCGCCTCGAGCCGGTCGCCCACCTTGGGCAGGTCTACGAATACGATGTCGCCCAGCGAGCTTTGCGCGTAGTCCGTGATGCCGACGGTCCCGGACGCGCCCGCGACCGAGATCCACTCGTGTTCTTTCGTATAGCGATAACCGGCAGGGTAAGCCATGCGCGCCTCCAAACTTTGTTGAGTAGCTACCGCATTAGTGTATTCGCAGAGCTAAGTGGATTTCTTCGCCCTTTTGTAGAAGGGCGTTGCTACCACCTTTGCCTTGACGAGCTGGCCGCGAATCTCCACGGCGACGACTTCGTTGAGGGCTGCGTACTGCACGGGGACGTAGGCCAGGGCGATGTTCTTCCTGAGGAACGGCGCTGGCGAGCCGCTGGTGATCTGGCCGATGCGCTGGCCGGCGAGAGTGCAGACGGGATAGCCGTCGCGCCCGATGCCGCGCTCGATCATCTCCAGGCCGACGAGCTTGCGCTTGGGGCCTCCTGCGGCTTGGATGGCGGCGAGCGCGGCGCGGCCTACAAAGTCCGAGGCTTTATCGAGCCTGGCATAGCGGCCGAGGCCGGCCTCGAAGACGTTGATGGAGTCGGAGATCTCATGGCCGTACAGCGCCATGGCGGACTCCAGACGCAGGGTGTTGCGCGCGCCCAGTCCGCAGGGAAGAATGCCGAAGTCCGCGCCGGCGTTGAGGACCTCATTCCAGACGCGCTCGCTGGTGGGCTCGTCGGAGGGGATGTAGATCTCGAATCCGTCCTCGCCGGTGTAGCCGGTGCGCGCGATCAGAACGTTGTGCAGGGCGCTGCCGTCTTTCAGGTCCAGCCTGCCCCAGGTGAACCAGTAGTTCCTGATTGCGCTGAGGTCGGTGCCGGTGATCCGGGCCAGCGTGGCTTCGGCCTTCGGGCCTTGAATCGCGAGCTGCGTGTAGCAGTCGGAGTAGTCGCTGATATGCACTCCCGGCATACGGCCAATCTGGCTGCGCACCCAGGCGACATCTTTCTCGCGCGTGCCTGCGTTGATGACGATCAGATAGTCGTTGTCGCTGAGCTTGTGCACCAGCACATCGTCGACGAAGGCGCCGTCGGGGGTGAGCATTGCAGAGTACTGCGCCTGGCTGACGGCGAGCTTGGACGCGTCGTTCATGCAGAGATGCTGTAGGGCGGCCAGCGATCCGGGGCCGCGCAACTGGATCTCTCCCATGTGCGAGACGTCGAAGAGGCCGACGGAGGTGCGCACGGCCATGTGCTCGGCGATGAGGCCGGAGTACTCGACCGGCATGTCCCACCCGCCGAAGTCGACCATCCTGGCCCGCAGCGCGCGGTGCGTGGCATTGAGCGCGGTCTTGCGCAGCGGCGGAGATGGATTGGCGGTGGCGTTCATGGCAGTCCCCTATGACTCGACTTTACACGCGAGATGCGCTCGGCTGCACGGGTTGTATTTACTGCACGGGGCTGATGGTCTTGATGTTGGTGAGTATGGGCAGATGGCCGAGGGCGATCCATGCGCCGACCGCGCCGAACAACACAGAGAGCCAAGTGCCGATGATCCAGATGTTGTCGCTGTCTGCCGTGGCGCGCGGGCCGGAGGAGCCATGCCAACGGGCCGTGACCTTGACCGCCAGAAAGCCGGCGATCAGTTGGATGCCGCTGCCGGGCACCATCAGCGCGCCGGTGTAGATGGCCCGCTCCAGGACGCCCACCATCCAACTGAGGCGGGACTTATGGTTGCTCGGCTCGGGCGGATGGCTCTTGCGAACATAGGGCCACAGGGTTTTTTCGATCAACAGCCAGAGCACGATATGGCCCACCAGAATGGAAAATGCAAAACCGGCAATCACACGCAACACATTCATACCCTCCCGCAGTCAATTCTTATCGGCACAGAGAATGATAGCCGCTCGCGGACGATGGGTGTTGTTCTTGGCGGGCGCTGAAGCGGCCCTAGGAGGCCTGGGAGGGTTGCTTGGCGGCCTCGGCCTGCTTTTTGGCCTTGCGGCGGCTGAGGACGGAGCTGCGGCGGGTGCGCGCTCGCTCGCTGACGTGGTCGATCTTCTTCCAGAAGCCGACGAAATAATCGGTTGCCGAGATGATGGAGACGATGGTCATCCAATAGATCGCCCACATGGCGATCATGTGGACGGCGACGACGAAGCCGCCCCCACGTTTTGTTGGAAACCAAAGCCAGTAGTCCCAGTGGTGGGCGAGGATGGCGGCGACGACCGAGACGATTTGGATTACTGTTTTCAGCTTGCCGATCTCGGAGGCGTCGATGGTGAAACCCTCGGATGCGGCGATGGAGCGGAGGCCGGAGACGAGGAACTCCCGGCCGATGATGATGACGGCGATCCACGGGTGTACGACGCGCGGGTTGTAGGCGACCAGGATGATGTAGGCCGCGGTGACCATCAGCTTGTCTGCCAGCGGGTCCAGCAACATGCCCAGGGTGGTGATCTGGTTGCGGCGGCGGGCCAGGTAGCCGTCCAGGCCGTCGGTGATGGAGGCGAGGATGAAGACTCCGGAGGCGATCAGCTCCTGCCGGCCGCCCAGCAGGCCATGGGCCGCGGGATTGGCGGGGAAGGCCGGGGAGAGGACCCACATCAGCAGCGGCACGGTGGCGATGCGGCTGAGCGTGATGGAGTTGGGCAGGTTCATGGGCCTCGGGATGGGGCGCCGCACTTCGCGCGCGACGGCCAGCGCAGGCAAAGTCCGGGCCGCGCATCCAGCGGGAGGAACGGCCAAAACAGAGCAAAGCAGACACTAGCATTCTGCCACAGCCGGGGGCTTTGCGCCTCGTAAATGGCGCGGCGCGCGTGGTAGATTGGCAGATGTCCACCCACGCCCTGGGCCCTCGGGCCGGTACCTCCATGTCGCGCTTCAGTCGCATCCTTCGGCGTTCGGTCTGCTGCCTTCTGGGCTTGGTTTCGGGGGTCTGCGCCGCGCAGCAGTCGCTGCAGGTCAAAGCTCAGCCCTATGTGCAGTCGACCGGCGGCCGGGTCACCAGCCTCCTGCCCGGAATCTTTCAGTCCCCAGCCGGCGGGGTGGACATCCTGTACATCAACGCTCCCGCGATCATCAACCAAAGCCAAAACCCTACCATCGTTGCCGGCGCAATGCTCAACGGGATTCCAACCTTCGCGATTCCGGACGGGGACAAAATCCCCTTTACCTATGCATCGAACGTCGCCGCCGCGCTGGGCAACTTCACCACAGACAGACTCACCGACTTCGCCTTCGCGATCTCCGGCGTCAGCACGAATAACCTCTGCGTCTACTACGGCACCGGACTACAGGCCGCCCTCTTCAGCGGGAGCGGGTACAGTTACAGCTCCTACGAGGGGGGTAATATCTATCCCCCCCAGGGTGGCATCAGCGGCTGCATGACATTGCCGCCGCCGGGAGGTAAGCAACCTTACTTCGCATACATCGCCGCTCTCCCCTTCGTAACCGGCGGTCTGTCGCAACTCCTGGTTGAAGACAGCGCCAATAATCTCCTCTACGTCATCGCCAACAACGGCACAACCGGCAGTGGGCTGCCCGGCTTCAAGCTCATTGCCCCCCCCTTGTTGTTGGCCGACGGCGCAGGCCCGATCTACACCGGCTACTACGACAAAAATGGCAACCCATACTTCGTCATTAACGGCCAGACGGGGCACTCCGCAACGGTCTACATTGGCGACGGCAATGGCGGATTCACTGCACAACCTCCGCTCACCTTCACCAATGGTGTCTACTCCATGCTGTTGCAGGACATGGACGGCGATGGCATAACCGGACATGGTGGTGGAAGGCGACAACGGCGTCATCTCTATTTACAAGGGCGACGGCAACGGAGGGTTCTCGACATATATAGGCGGCACTGCTGCCAGCCCTAACGCACTCATGGGCAACGGGGGCCACTTGGCCGCGATCGACCCCAAGACGCTGAATATTCTGACGACCACGCCTATCGGCCTAAGCGTGCTCACCCCACAGACCGGCACTCTGAACTACACGCTGAAGGGCATCTATAACATCGGCCCGGGGCGTTCCTCCTTCGCGCTGGCGTCGTTCGGCAGCGGCGACCTGGCCGTGGACTCAGCCGAGGGTGTCGCCTTCATCCAGGGAAACGGAGACGGTGGGTTCCAAACCTCCCTCGCCTACTCCGCGCTGGCTCCGGCGCTGGGCGCGACGATGGGGCAGTTCAGGGGCCTTGGCAACCCACTCGACGTGGTGGTGGCGACCGCGCCTGCCGCGCAGGGGCAGTTGCTCGAAGGCAAGGGCAACGGAAGCTTTACCGCCGCCGCGCCCCCCACCAATAATCCACCGGGCCATGCGCAAATATCCCCGCTGGCCTCTGGTCGAACATTCTCTCCGGCGACTTCGATGGCGATGGGAAGCTGGACCTCGCCTACTCGCTGACCGGGTTCGCTTCCGGCTCCGGCCGGGCTCCGGCCTCTACGTCCAGTACGGCAACGGCGATGGCACGTTTGAGCCCGCCGGTGGCCGTCACACGTCGGGCAGCAACAATTTCTACGGCGAGAGCGCGGTGGGCCTCTTCGACAAGAGCGGCAACGCCGGCATCGCCAATATCGACAAACTACGACGACACGCTGCTCTGGCAGAGTTCGAACGCGTTCAACGTCGGACTGAATCTAAAGGAGAGCAACACCAACTTCAACCAGGTAGCGGCGGGCTACTTCAATAGCGCCGGGACAGACGGCAACCAGGACCTCGTCTTCCAGCAGGGCGCGACGACCCTTGTCCCGTACAAGAACAATCGGGACGGGAGCGGGAAGCTTTACGGCGATGACTCCGCTCACAGTCCCGAGTCCTGTTGGAATTACGCGGGGAACTACGCCATCAGCACGGTGCTGCTGACGGACATCGACGGCGACGGCAACGGCGACATCCTCGCGCTCTACCACAACCTCGCCTCCAACCCGTCGAACCCCAGCGCCAGCACGAGCGCCGAACTGGTTGTACATCTGGTGGGGCAATGGGGACTGGGACATTCAGCCAGACGCCATTCACGCTGCAACTGAGCCGCAACTACTACCTGGCCGCCGTGGCGGACATGAACGGAGACACGCTGCCCGACATTGTGCTGAGCGATGGGTACATTGTGAGCATCCTGTACAACCAGGGCGGGCTGAGCAGCCCGCCGAACCGCAGCTTCGGCAACGAGACGCACTTCCTTGCCGGGCAGGGCATCAACTCGCTGACGCTCGAGAGTGTGCGCGGCAGCACGGTGCCGGACCTGGTGGTGGCCAACGGCGGCGCGACGATCTCCAATCCCATTGTGCTTGGCGGCGCGGCGCAGACCTCGGCCACACTGCCGGTCAACCCGGACGTGAACACGGGCGGCATCACCGTGCTGCTGAACAACATCACCGCGCTGCAGACGACGGGAACGCTCACTTCGTCACCCCCCACCAGCACCATCGGGGAGGCATTCACCATCACCGCGACGCTGACTCCGAGCTCAGGACAACACGCCCACGGGCACGGTGACGTTCTACCTCGACAAACACAATCACTGGCTGCTCCATGTCGTACGCCCGTGCCAGTACGGAACGACCTCCACCGCGCAATGCCCCATCCCGATAGGCAACAGCTATGCGGGCGGCACATACACGCTGACCGCGGTCTATAGCGGCGACACCAACAATGCGGTGGTAACCCTCACCGGCACGCACAGCATTCAGTGAATCACCACCAACACCGTTCTCTCGCTCTGCATCGGTGGCTCGTCCCCGAACTGCCCGTGACCGGGGCGCCTTCAGTGGCCGTTGCCCGTAGTTCGCCTCGCTGACCATGACCTACGGACAGGTATACAACGGAACGGAATCAGTCACCGCCAGGATGGGAGTACATTTGCCGGGACGCGGTCTAACGATTGATTTCTATCAGGACAAAGTCTTCCAGCTATGTACGCTTCAGGCTTTGGGCACGACGCCCTGCCCGCCAAAAGTGGGCACGGGCACCCCGGCCGGAACACATGTGTTTATGTCGGTCTACTCCGGTGATTCGCCGACACAACCCATCGGGCTCGACCTCGCATCCAATTCAGATCACCGTGAGTCCCGACACGCCGACGGTAACGGTCAGCAGCTCGCAGAACCCCGCGCCGTCCGGGCAGACGGTTACGCTGACCGCGAAGCTGATTGGCGCCAACGCGCCGCTTGGAACCCCGTTGTCGCCGGTCGACTCATACCTTGCCAGCGACGGGCACGGTCGTCTTCATGAACGGAAGCACGACGCTGTGCAGTTCGCCCCTAGCCGCTGACAGTTCGGACATCTTTAGCACGGCTACATGCGCCACCTCGACGCTGCCGGTGGGCACGGACCAGATTTCGGTGACCTATGCGGGGCAGACACGAACTTTCTCGCGGCGATCCCCGGTGCGTTTTCCGAGACGATTACCAAGGTGAACACGACCGACTTCACGGTGAGCGCGACGCCCAACCCGGCGAGCGTCGGCGTGGGCTATGCCGCGCTGCTGACGGTGACGGTGACGGCGTACAACGGATTTGCCGAGGGCGTGAACCTGAGTTGCGGCAGTCTGCCCAACGAGGCGACCTGCACCTTCGCGCCGGCGGCGATACCGAGCGGCGGCAGCACGAGCATGTTGATCGTGTTGACGACGGCGCCGCATAGCTGCGGAACGACACAGTACTACTTCCTTGGCGGCAACGGGGGCGGACCGCATCTGGCCCCATTCGCGCTGCCTGCGCTGGCCGGGCTGGTGGCGTTCTTCATCCCCGGCAAGCGCCGCTGGCTGCGCGCGCTGATGGCCCTGATTGTGGTCGCGGGGATTGCGCAGATGTCGGGATGCGGCAACTGCACCGACCTGGGCACGAAACCCGCGACGTATACCTTCCAGGTGATCGGCACGTCTGCGGGCACAGGCGAGGTGCAGTCGCAGACGGTGACGCTGAATATCACGATCTAGGTACGAGGCTCAAGATATGATGGAGCCACAACCATGCCTCCCGCATCCGCCCAAGCCCTGCCCTCCGCCCGCGAGTTCGTGAAGTTGAGCCGCCAGCACACGCTCGTTCCCGTGTACCGCACGCTAACGGCGGACCTGGAGACTCCGGTCTCTGCGTTTCTGCGTGTTGCGCAAGAGGAGCCGGAGGCGTTTCTGCTGGAGTCGGTCGAGGGCGGCGAACACGTTGGGCGTTATACGTTCATCGGGATCGAGCCGTACAAGAAGATTGTGTCGCGCGGCACGACGATTACGATGGAGGAGGGCGGAGGGCGGCGCAGCTTCGAGGGCGATATCTTTGACGAGCTGAAGCGCGCGCTGGGCGGGCACACTCCGGCGCGGCTGGCGGGGCTGCCTCCGTTCACGGCGGGCGCGGTGGGATTCTTTTCCTACGATGTCGTCCGCCAGATCGAGCGGCTGCCTTCTTTGGCGAAGGATGAGCTTGGGGTGCCCGATGCTTGCCTGATGTTCTTCGACCAGGTGCTGGCGTTCGATCATGTGAAGAAGGAGATTCTGCTGATCGTTACGGCGGACCTGACGCGGGAGAGGGCGGCGGCGCGGGCTGCTGAGATGACGGCGGCGCAGGTGGCGCAGGCGGCCTACGCGCGCGCGGTGAAGCGGCTCGACCGGCTGGAAGGGCGGCTGGCGCGGGCGCTGCCCAAGGTGGGCAAGTCGCGCGGGGCGAGGCTGGGGGCGCTGAAGCTGACGGCGCGGACGCCGAAGGCGACGTTCCTCAAATCCGTGTTGCGGGCCAAGGAGTACATCGCGTCGGGCGATGTCTTCCAGTGCGTGCTCTCGCAGCGGTTCGATTGCGTGCCGGGCGTGGATGCCTTCGATGTGTACCGCGCGCTGCGGATTGTGAATCCGTCGCCGTACATGTACTTTTTGCGCTTTGGCATGGAAGCAGCGGGCGCGGCGAAGAAGAAGACGAAGGCTACAGTTGCGCACATCGTCGGGGCTTCGCCGGAGCTGCTGGTGCGGGTGCATGGGCGTTCAGTGGAGTACAGGCCGATTGCCGGGTCGAGGCCGCGCTCGGCAGACGAGGTGGAAGACCGCGCGCTGGAGGCCAGCCTGCGCGCCGACGAGAAGGAGGTCGCCGAGCACGTGATGCTGGTGGACCTGGGGCGCAACGACGTGGGGCGGGTGAGCGAGTACGGAAGCGTCAAGGTGAAGGACTTGATGTTTGTGGAGCGCTACAGCCATGTGATGCACCTGGTCAGCTCGCTGGAAGGGAAGCTGAAACCGGAGCTGGAGGCGATTGACGCCTTTCGCGCCTGTTTCCCGGCGGGAACGCTGAGCGGCGCGCCCAAGATTCGCGCGATGGAGATTATCGAGGAGCTGGAACCGGCGCGGCGCGGCGTCTATGGCGGCTCGATTCTGTATGCGGATTTCTCCGGGAACCTGGACTCGTGCATTGCCATCCGCACTCTGTTCATGAACGGCGAGCAGGGCTACATTCAGGCGGGCGCGGGGCTGGTTGCAGACTCCGTTCCGGAGAACGAGTTCGTCGAGTGCGCCAACAAAGCCCGCGCCGTGGTGCGGGCGATTGAGCGGGCGCGCCAGCAGTGACAAGAGAGCACAGGATAAAATCGGCACAGCTATGGTCTTCGTTCTCGACAACTACGATTCATTCACCTACAACCTTGTCCAGTACATGGGCGAGTTGGGGGCGGAGATGGTGGTGCGCCGCAACGACGATCTGACGGCTGCCGAGGTGGAGGCGCTGCGGCCAACGCACATCGTGATCTCGCCGGGTCCGTGTACGCCGCAGGACGCGGGCATCTCGATCGAGCTGATCCGGCACTTTGCGCGACTGGCGCGTGCGGGCGGACGGCGGGTGCCGATTCTGGGCGTGTGCCTGGGGCACCAGGCGATTGGCGCGGCCTTTGGCGGCAATATCATCCGCGCGGCGAAGCTGATGCACGGCAAGACCAGCCAGGTGGAGCACGACGGGCAGACGATCTTTACAGGGATTCCGTCGCCCATGACCAGCACGCGCTACCACTCGTTGATTGTGGCCGAGGAGGGACTGCCGAAGGAGTTGGAGGTCTCGGCGCGGACGGCTGGGCCGGGCGGGGCTGGCACCGGCGAAAGCACGATCATGGCGCTGCGCCATCGCGAGCTGCCCATCGAGGGCGTGCAGTTCCATCCGGAGAGCGTGCTGACGGTCGAGGGCAAGAAGATCATCGCAAACTTTCTGAAGATGTAGGCTGGGGGCATGAGTCTGCGAATCCCATCTGCGCGCGTTCTTTCGCCGATGCTCCTGCTGGCGTGCGCGCTGGGCGGTCCGGTGACCGGGCCGGTGCGGGCGCAGCAGTTGATTGGCTACGTCTCCACGCGTGACGCGGATGTAACCGGCGCGAAGGATGTGATGGATGGGCGCGCCGTGCTGATGGGGTCGGTGAGCGTGACGGCCAAGGACCACACCGCGCCGATCAGCATGGGCCGCGGCGGGACGGTGCGCGTCTGCCAGACCAGCGTGCTGCACCTGAGCGAGGGCCGCGAGATGATGGTGGCCGCGCCGCTGCTCTTCTCGCTGGATGGCGGGGCGATCGAGATTGAGACGAAGGCGACCGCGACCGACGCCGTGATGACTCCCGACCTGCGCTTCACGGTGCGGTCGGCCGGGCCGCTCGACCTGCGGCTGCGGGTTGCGCCGAACGGCGACACCTGCGTGGAGAACCGCGGAGCTGGCGCGCCTTTGCTGGAGGTCAGCGACCCGTTCGGCGAGGCCACGTATGAGCTGGCGGCCGGGCAGCACGTCCTGTTTGAGCACGGCAGCCTGCGCGAGGTGGTGGACCACGAGAGTTCGCCGTGCGGATGCCCGGATGAGAAGGGCGTTCCGGTGGCTGACGCGCTGATTGCGCCCGCTACAGCCGCAGCCGTGCAGCATCCCTTCCCGGTGGCGATCAGCGAGGGACTGGCTCCCGAGGCCGGGGTCCCGCAGGCGCCGACGGGCGAGGTCCATGCGCAGGTGAGCGAGACGCTGAGCTATAACGCGCAGGCCAGTAGCGGCGCGGCGGCTGGTGCGCCGTCCATTGCCGCACCAGCGCCCGCGCCGCCGGTCAACGATCTGGTGCATCTGGTTGGGCGGCTCTTCCACAAGCTCTTTCGACGCGGCTAGAGCGGCTTCAAAATTGGCGAGAGCGATGGATCGGTCAGGCTGGGAGCCGCAGGGCTTCGTGGTCGCGTCCTGTGACGAGGCAGAGGGCTTCAACCACCAGGTTGTGGTCGTCGCGCTGGGGCAGGCCGGAGACGGTGACTGCGCCAACGATCCCGGCGCCCGCGACGTTCAGCGGAAAACAGCCGCCATGGGCGGCGTAGTCTTCCTCAGGCAGGTTGTAGCGGGCGGAGAAGCTGAGGCCGGACTGTTCCAGCAGCCGGCCGATGTGGTAGGAACTCTTGTGCAACCGAGCGACGGTGTTGATCTTGCGCGCGACCCAGCGCTGGTTGTCGGGAGTGGTGCCGGCCAGCGCGCAGTAGAAGAGCTGCTGGTGCGGCGAGCCGAAGCGGCGGACGTTGATGACCAGCGGAAGTTTGCGCGCAATCGCCAGGTCGCGCAGCGTGGTTCCGATCTGCCAGGCGGTGTCTGGGGTGAATGCTGGCAGTATGAGGGCGGACTCCTGGACTACGAGGGCGGCAATGTCGTCTTCGATCGGCATGGGTCTCCTGGCACGCCCGGTGGGGCGACAGATAGTAGCATACTCAAAATTGGATGCTGCGGGCCCGAGGGCGAACCTGGCTGTACCGCGGTTGTGGATGCCAACCCGGCGCGGGGCTGCTGGGACGGTTTTCTTGACAGGGGGCGAAGGGTTACGCGAGACTTATAGGGCTGGGCCTGTTGCGCGGGCCCTGGGCGGGTTCCTGTGCGCGCAAGTGCGCGGGGCAAGACAAGGCTTCGCCGCCGGCAGCTTTCACGACAAACACCTCCAGGCCAGGTTGCGGGTCCAATCGCAGCTCCGGGGCGTGCTCCGGCGACGATTGACGCGCGGCGCTTGAAGACTGGCCTGAAGAAGAAGCAAGTGAAGCTGAGAAGGATGGATTTGGATGCCAACGAACGGTGTTTCCGGGCAACTGCTTCTGATGCTGGTCTTCATCGCGCTGATGTACTTCGTGCTGATTGCGCCCAACCAGAAGAAGCAGAAGAAGTGGCAGCAGATGCTGGGCCAGTTGAAGAACGGCGACCGGGTGACGACCAACGGCGGCATTCGCGGGGTCATTATCTCGGTCAAAGACGATGTGGTGCAACTGCGCGTTCCTCCGGACAACATCAAGCTTGAGTTTGTGAAGAGCGCGATTGCCGCGGTGACGCTGCCAGAGGACACAAAGCAGAGTTAAGGGACCAGGGATAAGGGGTAAGGCGGCCCGGTCCGCCGTCGCAGAGTTTGAGTAAAGGAAGCAATGAATCAGAATCTGAAGATCAAGACGGCGGCCATCGTAGCGTGTCTGGTTGTGTTCTGCTATGGCTTTTTGGGCATCCCCCGCGGATTGACCCCGGCCGCGCTGAAGCAGGCGCTGACCGATCACATCAACCTGGGGCTCGACCTGAAGGGCGGGACGCACCTGATCCTGGTGGTCCATGTGGAAGAGGCAGTCGGCGACACCACCGACCGCGACGTGCAGCGTCTTCAAGACGATCTGGAGAAGGCCGGCGTCACCGGCGAGACGGTGCGCAAGCTGGATCCGGCGCATCCCGAGGCGATCACCGTCAGCGGCATTCCGGTGGGCAAGGCAAGCGACGCGCGCTCGGTGATGGACGGCAACGATTATGTCAGCTACGACGTGACATCGCTTCCCGACGGAAGCGAGAAGCTGACCATGAAGCCGGGCGCGATCCGCAGCCTGGAGACGGCGACGCTGGAGCACTCCATCGAGACCATCCGCGCGCGCCTTTCCCCCCTTGGCGTGACCGAGCCGACGGTCCAGCAGTATGGACTGGGCGAGAATGAGGTGCTGGTGGAGCTGCCCAACATCTCCGATCCAGGCAAGGTCGAGGACGCCATCAAGTCGCAGTCGAAGCTGGCCGTCTATGCGGTGGTGAGCGGGCCGTACGAGAGCGACCAGGCGGCGATGACGGCGCTCAATGGCATCGTCCCGCCGGACGACCAGTTGCTGCATGGCAACATCTCGCCGAACTCTCCCGACGAGGTGTATCTGTTGGAGCGGGCGAGCGTGGTGGAAGGAACGGACTTCCGCGATGCGCAGCCCTCGACGGACCAGAATGGGCGTCCGAACCTCACCTTCACGCTGACCACCGAGGCGGGCGACCGCTTCTACAAGTACACCTCGGCGCACTCCAAGAACAGCGCGAACCCGGGCTCGATGGCGATCGTTCTGGGCAACCGGGTCAAAGAAGTCGCCAGCATCGAGGAGGGGATCCGGGACCGCGGCGAGATCCATGGCAGCTTCACCAAGGACGAGGTGGACAACCTCTCGCTGATGCTGCGCACCGGCGCTCTGCCCGCGTCGATCGACACCCTGGAGACGACGACGGTTGGCCCGAGCCTGGGCGCGGCGTCCATCCGGCAGGGGATCATCGCGGCCGTCGCCGGCATGATGGCGGTGCTCGCGTTCATGCTGATCTACTATCGCGGCGCGGGCATCAACGCGGACCTTGCGCTGTTCCTGAACCTCGTCATCCTGCTCGGCTTCATGGGCTACACCAATTCCACGCTTACCCTGCCGGGGATTGCCGGCGTCATCCTGACCATCGGCATGGGCGTGGACTCCAATGTGCTGATCTTCGAGCGCATCCGCGAAGAGTTGCGCGGCGGCAAGACGGCGGCGGTAGCCGTGCAGCAGGGCTTTGGCCACGCGTGGATCACCATTGTGGACACTCACGTCACAACCATTGTGTCGGCCGCGATCCTGTTCCTCTTCGGCACCGGGCCGGTGCAGGGGTTCGCGGTCACGCTCACCTTCGGACTGCTGGCCAACCTGTTTACCGCCGTCTTCGTATCGCGCACCATCTTCGACGCAATCCTTGCCAGCAAGGAACGCGGCGCGGCGTTGTCGATTTAGCAGCGAGTCAGCAAGTCAGCAAGTTGGCAAGTTAGCAATACGAGGCGATGCACGGCACGCCTGAGGAAAGCAAAGTGGAACTGTTTCGTGATGTAAACATCGACTGGCTGGGCAAGAAGTGGTACTTCCTCGGCTTCTCGCTGATCTTTTCCGTGGCCGGCATTCTGAGCATGTTGTTCTGGCATGGCATTCCGCGGGGCGTGGACTTCAAGGGCGGCACACAGATCCGGGTCCCGTTCGATTCCTCGCCCAACGAGGACCACATCCGCCAGGCGATGGAGAAGGCGGGCGTCAAAGACGTCACCATCCAGCGCATCTCCTCGGGCACCGGACAGCTGGGCAACGATGTGGTGATCTCTCTGCCGCAATCCACCGCGACCGACCAGAACCACGACGCGGGCCGCCAGGCGGTGGAAGGCGCTCTGCGCGCGTACTACCACGACTCCGGCTTTGCGCAGCCGAGCGTGGATATCGTCGGCCCGACGGCGGGCAAGCAGCTACAGAAGCAGGCGGCGCTGGCCACCGGCTACTCGCTGATTGGAATGCTGATCTACCTGTGGTTCCGCTTCGAGCTGATCTACGGCGTGGCGGCCGTGGTCGCGGTGTTTCACGACACGCTCATCACCGTGGGCGCATTCAGCCTGACCAACCAGGAGATCACGCTGACCGTGATTGCGGCCATCCTGACCCTAATCGGGTACTCGATGAACGACACTATCGTGGTCTTCGACCGAATCCGCGAGAACCTGTCTCTTTCGCGCAGGGAATCGCTGACGGATGTGGTGAACCGCAGCATCAACCAGACGCTGAGCCGGACCGTGATCTCCTCCGGGCTCACCTTCCTGACGGTCATGAGCCTGTATCTCTTTGGCGGCGAGGTGCTGCACGGCTTCTCGTTCGCCCTGGTCGTCGGAATCCTGATCGGCACCTACTCGTCGATCGCGGTGGCCGCGCCCATGCTGGTGGCGTATCAGGACTGGCGCAAGAGCCGGGGCAAGATTTCGAGCCTGCCGGCCAAGCGCGCCAGGGCGTAAGCGGCCTGATTTCAGGCCGGGGTTTTCAGATGTGTGTGTTTTTGTGTAAGATTCTTGGGCGGCCCCGTTTTGGCGGTCCAGGACTTCAACGGAGCTTGGGATTGCGGACGCGGGGACGAAGCACTGTGGACGCGGGAACAAAGTAAACCGGCGCGGTGTCTAAGCTGGGTAGAACATTTTTTAGCGAGGCTGGGTATGTTTGAAAGCGCTTTGATGGAATCGGGCGGTCAGCTCAAGACCAAAACAGGCAGGTGGATGTGGGTGACGGCCGCAATCAATCTGTCCATCCTGGCCGTCTTGATCCTGATTCCCCTGCTGTATCCCGAGGCCCTGCCGAGGACGGCCCTGACGGCGCTGCTGGTTGCGCCACCTCCGCCGCCTCCGCCACCTCCACCGCCTCCGCCCCAGCAAAAGGTTGCGGAGGTGAAGATCGTCTCCGAGATCGACTCGGGCCTGCACGCCCCGACCAAGATTCCCAAAGAGATCAAGATGCTGAAGGAAGAAGCGGCCCCGTCGTCGGGTACCGGAGTTGCAGGAATGCAAGGGATGGGCGGCAGCGGCGGCGGCGTGGCGGGCAGCCTGTTCGCCGGGCTGAGCGCGAGTGCGCCGGTGGTTCCGAGGGTGGTTGCGAAGCCGACCGGACCGGTTCGTGTCTCCAGCGGAACGGTCGCCGGCATGGCGATTTCGAAGCCCGATCCGATCTATCCGGCGATCGCCAAGGCGGCACACATTCAGGGGGCGGTCATCCTGCATGCGATCATCTCCAAGCAGGGCACCATCGAGCAACTTTCCATCGTCAGCGGTCCGCCGATGCTGGCCAACGCCGCCCGGGACGCCGTTCAACGCTGGCGCTATAGGCCCTATCTGCTGAACGGGGAACCCGTTGAGGTGGAGACGAGCATTACGGTCAACTTTACCTTCGGCGGCGGATAGCCGGACGCAGTACTCGCAGATGTTCTTTTCACGCAGTTCACGCTTCAGATTCAAAGCCGGAAAAATGAGCTTGTGCGTCCGACTCGTTGCAGACCAGGTTTTTAGATCGATCCAGTCCAATGTTGTATAGAAATCAGGAGGAAAGATTCCAGTGATTCTCGCTCATCTCGTAAACTTCGCTCACGTCCCCGCGCCGCTCGCCATGTTCTTTCAGGAATCCAGTGGAGGGGTCAGCTTCAGTGTTGGCGGTCTGATCCAGAACATGGGATGGCCTGCCCGTTGCATCGCCATCATCCTGTTCGTCATGTCGATCTGGTCGCTGGCCGTCATGATCGACCGGTGGCTATACTTCAACGCGGCACGCAAGCAGTCGCGCGAGTTTGCGCCCAAGGTTGCCGGCGCGCTGAAGGATGGCCGTCTGGACGAGGCGATCAAGCTCGGCGACCGCAGCAAGAAGTCGCACCTCGCCGAAGTCGTGACCGCCGGCCTGCAGGAGTTCCGCAGCTTCGGATCGGGCGGCAACATCACCGAGGAGCAGGTGGAAAGCTCGCAGCGCGCCCTGGAACGGGCCGAGGCGATCGTCCATGCCAAGCTGAAGCGCGGCCTCGGCGGTCTGGCCACCATCGGCTCGACCGCCCCGTTCATCGGGCTGCTGGGCACCGTGATCGGCATTCTCAACGCCTTCCAAGCCATCGCCACGCAGAAGACCTCGGGCATCGGCGCGGTTGCCGGCGGTATCTCAGAGGCGCTGGTCACCACGGCGTTCGGGCTCTTTGTCGCCATCCCCGCCGTCATGACATTCAACTTCTTCACCAACAAGGTGGAGGCGTTCGACGTCGAGATGGACAACAGCTCCAGCGAACTGGTGGACTACTTCATCAAGCAGAGCCACCGGTAAGCAGGTCGCCCTGCCGACGGGCAGGGGAGCAATTTCACCCCGGACGGCATGGCCTTCGGAGGCCGGCAAGCGAACCGCCTCCGAAGGCGCATCCTCCGCGGTGACGACGACGGCAACCACGGCCGAGGCCGCGAACGACCGAACGGGACAAACAACTATGGGTATCAACAAGCGCGAAGAAGGCAAAAAGGTCAACTCCAACATCAACGTCACTCCGATGGTGGACGTGATGCTGGTGCTGCTGATCATCTTCATGGTCATTACGCCCATGCTGAACAACAAGGTCAACGTCGATCTGCCGATCGCCACGGCCGCGGTCATCATGGAGAACGCAAACAAGGAAGACGCGATCACGGTTGCGGTGACGCGCGACGGCAAGACGTTCCTTGGCGCGGACCAGGTGAACCCCGACCAACTGGGACCGAAGATCGCCGCCAAGCTGGAGAACAAGACCGACAAGGAGGTCTACCTGCGGGCCGATATCCGCGCCAACTACGGCAAGGTGATGAACGCAGTCGACCAGATCCGCACGGCCGGAGTCAGCGAGCTTGGCCTGCTGACCGAGAAGCGCGACAACGACGAGCCAATCCAGAAATAAGCAGCAGCAACGCCTGCCGTTCGAGGGCAGGGCGACCTGGAGACAACGGTCGATCGCAACAGAAGGACTAAGGAGATTGTTATGGGAATGGGCGGTGGTGGTGATACAAACCATGCGATGTCGGAGATCAACGTTACGCCGCTGATCGACGTACTTCTGGTGCTGCTGATTATCTTCATGGTGATCGTGCCGGTGACGCCGAAGGGGCTGAGCACGCTGATTCCGCAGCCTCCCAAGGACAATTCGGCGCCGCCGCCCGTCACGACGATCGTGGTGCAGGTGATCGCCAACGGGGCAGGCGAGCCTTCCTACAAGATCAACGATACAGCCTTCAGCAAGTCCGAGATCGAGCCCAAGCTGGTGGAGATATTCTCCACTCGCCAGGAGAAGGTCATGTTTGTCAAAGGCGATGCGTCGCTCGACTTCCGCAAGGTTGCCGAAGTGATCGACTTCGGCCATCAGGCGGAAGTGGACAACATCGGACTGATTACCCCGGCCGTCGAAGCCGGCCATTAAACTCTGCCGGCTGCGATGCAACGAGGATTCGGATTGAGTGAAGGGGGAGGGCCAGCGGCCTTCCCTTTTTGCGTTTCTGCGGGGAAAGACGGTTCAGGCTTCCAGGGCATCGTTTACGTCGCGGACCAGGTTGCGCAGGTAGCTGCGCCGGTTGAGCAGGGCGACCATCGCGTCGCGCGCGGCGAGTTTGGCGGGCGCATCGGCGGCGTCGAGGGCCCGGTCCCAGTCAGCCCAGAGGGTTTCCAGCTCCTCCTGCGTCTCGGTCATCTTGGCGTCGAAGCCGGCCTTGGCGGCGAGCAGATCGCTGCGCAACTGCGGGTCGTCTTCGCCCATTTTCTTCGCTGCGCGCATCTCTTCGAGTTGCATGTTCAGCTCAAAGGCTTCTTCCAGCAGATCCTCGGGGACGATCTGCTTCTTGGCCGTGCCGCTGGCGCGCGCTGCCTCGGTCGCGGCTTTCGACTGCTCCTCCAGCTCCACGCCCTCCAGCTTCAGCAGATATTCGGTGCGCGCGATGGGGTCTTTCAGGGTGCGATAGGCGTCGTTGAGCCGCGAGCTTTCGGCGAGGGCCGCTTCTTGCTCCTCGGCGGAGCGGGCGGCGAAACGGTCGGGATGCAGCCTGCGGCTCAGCGCGTAAAAGCTCTTCTCCAGCGCAGCCGTATCCACCACCAGCTTTGCAGGGAGGGTGAAGATTGTGAAGTAGTTTTGTGAAATGTCGTCGCTCATAGCCAACAGGATTACGCAGCCACGGCAACGCGAGCTGCGATTGTGGTTGGCTCGGGGACAGGCAAACCATCTTCAACGAGACTTTCGATATGGATCGCAATGCCTTCGCGGATGAGCTTCTCGGTCTCCTCGAATGTGTCGCCAATTACGCCTAGTCCGGGAAGATCGGGAGCGTATGCACCCCATCCACCGTCTGCAGCGCGTTCGTAGATGACAAGATAGTCGCGCATCAAGTTACTCCAGTCCAGCTTGCTTCAGAATACTCTTTCGGGTGCCCTCTGGAACATCTTTACCCGGATGTCCTGCGATGGTGACTCCACCGGGCTTGCTGGGATGTTTATATAACTTGTGACTGCCTACGGTACGTTTCCAGTACCAGCCGTCCTGCTCGATAATCTTGACCAGATCGCGATATTTCAACTTGTCACCTGGGCAAGTTTATCGCGGCAGGTGGCAGAAGCGGTCAAATTGCCTGAGAAAATCTACGTGGAGAAGCTGGAGCCGCAGCCGCAGCTCTTGGTGGAGTGCGGGTTGATGAAGTTGAAGGCCTGGCGCAGCAGCGTTTCCTCGTAGTCCAGCGTCATGCCGCTCAGGTAGATGAAGCTCTTGGGATCGACGAAGATGCGCAGCGGCGGCTCGCCGGTTGCCACGGGGTCGAGATGCGTCTGGCTGAAGGCGTAGATGCGGTCGCGCTCGCGGGGCTGCGAGTCGAAGCGGATGCTGTAGCTCAACCCCGAGCAGCCGCCGCCGGTGATGCCCACGCGCAGGCCGCCGGATGCAGGCGAGATATGTTCCTTGGCCATGGCGGTGCGGATGCGCTTCAGCGCGCGCGCCGTGACCTGGATGCCCTTGGAGCCGACGATCTCGCCGTCGGCGGTGATGGCGGGCGGAGTTGGCGCGGGCGCGGGTGGCGGCGCGGCCACTGCGCCGGTGGGTGTTGCGGATTGGAGGGTGACCATTGCCATTTCTTTGCGGCTTTCTGTGCGACCTCAGGGGCTAAAGCCCCGGTTTCAATTGTGCATTCAACGGCACGGGTAAACCCGTGCCCTTAAGCAAAACGAGGCTAAAGCCCGTCATATGCCTGTTGCGGGAAAAGTCCCGCTTCTCCTCTTCTCGACATCTCAGCGATTAGCTGGCCGCAGCCACCTCGACAGGGGCCTCTTCGGCGACGTTGTTCTTCTTCTTCCAGTCGCCGATGGCGGCGCGGATCGCGTCTTCGGCCAGCACCGAACAGTGGATCTTGACCGGCGGCAGGGCAAGCTCCTTGACGATGTCGGTGTTGGATATGGTGAGCGCCTCCGTGACGGTGCGGCCCTTGACCCACTCGGTGGCCAGCGACGAGCTGGCGATGGCCGAGCCGCAGCCGAAGGTCTTGAACTTGGCGTCCTCGATCACCTGGGTCTGGGGGTTCACGCGGATCTGCAGGCGCATGACGTCGCCGCACTCCGGCGCGCCCACCAGCCCGGTGCCGACCGACTCGCACGATTTGTCCAGCGTGCCCACGTTGCGCGGATTCTCGTAGTGATCTACTACCTTGTCGCTGTATGCCATGTCGATTCTCCTTGTTGCTTATTATTTGATGAGCCCGCAGTTCGTTCACTCTGAATCTAATTCTGGCATGCTTCGCTCGGCCGAATGACGACTGACGCATTGCTTAGTGCGCGGCCCATTCGATCTTGGTCAGGTCGATGCCTTCCTGCACCATCTCGTAGAGCGGGCTGAGCTCGCGCAGCTTGCGCACTACGTCGATAACTTTGTCGGCCACGTAATCCACCTCGGCGCGGGTGTTGAAGCGGCCGAGCCCGAAGCGGATGGAGCTGTGGGCGATCTCGTCGCCCAGGCCGAGCGCCTTCAGCACGTAGCTGGGCTCCAGCGTGGCCGAGGTGCAGGCCGAGCCGGAGCTGACGGCGATGTCGTTGATGCCCATCAGCAGCGACTCGCCCTCGACGTAGACAAAGCTCATGTTGAGGTTGCCGGGCAGGTGGTGCTCCATGTTGCCGTTGACCTGGACGTAGTCGAGGGCGGCTTCGAGCTTGGCGCGCAGGTGGTCGCGCAGTTCGGCTTCGCGGACGGCTTCGGCGGCCATCTCGCTGCTACATATCTCGCAGGCCGCGCCCAGTCCGACGATGCCGGGGACGTTGAGGGTGCCGGAGCGCATTCCGCGCTCGTGGCCGCCGCCGTTGATCTGCTCGGTGATCTGCACGCGCGGGTTGCGGCGGCGAACGTAGAGCGCGCCCACGCCCTTCGGCCCGTAGAGCTTGTGCGCCGAGATGCTCAACATGTCGATGTTCATCGCCTGCACGTCCACGGGGACCTTGCCCACGGCCTGCACCGCGTCGGTGTGGAAGAGGACGCCCTTCTCGTGGCAAATCTTGCCGATCTCGGCGATGGGCTGGATGACGCCGATCTCGTTGTTGGCGAACATGATGGTGACCAGGATGGTCTTGTCCGGCCCCTCGGTGACGATGGCGCGGCGCAGGTCGTCGAGGTCGATCAGGCCGTCGGCCATGACCGGCAGATACGTCACGCGGAAGCCCTGCTTCTCCAGCTTCTTGCATGTGTCCAGGATGGCCTTGTGCTCGGTCGCCTGGGTGATGATGTGATTGCCGCGCTCGCGGTACATCTCGGCGATGCCCTTCAGCGCGAGGTTGTCGCTCTCCGTCGCGCCGGATGTGAAGATGATCTCCTTCGCGCTCGCGCCGATCAACCGTGCGATCTGCTCGCGCGCGACCTCGACCGCCTTTTCCGCCTCCCAGCCGAACTGGTGGTTGCGGCTGGCCGCGTTGCCGAACTTGCCGGTGAAGTACGGCATCATGGCCTCCAGCACGCGCGGATCAAGCGGCGTCGTGGCGTGATTGTCCATGTAGAGCGGAAGATGCACGCCCGCGGGCAACGGCGTCGTCGAATGGGTGATGACGACTCCCGTGCTGTTTGTGCCGGGGACCCGCGCCGTTGTGGCCGTTCCCATTGCCGTTGTGGCCGATCGCATTCTGAAGACTCATTGCGTCACTCCTCCGTACTTCCAATCCCTCGGACCTCGAACCTACTCCAGGATGCTCACCAGCCTGCCGCCCACCGCAACAGCTTCGCCGCCGCGCGCGGCCTCCGGCGTCTCGATCAGGTCGCTGATGTGGATGTTGCTGAGCAGCTCCTTGATGCTGTCGTTCACCTTGCGCAGGGGTTCTTTGATGGTGCAATGCCCAGCCAGGTCGCACGATCCGTGGATCGTGATGCAGCTGGTGATAAACAGCGGCCCATCGATGGCGCGGATCACCTCGAAGGCCGAGATCTTTGACGCAGGCCGCGCCAGCGCGTAGCCTCCATTGGTTCCGGCATGGGAGACCAGAAGCCCGGCGCGCGCCAGCGTCTGCAGAATCTTGGCCAGCAGCGGCGGCGGAATGTGGTAGGCCTGCGCGATGTCCTTGGCGCTCTGCGCGGCGGGACTCTGCGCGCCCGCGCCCGGCTGCTCGGCCAGGTACTTCAGAGCCATCAGCCCGTAATCCGCTTTTTTGGTCAGACGAAGCATTTGGGTCCCTCTCTCGCCAGCATTCCAGACTCAGACCAATATGGGTGGATTCGTCCGCAAGCACTAATCCGACCGTATTGGTCCTATTTAGTGTACGGCGGAAGGGGGGTGGGTTGCAAGTCCTCTCCGCCAGCCTTCGCGCAGGGCCAGCGGAGGCGGCGGGTGAGGCGCAGGCCAGCGGTCGCGCGGGGCCGTCGGTGGGCGTCTGAAGCCGGGGAAAATTTCTTCTGGGGGCAATAGGGGACACCTCGATTGTGGTATGACAGAGTTAAAATTCAGGATTGACAAGCGGTTTGGGCAAAGGCAAACTTTTTATCAACCCGTAGCTTCTCCCCTTATGCCGGCATCGTGCAAACATCCCAAGGTCCGCGTCGTCGCCCGCGAGGAGGACGCCGAGTTCGTTGTGTGCCAGCTGTGCGGCGAGGTCTTCGATTCGGCTGAGTTTGCCGACATCCTCAACGAAGACGAAGAGGCCCCGGCCGCCGACAGCCGCGAAGCATCCGGCGACAAGGCCTGATGCGGCGTTGCGTCCGAAAAACTTAACACCGATTTGCACCGATGACACCGATAGGCGAACCGTTTATTAGAGCCGCGGACCATCCATTGGCGCAGGGAACTGTCTGCGAAACGGTCCCTGAACCGGTGGTTCATCTGTCTAGATTGGAGGTAAGTTTTCGCTCAGGGCAGCGGCGAGCGCTTTATTCCGCGGCCTGCGCCTCGGAGGCGTTCACTCTGCGCACCACGATCCAGGCGTACTGCGCGGCGGAGATGGGCGCGAGCCAGGCGATGGAGCGCAGCAGCCACAGGCGCAGCAGCACCGTGTCCACCGACGGCCACACCTGCTCCACCAGCACCACGGTGAGGCCGAAGATCTGCACCAGGGTGTTGAACTTGCCCAGCAGGCTGGGGCGGAAGTCGCGCAGCGTTCCGGTGGCGAAGAGCAGGGTCGCGATCAGCAGGATTCCCAGGTCGCGGCTGAAGACCAGCACGGTGACGTAGCGCGGCACCAGGTTCATGTGCGTCAGCACCACGAAGAGCGTGCTCAGCAGCAGCTTGTCGGCGATGGGGTCGAGATAGAGGCCGAGCTTCGTGTATTGCTGGGTCGAGCGCGCAGCCAGTCCGTCGAGGCCGTCGCTGAAGCCGGCCAGCACGAAGAGAGCAAATGCCAGGTCGTGCCGCCCGTCCAGGATGGCGATCACCAGAAACGGGATGATGAACAGACGCAGCAGCGTGAGCAGGTTGGGAGCGGCGCGGAACTGACGCAGGAAATCCATCGTTTGGGGGACCAGTCCATCGTAGAGCATTTTGATGATTGCCGTGGTGCAGGAAGGACGTGCGGTGCGGATTTCTTCGCAAGTTGCCCCTCAGACTCGTTCGCGCGGTCGCCTCTCCGCGTTTGCCCTTCGCGAAGGGTTCCATTTACACTATCTAGACGCACCAGAGGCGCGTAGCTCAGTTGGTTAGAGCGCTTCCTTGACACGGAAGAGGTCAGGAGTTCGAGTCTCCTCGTGCCTACCATATCCTTCAATTGCTTCCACGGAAGGCTGAGAATTTCTCGCCTGTCCCCCTGTTAACCAGCCAGCTTGCCAGCCCGTGACGGAAGTGATGGAAGCCGAACCGCTGCCCCGGCGGGCGCGTGCTGGCCAAGACCGTCGAGTGCAACTCGTTTCAGGATGCGCAGGGCCGGTTTCGCGATTGGAAACGCTGCTCCGCTTCCCATTCCCGCGGGATAACATCTATCATCTAGCCGTCTCGGGGGGCAGAAAATTCTCGTCGGGGCTGGCGGCGACACAGCCTTCCCATTACTGAGGGAAAACATCTATCATCTATCCGTCTCGGGGGGCAGATAATTCTCGCCGGGGCTGGCGGCGACAGGGCTTCGCTGCCGATTGATGCATGGAGAGGGGGCTTCTTGCCATGGGCGCAACCGAAAAAAATCTCAAGCGCTACGAGATGCTGATCGACGGTGAATTTCTGTCGTCTTCCAAGATGCTGCAGGTCGTTAACCCCGCAACCGAGGAGGTGATCTCGGAGTTTCCAGCCTGCACGGTGGAGGACGTGGACCGTGCCGTGCTGGCGGCCGAGGCGGCACAGAAGAGCTGGGCCGCGCTGCCGGCCATCCGGCGTGCAGGTTATCTGCGCGAGATTGCCGCGCTGGTGCGCGCCAACCGCGAAGCCCTGGCCCGCGTCATCACGCAGGAGCAGGGCAAGATCCTCTCGCTCGCGCAGGTGGAGGTGGACTTCTCCGCCGACTACCTGGATTACATGGCGGAGTTTGCCCGCCGCTACGAGGGCGAGATCATCCAAAGCGACCGCCCCGGCGAAAACATCCTGCTCTACAAGATGCCGCTCGGCGTGATCGCCGGCATTCTGCCGTGGAACTTTCCCTTCTTCCTGATCGTGCGCAAGATGGCGCCCGCGCTGGTCACCGGCAACACCATCGTCATCAAGCCAAGCAGCGAGACGCCCAACAACGCCTTCGAGTTTGCGCGGCTGGTGGCGCAGTCGTCGCTGCCCAAGGGCGTCTTCAACCTGGTCTCCGGCGCCGGCTCGGTGGTGGGCAAGGCGCTGGCCGGGCATCCCAGGGTGGGCATGGTGAGCCTGACCGGGAGCGTCGAGGGCGGCGTCGCCGTGATGCATGCTGCGGCGGAGAACGTCACCAAAGTCTCGCTGGAGCTGGGCGGCAAAGCACCGGCCATCGTAATGGGCGACGCGGACATCGACCTGGCCGTCCGCGCCATCCGGGCCTCGCGCATCATCAACACCGGGCAGGTGTGCAACTGCGCCGAGCGCGTGTATGTGCATCAGTCGGTCGCCGCGGAGTTCATCGCAAAGATGACCGCGGCCATGCAACAGACGGTCTCCGGCGATCCCTTTGCGGCGGACACCGAGATGGGGCCGATGGTGAGCAAGCGGCAGCGCGAGCTGGTGCACGCGGCCGTGCAGCAGGCGATCAAAGACGGCGCCAAGCTCGAGTGCGGCGGCAACTACGCAAGCGGGACCGGATACTACTACGAGCCCACGGTGCTGACCGGATGCCGCCAGGAGACCGCGATCATGCAGCAGGAGATCTTCGGGCCGGTGCTGCCCATTGCCACCTTCGAGACGCTGGACCAGGCCATCGCGTACGCCAACGACTGCGAGTACGGGCTGACCTCGTCCATCTACACGCGCAGCCTGGATGTGGTCATGCGGGCCTCGAACGAGCTGAAGTTCGGCGAGACGTATGTGAACCGCGAAAACTTCGAGGCCATGCAGGGCTTTCACGCCGGATGGCGGAAGTCGGGCATCGGTGGCGCGGACGGCAAGCACGGCCTGGAGGAGTACTTGCAGACCCACGTCGTCTACATGAACTACGACCTCAACCAGCAGTAGGCGAGCGTTCTCATGTTCCACCTCCATTTGGTGTGAATCCGTGGGATTGGGTGCCCAGCCCCGGTTCAGGGTTGCGAGATGGGCTGCGCGGCGAGGGTGACGGTGTTCATGGACTTTGCGGGGACGTGGAGGAGGTAGAGCCTGCCGGCGGACTGGAGGGTTGCGTCCAGCGGCTGGTCGGAGTCGTTCTCGAATTCGAGGACCTGGCTGCCGTTGGGGTTGGCGAAGGCGACGATCTGCGGGAAGGGGCCGCCAGTGACAGCGATGCGGCGCGCGCCGGGAAGAACGCTGGCTGAGAAGTGCTTCATCGCGTAGAACTCTGGGTTGTAGCGGACCTGCTTCGACTTGCGATCGACGGTGAGCAGGCTGTTCTGGCGCCAGCCCCAGGAGCTGGTCTCGCGGTCGTCGAGCACGGTGTTCCAGAAGAAGTAGCTGCCGGCGAAGTTGCCGGTGTCTTCGACGATCTTGCGGAAGGTGATGAGGCCCTGCTGCCAGAGGTTGTCGCCGTTGTAGCACTCGGTCTCGGACTGCATGAGCTTGATGCCGGGGTAGCGTTGGTGCGTGGCGAGGAGGGCCTGCTGGCCGCCGTACTGGTAGGCGACGCCGGCGATGGAGGGTGCGGTGCGGGGATCGTCGAGGACGGGAAGGATGTAGTCGGCGATGTTCTCGTTGACGATGGTCCCCAGCCAGAGATGGATGGAGATTTTGTCCTGCTGGAGACGCGGGATGAGGTAGTCGCGCAGGAAGGTGTTGATGAGCGCGCCGGACCAGGCGGCCTGCGGGTAGACGTTGTTGTTGTAGCGCGGCTCGTTCTGCGGCATGACGGCGAAGAGGGGTATGCCCTCGGCGCGATAGGCCTGGATGTACTTCGAAAAATAAAGCGCGTAGCTGGCCAGGGTTTGCGGATCGTCCTTCATCTCGCCGCCCTTGTAGGCCCCGTTGGTCTTCATCCATGTGGGCGGCGACCAGGGGACGGCCCAGATGGCGAGCTTGGGTTGAACGCGCATGGCGGCGTGGATGAAGGGAAGGAGCGTCTGGCGGTCGTGGTCGATGGAGAAGTGGGTGAGCGCGAAGTCGCCGGGGGTCTCGTCGTAGGAGTACCAGCCGGTGGCGAAGTCGTTGGCGCCGATGGGCGCGCGGCCGAGGGTGAAGTTGGCGCCGGAGGGAGAGAAGAGGGACTGGAGGGCCGCTTCGCGCGTGGGCGGATCGAGGGCCTGAAGCGCCTGCCATCCGAGATCGTTGAAGCAACTGCCGAAGCCGTCGATGGCCTGGTAGGCGGTGCGGCTGTCCAGTTGAATGGCTGTTGCGGCGGAGGTCCGCGCTGTGGAAATCCGCGCAGCCGAAGTTTGCGCGGAGGACGGAGCCGGTTCAACCGGCATCTGCTTCCACGGTGCGGACTGCGTGCTGGAGATCCAGCGGAGCGATGCGGGGGCGGGCGCATCCTGTGCATGAACGGACGATGCGGCGAGAAGGAGGCAAGCGAGAAGAGCGTGCGGCCGAAGGTTCATCCTCTGCATTTGTTGCGACCTCGCGATGGAGTGGGCCTGCGATTGAGAGTCGAGTTCATCCGCGCTGGCAGCGGTTTCGCCCAACAATCATACGGGCTACGAGTATTTCATATACAGGAGGGGCCGGCACACGCGAGCGAGCGCGGAGATGCGCGGAGGGACGCGATTTGCGCGCGAGCGATGAGGCCGAGGGCGATGTTTCCGAGTGCCAGAGAGATTCGTTGCACGATTTTCGCGCTCGAGGGAACGCATCCAGATGGTTTCCTGTTGTAAAAATAATTTCGCGGAAGTAACGATTTTTCTTGACACTGAATTTCATCAAAACTATACATTCGTTAGCTGCATGTTAAGGTCTTGCAGCATCGTTGTCTTATCGATAGGGAGAATAGACACATGGCAACCAAGAAAGCAGCCAAGAAAGTCGTCAAGAAGGCAGCCAAGAAGGCCGCCAAGAAGAAGTAATCCAACGCAAAGGCAAATGCAGAACGGGGGACGCGATGAGCGTCCCCCGTTCTGCGTTGATGCGTGCCTGCCGGCGCGAAGACCGCGCCGGCATTGCCTATTGCGCGGTCTTGGGCGTTGAGAGATAGCCGGAGACCGTGTTCTTGTCGATGCTGTTGACGACCAGTTCGAAGAGGACGGGGGTTTTGCCGGTGTAGAACTGCACGGGCTCATCGAGGTTCTTGTCCTTCTTGACGATGTCGCGATCGTCGGCGCTGACGGTGAGGGTGTAGCGCGAGTGCTTGTTGTCCACCTTGTCGAGTTTCAGCTTGACGGTGGAGAGCAGGGTTGGCTTGGCGCCCTTCGTCAGGGTGAACTCGGTGTAGTTGCGGTCGCCCCTGTGCTTCAGCTCTTCGAGCTGCGCGTGGTTGGTGGCGATGAGGCCGCTCATGACGCCTGCGTCGCCGATGACGCGTTGGAGCTGGCTCTTGGTGGCGGCGAGGTCGCTTTGCGTGGTGGCGACGTCGGTCTTGACTCCGCCGACATCGGTCTTGACGCTGGCGACATCGCTGGAGACGGCGCCGATCTGCTTCTCGGCGGCCTGCTGCTGCTGCGCGAGCTTGGCGGTCTCGGCGTTCTGCGCCTTCTGTGCCGCAAGAATCACCTCGGTGCGTGCGTCGATCTGCTTCTGGGTGGCGCCGACGTTCTGGCCGAGGGTGTCGGCGGTGGCGCGCAGGCGGGCGTTGGTGGCGTCGAGACGGTCGGCGAGGTCAACGTTCTTCTTGTCGGCTGCGGCAAGACCCTGCTCGGCTGCGGTGATGCGGTTCTGCAGGCTGTAGCACCAACCCAGCGCGCCTATGCCCAACAGAGCTGCAATGATGACCGCTGCGATGAATGCTCCCGAGGCGGACCGCTCGGCTACGACGACTGGTTCTGTATCGCTCATGAATTACTCCCTCTCGCTGTTGCTTCCTATGGGACGTTGGGGCGATGCCGAAGGTTGTACAGCAAAATCGCACCGCGGACGCGCAAGGCCCCTATAGGAAACTATAGCTCACCGGACAGCGCCGCCCGAGGCGCAGAGAGAAAAGAGGCAGGAGGGTATCTATCTTCGCAAGCCGGAGCCGAGCGATCGTTTTGCGGCGGGCCGGGCGCGGCGAGTGCGGATGGTCCCGCCCGGCTTGGTGACAAGGGTTTCGCCGCTGCGATATAACCATACTGATACTCCATTCCGGTTTGCGAGGGGTCGCCAATGTCCACAGTTCTACCGATCAAGGGTCTTGAAGGCATCATCGCCACGAAGTCAGCCATCTGCTGGATCGACGGAGACGCGGGTGTGCTGTCCTATCGCGGCATCGACATCCACCAACTGGCCGAGCACTCGAACTTCGAGGAGACCACCTATCTTCTGTGGTTCGGCGTGCTTCCGACCGCGTCGCAGCTCGCCGACTTCAGCAAGGAGCTGGCTTTTTCGCGCGCGCTGAACTGGCGAATCTATGAGTTTCTGCGCAACGTGCCCACCGATGCCACGCCGATGGAGGTGCTGCGCACGGCGGTGAGCCTGCTGTCGCTGTACGATCCGGACGAGAAGGACTCATCGCATGAGAGCAACGTGCGCAAGAGCTACCGGCTGACCTCGCAGATCGCGATGATCGTGGCCATCTTCGACCGCATCCGCAAGGGCAAGACGATCATCGACCCGGACCGCTGGCTATCGCACTCTGCGAATTTTCTGCGCATGTTGAATGGGGTGAACCCGTCGGAGACGGCGACCCGCGCGCTGGACGTTGCGCTGATCCTACAGGCCGACCACGAGCTGAATGCGAGCACGTTTGCGGCGCGCGTGATTGCGTTGACGTTCTCCGACATCCACTCGGCGATCGTGGGCGCCATCGGCGCGCTGAAGGGACCGCTGCATGGGGGAGCCAACGCGGAGACGATGAAGATCCTGAGTGCCATCGACGAGGCGGGGGCCGACCCGGTGGAGTACGTGAAACAGATGTTCGAGCAGAAGAAGAAGATCTCCGGCTTCGGCCACCGCGTATACCACACGGAAGACCCGCGCGCGACCCACCTGCGCAAGATGTCGGAGGACCTGAGCCGCTCGGCCGGAAACACCAAGTGGTTCGACATGTCGCGCAAGATCGAGCTGTTTGTGAACGCGGAGAAGAAACTGAACGCCAACGTGGACTTCTATTCGGCCTCGACCTACACCGCGCTGGGGGTGGAGATCGATCTGTTCACGCCGATCTTCGCGATCAGCCGCATCGCCGGGTGGACCGCGCATGTGATCGAGCAACTGGACGACAACCGGCTGATTCGTCCGCGCGCCGACTACATCGGCCCGCCCTATCCGCAGCCGTATATTCCGATTGAGAAACGGTAGACTGCTCGCACGCCGCTCACGGGACACGTATGGATGCGCCGCCAAGAGAGCAACCCTCCGGTTGCTCTCTTTTTCTGTTGGCCGAAGAGATGCACACCATCCTGTGCCGGACTTTTCGGGGGGAGTTTTCACGTGCCGGGTTGGTGCGAAGGCGAGGCTGCCAAGTAAACTTAGGGGATGCGCCGCATTTATATGGACGCCAACGCCACAACGCCTGTGCTGCCCGAGGTGGTGGAGGCGATCCGTCCGTTCTGGACGGAGGCGTTCGGCAACGCCAGCTCCATCCACCAGCCGGGACAGCGGGCGCGGGCCGCGGTGGAACGGGCGCGCGAGTCGGTGGCCGGGCTGATTGGCTGCCGCGCGGCGGAGGTGGTGTTCACGTCGGGCGGCACGGAGAGCGACAACCTGGCGCTCTTTGGGGTCCTTGCGCCGGGCGACCATCTGATTACGAGCAGCATGGAGCACTCGGCGGTGATGCAGGCAGCCGAGGCGCTGGCCGGGCGCGGCGTGGAGGTCAGCTTCCTGCCCGCCACGGGGCAAGGATTGGTCGAGCCGAGTGCGCTGCAGGCCGCGCTGCGTCCCAACACGCGGCTGGTGAGCGTGATGCTGGCCAACAATGAGACGGGCGTGGTCCAGCCGGTGCGCGAGCTTGCGGGGCTGAGTCATGCGGCCGGCGCGCTCTTCCACAGCGATGCGGTGCAGGCGGCGGGCAAGCTGGCGATCGATGTGAAGGCGCTGGGATGCGATCTGCTCAGCATCTCCGGGCACAAGATGTATGCGCCGCAGGGCGTGGGCGCGCTGTTTGTGCGGCGCAACGTGCGGCTGCGGCCGATCTTCTTTGGCGGCAACCACGAGCGCGGACGGCGCGCCGGCACGGAGAACGTCGCGGGAATCGTCGGCCTGGGCAAGGCAGCGGAGCTGGCGCGGACGTGGCTTGCGATGGGCGAACAGCAATCGCTTGCGGCGTTGCGCGACCGCCTGGAGCAGGGAATCCTGGCGCAGGTGGAGGAGGCGGGCGTCAACGGCGCGGGCGGGGAGCGCGTGGCGAACACCAGCAATCTCTACTTCGACCACGTGGAGGCGGAGGCGCTGGTGATCGCGCTCGACCTGAAGGGACTGGCGGTGTCGGGCGGGTCGGCGTGCCAGTCGGGCTCGACCGAGCCGTCGCATGTGTTGACGGCGATGGGGCTGAGCGCGGCGCGCGCGCGGGGCAGTGTGCGCTTCTCGCTGAGCCGGTTGACCACGGGCGATGAGGTGGACGCCGCGCTGGCGCTGGTCCCTGCCGCCGTGGCGCGGCTGCGCAAGCTGGCGCCAAGTCCGCGGTAAAAGGCCCGTTGCTGTGGTACCCCCCCCCGGGGTGGATAGCGTAAAGTATTCGAAAAGCGAAGGTTAAGCTCGCGCTAAGCGCGCGAGACGTATTTAAGGCGAAGACCGGGCTGGTTTCGGTTGCACCGGCGCCGTGCGTTCTCCCTTGTGTGCGAAAAAGTATCAAAGTCTTCAAAAAAGGCATGTTAAGTCTGGACTTCGGTCTGACAGGTCTGGACTTGGTCTATACATCTCCCGTAAAGTCTTGATTCCAGGCTGTTTATTTTGTAAAATCTTCATAATAATGCACTTAGGCTGAATTGGCGATGTTGTGCTCCGCCGACAGAACATAGAACATATCGACAGAAGGCCCCTATTCAATTGTAGCAGGTTGGGGAGACGAGTTTGTCAGTTTATCTCGTTTGGATGAAGTGAGTTGGAAGATTTTGCTTGACAAGATTTTGAGGGGCGGGTTCGCGCGCAAGAATGGGGCATCCGGAAGCTCATCGGCGGAGCGGAAGAAGGCAGATCAGTCGTTCCGGCTGCGCCTACACTCCGGCCTTCGGCAGAGCGGAAGCGCCTTCGGCGCGGCTGTTTTCGGCACGGCTGAAGCCGTGCCCTTCCGATTGCGGCCTCAGGGTATGGTGGTGGCTCCTTTCCCACATCTCAAGAGCGAGATGTGGGGCACCCGGCACCCGGCGGCTACTATGGGGTATGGGCCTTATCATTTGCGACGATGGTGAGATTAGCTACATTAATCCGCTCGGGGAAGAGAAGAGTCTGGAGCTAGAGGGACTCTTACGCGAAGGCAGATGCTTTTCAGCACCATTTGTTGGGGCGGATCCTTACCTGATCGAGACATACATCGCCCAGTATGCCGTTGATCGGACGCGTACTACTTTTTTAATTGATCGCAATATTTATTCGCAAGTGTTGGGGCTGGCTAAAGGCGCTGTTGTTACAGAAAAGACTCGATATGCCGCCGGCATCATGGCCTTTGCCCATTGTTCGACGGCCCAGATTGAACCAGCGCTCGCCATATATGAAGGAGCTGCATCCGGTGCCCGAAAGGGGTGGCGCAATGATTTAGCGCTGTTTCATGCTGTTGATAGTATTTCTCCGGTGAACTGGGCTGCACTCGCCTTAGGTGTCGCCAGTAGATTTGATCGAAAAGTACCGCGCCGACGCCTAAAGTCTGACATCGCGGCAAACCTCGATCCGAAGTCCAAGCTCCATTCCTTTGGGTTTGTCTACCCCATAGTTTTGAAGACAGCTATTCTTCAGCGCGATGGCGGAACATGCGATGACAAAATGGTGGATTTGATCACTTGGATTTATAACTGCTGGCATTTCAGCGCTCCTTGTATGCTATTTGCTTGCAGGACACTTTGTCCTGCGCCGCCCCGAAGAGCGTTCAAAAACCTGATGTCGGGTGACCGGACGAAGGCACTCGCCGGGGTCAGAAACGCCGCATGGGACATGACTTACATAACTGAATGGCACAAGAGGGCCAAGGTGCAGAGTGAAGCAAACGAATTGACTGTCATTTGCTCGCGTGACGCACTCTTGTCCGGCGTTACAACTCAATTGGCAGATGAACTGTTCGGAGTGAGCGAGCAGGATCCATTCAGCAGGGCTGGTTTCGGGAAGCGCGTACTGGAGACTTACCACGCACGCATTTCAGATTCGAAAAATCCCAAGCGGGCGCTTATGCCGATTCCTGATAATTTTGAAGAGTATAGGGCTCAACTTGTTTCGGACTTAGAAGCGGAATTTCTAAGTATGCGGACTATTCCAAGTCAAGGGTAAGGTTTTGGGCGGGGGAGGGGCGGGAGCGGGGGGCTTTGCGGAAGGTGGTGTCGCGGGGTTGGAGGTGGGGGCGCTGGACGGATTTGGTTCCTTCGAGGAGGTCGCGGATGGTGAGGAGCTGGATGCGGGGGAACTTGCCGCCCTCGGCGCCGGATGAGCCGGGCGAGGTGTAGAAGCCGGCTTCGGCGGCCTCGCGGAGCATGGGTTTGGTTGGTTCCTCGAAGGAGATGTAGACGCCGATCTCGGCGCGCTCGCGCTGGAGGACGCCGATGAGGTCGCGGACCTCGGAGACGCCGACGTTGTGGCCGCCCTTGACGGAGAAGACGATCTGGCGGGACGAGCCGGAGTTGTCGTCGTGGAAGTAGAGACGGCCATCGATTCCGCGGTCGGCCCCCTTCTTGATCGCTTCGATTGGGCGGGCTCCGCAGAGGCCGAGCGCCCAGTACTGGAACTGGTACTTGTTCTCTTCGGCGAGCTGCTCGGCCCCGGCCACGTCGGTGGGTTCGCCGATGACCTCATAGGTTGAGCGGATTTCGGGGCCGTAGGCGTCGTCTAGGCGGGTCTTGATGAGGCCGATGGCGAGATGAGTGATGTCGATGCCGATCCAGCGGCGATTGAGCTTTTGCGCGACCTGGACGGTGGTGCCGCAGCCGCAGAAGGGGTCTAGGACTACATCGCCTTCGTTGGAGGAGGCGCGAAGGATGCGTTCGAGGAGGGCTTCGGGTTTTTGGGTGGGGTAGCCGAGGCGTTCCTGGGCTTGGGAGTTTATGGGCGGAATGTCTGTCCAAAGAGCCTGAACAGACGCGCCAAGGTTCTCGTCCAGATACCTTTTGATTCTGATGCCGCCTTTATTGGTGAAGTGAAGACGACCCTTCTCGTCCAACTCTTTCATCGTTTCGACAGGGCAGCGCCAGTAGCCGGGAATGCCTTTATAGGTGTATTTGTATCCTCCACCAGATAGTCCCTTGGCCGATATATTGTCGTCTTGCCAGAGTCTTCCGTCAGGATCACTGTTACGAAATCTGTCTTTGTACTTCTGTTCATGCTCAATGTGGATCGGATTCCATGTCCACTTGTCGCCCTTTGTGTAAAAGAAAATGGTGTCCGTGTTGGCCCCGTATCGTCCCGAGTCGCTGTGCGCGGTTGTTCTTTTCCATGTGATTTCGTTGCGAAACATCTGCGCGCCGAAGACGCCATCCATGAGGAGTTTGAGGTAGTGGCTGGCGGTGGGGTCGCAGTGGAGGTAGATGGAGCCGGATTCTTTGAGGACGCGGCGGAGTTCGACGAGGCGCGGGGCCATCATGGCGAGGTAGGCGAGCATGTCTGTGCCGCCGAGGAGAGTGCGGAAGGCGCGCATGGCTTCGGCGACGCGGCCACCGGCCTCGACGACCTGCTCGTAGGCGAGCGAGGACTCCTCGTTCCACTCCCATGTGTCCTTGAAGGCGGTGATCTGGGAGGCGGAGCGCGCGCCGTCCTTTTCGGCGAAGAGGACGTTGTAGTCCTGGCGGGAGTTGAAGGGCGGGTCGAGGTAGATGAGATCGACCGACTGGGAGGGGATGTGGTCGCGGAGGACGGCGAGGTTGTCGCCGTAGAAGAGCTGGTTGAGGACGGGATTCTGCCGAGGGGCCATTGCGGATCAGGGTAGCACGGAGACGAGGTTCGAGGTACAAGGTTCGAGGTGTGGAAGCAGATTCCCTTTCCATCTGAAGGGCAAGCAGAAGGCCCGGGGCTGAAGCCCCTCGATTCGATTGGGCTTATTCAGGGGGCTGAAGCCCCCTGCTCCCTCCGAAAGACAAAGGCAAAAGCAAGGGCGGGGATTGTTGGGAGTAAGGTACGAACGGTTGTGGCGGGGTGGGGTTCGTCGGGGTCCTTCGCGCTCGAAAGACGCGCTCAGGATGACAGCAAAGGCAACCCACTCATGCGCAAAGAACGCGCATGAATGGGGCACCCGGCAACGGTGAAAATCCGCTAGGCGGGGGAGTCGGCGGGCTGATTTTTGCGGGGGCGCTTATTGGCTTGCAGGACCTGTTTGCGCAGGCGGAGGGACTTGGGGGTGACCTCGACGAGCTCGTCCTCGGCGATGAACTCGATGGACTGCTCGAGGGTGAGGCTGCGGAAGGGGACGAGGCGGGTGGCTTCGTCGGCGGTGCTGGCACGCATGTTGGTGAGGCGCTTCTCGCGGACGCAGTTGACGTTGATGTCGTTGTCGCGGGAGTGCTCGCCGATGATCATGCCCTCGTAGACCTCGGTGCCCTCGGGGACGAAGAGCATTCCGCGCTCCTGGATTCCTTCCAGCGCGTAGGGGGTGGTGACGCCCTGGCGGTCGGAGACGATGGCCCCGGTGGTGCGCTGCGGAATCTCGCCCTGGTAGGCGATGTGGCCGTCGAGGATGGCGTTCATGACGATGGTGCCGCGCGTCTCCGTCAACATCTCAGAGCGCAGGCCGATGAGGCCGCGGCTGGGGATGCGGAACTCCATGCGCACGCGACCCGACCCGTGGTTGGTCATCTTGGTCATCTCGCCCCGGCGCGGGCCGAGGCGTTCGATGACGGTGCCGACGAAGTTTTCGGGAATGTCGATCATGAGCTGCTCGACCGGCTCCATGAGCTGGCCGTCGATTCGCTTGGTGACGATCTCGGGGCGGGAGACCATCATCTCGAATCCCTCGCGGCGCATCATCTCGATGAGGATGGCGAGCTGTAGTTCACCGCGGCCGAGGACCTTGAACGCGTCGGGCGTGCCGGTCTCCAGCATCTTGAGCGAGACGTTGGTGAGCAGCTCTTTTTCGAGGCGGTCGCGCAGGTTGCGCGATGTGACCCAGCGGCCCTCGCGGCCGGCGAAGGGCGAGTTGTTGACGTTGAACTGGATGGCGATGGTGGGCTCGTCGATGGTGATGCGGGGCAGCGGCTGCGGGTCTTCGAGGTCGCAGAAGCTCTCGCCGATGGTGATGCCGGGGATGCCGGCGATGGCGACGATGTCGCCGGTCTGGGTCTGGTCGATGTCGATGCGCTTGAGGCCGGAGAAGCTGAAGAGCTTGGTGATCTTGTGCTTGGAAAATGTCCCATCGACGCGGGCGACGTTGTACTCCTGGCCGGTGCGCATGGTGCCGTTGAAGACGCGGCCGATGGCGAGGCGGCCGAGGTAGTCGGAGTAGTCGAGGTTGGTGACGAGGATCTGCAGCGGGCCGGCGGGATCGCCGGCGGCGACGGGAATGGTGCGGACGATCTGCTCGAAGAGCGGCTGCAGGTCGGCGCCGGGAGTGGCGAGGTCGAGGGTCGCGGTGCCGAGCTTGCCGTTGGTGTAGAGGACGGGGAAGTCGAGCATGGATTCGTCGGCGTCGAGGTCGATGAAGAGGTCGTAGACCTCGTTGAGGACCTCCTGCACGCGTGCGTCGGGGCGGTCGATCTTGTTGATGACGACCATGGGGGTGAGCTTGGCCTCGAGCGCCTTGGAGAGGACGTAGCGCGTCTGCGGCAGCGGGCCTTCGGAGGCGTCGACCAACAGAAGGACGCCGTCGACCATCTTGAGCGCGCGTTCGACTTCGCCGCCAAAGTCGGCGTGGCCGGGCGTGTCGACGATGTTGATCTTGTTGCCGTGGTAGTAGAGCGCGGTGTTCTTGGCCATGATGGTGATGCCGCGCTCGCGCTCCAGGTCGTTGGAGTCCATGACGCGCTCGGCGACCGCCTCGTTGGCGCGGAAGGTGCCGGACTGGCGCAGCATGGCATCGACCAGCGTGGTCTTGCCGTGATCGACGTGGGAGATGATGGCGATGTTGAAGATGGGCTTCAGGGCCGGATCTGCGGCAGGCCTGGCGGATTGGTCGCTGGCCTGTTCGGCCGCTGGGACGGAAGTCTCGGGATTCGGGATGGTTTGGGGGCTGCTCAATGCGGGGGATTTTCCTGTCTGGCGTTCGGTTTGGGGCGCGTTGGGATAGGGCCGAAGGGCGAAAACGCGCGTCATCTTTTAGTTTACCGCACTGCCGGCTGGGAAAGCCGTAGCGCGCGGAGATAAGAGTGGGGTGGGATGAAATTCTGGCTGCATCTGCTAAAAGCCGAACGCGGCGCACCTTGAAGGCGGCCGCGTCGCTTTCATTCATTGGAAGACCGGATGCATCGAACGAGTACAACAACCTCCGATTGGAGGTCCTGAGGAACTTTGAGAAGACCTCAGAACCTCCTCCGTCGGGCGCGGATGGTTTGCGGGCATTGGCCCTGCCACGCAAACCGAAGATTGGCGCGCATTGGCCCTGCGACACCAATCGTGAAACGATGCGACGCAGCTTGCGAACCTTGGCCCTGCCCGCAAACCGCGGACCGGCGCGCATTGGCCCTGCGTCACTGATCTTGAAGATGGAACCATCATCGCTGCATTGCGCGGGGTGCGCAGTGATCCTTATCACATGACTTTGGACCGTCGCGGCAGGTTGCTTCGCGATGATCGGCGGAGCTTCGCGGCGCGGATTGATTACTTTGTCTCAAGAACAAGCACGGTTGCGATAGGATCGAGCGGCTTGGGCGGGAGTTGAATATCAACACCTCGGTCCTGCGTGAACATCAGTGGCGTGTGCGCGGAGTCGGCGAGGAGATAAGCCTTGGTGACCTTACGCGACAGTTTGTCGAGGTGAAACGCGCCGCTGGGCCAGTTGAATATCTCGATATAAATTTTGTTGGGCGCGGTGGTGGAGCGCCAGTCCCACGCGGGGATGAAGCGCGGGTTGCCGCGGCTGTCTTTTTCAGTGGGGCTGAACGAGCCGGCCTCCGCGCCGAAGAGCGTGGGCTCGGTGCCGTAGATGGCTTCGCCATTAACCACGAGCCAGCGGCCCATCTCGCGCAGGCGATCGGCCTCGGGCGCGGGGACAACGCCGTGCGAGTCGGGGCCGATGTTGAGCAGGTAGTTGCCGCCCTTGCTGGCGATGTCGATGAGGTTGCGCAGCAGCGTCGCGGTGGACTTGAAGTTGGTGTCGTAGGACTTGAAGCCCCAGGTGTCGTTGATGGTCATGCAGGACTCCCAGTCGCGGCCGGGGAAGCCCTGCGGCGGGATGTACTGCTCCGGCGTCTCGGTGTCGCCCTTGTATCCTCCGCCGAGGCGGTTGTTCCAGATGAGGTTGGGGTGCTGGTTGAGCAGGGCGACAATCTCCGCGGCGCGCGCGGGCGTCATGTTGGCGGTGGGCGTGTCGAACCAGACGACTGCGGGAAAATCTCCGTAGTTGCTGAGGAGTTCCTTGATCTGCGGAATGGCCTTGGTGTGCAGATAGGTGTCGAAGTCGCCGTCCTGCGCTGGGTCCCAGTGATAGGTGGGAGACGGATGGTTGCCGGTCTTGAGGGCGGATGCGCCGGGGGCGGTCCAGTCCTGATCTTGCGAGTAGTAGAAGCCGAGCTTGATTCCCTGCTTGCGCGCTTCGCCGGCCAGCTCGCGCAGCGGGTCGCGATGGAAGGGCGTGGCGGCGACGATGTTGAATGCGTTTGCTTTTGAATCGAACATCGCAAAGCCGTCGTGGTGCTTCGCCGTGATGACGATGTACTTCATGCCGGCGGATTTGGCCAGGGCGACGATGTCGTGCGCGCTGAAGCCGGTGGGGTTGAACTCGGCGGCGAGGGATTTGTAGTCGGCCACGGGGATGGATGCGTTGTTCATGATCCACTCGCCGATGCTGGGGACCTGCTTGCCGTCCCACGTGCCGGCGGGGATGGAGTAGAGGCCCCAGTGGATGAACATGCCGAAGCGCGCCTGGCGCCACCAGGCCATGCGCGCGTCCTTCTGCGCGGCGGTCTCGGTGTCCTGGATGGAGGCGATGGGGTGGGGCGGCGCGGCGGGAGTGTCGAATGAGGTGCCCTGCATCTGCGCGTTGGTCAATGGTGCGACGGCGAGGATGGCGGCGACGGCGAGCAGGCGAGTCAGCTTCAAGGCAATCCCCCGGACCGCAGTTGCGGCGTAGAGATTGTAAGGGATTAGCGCTCTTGTAGTCTGAAAGCCAAATCGATTCAAGTTGTCACACATTTCGCGCTCATCGTCGTAGATTGTTTATGAGGCTTCATATGGGCAAGACCATAGACGAAACCGGAAAACGGTATGGTCGTTTGACTGTACTCCGCAGTGGTCCCGAAGCTGGCGACCATCACACTCAATGGTATGTACAGTGTGATTGTGGACAAGAGAGATTAGGGCGTGTTCACACTACGGACAATCTGTGTTAATGTATGTGTATGGAGATCACGGAAGCGCAGTATGAGCGGATCAAGGATGCGTTGCCGGTGCAACGCGGCAACGTGCGTTTGAACAATCTGCAGGTGCTGAATGCGGTGCTGTACGTCGCTGAGCAGGGCTGTAAATGGCGTGGTTTGCCGAAGCGTTTCGGCCGCTGGCACACGATCTACACGCGCATGAATCGCTGGTCGAAGAAGGGCGTTCTCGATCGGGTATTCGAGAAGTTGCAGATGGAGCAGATCGTGCGCATCAAGATCGAGGCGTTCGCACTCGATTCGACTTCGATCAAGGTCCATCCGGACGGCACGGGCGCTCTAAAAAAAACGGACCTCAGGCCATCGGCAAGTCGCGTGGTGGATGGAACACCAAGGTTCATCTGGTTGCCGCGAATGCTCGGACGGCCATAACCTTCGCCCTGTCGCCCGGCAACGCCCACGACGCTCCCGAAGGACGCGCCCTGCTAACCGAACTTGGGCCTATGCCGGAAGGCCTGCCAATGTTGATGGATCGCGCCTACGAAGGGGACGAAACCAGACAACTGGTGCTCAGTCTGGGCATGATCCCGGTGGTTCCACCCAAGTCCAACCGCATTGAACCGTGGGAGTACGACCGCGCACTCTACAAAAAGCGCAACGAGATCGAGCGGCTCTTCCGACGGCTCAAAGGCTTTCGCAGAATCTTCTCCCGCTTCGAGAAACTCGATGTCCTCTTCCTCGGCTTCCTCAACTTCGCCCTCATCATCGAAGCGCTGCGTTAGTGTGAACACGCCCTAGTGAATGGCAGAAATCTACGTACTGGCCATACACAAAGCTGTGGTTGTATGCACCGCGAGAGAACCAGTGAGCGTCGCCTCAAGATCCAATGCGGAATGCGGTTCAGCCGCTGGACGGTGCTGCGGAGGGGGCCTAACGCTAGCAACAGGCAGCCGCAATGGTATGTCCGATGTGACTGTGGTCAAGAGAGGTTGGTGCATGGCGGAAATCTACGTAGTGGTGTTTCCCGATCCTGTGGTTGTCTCAAACGTGAATTGTCTAGCAAAAAACTCCTTATTGACGAGACAGGCAAGACGTTCGGTCGGTGGACTGTGCTGCGGAGGGGAGCTAATAGTGTCAGTGGAGAAACACGTTGGTATGCCTCTTGTGCTTGCTCTCCAGGGAAGGTGAAGTTGGTGCATATCGCGTCCCTGCGCGATGGCCATTCCAAGAGTTGTGGTTGTCTCAAACTCGAAAAGGCTATGACACGTCCTTCAAAGCCCATGGGACGCATTTCTAGGCACATTCCAACAGGAACACGGTTCGGGAGTTGCGACCGTCCTCGGTAGGGGAGCTGACTTTGATCGCAATGGTGGGCGCGATCCCGATGGCAGGCGTGATTATCGATGGCGAGTCCAATGTGATTGTGGCCAGGAGGGGTTAGTTGCTGGCGGGAGCCTGCTGGGTGGACATTCCAAATCCTGCGGGTGTTACATAGGAGAACTTCTCGACACGGCAGCACGCAACGCACTATTGGGCGCATATAAGAGCAAGGCAAAACGCAGTGGATTGTCCTGGAGGCTTTTGGACGTTGAGTTCTTCGCACTCACTCTTCAAAACTGCGACTATTGCGGCTGCGCACCCTGTAATGTCGCTAAGGCACACCGAAAAAGTGGACTGAAGAAAGGTGCGGAATACATATACAACGGCATCGACAGGGTGGACAGCTCACTTGGGTATGAGACCAATAATTGTGTTCCATGTTGCAAAATCTGCAACTTGGCGAAGAGGAATATGCCCCGCGATGAATTCATAGAGTGGATTAACCGAGGGCACGCTCACCTATCAGGAGTTGCGGTCAAGACGGAACCAAAGGACATCCAGACTGTCCGACTTCTTGGTCGGTAAATAAGCTTTTTATTGGAGCACCGAGCGGGAATTGAACCCGCGAATACTGATTTTGCAGACCAGCGCGTTAGCCACTTCGCCATCGGTGCTCATCTCCGCCGCGCCCGGAACCTCGATGCGCGGCGGGTGCAACTGTTGGGGAGGGTGTGAACAACGGTTCGACATTCCCTCGGGGGCTAAAGCATTTCCACTAATGGTGCAGAGTGTTGCGCTACGAAGAAAATGCGGGGATTCTTCGCTTCGCTCAGAATGACAATTCTGAAGTCTCTACAGTAATCGTGAAAATGCCCTAAAGCCCCATTAATCTGGCGGTACGTACGGCGGGACTGAAGTCCCGCCCTTTCAAAACGGCGAGTAGGGCGTGTTCACTACGGTCAATCTGGTTCAGAGCTTTCCAGGCCAACCGCCTACTTCGGTTGCGCGGTGGTCCGCAGATACGGCTTCACGGTCTTGTAGCCGGGGAAGATCCTGTCGGCGTCTTCGTTGCTGACGGCGCCGGTGATGATGACGTCTCCGCCCTGCTTCCAGTCGGCCGGCGTCGCCACCTTGTGCCTGGTCGTGAGCTGGATGGAATCGAGCACACGGAGGACCTCGTCGAAGTTGCGGCCGGTGGTTGTGGGATAGGCCATCGTCAGCTTGATGCGCTTGTCCGGCCCGATGACGAAGACGGTGCGCACCGGCACGTTGTTGGCGGGCGGGCGGCCCACTGCAGGGGTGCCATCGTCGGCGGCCAGCATGCCGTAGAGCTTGGCGACCTTCAGCTCGGGGTCGCCGATGAGCGGAAAGTTGACCTTGGCGCCGCCCACGTCCTCGATGTCCGCGGCCCACTTTTCGTGGTTGCCGACCGGGTCGACGCTGAGGCCGATGACCTTGGCTCCGCGCTGGGCAAACTGCGACTCGAGCTTTGCGACCGCGCCCAGTTCCGTGGTGCAGACCGGCGTGAAGTCCTTGGGGTGCGAGAACAGCACCGCCCAGCGGTCGCCAATCCACTCGTGAAAGTGGATGGCGCCCTGGGTCGTTTCAGCCGTGAAGTCGGGAGCAATGTCGTTGATGCGGAGTGACATGTGTTCCTCCTCGAATTCTTCGAATTTCTTCCCGTGAATTGGATGCGCTGGGCGCCGCATTGGATGAAAATCCAAGCCAGATTGAAATATCACACGGACCGCCGGCCCTCAGTTTGAGTGCGCGCGGCTGCGATCGGTGGTGACCGGGTCACGGATGTGCGCGTGGGCGGCCGCACCATTCCCATTGCAAGCGGACGCGTTTTCCTGCCGCGTTGCACTTAATTTCAACAGGCCGACCATGGGAATCCCCAGCAGGGGCGCACTGTTTGAAAAATCGGTGAATGCGCAAGGGAAATTTCTCTCGGTTTTCGTCTTCTGTTCGCAGTTGCCAAGATGGGTAACCCTCCGTAGTGTGGGGAGGCTTGAGGAACGAAATCGACTCCGGCCCTTGGACAACTTCGATCGGCCGGGAGAATTCGATCACCCGACAAGATTCGGTTCAAGCAATGGTTCCATGTTGTGTTTGACGACAATTTGAGTTGAGAGAAGCCAACGGCCACGCGGTCGCGGCCCTCCGGCGCAATGTTCCTGGCGCAACACCCCGGTCGAGCTGGATCTTCAGACACATCGTCTGGCGAACCTCCGATCCACTCGGTCCGCGGCAGCCCGGACACGTGCCATCCCGGAGTTCCGCGAGGCAACGCGCGAACCTGCCTCGGCTCTCTCTCGCACCCGCGGTCTGTCGCGCCGGAATACGCTCGTACGGCGGCCGGGAAGCTGTCTCCTCACGGAGCAGACAGGAGAGCTTTGCCCCCGAGGGGCAGGGTCCAGGGGTCCTTCCTCCTGCCAGCTTCGCGTGAAACAGCTCCCAAAGCCGCCGCAGCCGAGTTCCCCGGCCCGGACCGCGGGCCACCTTAGCCGAGCCCGCCAGGCGCGTCCGCCAAACGGCAGACGCGCCCGGCGGCACAATTCGCCAGGCTGCACCGCTCGACCCGGTAGGGATGCCGGTCAGCGGTGTCAGCGGGCAGAAGCGAGAAGCCATGCGCCCCAAGAAGACCATTCTCTGCGTCGACGATAACGAACAGATTCTCTCCGTCCGGACTTTTCTGCTGGAGACGCGGGGCTATCGCGTCATCGCCCTCACGGACCCGCACCAGGCGCTGGAAGTCATCGCCAACTCCCTTCCCGGATCGCTCGACCTGCTGCTGTCGGACCTCATCATGCCGCAGATGGACGGCAATGAGCTGGTCCGCCGCGCCAAAGACATGCACCCACAACTGCCCGCCCTGATCGTCTCCGGCACCGTCACGGCGTACGACCGCGCCGGCCGCGCCGACGTCTTTCTGCCCAAGGGCGCTTGCACACCCGCCGAATTGCTGGAACGCATCCGCATTCTGGTGGCCCGCAAGCGCGGCCCCAAGAAGTACTCCCTGCCCTCGGTGCCCATGGCCCACGGCCACAGCATCGCCGCCGTCTCCGCATAGATGGGTGGTTTCATTCTGTTGCACCTCGATTCTGGATCTGGTGGGCCGCTCCTTTTTTGTGCCTGAGAACCTGTCCAGAAACTCTTGATGGAGGAGCGATCCCCGACCTCAGCGGCTGAAGCCGCAGTGCAAAGGAAGCACTTACGGCACGGCTGAACAGGCTGCGGAAAAAGGCTGTTTTGGCACTTCGAGCAAAGAACCCCGGGGCTAAAGCCCCTTGATTCGATTGGCCTTATTCAGGGGGCTGAAGCCCCCTGCTCCCTCCGAAAGACAAAAACGGGAGTTTTTCCGCAGCCTGTGAAGCCGTGTCCTTAAGCAAAACGTGAGCGGTCTTGCCGGTTGAATCGAGTTATTGAACAGGTTCTGAGGCAGATCCCCTCTTGACTACATACCGACTGGTTGGTACCATACCGGACAGTATTCATGTGAAGAGGGCCATGGCTGACCGAAAGCAACTCAACTCCCCGGAAAAGCACAACTCCAGAACCAGGCTGCTGGATGCGGCTCTCGATCTGATCCGCTCCAAAGGCTACTCCGCCACAGCGGTCGACGAGATATGCCACCGGGCGGGAGTGACCAAGGGCAGCTTCTTCCACCACTTCAGGAGCAAGGACGATCTGGCGCTGGCCGCCGTCGCGCACTGGGAGGCGAAGACAGCCAGCCTCTTTGCGGCAGCGCCGTACCACCGGGCCCAGGGCCCGCTGGACCGACTGCTTGGCTACGTGGACTTTCGCGCGGCGATCCTCACCGGCGAACTGGCGGAGTACACCTGTCCGCTTGGAGTGTTGCTACAGGAGACCTATGCGACGCATCCGGAGATTCGCGCCGCCTGCGAGCGGGCATTGTCGGCCCACACCGCAGAGCTGACGCGCGATGTGGAGGCCGCCCGGCAACTCTACGCGCCGGATGCTTCGTGGAGCGCGCAGAGCGTGAGCGACTTTATCCAGGCCGTGCTGCAAGGCTCCTTCATCCTAGCCAAGGCAAAGCAGGGCCCCGAGGTTGTGCGCGAGAACCTGGGATATCTGCGTAGCACGCTGCGCGCTCTCTTTCAGCCGGACGCGCGCTTCGGCACACAGGAGGAATCTCACCCACTGCCAACCGCTCCTGCCGGGCCAGAGGAAGATTCCGAGCCGGAGGAGGAGAGCCTCCTCCATCAAAGCCACTTCGTCGACTGAGACCGGAGCCTCAATCTTGCAGCGCGTCCCGATTCCAGCGCGCCGTCCATGCGCCGCTAAAGCGTAGCGCGGAGTCCTACTGCGCCAGAGCTTCGCGCGCGGCATTGAGTACCATCTCGACCTCGGCCTGGCCGTGGGCAGAGCTGACAAACGCGGCCTCGAACTGGCTGGGCGGCAGCCAGACTCCGGCCTGCATCATGCGCCGGTGGAAGCGCGCAAAGGCCTCGCTGTCGGATGCGCTGGCCGAGGCAAAGTCCGTTACTGGGCCGGCGGTGAAGAACCAGGTGAACATCGAGCCCACGCGGTTGGCGGTCAGCGGAACTCCGGCCTCGCGCGCCAGCTCTGCGACTCCCTCCGCAATCTTCCCGGTCGTGCGTTCGAGCTGCGGATAGACCTCGGCCTCGTGCTGGATGAGGTGGGTGAGCGTTGCAATCCCGGCGGCCATGGCCAGCGGATTGCCGCTGAGCGTTCCGGCCTGGTAGACGGGGCCGAGAGGCGCGAGATGGTCCATCACGTCGGCGCGTCCGCCGAAGGCACCGCAGGGCAGGCCGCCGCCGAGGACCTTGCCCAGCGTGGTCAGGTCGGGAGTTATGTTGTAGAGCTGCTGCGCTCCGCCCAGCGAGAGCCGGAAGCCGGTCATTACCTCGTCGAAGATCAGCAGCGCGCCGTGCTTCGTCGCGATTTGCCGCAGCCCCGCAAGATAGCCAGGCGCGGGCGGGATCGTCCCCGCGTTGCCCACCACCGGCTCGACCAGGATGCATGCGATCTGAGCCGGATGGGCGGCGAAGGCTGCCTCAACAGCGGAGAGATTGTTGTAGGGGAGCGCGAGCGTGTGCTGCGCGGTCTCCGCCGGAACGCCCGCCGAGCCGGGAATGCCGAAGGTCGCAACGCCGGAGCCGGCCTTGACCAGCAGCGCGTCGGCGTGGCCGTGATAACAACCTTCAAATTTGATGACAAAGTTGCGCCCGGTGAATCCGCGCGCCAGCCGGATGGCCGACATGCAGGCCTCGGTGCCGGAGCTGACAAAGCGCATCTTCTGGACCGAGGGGAAGCAGCGACGGACTAATTCTGCTAACGCCGCCTCGCCGGCGTGGGAGGCGCCAAAGCTCGTGCCGCGGCCGGCCGCCTCGCGGATGGCCTCCACCACCGGCGGAAAGGCGTGGCCCAGGATCATCGGCCCCCACGAGCCGAAGAGATCCACGTAGCGGTTGCCGTCGGCGTCGAAGAGAGTCGCGCCCTCGGCCCGCGCCACAAACGGCGGATTGCCGCCGACGGCGCGGAAGGCCCGCACCGGCGAGTTCACTCCGCCGGGAAAGAACTCCTCCGCGCGGCGTTCGAGGTTGAGCGATTGCACATGCGGCTTAATCCTGCTCTCAGATCGCATCGATCCAGTATAGGAGAGCGCTGTGTCCGCCGCCGCCAAACGCGCTCGTTGGCCCAACATCCGACCTGGATTTGCCTTCCGGCGGAGGTTGTCTAGCGCATTTATCCTCATGCGCGGCTGATAGACTGGAGCTTCGCCGCAGTGCCCGACGAAGTGCAGCTCTGTAGACGGCAGCGTTCCGGCCCGTTTGCACGATCTGCTCCAGAGTTGGTTCATCGCAAGCTGGAGCAGAACAAACACGTTGAACGCAGGTTGGTTTGCAGCAAAAACAAAAAGAGAACCCGAGTGTCTGAAGAGTCTTCCAATCCGCCCGCCCCGTCCCTCGCAGACCAGCTCCTTGCAGACCAACCTGCCCACGCCGCGCACGAATCCCTGGCTCACGCCGCGCACGCAGATGAGAAACACGCACCGGCGAGGGTGCATGCCACCTACGCCGACGCCGGCGTCGACATCACCTCGGGCGACCGCGCCAAGCAGCGCATCAAGATGCTGGCGCGCAAGACATTCAACAAGCATGTGCTCTCGGAGATCGGCGGATTTGGCGGGCTGTTCGCGCTGGACTTGGAGAGATTTCCCCAGCCGGTGCTGGTGTCGAGCGCAGACGGCGTGGGCACCAAGCTGAAGGTAGCCTTCGAGTTGGGCATCCATCACACCATCGGCGCGGACCTGGTGAACCACTGCGTGAACGACATTGCCGTGCAGGGCGCGACGCCGCTCTTCTTCCTCGACTACCTGGCGACGGGCCGACTGCGCCCCGAGGACAGCGATACGGTGGAGACGGTGGTGCGCGGGCTCTCGGAGGCATGCCGGGCCAACGGCTGCGCGCTGATCGGGGGCGAGACGGCGCAGATGCCCGGCTTCTACGCCGACGGCGAATACGACCTGGCGGGCACCATCGTGGGCTGCGTCAACCGGCCCGACATCATCACCGGCGAAGGAATCGAGGCGGGCGACGTGCTGATCGGGCTGCCGTCGAATGGTCTGCACACCAACGGCTACTCGCTGGCGCGCAAGCTGCTCTTCGAGGTGGCCGGATACTTGCCCGACCACTACGTCAACGAGCTGAAGGACAAGACCGGCGCGGCGCTGATGCGCACCCATCGCAGCTATCTGGCGATCCTGAAGAAGCTCATCGGCGCGGGGATTGTGCGCGGCATGGCGCACATCACCGGCGGCGGCATCACGGAGAACCTGCCGCGCATTCTGCCGCGCGGGACGGCCGCGGTCGTCGATCTGGCAAACTGGACCGTGCCGCCGCTCTTCGAGCATCTGCAGCAGCTCGGCAACGTCACTCAGGACGAGATGATGCGCACCTTCAACATGGGGATCGGCATGATCGTGGTGGTTCCCGCCGAGCAGGTGAAGAAGGCCAAGGCCGTGCTGAACCGGGCCAACGAACGCTTCCACATCATCGGGCGGATCACGCGCGGGGACCGGCGAGTGAGCTACAACTGAATCATCGCTCGACTCAGTGCGTGGGGGTCGTAGCGGCGGAAGCAACCTGCCCTGCATCCACATCAAGCGGGCTGGTGAGAGCCATCTGGAACTGCCAGCCGGCATCGAACAAGACATAATCGGTGTTCTTAGCGTGATGGTGTCCCAACAGGATCATCGTGACTAGGATTGCGAACATGCTGCCCAGCGATGCGCCGATTACGGTGCCCATCGACGGACCGGGAGCGGCGGCAGCGGCGGCATAGTGGAGGTCTGCTCGCGCGACACAAAGCACTCTCCACCATAAAAGGCGATTCGCGTTCGACCCGGGCCATAGCTGATTGGACCAGAGACATCGCTCAGGACTGTGGGCAATGCCGCGCCTGGGACCTCATTTTTTGCCTGCGTGTTCGCGGCGTCCAGCGTCGCCGTGTAGCCGTTGGCATACAGCAGGCGCGTGAAGTGGATCTGCACATCCGGCTGATGCGTCCCCTTCGACTGCGCGGTCAGCGAGGTCACCACGCCCTCGACGTATGTTCCTGCGGGAATCGCCACCTGTGTGCCTGCAGTGATGGGAAACGCCACCACCGCGCGCACCGCATCGCCCACCTTCGTCAACTTGCTCTTGATCGGACTGACCAGCGTTAACGGAACCAGTGTCCCCGCAGGTACGCGGACCGTCTCTGTCACGGCCTCGGATGACGACGTTGTCTGCGGCGGCGTTTGGGCCTGTCCTCCGGCGGCGAATGCCGTCTGTTCCGCACAGACGCAGCAGATCAAGAGCGCCGCGAGTGCTTGAAGCCCCATCAAAACCAAGGTCTCTCTGCGTTCGGCATCTCTGCTCATTGCTGGCCCCTTTGCTGGATTCTGGTTTTCTTTGCCGTTGGAGTTGGCGTCTGCTTCACCGTCACCCCGCCCGGAGTGCTGGAGAGGACCAGCGGTGGAGCAGGACAGGCGATGCCGGGTGTAGACGGCGTACCAGGAATTCCCGGCGTCGCCGGTGTCCCGGGAATCACGATGTCGGGTGTGCCCGGCGTACCCGGCGAGTCCGGCGTACCCGGCGTCCCCGGTGTGCCCGGAATTACCGTGTCCGGCGTTCCGGGAGTTCCGGGAGTGTCCGGTGTTCCAGGATCGCCCGGCGTGGGACGACACAGCGTCGCCGGCTTGAACGAACCCGGCGCGGGCGCACGGGAGAGCGGGACAGCCTGCGAGACCTTCGCCGCATCCAACACCAGCGGCGCCTCCAGCGTCATCTCGATCTGCGAGCCATTGTCCAGCAGAATGTCGTTGTTTTTGCTCACCTGCACGGTCACCATGCTGAGCGTCGCGCCAGGGCTGTCGGCAGAAGGGGGAGAAGTCGCCACCGGGCCGGACGCATCCGGCACCTCCGCGCCGGAGAGCACCACCGTGTAGCCGTTGGCGAAGATGATCTGGTTGAAGTGAACGTCGATCTCGGCGCGGTCGACTTTGCGCGTTGGCGCGACGATCGAGTCGATGGTACCTTCCACATAAGTGCCAGCCGGGATTCCGATTCGATTGCCGACCGTCACCGGAAAGACGGTCTGCAGGTAAAGCGCGTCTCCCGCCTTCGCCTTCGCAGCCCACACTGGCCGCGTCAACGCCATCTCCACCTTGCTCCCTGCGGGAAGCACCACCGTCGGCCCCGCTCCAGGTGTCTGCGCCGTCGCGCCCCCCGGTGGCTGGAGGGCTGAGCTGCTCTCAACAGCAGCACCTAACAATAGGACCGCGAAGAGCATCGGCGGCAAAATTTGGCCCATTTGCATCACCTGCAGGAGAGTTACGGACTGTCCCTGTCCTTGTTCAAAATACTCTACAAAACTCTACAAACGTAGAACCCATGCCAGCCTGAATAGTTTCAACCGCGCCTCATTCCGCGGTCCATGGCCTGGTTGGCGAGGCGGTCGGCGGCCTTGTTCTTGTGGCGCAGGGCGTGGGTGATCTCGAAGGCGTCGAGCTGCGCGATCTTCTTCCGGGCCTGGTCGAAGAGGGGACGCAGGATGGGGCTCTTGACCTTGTACCTGCCCTGAATCTGCTTGACCATCAGCTCGGAGTCGGAGACGACGCGCAGGCGGCGGTGGTTGTGGGCGAGCGCGTAGTCCAGCACGGCCAGCAGGCCGGAGTACTCGGCGAAGTTGTTGGTCTGGATGCCGAGGAACTCGGAGAGCTCTGCGAGGACCGCGCCGCCAGTGTCCTGAATCAGCGCGCCAAAGCCCGCCGGGCCGGGGTTGCCGCGCGCTCCGCCGTCGCAGTGCGCGGAGACCCATTTGCCGGGGGTGGTGCGGGAGGCTGGTTTGGAGGTTGGGGCGGGGAAGAGGCTGGGCTGGGGCGAGCTTGAGGGCATGGGATGAGTCTATCCGTTCTAAGTTGTACGTTCTACGTTGTACGTTCCAGGGTCCCCGTATCCGCCAACCGCTTTTACATACAACATACAACTGACAACCCGATCCTCCTGCCCGCCTACACTGACAACTCACAACCGTTCTCCCGCTCACCTTTTGGCGGTGCGGCGGTCTATTGAAGTGACCCATTTCCTGGCTCCGGAGTCAGAGACGATGAATGCAGATGCGATGGGACTGGAAGGCGGCGGGATTCCGCCGGTGCTTTCGGCGATGGTTGGCGGCAGCCGCGCGCGAGGCGCGAACGCATTGCCCCCGGCGTTGCGCCTCTCCGCGCTGCTGGACGCGGCAGCCCGTGTGGGCGCAAGTCGCTGTGGAGCGATAGAATCGTCCCCAGCGATGGCCAAGCCCGCGGCGCAATTCGGAACCAGGACCGACAGGAACGGCGGCAAGCTCACCCAGGAGCAGCTCGACGCGCGCGCCCAACAGCGCACCGAGGACGACGATCTGATTCGGGAAGCGCAGCGCGGCGACCGCAGCGCCTTCGACTCGCTGGTGCGCCGCTACGACCAGCCCGTCCTGCGGCTTGCGCTGCACATGCTGAGCAACGAGCAGGACGCGCAGGACGTGCATCAGGAGGCGTTCCTGAAGGCGTATCGCCACCTGGGCAACTTCCGCTTCGAGTGCTCGTTCTACACCTGGCTCTACCGCATTGTGACCAACCTTTGCCTGGACCACCTGCGGAGGCGCAAGAGCCGTCGCGAGGACCCGGCCACGGTGCTGGACGCGCGCGGCGACGAGATGGACCTGCTGTCGAACATCACGGACACCCGCGCCATGGCCAACCCGGCGCGCGAACTCGACCGCAAACGCATGGGAGAGTGCATCATCCTCGCGCTGGACAAGCTGACGCCGCGCGAACGCATGGTCTTCGAGCTGAAGCACTACCAGGGACTGAAGCTGCGCACCATTGGCGAGATGTTGAGCACCACCGAGGAGACGGCGAAGAATACGCTCTTCCGCGCGACTCGCAAGCTGCGAATCGAGCTGGCGGAGTTGAGGAGCTAGTTGTGAGTTGTAAGTTGTAAGTTGTGAGTTGTGAGTTGCGAGCTTCGAGTAAAGACGAAGGGTAGACGGGCGGATGGCATAGACCCGAAGACGGATTTTGAAGAGGCGGTTTTTTGAGGCCGGTTGAGGTAGAGCGATGAAGTGCGAAAAGGCGCAGCAAAATATAGTTCTCGTCACCTACGGCGAACTGCCGGACGAGCAGATGGCCTCGCTGGAGGAGCATCTGGCGGGCTGCGAGGCGTGCAGCCGCGAGCTGCAGGCGCAGCTTGCAATGCACGAGGCGCTGGCCTCGAACCCCATGGTCGATCCCTCGCCGAACCTGCTGGCAAGCGCGCGAATGCGGCTGGACGAGGCGCTGGACACGATTCCTCCGCGTGGCTTGCTGAACCGCCTGCGCAGCAATCTCTTCGCCTGGATGGGCCACATGCAGGGCGCTCCGGCGCTGATGACGCTGCTGGTCGGCGTGGGCTTTCTGGCGGGCAACTTCACCGACCGCTACCAGGTGGCGCACCAGCCGAAGTTGCCGTCGCCGGTGGTGCTGAGCAATACCGCCAACGGGACGATCGCCAACGTCAGCGGCATTGTGCAGACTCCCAACTCGGCGATTGTGCAGGTGACCTACAACCGCGTGGTCCCGGAGACGGTGCAGGGCTCGCTGGACGACCCGCAGATTCGCCAGTTGCTGCTGATCGGGACCAAGGCCCCGGCGACCAATGGAGTGCGGATGGACTCGGTGGCGCTGCTGGCCAACGAGTGCCGCGCGGGACACCAGTGCGTCGGCGGGCCGGATGGCGGCGGCATTCGCAACGCGCTTCTGGTGAGCCTGCGCTACGACAAGAGCCCGGCCGTGCGGATGAATGCGCTGGACGGGTTGCAGCCCTACGTGGTCGAGGACCAGAGGGTCCGCGACGCGGTACTGGAGGCCCTGATGCACGACTCCAGCCCGCAGGTGCGTACGCGCGCGATCAGCCTGCTGGAGCCGGTCGAGTCGGATTCCAGCGTGCGCAAGGTGATGCGCACCGTCTCCACCACGGACGTGAATCCGTACATCCGCACCGTCAGCACGCAAGCGCTGGCGGGGACGGCGGACATACAGTAGGGACGAGGTTCGAGGGTCAAGGTTCGAGGTTCGAGTCAATGAAGAGGGCGCTGGGATACGCGATGGTACTGCTGGCGGCTTTGGCTGCGGCGTCGCAGTGCGCCCGTGCCGGCGGCGCGGCGTCCAAGCCAGGCGGCGGAGTTGCGCTCTTCTTCCTGAGCGGCGCGGGTGCGCCACCGGCGCGCGGAGGGCAGGGCTATCTTGGAGTGGATGTGCGCGACGTGACCGAGGACCAGCTCCCGGCGCTGAAGCTGAAGGAGGCGCGCGGCGCGGAGATCGTCCTGGTGGACCACGACGCTCCGGCGGGCAAGGCGGGCCTGCGCGAGCACGACGTCATCCTGCGCATGAACGGCCAGGCCATCGATGGCGAGGAGCAGATCCGCCGGATGCTGCGCGAGTCGCCTCCGGGAACGCCGCTCACGCTCCTTGTCAGCCGCGACGGCCAGCAGATGACCGTGACCACGCAGACCGCCAATCGCGAAGAGGTCGAACGGCAGGCGTGGGAGCAGCACCTCACCGTCCCCGAGCCCGAGGCGCCGCCGGTCGAGATCGAAGGCAGCATCTACTTCGCCGCTCCCGACTCTGCCACCCCGCCGGTGCGCGGCAACAGCTTCCTCGGCCCCACGCTGATGAACCCCTCCTACACCGGCGCCATGCTGGAGACGATGAGCAAGCAACTCGCCGACTTCTTCGGCGTGCCCGGCGGCGCGGGGCTGCTGGTGCGCAGCGTCGAGGCCAACTCCCCCGCGGCAATTGCCGGAATGCGCGCGGGCGACGTGGTGGTGCGGGCCAACGCGAAGGCCGTGGCCAGCTCCGCCGACTGGACCCGCGCCATCAAGGACAGTCACGGGCGTCCTCTCGCCATCGTGGTGCTGCGCGACAAGAAGGAGCTGACCCTGACCCTGACGCCCGACAACAAGCGGCGCTCCAGCCTGCAGCAGCCCTCGCAGGACTCCGACCGCGCGGTGCTGACTCCCATTGGATTCTTCTGGCTGGCGCTCCCTTAGCGGCCATCTGGAACGATGTCGCCGCAATCGGTCGCGGATACACTGATCCTGAGGGACTGAATCATGAGGCGCCAAGCCGCACTCGCGCTCACCTGCATTCTTTGGGCAATCCCCTGGGCGACCCAGGCGACCCTTGGACTTGCGCAGGGCCCGGCGCGGGCTGCACTCGCGCCGCCGCCGGTTGCCAGCGCCACGCAGGCCTCCACTCTCACGGCGCGCTCCACCCTGGTGCTGGTTCCAGCGCTGGTCCGCAACAAAGCCCGGCAACTCGTCTTCACGCTGAAGGCCGACGACTTTGTTCTCACCGACGACGGCGTCCCGCAGAAGCTCACCCTGGAGCAGGACACCGGCGGCGAGCCTCTGGCGCTGGCCGTCGTGTTGGAGGGCGGAGGCGCGGGCGCCAGCAAGCTGGACAAGTACCGCGCGCTGACCTCGATGCTCGGCGCGGTGGTGGGCGGTGTTCCGCACAAGATTGCCGTGGTCGGCTTCGACAGCTCGCCGGTGCTGGTCGAGGACTTTACGCCGAATGCGAATGCGGCAGAGCACGCGATTCGGGAGCTGATTGACGACGACAGCGGAGACAATGGGGCGGCGATCCTGGACAGCATTGGCTTCGCGGTCGACCTGCTGCGCAAGCAGCCCGCCGAGTACCGCCGCGCCATCCTGCTGGTCAGCGAGACGAACGACCACGGCAGCAAGCTGCGGCTGGACGACGCGCTGCGCGAGATCGGCGACACGAATACCGTGATCTACAGCTTTGGATTCTCCAGCAGCAGGGACGAGTTGGTGAACGGTTCCGCCAAGGCCCTCGCCGACCCAACGCCCGGCCCAGCCCACGGATGCATGAGCCGCGATCCCAACGACCCCAACGTCGATCTGAGCAAAAACCCCGCGGCCCAGGCGTACGGCTGTCTGGAACTGCTGGCGCCGCCGCTGGCGCTGGCCAGGGCCGCCGCCATCGCCTTCATCGCCGCGCTGCAGAAGAACATTCCAGAGACGGTGGCGCGCCTGACCGGGGGCGAGTACTTCAAGCTGGGCAACCAGAAGGGCCTGGAACGCAACCTGCAGACCATCTCCAACCACATTCCCAATCGCTATGTGCTCAGCTTCCAGCCGCAGTCGCCGCATGCGGGTTTTCATGCGATCGAGCTGCGCGCACCGGAGTACCCGGGGCTGACGATTGCTGCGCGCAACGGCTACTGGGCCGACAGCGAAGCCCCATCCGCGAATCCATCTTCCGCGCCGAAGTAAGCAGACTGTTGCACCCTACGCCTTGCGCTCGGCCAGTGCGGTGCGCATGGCGCTGGCGTCGTTCCAGGCCAGGCGCAGGCCGCTGGAGACCGGCGCGGCGCCCAGCAGGCGCACGAAGGTGAGCACCGCGCTCAGGTAGACCGGCGCGCGACCACCGCGCCAAAGCTCCGAGAGCTGCCGCGAATTTCCCCTCCGCGTCGGGGTGGAAGACGCGATCGTCCCAGCGCCGCGATCCCTCGGGGAAGTCGGGGTAGTTGCGGATGGCGGCCAGCGTCGAGTTGAGGATGCGGTGCTTCCAGGGCTCGGCGTACTGCGGCATGAAGAGCACATGGCTCTGCCGCTCGCGCCGCACCTCGTGCACGAACTCGGTGAAGCTGCCGGCGCGCGTCAGGTTGAGGTTGGCGTTGGGCTCCACGCCGTGCCGGTCGCCTCCGCTGATCAGCACCTGGTTCCACTGGCGGGCCAGCGTGGCGACCTCGCGGTTTTCGTCCCAATTGCGCAGGCCGTTCAGCTCGACGGCGTGGCAGAACTGGCCGTAGACGGCGAGAAAATCATTCACCAGAAAGCGGTGCCGCTCCTCGCCGATGCGGTAGAGGTCCCACAGCGGATGGTTGAAGACAATCAGCACGCCAGGCAGCTCGTCCAGCTCCGCCAGCATCTCGGTCAGCAATTTGGCCGGGCGCTCGCCCACCGGGATGGCCGTGAACGCCTCCATGCGCCGCATCCACTCCGCTCCGGTGGCGCTGGGCAGGTTGTGGATGCCCAGGTGGAAGGCCGACTGCGCCGCGTAGGAACCATACGGCACCGTCCACTCCAGCGAGACGGGGATCTGCCGCGCCGAGGCCAGCGAGCGCAGCAGCATCGGCGCCTGGATGTCGTCGTGGTCGGTGAGCGAGACCATCGCCGGAAGCTGTAGCTTCTCTTCAATCTGCGTGCGCTCCAGGTCGAAGGCCAGGCGCGGGGTCAGCGGCGGAGTCCAGTAGCTGCGCACGTAGTCCGGTCGAATTCCTGTTGTCCGCAGGCAGCGCCGCTCGGCCCAGCGCATCAGCGGCTGCAGCATGCCCCAGTCGGTGGAGAGTTCAGCGATAAAGTCCAGCGTCTCCTTCGACTGGTTGGTGTGGCTGTGCAGCGACACGCCAACGGTGAAACCCTCGGCGGCCTTCGGCTCGCGCCATAGGTAGGAGACGCTCTGGACCATGGTGGTGCCTCCGGCTTTCGGTCAACTTCCTGCACCCCCAGTCTCCCGAAGCCATGTGACGGGAAGATGACTGCACCGATAATTGTGCGAGAAGCCGAACCAAATTGGGCACGGGGATGCGGTGCGCGAATCTCCGGCGCGCACCCCATTGTTATTGATTCCGTGAAGAATAAGCTGAAAAACTACCGCGTTTTGGCGATGTCGGGGCCGAGGAGTTCCTGGGCGCTGGGCGCGGGAGTCTCCGGCACGCCGACGCTGGGCAGCGCGTGTTCGCGATCGAATGCAGCCTCATGCTCCATCTCGTCGGTCAGGCCCGCCTTCAGCAGATCGAACGCCTGCTCGGGCGTGTCGGCGAACTGGAAGAGATCGAGGTCCTTCCTCGCAATGGCGCCCTTCTGGGCGAAGACATCCAGGTTGATCACACTCTTCCAGTAGCTCGGTCCGTAGATGACGACGGTGATCTTCTTGGCCAGCTTATGGGTCTGCGCCAGGGTCAGCAGCTCGAACATCTCGTCCAGGGTGCCGAATCCGCCGGGAAAGACAACCAGCGCCTTGGCCAGGTACGCAAACCAGAACTTGCGCATGAAGAAGTAGTGGAACTCGAAGTTGAGGTCGGGGGTGATGTAGGGGTTGGGCATCTGCTCGAAGGGCAGCTTGATGTTGAGGCCGATGGTCTTTGCCCCCGCCTCGTATGCCCCGCGGTTGGCCGCCTCCATGATTCCCGGCCCGCCGCCCGAGGTAATCACATAGCGGCGGCGGCGGCCGGGCAGCGTCATCGCCCAGCGCGAGACCAACCCAGCCAGGGTGCGCGCGTCCTCGTAGTAGCGCGACATCTCGACGGCGGCCTCGGCCAGGCGCAGCCTCTGCTCCGAGGCCTCGCCGCGTGCCACCTCGTGCGCGCGCGCGGGCTGCTCGTCGGCGGGCGCGGGCGTGATCGAGCCGGTATTCTCCAGCAGCTCCAGCTCATGGCTTGCCACGTCCAGCGCGCGGAAGCGCGCCGAACCGAAGAAGACCACCGTGTCCTGGATGCGTTCGCGGCGGAAGCGCGTCATCGGCTCGTAATACTCGGCTATGATGCGCAGCATCCGGCCGTCGGGCGAGTTCAGAAATTCCGGGTTCTCGTACGCCAGCGGCGCGGCGGCAAGCGGTTCAGGGATTTTTCGTTGCATGGTGTCTTCGTTTCCTCCTGCGGAAGACCTCTGGGCCATCTCCCGTCGAGCGAGCGCTGTCTATCGACGGTGTTCGCGGTAGTGGATCGCCTCCGAGACGCCGATCCATATATCCAGCAGACCCAGCCCCGAGATCAGCCCGCGCACCGCCCCGTTGCGCAGCACCGCAGCCAGGGCAGGACGCGACTGGATGAAGAGGTTATGGTCCCAGACCTTCTTCCACCAGGGCAGAATCATCACCAGCACGCCCAGGTAGACGCAGAAGAGCACCAGCACAAACAGCGAGGTGCGCTGCAGCCAGATGGGCGCAACGGCGCCCGGCTCCGGCCCTGCCGCGTCCTGTGGGGGCGCGGCCTCCGCGCTCGGCAACGGCGGCGGCGCACTGGGCGGCGCACCGGAAAGATCGGAAGAAACATGAACGTCGAAGGCCATCAGACTCCTCAGTTGACAGTAGCAGAGCCAGATGCCGGTTTCTACTCCGGGCTGCGCATCGTATGTAGTGGTTCAGTTTGATCTCTGTCGGGCCCTCAGGGGCTAAAGCCCCCTTGATTCGATTGGCCTTATTTAGGAGGCTGAAGCCCCCTGCTCCCTCCGAAAGGCAAATACGGGAGTTTTTCGGCAGCCTGTGAAGCCGTGCCCTTAACAAAACCGCTCCAAACTGCACCACTACCGCATCGTACGACCCATCCTCGCAAGCACGTTTGAGATGCGAAAATAGAAACTGATGCTTCAACTCTCCGCAGCCGGCAAGCGATTCGGCCCCAAACTCCTCTTTGAAGACGCCAACTGGCTGATCACGCCGGACGAGCGCACCGGCCTGGTCGGCGGCAACGGCACCGGCAAATCCACGCTGCTCAAGGTGCTCGCCGGTCTGGAGACGCTGGACTACGGCGCGCTGACCAGTGTCAAGGGCATGACCATCGGCTACCTGCCGCAGGATGGCCTCGCACTCAGCGGCAAGACCGTCTTTGCCGAGTGCCTCTCCGTCTTCGAACCTCTGCACGCGCTGGAGCGCGAGGCCGAGCAGATCACCCACACGCTCTCGACCGCCGACCCCGGCTCGCGCGAGTACCGCGCCGCCGCCGACCGCTACTCCGACATCGCCAACCACCTCCACGTCCACGACATCTACACGCTGGATTCGCAGGTCGGGGCCGTGCTGGGCGGCCTCGGCTTCAGCAAACAGGACTGGGAACGCCCCACCGAGGAGTTCTCCGGCGGCTGGCAGATGCGCATCTCCCTGGCCAAGTTGCTGCTGCAAAAGCCAAGCCTGCTGCTGCTGGACGAGCCCACCAATCACCTCGACCTGGAGTCGCGCAACTGGCTGGAAAATTATCTTCACGACTATCCCAACGCATACATTCTCGTCTCCCACGACCGCTACTTCCTCGATGTCACGGTTTCGAAGACCATCGAGATATGGAACAAGCGGCTGCACACCTACCACGGCAACTACGAGAAATACCTGGTGCAGAAGGAAGAGCGCCGGGCGACCTTGATGGCTGCGTACAAAAACCAGCGCGACCGCATCGAGCAGTTGGAGGCCTTCATCAACCGCTTCCGCTACCAGGCCACCAAGGCCAAGCAGGTGCAGTCGCGCATCAAGGAGCTGGAGAAGATCGAGCGCATCGAGGTGCCGGAGGAGGAGGCGACCATCCACTTCACCATTCCGCAGCCGCCCGCGAGCGGCCGCACGGTGATCGAGGTCTCGCACCTGTCGAAGGACTATCCGATGCCGCCCATCGATGGCCAGCCGGCCGGCGTGAACCACGTCCTCAAGGACGTCAGCTTCCAGATCAATCGCGGCGACCGCATCGCCCTGGTTGGCGCCAACGGCGCGGGCAAATCCACGCTCATCCGCCTGCTCAGTGGCCTGGAACCGCCGACCAGCGGCAAGGTGCGACTCGGCCACAACGTCCTGGCGGACTACTTCGCGCAGGACCAGTACAAGGTCCTCGACCCCGGCGCAGTCATGCTCGACGACATCAGCGGCATCGCGCCCAAGGTCCCCGTCGTCGAGCTGCGCTCCTTGCTGGGCTGCTTCATGTTCTCCGGCGACGACGTCTTCAAGCCGCTGGGCGTGCTCTCCGGCGGCGAGCGCAACCGCTACGCCATGGCCAAGATGCTGGTGTCGCCGGCCAACATGCTCCTGCTCGACGAGCCCACCAACCACCTCGACCTGCGGGCGAAAGATGTATTGCTGGAAGCCATCGCCAACTTTACCGGGACGGTGCTGTTCGTCTCCCACGACCGCTACTTCATCGACGGCCTGGCCACGCGCGTCTTCGAGGTGGAAGACCATCGCGTCCACATCTTCCCCGGCAACTACGAGGACTACCTCTGGCGCAAATCCGGCGGCCCGGAAAAAGTCGCGACCTCCCTCGCAGATTCTCTCAAGCCCTCCGTTCCCGAGCCAGCACTACCCGAAGCGACCCCAACGCCCGAGCCTGTCAAAGCCGCCGCGCACCCCAAGCGCCTCAATCCAATCAAGCTGAAGAAGCTGGAAGACCGCGTCGCAGCCATCGAGCAGGAACTCGCCAGCATCGACTCGCGCATCGCCGCCGCCGAGGAGAGCCTTGGCCACTACATCTCCGCCGAAGAATCGCAGCGCACCGCCGCGTCACTCGATGAACTCCGCACCCAACGCAACGCGCTGCTCGCCGAGTGGGAATCGCTCGCCTCCACCCTCGAAGAGCAAGCCTCCACCACCGTCTGACTGACCGCTTACCACTTACCACTGTTTATCGGCCTTCGCGCAGCCGCGCCGCCAACCGATCCGGCAGTCTCGCCATCCGCACCCGCCCCTGCGCTTTGGCCACGTCGTACGGCACGCGGTGGAACGCCACCTCATTCGCCTCGCCGTCGTAGATGGCAAACGCAGCCCGCCAGTCGAAGTCGCGCGGCTGTCCCACCGCGCCCGGATTGATCAGGCAGCGCATGCCCGGCGCAATCGCCAGCGTCCACATCTCGCTGCCCGCGCGGCTCGGGTAGCGCGGCCGCAGCTCGTGCCAGTCGTGGTCCCTCTGCGCGAATCCGCCCTGGATGTGGGTGTGCCCCACAAACGTGATCGCCGTGGTCATCTGCCGCAGCGGGGCCCACGCGTCCCGCATCTTCTGGATGTACTGGTCCTCGTTCAGCGGCGATCCGTGCGCCAGGGCCACGCGCGCCTCACCGGGCGTCCGCGGCTCCGGGTACAGCGGCCCCTGCGGCAGCCCGCGCAGCCACTCCAGGTTCTCCGCGCTCAGCTCCTCCATCGTCCACTTCGCCGCCGCCCGCGCGGTAGGATTGAAGTTCCGCGTCGAGGCAAGCCCACAGCAGACGCGGTCGTGGTTGCCGCGCACCGTCAGCGTCGCCAGCGGCCGGACCACCTGCAGGACTTCATTGGGACTCGCCCCATAGCCCACCATATCGCCCAGGTTCCACAGCGCGTCCCAGTGGCCCGCCGCGTCCAACACCGCGGTCAGGGCCTCCAGGTTTCCGTGGATGTCGGAGAGAACAAGAGCGCGCATAGGAGGGATCAATTCGCACGATTCCGCGCGAATCTTCAGTCTATCGCAATCGCACGCTCAGTCTTCCCCTGCGGGTGCCCCACGTCTCGATTCTGAGACGTAGGTTCACTGCCAGGACAGCGGGCGCGTGCGGTCGGAGGCCATCGTGGGCGCCGACGCCAGCAATCTTCGCGTGTACGCGTGCTGCGGCCTGACGAATAGCTCGCGCGTCTCCGCCTGCTCCACGATCCTCCCCTGCTGCATCACCGCGACGCGATCGCCCGGTTGGTCGCAGGCCTCGGCCACCACAGCGAGGTCGTGCGAGATAAACAGCATGGAGAGCCCATGCGCCCGGCGCAGGTCCTTCAGCAGCGCCAGAATCTGCGCCTGCACGGTGACGTTGAGGGCCGTCGTCGGTTCGTCGGCAATCAGCAGCCGAGGGCGATTCACAATCGCCATTGCAATCAGGATGCGCTGCCTCTGCCCGCCGGAGAACTGGTGCGGATAGTCGCACGCCCTCCGCTCCGGCTCCGGCAGCGCCACCTCGCGCATCGCGTCCAGCACGAGCCGGTCGACGGCCTTCGACGACAGCTCCGGCTGGTGCGCACGCACCGCCTCGGCAATCTGCGCGCCAACCCGCATCACCGGGTTCAGCGCGGTCATCGGCTCCTGAAAGACCATCGCCACGTCGCTGCCGCGCCGTCGCCGCATCTCGCGCTCCGGCAGCGCCAGCAGATCGACCGTAGCCGTTGCAGTTGCCGAAAACAGAATCCTGCCCGAGACGCTCGCCTGGGCCGCGAGCAACCGCAGCACAGACAACGCGGTCACCGACTTGCCCGATCCCGACTCGCCCACCAGGCCCAACGTTTGGCCCGCCGCGATCTCGAACCCGATCCCGTGCACCACCTCGCGCCCGCCAAATCCAATTGACAGGTCCTCGACGCGCAGAATGGGCGGTGCGCCGTTGCCAAGCCCAGCGCCGTTGCCGGAAGCCGTTGTTGTACTCACACCCTAGATGGTAGAGCATCTCTCGAACTCCCATGGTGTTGGAAACAGTGTGCGAGCGCGCGGCGGTTCGCTCAAGATACTCTGGGATGAGACGCCGCGCATTCTCGCCGCGTCTAACAGAGCGCATGAAGGAGAGCATGGCCCAGTCTCGCACCTATTGCGGCACGCGTTTCCTCACCCGGGTTCTCGGCGCGCTGCTGCTCTGCATTGCCGCGAGCGGGCCCCTGCGCGCGCAGACCCACAAGGTCGCCGCGCCGGAGAACGTCGTGCGCGCGGTTGGCGTCTACGAGTGGACGGGCGATATGGCCAAGCCCGCCGCCAGCCGGCTCATTCCCGTCTCGCTCTTCATCGACGGCAAGCTGGAAGACGCCGACGTCTACCTGGCGCGGCCCGTCCCGTTCGCGCTGGACACCGGCAATGTCTACGAGATCGACCGGGCCGGCATTGCGCTGGGCACGCTCGACCTGGCCTTCGCGCGCCACCTGGTCGCCAGCAACTCAGCCACCACCCTTTACGACGACGGCTGGTTCGGCTACGGCAAGTTCGTTCCTCCCACTCCGCCCAAGTCCTCGGCCCTGAAGCCCGCCAAGACGCTCGGCGTCATCAACGGCCTCGACGAGGATGACGACCGCCCGCACTTCTCCGCGCGCTCCGCCCAACCCGGCTCGGGCGATGCGGCAACCCCCACCGCCGGCGCGCCCGCATCCTCCACCGGCACTCCCGCATCCGACCCCGACCGCCCCACCCTGCACCGCACAACCAGTAGCTCCGACCAGACCGCCTCCAGCAGTTCAGGCGAGACGCCCGCCAACGATCCCGACCGCCCGACCCTTCGCCGCCGCTCACCCGAAGATGCGAAGAACACCAAGGGCGATCAGCCAGGCGCGACGGGCGGCGTCGCCTCGCTGAACGACGACCCCAATCGGCCTCTGCTGCATCGCGGCAAGCCCGTCAGCGCGCTGAACGAGGAGGACATCCCCAAGCTGGCCGGCCTTCCCTCCGATCAGGACCTCCATCAACTGGTCGCCGTCTCGGATGCAGCAAACCGCCCGCCACACGACTTCTCCAGCGCCTGGCAGGATGAGGCCGAGCACCAGGCCATCCTTGCCAAGCTGCAGGCCGCCGCGCGCGCGCAGATTGCCGCCTACGAGGCCGCCAACGCGATTGTGCCAGCAGCAGCCGCGCCGCCCGCCGCCAATGCGCCTGCGCCCGCCAAGCCCGCCGTGCCGTCACCGCCGGACACGCGCAATCCCAACAGCAAGCTCCGCCACGCCGCGGTCCAGGAGACTCCGCCGCCGCCCGCGCCCGTGCCTCTGCTCGACGAGCAGTTGAACGGCTACACGCTGAGCTATGGCGGCGCGGCGACTTATGTCTACTCCGCGCACACCGACGGCCTCGGCCCCGCGCTCTGCTTCGTCACTCTGGTTGCGCAGGTCGATATGCAGGGCGAACTCCAGATTGCGATCAAGAGCGTCACCGACGCCGCGCACCTGGACCGCGCGCCGCGCATGAGGCTGGTGGACGCAGTCGATGCGGAAGCGTCCAACCGCGCCAGCCTGCTCTTCGAGCTGCGCGCGCAGAACTCACGCCAGTTCGCCCTCTACCGCGTCATCGGGGCGCACGCCGACCAGACCTTCCTCACCGGATCCACGCAGTAGTCAAAGCCGATCGGACGAATCGCCTACAGCGCAACGCCCTTCAGCCACTCGCGGAAGGCCGGCCCCAGGTCCTCGCGCTCGAGCCCCAGCTCGACGGTGGCCTTCAGGAAGCCCAGCTTGTCTCCCGCGTCGTGGCGCTTGCCCTCGTAGCGGAAGCCGTAGACCTTCTCGTGCTGGAGCAGCGCCCGGATGGCGTCGGTCAATTGCAGCTCGCCGCCCGCGCCCGGCTTCACGCCCTCGATCATCTGGAAGATGCGCGGCGTCAGGATGTACCGCCCAATAATGGCGTTCGCCGACGGCGCATCCGCGAACTTCGGCTTCTCCACCATCCCCTTCACCGCCATCAGCCGCGGGTCCGCCGCCACCGGGGTACAGTCGAGGCAGCCGTAGTTGGAGATCGCGGGGCCCTCGATGACCTCCGACGCAAGAATGCTCGCCTGCGTCAGCTCGAACGCCTCCACCATCTGCTTCATGCATGGCACCGTGGAGTCGATGATGTCGTCCGGCAGCAGCACGCAGAAGGGCTCGTCGCCCACCAGTTCTTTCGCCATCAGGATGGCGTGGCCCAGCCCCAGCGGCTCGGCCTGCCGCGTGTAGACGATCTTGGCCAGCTTGGAGAGCGATCGCAGCGCGTCCAGCAGCGACTGTTTGCCCTTGGCCGCCAGCGCGGCCTCCAGCTCCGGGCTGGAATCGAAGTGGTCCTCCACCGCGCCCTTGTCGCGCCCGGTGACGATGATGATCTCGGTGCATCCCGCCGCCACCGCCTCCTCCACGCCGTACTGGATCAGAGGCTTGTCCACCAGGCACAGCATCTCTTTGGGGATGGACTTGGTTGCGGGCAGGAAACGCGTGCCCATGCCGGCTGCGGGAAAGACTGCCTTGCGGATCTTCTGGTGAGCCATGGGAAGCGGAGCCCTCGTCGCTGGGATTAGGAGTCCATCCTACCAAAGCTCCGTCTGCGGAAGATGAAATGCCGCAGATCGCATCTGCGGTCTGCGGCAATTTCTCATCCGGGAGAGTTGTCCTGAGCTCTAGCTGAGCGTCTCCATCAGTTTGTTGACGGTGCGGTTGAGGTCCTTGTCGGTGCGGCGGTGCTCGTCGATCTTGCCGATGGAGTGCATCACGGTGGTGTGGTGCTTGCCGCCGAACTGGCGTCCGATCTCGGGCAGCGACGCCTCGGTGAGCTGCTTGGCCAGGTACATGGCGATCTGGCGGGGAACGACGATCTGGCGCGAGTTGTTCTTCTGCTTGAGCTCGGCGACGCGCATTCCGAACTGCTCGGCCACGGCGCGCTGGATGGCCTCGATGGTGATCTTGCGCACCTGGGTGTCGATGAACTGCTTGAGGCACTGCTGCGTGACTGCCAGCGTGATCTCCACGCCGTGCATGGAGCACCAGGCGATGAGCCGGACCAGCGCGCCTTCCAGCTCGCGCACGTTGGTGCGCACGTTGGACGCGATGAAGAGCGCAACCTCGGTGGGAAGGTGGGTCTGCTCGGACTCGGCTTTTTTCTGAAGGATGGCGACCTTGGTCTCCAGGTCGGGCGGCTGAATGTCGGCGATCAGGCCCCACTCGAAGCGCGAGCGCAGACGGTCCTCGAAGTCGGCCAGCTCCTTGGGCGGGCGGTCGCTGGCGATCACGATCTGCTTCATGCTCTCGTGCAGCGCGTTGAAGGTGTGGAAGAACTCCTCCTGGGTGCGCTCCTTGCCGGCCAGGAACTGGATGTCGTCGATCAGCAGAACGTCCACGTTGCGGTACTTGTCGCGGAAGCTGGTCATCTTGTCGTAGCGCACGGAGTTGATCATCTCGTTGGTGAACTTCTCGCCCGAGACGTAGCAGATGGAGGCCTGCGGCTGGCGGCGCTTCACGTCGTGGCCGATGGCATGCATCAGGTGGGTCTTGCCCATGCCGACTCCGCCGTAGATGAAGAGCGGGTTGTAGGCCTTGGATGGGCGCTCCGCGACGGCCTGCGCCGCGGCCATGGCGAACTGGTTGCCGCTGCCGATGACGAAGGCGTCGAACTGGTAGCGCGGGTTGAGCTGCGATGCGGTGCTCCAGTCGAAGCGCGACTGCTCGGGCATGGGTGCGGTCGCGCCGTGCGTCCGGCGAGAGTATGGCGCGTTGGAGTTGTGGCTGGAGACGGGAGCGAACCCGCCGTCCTCGCGCACGCGCGGCGCGCTGGGGTCCTGCGCTGGCGTGGTGAAGACAACCGAGTCGATGTCCAGGGCCAGGTTGTCGATGGCCTCCTGGATCAGGTCGGCATACTTCTCTCCCAGGTGCTGGAACTCGGCCGAAGGGATGCGCACATAGAGCGTCTTGCCCGCGATGTGGGAGAACCGCGTGGGCTTGAGCCAGGTCTCATACGACTGGCGGTTGATCTTCTTCTCCAGCGCGGCGAGGATGCGGACCCATTGATTCAATACGGCTGTTGCTGTGGGAACGAATGACATGCTTTCAATTCCTTCTTGGATTTGCTCCAAGTATTTTTTCGATCTAAACCAACAAACCGACCCGAAGATCAGAACTGCGGAAACGACTGTAACGGCAACAGGCCACCCGCACCGCCGGATATGGCGAGTGGAGAGGAAAGCTGTTTGCTGGAGGTCTCCGCGCCGGCCGGAAAACGCCGTCGCGAAGAGAAACGACCATGCCAGCCAAAGTGCGATCTGCGATTAAGAAAATCGACTTTGGGAAGCGGGTTTGATAGTAGCACGGAAAACCGGGCCTGATTCAAGCGATCGAGAGATAAAAATTTTGTTGCACCATTCCTTGTGAAGAATGCTGTCCGTCGTCTCGGATTGGGTCTCCCTTGCGCCCAAATCGCCCCTCGCCAAGGCATCGCCCAGCCACTTTTTTGCAGTCGCCTCGAAACCCCGGTATACTGAAAGACTGTTGCAGATGCAGCTTTCAACAAGATTGAGCAGGAGCCGAACCCAATGCCGAAGCGTACCTTCCAGCCGAACCGCCGCCACCGCGCCAAGACCCACGGGTTCCTGACCCGCATGAAGACCAAGGCGGGCGCAGCCGTGCTGAGCCGCCGGCGGGCCAAGGGACGGCACAAGATCGCCGTCAGCGCCGGCTTCCGCGACTAGGCCAGTCCTACAGCGGGCCCGTTTTCCGCGCGGGCCATGGGGCCGTCCGGCAATGCCTGCCAACGCAACGCAAACCGCAGCGTGACTGAGATGACCCGTTCCAATCCAACCGAACCGAAGATCGACTGGCCCGCCAGCCGGCTGCGCAGGCACGCCGACTACCAGCGCGTCTACCAGGCCAGCCGCAAGCAGTTCGCCAAGCAGATGAGCTACTTCTTTGCGCTGCGGCCCGCGCTCGGCCCGGAGGGTACTTCGGTGCGCGGCGCAAGCTCGGACGCTGCGCGGGTCGGCCTCACCGTGGGCAAGGCGATGGGCAAGGCGGTGGACCGAAACCGCATCCGGCGCAGGATGCGCGAAGCGGTGCGGCGACAGCTTCCGCTGCTCGCAGCCCCGGTCGACGTAGTGCTCCATCCCCGGCAGAGCGTCCTCGATCTCGACTTCGCAACCCTGGAGTGCGAGGTGGCCGCCGTCTTCCGCGCAGTGCAGAAGGCCGCCGAGAAACAACTCCCGGCGCAGACCGAACCGGCAAAGACTTAACCCCGATGAGACGGATGGAACGCTATGGGAACGAATGCAGAGGAGAGGGACGACCGCGCTGTACGCCTTGCCTTCCGTCTGTATAAGTCGCTCCTCTCACCGGTGCTCCACGCCATCAACCCGTCGCGCTGCATTTACCTGCCAACCTGCTCGGAGTACGCCACCATCGCGGTCAGCCGCTTCGGGTGGGTCCGCGGCTCGTGGCTGGCGCTCGGCAGGCTGGCGCGCTGCCATCCCTGGGGCAAGGGCGGCCTCGATCCCGTGCCCGAACGCGCTTCGCCCGCGCTCCCCCGCGCGGCGCGACCGGATTCCTCTGGCGACGTCCAGAAGGGCGCCAACCCGTCCGGTGCAATCCAAACGGACGCAGACAAGAAGGCCGCAGACCAAACCGGCGCAGACCATTTACCATAGAGAACAGGCTGGGAGTCTACGGCCGCAACTTCCAGCACCCCACAGATAGGAAGCCCCGCTTGGCAGAGTTCAGCAACCCCAATCAACAAGGCGGACAAGAAGGCCGGTCGCTGATGGCCATGATGGTCGTCTTTGTGGCCGTAGTCCTCGGGCTCCAGATATACAAGGCGAAGATCCTCCCGCCGCCGTCCCCGACGCCCCCCATCGCCGCCACGCAGACACCCTCCCAGCCCGCGCCCGCGGCCTCTTTGGCCACGCCGCAGCCCGCTGCCGTTGCGAAGTCCTCAGCCCACGCCGCCCGTGCCGCTACCCTTAGCGTCGAGGCCAGCGCCGAGTCCACCACGGTGGTCGAGAACGATCTCTACCGCATCACGTTCTCCAACCGCGGCGCCCAGGTCACCAGTTGGGTCCTGAAGGGGCCATACACGGACGCGGAGGGCCATCCGCTCGATCTGGTGAACCAGCAGGCGGCAAAGCTCTTCGGCTATCCGCTTTCGCTCTACACAGGCGACGGCGCAAAGGCGTCCATCGCGTCGGTGTCGCGCAACGGTTCCGTTGTCACTCTGATGGCCGCGGGAAATCTGCCCGCGGACATAGACGGACGGGCGATCGCCATCAGCGGCGTCTCCGACAGCAGCTACGACGGGACCGTCGTGGTGAAGGTGACGGGCCCCAATACGTTGACCTATACCCAAGACTATGGGGACAGCGGCAACAGCACCGGGGGAACCCTCTCCACCCTGAACGGAACGACCGGCGAGATGCTGAGCAAGGCGCTGTTCGTGCCATCGGCGACGGGCAACCTGGCCGCGCCGGCCAGCCTGACCTTCAAGTACTCCAACGGCGACGTGCAGGCGACCAAGACCTTTACCTTCGACCAGAAGACCTATCTACTGCACGCTTATGTTGCGGTCACGCGCGCCGCAGCGCCGGTGCAGGCGATGTTGAGCTGGCCGGGCGGCTTCGGCGACCAGAACGACGATCCCAGGGGCAGCGGCTACAACAACGCGCAGTTCGACAGCGATCGCAACGGCAGCGCCGAGCACCTCGCGCCGAAGAAGATCACGGACGGAGAGACGCTGAACGGGCCGTTCGACTGGGCGGGCGTCAGCGACCCGTTCTTCGCGGCGGTGTTCCTGCCGGAGTCGCCCGCGACGGCGACCATCGCCACGCTGCACGGCACACTCGATGTCTCCAGGGAGATCAAGCGCGCGGGGATGTTCGGCTCCGGCTCAGCGCCCACGAAGGCGCAGGACATGCCCATCCTGGGCGCTGCCCTGGGCGATGCCGGCGGCCCGATCGAGACGCGCATCTTCGTCGGGCCCAAGGCAATCAATGTACTGAAGAGCGTCCATGCCGCCGATCCGCGCATCACGTTGGAACCGGACCTCGAGTTCGGTTTTTGGGGCCCCATCGCCAAGTATCTCTTCCTGTCGCTGCAGGCCATCCACGCCCACATCACCGCCCGATGGAGCGGCTCCTGGGGCTGGGCAATCATCGTCCTCACTGTTTTCATCAACCTGCTCATCCTGCCCTTCCGGGTGAAGACCATGCACAGCGCGCTCAAGATGCAGCGCATCCAGCCGCAGATGGACGCCATCAAGGAGCGCTACAAGAAGTACAAGGTCACCGACCCCAAGCGCAGCGAGATGAACGCCGAGATCATGCAACTGCAGAAGGACAACGGCGTCAACATGTTCGGCGGATGCATCCCCCAGCTCATCACCATGCCGCTGATGATCGCGTTCTTCTACATGCTTCCCAGGGTGGTGGAGTTGCGTCTGGCGCACTGGTACTGGCTGCCCAACCTGCAGGCCGCGGACCCGTATCACATCCTGCCCATCTTCATGGTGCTGTCGCAGTTTCTGGTCCAGTTCTACACGCCGTCGCCGGGGGTCGATCCGCAGCAGCAGAAGATGATGGCCTTCATGATGCCGCTCTTCTCCGGGTACATCACCTGGACCTATTACTCCGGGCTGGCCCTTTACTGGTCGGTGGGCAACCTGATCGGCATCGCGCAGCAGATGGTGATGAACCGCACCTCGCTGGGCCGCGAGATGCGCGAGGTCGCCGCCAAGCGCGCCCGCCGCAAGGGCAACCAGGGACGCAAGTAGGAAGCAGCGCGAAATGGAGCGATGCCAGGGCTTCCTGCGCCGCGACAGTACAGCGTTCCCAATATCGGACGCGACGCGCGGTAACGAATAATGATATAAGTTCTATTCGTACGGTTAACTTCTCCCATGGATGATCCAGCCCAGGCAGCGCAGACAATTGCCAGGTTTTTGCAGGCCTTCACGACGAGCAGCGGGCTGCGCCTGCGCTTTCGCGTGAAGGCGCGCAGTTTAAAGCAGAGAAATACAGACAGCGCGGAGAGCGCGGAGGGTTCGGCTCCGCCGGCGGAGGGTGTGGCCAGGGATGGGCCGCGCTCTCTCTTCATCGAGTTCACGGGACCGGACACGCCCGTGCTCACGGCGCGCAACGGCGAGTTGCTGAACGCGCTGGAGCACATTGCGACCAAGATGCTGCGGCTAGAACCCGAGGAGCACGATCGCGTCGCGTTCGACGCCGACCAGTTCAAGGCCAACCGCGACCGCCAGATGCGCGAGTCCGCGGCGGCGGCCATCGAGCGCGTGCGGGCCACAGGACGGCCCCATGCCTTCCCCCCGATGACCTCGCGCGAGCGCCGCATGATGCACATGCTGCTCAGCGAATCCGGCCTGCCCACCGCCTCCAGCGGCGAAGGGCCGGGGCGCTTTGTGGTGCTCTACCCCAAAGGCGCCGACACCTCCGCGCCCTTCAATCTCTCCGCCGCAGGCGAACCGCAGCCTCCCCCGCGCCGCCACGACTCCAACCAGGTGCGCAACGCCTTCCGCCCCCGATTCTGATTCAACGCAGGCCGATGCCGCGCAGTTCGTGAGCGAAGACGCGCTATAGCTCCGAATACACGTCCCTGAAGTCGTAGCAGCCGGTGCGCGTCGCCAGCCACTCCGCCGCCCGCACCGAACCCTCGGCGAGGCCGCGCCGCGAGAACGCCTCATGGGTCAGCACCACGCGGTCGACCTCGCTCACCGCCTCCAGCACATGCGTCCCCTTGGCGTCGCCCTCGCGCACAGACTCGATAGGCACATCGATCTTGCCGCCCGCGCCGCGCTCCACCATCTCCGCAATCGAGATCGCCGTGCCCGAAGGCTTGTCCAGCTTGGTGACGTGGTGCGTCTCGACGATGGAGAACTTGTAGCCCACGCCGGCCAGCGATGCCCCCATCTGCTGGGCCAGCTTCAGCATCACCTGCACGCCGATGGAAAAATTCGTCCCGTAGAGCAGCCCAGCGTGCGTGCTCTCCGCCAGGGCGCGCATCTCCGCCAGCTTTGCGTACCAGCCCGTGGTCGCAACCACGATCTTTGCGCCGGCGGCGAGGCACGCGCGCATGTTTTGCACCACCGCCTGAGGCGTGGTGAAGTCGATTGCCACGTCATATCCCGCCAGAAACGCAGGTGTCAGCGCCCGGGCGTCCGCGTTCTCCGGCACATCCAACCCGCGAACGTCGTGGCCGCGCTCAGAGGCCACCTGCGCCGCCAGCTTGCCCGTCTTGCCCTGTCCCAGCACCAGGATTCGCATAGAGATAGTCTACCGCGCCGCGGTATCGAAGACCGCCGGGTCCGGATCGGCGAAAAACTCCTTGTGCAGCGAGCGCAGCGCCTCGTCCACGTCCGACTCTTCGATCATGAAGCTCATGTTGATCTCGCTGGCGCCCTGCGAGATCATGCGCACGTTGATGTGCCGGATGGCCGAGAAGACGCGTCCCGCGATGCCGCTCTGTCCGCGAATGTCCTCGCCCACCATGCAGATCAGGGCCTTGTTGCCTTCGAACTTCACGTCGGCGATCTTGCCCAGTTCCGCGCAGATCGCGGGCAGCCGTTCGTTCGACTCCACGCTCAGTGAGATGCTGACCTCGCTGGTCGAGACCATGTCGATCGCGCACTCGAAGCTGTTGAAGACGTCGAACACAGATTTCAGATAGCCATGCGTCATCAGCATCCGGCCGGCCACGATGTCGATGATCGTCAACTTCTTCTTGGCCGCGATGCTCTTGAACGGGCTGGCGCAGGGCGGCGCCATCGCCGTGATCTTGGTCCCCTCGTTCGCCGCGTTGCGCGAGTTCAGCACCCAGACCGGAATGCTCTTCTGGACTGCCGGAAGAATCGTGGCCGGATGCAGCACCTTGGCGCCGAAGTAGGCCAGCTCCGCCGCCTCCTCGAAGCTGATCGTCTTCACCCGCAGCGCATCGGGGCAGATGCGCGGGTCGGTGGTCATGATGCCATTGACGTCGGTCCATATCTCGATGGCGCCCGCGCGCAGCCCACCGCCCACCAGCGCGGCCGTAAAGTCGCTGCCGCCGCGCCCCAGCGTCGTCGCAATTCCGTCGGTCGTCGCGCCGATGAAGCCGCCGATCACCGGCGTCTTCCCCGCCTCCACCAACGGCAGCACCAGTTCGGTCAGCTTGGCCTCGATCGCGGCCTCCAGCGGCGCAGCCTTGCCATAGTGGTCGTCCGTAACGATGCATTTCCGCGCGTCCACATGCGCGCCGTCCAACCCATGCTGCGCAAAGACCGCGGCTACCATCTCGGACGAGATCCGCTCCCCGTAGCTCACTACCTTGTCGCTGGTCCGTGGAGTCAATTCGCCAACCGCCGCAATTCCGCGCAGCAGATCGTCCAGCGAATCGAACCGCCTCCGGATGGCCGCCTCGATCTCCGCCAGCAGCTCCCCGCTCAGCAGGTCCGCGGCCGTATCGATGTGCCGGTTGCGCAGCCGCGCCGCAATCGCCAGCGCACCCGCCTTATCGCCGCGTCCCGCGGCCGAGGCCGCGGCCAGCAACTGGTCGGTCACCTTGGCCATCGCCGACACCACAACCACTGGCGCGAGCCCGCGCTCGCGCCGTCCGCGCACAATCGCCGTGGTGCGCAGGACCGCCGCAGCGTCCTCCACCGAGGGTCCCGCCAAACTTCATCACCACCAGAGTGGCCCGCGCCTCGTCCGCCCGCGCCTCCGCCCTGCGCGCCGCGCTCATGCCGGCACCGCATCGGGACGCGCCGGCTGCATCTCCAGCTTGCCCAGCCGCGCCAGCACCTCTGCGTTCAACACCGCCGCGCCCGCCGCCCCGCGAATCGTATTGTGCGAGAGTACCACGAACTTCCAGTCCAGCAGGTTGCACTCGCGCAGCCGTCCCACGGTGGCGGCCATGCCATTCCCGCGCATCTTGTCCAACCGCGGCTGCGGCCGGTCGGGACTGGCGTCATACTCCACCGGCTGCTCCGGCGCGCTGGGCAGCCTCTGTCCGGCGAGCGGCGCAAACTCCGCCCACGCCGCCAGAATCTGCTCGCGCGTCGCCTTCGTCCTCAGCTTGATGCTGACGCACTCGGTGTGCCCGTCCTCCACGGCCACGCGGTTGCAGTGCGCGCTCACCTTCGCGTCCAGCAGCTCCACGCGTCCGCCGGCAAGCCGCCCCAGCAGCTTGCCCACCTCTTCCTGCAGCTTCTCTTCCTCGTTCTTGATGAACGGCACCACATTGCCCAGAATGTCCAGCGAAGCCACGCCGGGATAACCCGCTCCGCTCACCGCCTGCATGGTCGCCACAAACAGGCCCTCGATGCCGAAGCGTTCCTCCAGCGGCTTCAACGCCAGCACCAGGCCAATCGCGCAACAGTTGGGATTGGTCACGATATATCCGCCGGGCTGGTTACTCGCGGAAGCCTCCTTGCGCCAGCTTTGCCGCTCAATCAGCGCCAGATGGTCGGCATTCACCTCCGGCACCACCAGCGGCACGTCCGGAGCCATGCGGAAGGCGCTGGAGTTCGAGATGACTGCGCAGCCTGCGGCAGCAAACTTCGGTTCCAACTCGCGCGCAATGCCGGCGTCCACCGAGGAAAATATAATCTTCGGCAGCTCACCCGCAGGCGTTCTCTCGGGAACGTTGGGCATCACCGTCATGGCCGCAATGCGCGCCGGCATCGGCGTGTCCAGCTTCCATCGGCAGGCCTCGCCGTACGTCTTGCCCTCGCTGCGTTCGCTGGCCGCAAGCCACGCAATCTCAAACCACGAGTGGTTGTTGAGCAACTGAATAAAGCGCTGGCCGACCATTCCGGTCGCCCCAAGGATTCCAACTCGTCGCCGTTCCATGTCCTCTAGAATACCGTGCCGCACCCAAACCCGTCACATTCAGATGCAGCCAACGATTGGCTGGTTTGGCTTGGAAACCGATTGTTATCGGAAACGCCGTGTTGCGGGAACGCCGAGAACGTGCGCTACTGCAGGCTAATTCTCCGAAGGCTTCCCGACGTGATCGATGACGATTGTCTCTATCGGCCCGGTAGCTGGCTGCAGGCGCAATCCAACTTCTTGCAGTGCCCCGAAGATTGATAGTGCATCGTCCGAAGGCGAACTGATTGCTGACCCGTATATGTTCGAATTGGGCGACCAGTGGAGCGTGAAGTTATATGTGCCGGTCAGTCCTGTCTTGTCCAGCACGGGACGGCCCACCCCGGACACCGGCTGCGAGAGAAAATCCACGAGCGAGCTGATGGAATACCCCTGGGCTACGGATCTGTCCTTGAAAAAACGGAGTAAGCCGGTCAGCGGTTTGCCATCTTTTCCTTTAAGCAGAGGGTCACTCGTATCGGTTGCTGCATCTTTCAATTTGGAGCCACCCTTGGCGACCACCAACTCGTAGACCGGGGCCTGTCTGCTCTCGGAATGCACCTTCAATTTGAAGCGCTCCGCCAACAGCGCCTGGAGCATCAGTTGACGCCACGCAGTGGCCTCGGCGGAGCTCAGCTTCTGCATCTCCGCGATGTCCGCTTCGCCCATCTTCGCCTGAACGTCGAACCACTGATCTTTCGCCCATCCCGGAGCGCCGAAGACCTGGTCCTCGCTCCGAAGGCCGTACGCGTACTGAACCAGCATGGCCAGCGTCACTGTTCCGCTCACCCCGTCCGGCTGGTACATCAATCCCGTCATTGACATCACGCCCTGATTCGGCTTGATGGTAGCCACATCGAACGAAGGCGCAGGGGAAGGTGTTGCATTCGCTGCGGGAGACGATGCCGCGCTGGTGGATGCGCTGCTCTGGGCGAAGGCCATCGGACAAACCAGGGCGATCCATACAGCGGCGAGAAGCAGAGATCTTCGGGGGAACTCCAGAGCGGGCACCAGATGCATCGTTATCATGTGGGCAATCCTAGTCCCGCACCTGTTGACAGCACACGACAATCAGACCGACAACTCTTCCAGCCCATGGCGAGATTATACGCTGGAGCTGCTTCAACGAGGTGAGCTACGCATCCCGATAGTGTCTTCGCCGCGCGCTGTAGCTGCCCGAGCCGCCCCACACCATCAGCGCGGCCACCAGATGGATGATGAACCACAGGCTGATCCCCTGGTCCATATAGATGAGATACAGCACCAGCACGCGCGGCAGAAAGATCGCGAAGAGCAGCGGCACAATTCCATGCAGATGGAAGGGTGTGATCGGCCCGCCCAGCCACAGCACGAAGAGCGCAACCCGCGGCAGAAACAGCGCGAAGACCAGGAACCACAACGGCAGCGTGTGAAGCACCATCAACACCTGAAAGCTCATATCGCCTCACCTGTCCTGGGACCTAGGCCTTCGAGCCCTTCGCCTTCTTCGCGTCCCGTCCGCCCAGCAGCTCTTCCAGCTCGGCCTTGAACTCGCGCACGTCCTTGAAGTCGCGGTAGACGCTGGCGAAGCGGATGTACGCCACCGTGTCGATCTCCTTCAACCGCGACATAATCAGCTCGCCCACCGCGCTGGTCGAGCGCTCGCGCTCCGGAGAATCGACCACGAAGGCCTCGGTCTCGTCCACGATCCGCTCCAGCGCCGCCGCCGAGACGGGCCGCTTCTCGCAGGCGTGCAGCAGCCCGCTGAGGACCTTCTGCCGCTCGAACTTCTCCCGCCGCCCGTCCTTCTTCACCACCATGTAGGGGATCTCGTCGATGCGCTCGTAGGTGGTGAAGCGCTTGTTGCAGCCCTCGCACTCGCGCCTGCGGCGGATGGCGTCCGCCTCTTTGCTCTCGCGCGAATCCACCACGCGGTCTTGCGCGAAGCCGCAGTAGGGACATCTCATTGGACGCACATCGCAGGGGACAAGAGTAACCTCATTGGTTCAACGATTCTACCAGCGCGCGATGGGATGTTGCATTGGAAGGCCCGGGGCTGAAGCCCTCATCGAGCCGGAACGCTATTCGTGGGGCTGAAGCCCCACGCTCCCTCCGGAGAGGCAAAAGTGCGGGTCAGACGATCCATCCGCCGCCGACCACCTCGTCGCCATCGTAGAAGACCGCGGCCTGCCCCGGCGTAATCGCCCGCTGCGGCTCATCGAAGATCGCGCGCACGCGGTCCTCGCCATCCATCTGCACTGTCGCCCAGGCCGGCTCGTGGCGATGGCGAATCTTGATCCGCACGCGCATCTCGCCCTCCAGCCCCGCCACGGCGATCCAGTTCAGTCGCTCCGCCCGCAGCTCCCGCGACATCAGCTCGTCGTCGCCGCCGACGGTGACGCGATGTGAGTCGGGATGGATTGCCAGCACGTAGCGCGGCCCGGAGTTCGCCGCAACTGCCAGTGCGCCGCCAAGCCCCTTGCGCTGGCCAACGGTGAAGCCGTGAACACCAGAGTGTCGCCCCAACACCTCGCCGGTGGTCGCCACCAGCTCGCCCGCCGAGTCCGGCAACGCCTCGCCCTGCTCGTCGAGATACGCCGCCAGAAACGCCGAGTAGTCGCCGCCGGGAATGAAGCATATCTCTTGCGAGTCGGGCTTCTCCGCCAGCGCAAGGCCAGCTTCCGCGGCCATCCGCCGCACCGCAGGCTTCTGCATCTCGCCCAGCGGGAAGAGCGTGTGCGAGAGCTGCTCCTGCGTCAGGCCAAAGAGGAAATACGTCTGGTCCTTCGACTTGTCCTCCGGCCGCGACAGTATCCATCGCCCGCGCGCCGCGTCGTACCGGTTGCGCGCATAGTGCCCCGTCGCAATCCGCTCCGCGCCGATCTGCCGCGCCATCGTGATCAGCGCGTCGAACTTCAGGTGGTTGTTGCACAGCGTACAGGGAACGGGCGTGCGTCCGGCCAGGTACTCGTCCACAAACGGGCGCACGACTTCAGCCTCGAAGCGCGCCTCCTGGTTCACGAGATAATACGGGATGCCCAGATGCTCTGCCACGCGGCGCGCGTCGTACACGTCGTCGATGGAACAGCAGCGGCCCACGACCGCCTCAGGCATTCCCTCCCGCCCGGCCAGCCGCCGCTGGTTCCACAGTTGCAGCGTCAGGCCCACCAGCGTGTGCCCCTCGGCCCGCAGCAGCGCCGCGACGGCGGAGGAGTCTACCCCTCCGGACATGGCAACCGCAATCGTCTCGGGCTGTGTGATCGCACTCAATCGGCTATTACCCCAATCTTGTCCTTAGGTTCATTATCGCAACTTTAGCGCACCCGGTCCGGCATTCGGGAATCTAACCTGTCGATGATCTTCTCTCGCCCAAGCCTTCGATCGGCGCGCCTAAACGCCGCACTCGCCGCAGCTCTGATTGCGCTCTTCGCAAGCACAACCGCCCATGCCGGCCCTCCCTTCCAGACCGACGATCCCGACCCGGTCGCCTTCCGCCACTTCGAGATGTACGCCTTCGAGCTCTCCGACGGCACGGGCAAGAACGCCGGCGGAACTGCTCTCGAAGCTCCCAGCTACGAGGTGAACTACGGCGTCGTCCCCAACGTACAGCTCCATCTCGTCCTGCCGCTGACCGTCAGCTTTGCACCCTCCGGTGGTCCCACCAACTACGGCATGGGCGACAGCGAACTCGGCGCAAAGGTCCGCTTCGTCAAGGAGACCAAGCGCGTCCCCGAGGTTGGCATCTTTCCCTTCTTTGAATTCCCCAGCGGCAACGCGGACAAGGGCCTCGGCGTGGGCGCGACCTGGTATCGCATGCCGCTCTGGCTGCAGAAGAGCTGGGGGCCTGAAGACAGGCAGTGGACCAGCTACGGGGGCGGCGGTGAAGTGGTCAACTCATCCGCCGGAACCGCCAATGGATACAAGGACTATCTCTTCTCCGGCCTGCTGGTCCAGCGCCAGCTCAGCAAGAAGCTCACCCTCGGCACGGAACTCTTCGGCCACGGCGCGGAGGGTGCTGCGACCACCAGCACACGCGCCGCCACCATGCTCGACCTGGGCGGCATCGTCGAGTTCAAGCCCGGCTTCGACCTGCTCTTCGCCGCCGGACGCAGCGTCTACGGCCAGCCCGAGACCTACACCTACCTCTCGCTCTACTGGACCTGGGGCCCGGACGGCGCGGGCGATCCAGCCCAACCAGGCAGCGGCACAGGCTCCAAAATGCTCTCTGCCCTAACGAAGATGGGGCTGCGTCAGTAGCGTAAATTGAGTTCTGATAGATGGGCCCATTGCGCAGATGGAAGATCGCGGCTGCAGACCAGGCCAGGCGTAAGCGGAAGCTGGTTAGCCGGTATTTCACCAGGAGGGAAAACATGACAGCGAACTGCGTCAATAAGCCAACAGACCGCGTTGCAAGAGGGATTGTGCTAATCCGTGTTCTGGTGGGTTGGGTCTTTCTATCGGAGGGGATACAGAAGTTCTTGTTTCCAGCAGCGCTCGGGATCGGCCGGTTTGCCAGGATCGGCATCCCCGCGCCGCAGGTAATGGCTCCCTTCGTCGGAGTGGTTGAAATCGGTTGCGGAGTCCTGATTCTGATCGGTCTATTCACGCGATGGGCAACCGTGCCTTTGCTGATCGACATCGCGGTCGCCTTACTCACGACCAAACTCCCGATGCTTGCAAAGGACGGCCTCTGGAGCGCGCTTCACGAGGCCCGGACCGATTTGAGCATGGTTTTCGGATTGCTCTTCCTGTTGATTGCGGGCGGAGGGTCCGTCGCCCTCGATGCAAAGTTATCCGCGCCGCACATTACTGGCAGCTCCGGCAGTGGCACAGCAGCGTTATGAGATCTTTGACGGTGAGCGCCTGTGGAGCCTATTCCGTTGCGTCAGTTTGCGAGCGCGGCTTCGATGGCGGCGACGATCGCCGGGTCGTCGGGCACGACCTCGGGCGAGAAGCGCGCAATCACCTTGCCCTGCCGGTCGATGAGGAACTTCTCGAAGTTCCACAGAATTCCCGGCTCGGGATTCGGCGTCGCGCCGCTCTTGCCCAGGAAACCCGCCAGCTTCGCCCGGAACGCCTCGCGCGTCGCGCCCGCGGCCTTGGGCTCGGCGGCGATCAGGGCCTGGTAGAGCGGGTCGATCGCGGGGCCGGTGACGGCGATCTTGGCGAACATGGGGAAGTTGACCCCGAAGGTGGAACGGCAGAAGGTGGCAATCTCGTCGTTCGATCCCGGCTCCTGACCGGCGAAGTCGTTGGCCGGAAATCCCAGCACGGCAAGGCCCTTCTCCCGATACTGCTCATAGAGCTTTTCCAGCGCGTCGTACTGCGGCGTCAGGCCGCATTTGGACGCGACGTTGACCACCAGCAGCACCTTGCCGCGAAATGCCGCCAGCGTGGTCGGTTCTCCGGTGATGGTATGAATGGGAAGTTCGTAGATGGGCGTGGACATGATTATCTCCTGGTTGTTCTCGACGATTATAGTTGTGCGGATTCATGACGCTGCAAGCTGCCGCGGAGAAATCCAGACGAGCCCGTTGCGGACCGCGTTCCGGACCACAATTCACCAATGATGAGATGCGGGCGCGCAAGCCCCGGTGCAAAGTTTTTCCATGGAATCCGCAATCAAGACCGGATTTTTCGCCGGACGATCTATTATTAAAGTTGCATGTCCCTAGCCGATACCCTGTTTGGCAGGCCCTTGGCCACCAGCGAAGAACGCGCCGAGCACATCGGCGTGGCCGCCGGGATTCCCATCTTTGGCCTGGATGCGCTGACTTCGGCGGCGTACGGGCCGGAGACGGCCCTGTCGCTGCTGATCCCGCTGGGGATCGCCGGCATCGCCCACCTGATTCCAATCGTTTCGGTCGTTCTGATTCTGCTGGGCATCGTCTTCTTCAGCTATCGCCAGACCATCGCGGCGTATCCCACCGGCGGCGGATCGTATACCGTTGCCACCGAAAATCTGGGCACTGGGGCCGGCCTGGTGGCCGCCGCGGCGCTGATGATCGACTACATCCTGACCGCCGCGGTCGGCGTCACGGCCGGGGTCGGGGCCGTGGTCAGCGACCAGCAGTGGCTGCAACCGCACATGCTGATGCTGTGCCTGATCGTGCTGGCGTTCCTCGCCCTGGTCAACATGCGCGGCGTCAAGGACACGGGCGCGGCCTTCATTCTTCCCACCTTTCTGTTTGTCGGGACGGTACTGACGACCGTGGCGTTCGGCGTCTTCCGCGTATTTGCGGCGGGAGGCCACCCCGTCGCCCGCGCGGAGATGCCGCACGCTCTGCCCGCCACCATCACCTATCTCGGTGTCTGGCTCGCGCTCAAGTCCTTCTCCAATGGATGCGCCGCGATGACCGGCGTCGAGGCCGTCTCCAACGGCGTGATGGCCTTCCGCGATCCCCGAGTGAGGAACGCGCAGATGGCGCTCACCGTCATCATGAGCACCCTTGTCGTCATGCTCTTCGGCACCGCCTGGCTGGCCAAGCAGTATGGAATCATGGCGATGGAGCCGACCGACCCCAACTACCAGAGCCTGCTCAGCCTGATTGTTATGGCCGTCTTCGGACGCAGTTGGTTCTTCCATTTCACCATGTGGTCCATCTTCCTCGCCCTGACTCTAAGCGCAAACACCGCATTCGCCGACTTCCCGCGAGTCACCCGCGCCGTTGCCTTGAACGATTTCCTGCCCCATGTCTTCGTCCTGCGCGGACGCCGACTGCTGTACTCCTACGGGATATATGCCCTCACATTTCTGACGGCAGTCATCCTCATCAAGTTCAGCGGCAATATCGACAACATCATATCGCTCTACGCCATCGGCGCCTTCCTCGCCTTCACCCTGTCCCAGGCCGGCATGGTCGTCCACTGGAAGAAGCAGGGGAACAAACACAGAGGCCGCCTCTGGCACATGTTCGTCAATGGCACCGGCGCCGTCGCCACGGGCGTCACCACCCTCATCGTGCTCGCCGCCAAGTTCACCTCCGGTGCGTGGATGGTCGCCCTGTTGGTGCCTATGCTGATCATTCTGATGGTGGTCATCAAGAAGCACTACAGGCGAGTCAACGGCGAGGTCGTCGAGATGTCCCCGCTCAACCTGACCAACATGCAGCAGCCGCTGGTGGTCATCCCCATGGCGCGCTGGGACCGCATGACCGAAAAGGCCCTGCGCTTCGCCCTGCTGCTCTCCAAGGAGATCAAGGTCATCAACGTCATTGGCGCCGACGGCGAAGAGACGCTGGATGCTGTCTGGGATGAGAACGTCCTCAAGCCCATCCGCGCGCAAGGCCTGCACGAGCCGGAACTCGTCACCCTGCACTCCAACATCCGCCTGGTCATCAACCCGCTGATGGACTACATCCTGGAACTGGAGCAGCAGAACCCGGACCGCAAGATCACCGTGCTTCTGCCCGAACTCGTGGTGCGCCACTGGTGGGAGTACTTCCTGCACAACCAGCGCGTGCAGATGCTCAAGCTGCTTCTCCTGCTCAAGGCAAAACAGCGCATCATCGTCGTCAACATCCCCTGGTACCTGTGAGGGAGAGGTCCTGGACAGGAAGCATAATCCGCCCACTACCGTTCGGCGGGAGGATTGTATTGCGTGGGTGCGGTATTCTGCGAAGAGATGTTTGTCACCTTCAAGATAGTGTTTGTGTACGTGACGCTGGGGACCCTGGCGGGAATCTTCGGGATTCCCTACTCGCTGGCGGTGGGCAATATCAAACTGCTGTACCGCGTGGTGGTGCGGGGAATCATTCCGCTGGGGCTGCGCGCGGGCGGGATTCGCGTGCAGGTGTGCGGCCTCGACCACATCCCGGCGGACGTGAGCTGCATCTTCCTGTCGAACCATGTGTCGAACCTGGACCCTCCGGTGCTGCTGCCGGTGCTTCCCGGCCAGTGTTCGGTGCTGCTGAAGAAGGGGCTGATGCGGATTCCGTTTCTGGGGACGGCGATGCGGCTGGGCAAATTCGTTCCAGTGGAGCGGGGCCAGCGGCGCGAGGCGGCGCAGGCCAGCGTTGCCGCGGCGCAGGCGGCGCTGCGCAGCGGGCTGCACGTTCTGTTTTTTGCCGAGGGAACGCGCTCCCAGGACGGGCGGCTGTTGGCGTTCAAGAGCGGGCCGTTCTTCATGGCGATGGAGACGGGCGCGCCGATTGTGCCCATCGCCATCTCCGGCACCGAGAAGATGATGCGCAAGCACAGCGCGAAGGTGACACCGGGAGTGGCGAAGGTGCAGGTGCTGCCGGCGATCGATCCGGCGGCGTACTCAACTCGCGACGACCTGATGCGCGCGGCGCGGGCGGCGATTGCCTCGGCGCTGCCGGAAGAGATGAGGCCGTTGGAGGTGGGGTCCGGGGGGAATGAGGCATAACAGCGGTCAGGATTTGCGGTGCGGCATGTGGGCGGCGATGTCCGGCCAGAACTCGCGGAAGGTATTGGTGCAAGCATCGCGCATCACGGCGTAGCCATATTTGGTGGCAAGGGCGCCCGCAGTGCGATCTGAGCTTGGGTAATAGCTGATGGAAATCCCCTGGGCAATGCCGCGCCCCAGCAGTTCGGAGGCATTGAAGGTGTTATGCCCCCGGTAATCGGGCGTGATGAGAACGCGGCTCGATGCATAGAGGGCGCGCCCCAGGATGCGGCCACGACCGCGAGAATAATAGCGCTCATCCTCGTGGAAGACCGTGGGCAGCGCGAAGATGACCCAGTAATTGCCGTCCGTCTTATCCAGAAATCCGCGCCATGAATAGGCCCAGAAGCCGGGCACTCCCTTGCCTAACGCGGGATGCGCGTCGGTGCCTTCGGCGATCATCGAGGTCAGCCCGACAAAGACGTACGAGGAGTAGTCGAAGCTGTTGTTGGTGGCGACGCGGAAGGCTTCCCTGGGAGTTGGAGGCGGCGGAATCGCGCCCGCACTCACGGCCCGGAAGTTCGGCATCACTCCAAGAATCCGTTTGGGCTGCAGCCTGGAAGGCTGAGCCGGCTGCGCATCGGGAGAGGCGTCCTTCGATTGCTTGGTATCGCGGTCGCTGCTCTGCGCAAGATCTGGTTGAGCACGGGTCTGCTGCAACCGCGAATCCACCCCCGCGATTATGCTGGGAGTGTTCGGCAACTCCGATAGGGAAACCATCTGCTGCGCAGGCGCAAAGTTCATTGCAGTGCAAACAATGCCCATCAGACACAGAAAACGCAAGATGTATCGATCCTCCAAGTCCCTTGAGATTATTGTTAGATGAGGGTTTAGCGGGAGTCGATGTAATTATTTGACGATGGCGTTGAAGCCGTCGGCCAGCACGCGCTGCTGCATGGCTTCGGCGTCCTTGCGCGTGGCGAAGGGGCCGATCTGGACGTGCAGCAGCTTGTCCTGGGGCTCGTGGCGGACACTGACGCTGTAGCCTTTTTTCTGCAGCGAGGCGAGCAGGATGTCAGCCACATCCTGGCTGGAGACGGCGGCGATCTGCACCATGATGGTCCCGGTGGGGGAAGTAACCGGTTGTTGACTGTTGGTTGCTGGTTGAGCAACTGACGTAGATGGCTTGTCACCGACGATCATTCCGTCGGCTGGAGTTGCGGCGGACTTTTGCGCGGCGGGCGGCGTGGAGGGTGGGGTTGTGGGGGTGGGTTCGGTTTGCACGACGACCGGCGCGGCGGAGGAGTCGGCCGCCGGTTGCGCGGCAGGCGCTTCGGGCTGGCTGGCAAGGCTTCCGGCGGCGGGCTTGGCTGAGCCGTTGCTGGAGGTGTCGGCGTTGGCGGCTGCGGTATCGGCGTTGGCGGATTGGGCGGACTTGCGTCCCATGGTGTAGCCGAAGCCGAAGAAGCCGGCGCAGATGAGCGCGAGGGCGAAGAAGATTCCCAGGATGGCCGGAGCGCCGAGCGATATCTCGCGGTCGGCGCCGCGGCCGGGACCGGAGCGGTCCGGGTCGCGGGGGTAGCCGCGGCCGGGCGGACCGTTATCTTCGTCGTCGTAGGGACGATTCAAGGTTTACTCCTTCGGCGCCGCATCGGGCGCGGCGGGAGCGACGTGGGCGGCGATAGACTTGTTGAACATGTTGACCAGCTCCATGGGCAGCGGGAAGACGATGGTGGTGTTCTTCTCCACGCCGATCTCGGTGAGTGTCTGCAGGTAGCGCAGTTGCAGGGTCATGGGTTGCGTGGCCATCAGCGCTGCGGCCTCGACCAGCTTGGCTGCGGCGTTGAACTCGCCCTCGGCGTGGATGATCTTGGCGCGGCGCTCGCGCTCGGCCTCGGCCTGCTTGGCCATGGCGCGGAGCATGTTTTCGGGCATGTTGACCTGCTTCACCTCGACCGCGACGACCTTGAGGCCGTAGGGCGAGGTGTGCCCGTCGATGATGGACTGGATGCGCTGGTTGAGCTGGTCGCGGTGGGAGAGGACCTGGTCGAGGTCCACTTCGCCGAGGACGGAGCGCAGCGTGGTCTGCGCGAACTGCGAGGTCTGGTAGACGTAGTTCGACACCTCGATGACGGACTTGACCGGATCGATCACGCGCATGGTGATGACGGCGTTCACCTTCAGCGTGACGTTGTCGCGGGTGATGATGTCCTGCGAGGGGACCTCCATCGCCTCCTGGCGCAGGCTGACGCGGACGATCTGATCGATGGGGCGGAAGACCAGGATGATGCCGGGACCGGAGGCGTCGTGGCGGACGCGGCCAAGGCGGAAGACGACGGCGCGCTCATACTCCTTGAGGATCTTGATGGAGTTGAGGATGTAAAGCAGGACGATAGCGACGGCGATGAGATACGGAGTGTAGTCGGGCATAGGGTGACAGCTTTCCGGCTGGGCGAAGTTTGGCAGCCGCAGTGATTGTAAATCGAGCGAGGCCCGGCGGGGGCGAATAGTTGGTGCGACAAGGCTTATGGGCGGGGTTCGTGATTCGCGCGCAGGCCCACTCATCGCCCAGCCACCCCAACGAGCAAAGTTCCGCTCGCCGGGGCCCCGGTTCGCGCGATGAATGGGACACCCGGCGGCGGGACTGAGGTCCCGCCCTTTCAAAACGAGGACTGATGTAGAGGGTTCCTAAGCGTTGGCTTCCGTTGCAGCTTCCGTCGCGGCCTCGGCCTCGGCTTCCGCAGCCGCCGCTGCCGCGGCTTCCTTGGCGGCCTTCTCCGCCTTGCGCGCGGCAATCGAGTTCTGCCCCAGCTCGTCGGCCAGCTTCTCGGTGGTGAACGACTCGATGATGTCGCCGACGCGGATGTCCTTGAAGCCGGCGAGGTCGATGCCGCACTCCACGCCCTGGCGCACCTCGGAGACGTTGTCCTTGAATCGCTTGAGCGAGGCGATCTTTCCGCGCCACACCTCTTCGTCCTCGCGCAGCACGCGCACCTGCGCGGCGCGCGCAATCACGCCATCGGTGACGCGGCAGCCGGCGATCTGGCCGACCTTGGTGATCTTGAAGACGTTGGTCACCTCGGCCTTGCCCGCGTAGTTCTCCTTGAAGACCGGCTCCAGCAGTCCATACATCGCCTTGGTGATCTCGTCGCGCAGCTCGTAGATGATGGAGTGCAGCCGGATCTCGACGCTCTCGCGCTCGGCCACCTCGCTCGACTTGCGGTCGGGGCGCACGTTGAATCCGATGATGACGGCGTTGGAGGCCGACGCCAGCAGCACGTCCGACTCGGTGATGGCGCCCACGCCGGAGTGCAGCACGCGCACGCGGACCTTCTCGGTGGACATGCGCTGCAGGTCTTCGGCGATGACCTCGACCGAGCCCTGCACGTCGCCCTTGACGATGAGGTTGAGGTCCTTCATGCCGGCGTGCTTGATCTGCTCGGCGAGACCCTCCAGCGAGACGCGCGAGCTCTTGGCCAACTGCGCCTCGCGCTCCTTCATCTTGCGGTACTGCGCAATGCCCTTGGCCTTGTCGCGGTCCGCCATAACGAGGAAGGTGTCGCCCGCGTCGGGCATCCCTTCGAGGCCGAGAATCTCAACCGGCGTGGAAGGCCCAGCCTCGACGATCGGCTGGCCGCGGTCGTTGAACATGGCGCGGATCTTGCCGAAGGTATTGCCCACAATGTAGCTGTCGCCGGTGCGCAGCGTCCCGTTCTGGACCAGGACCGACGCGACGGCGCCGCGTCCGCGGTCCAGCTTGGCCTCGATCACCGTACCCACCGCCGGACGGTCCGGCGTGGCCTTCAGGTTGGCCAGATCGGCCACCAGGCAGACCATCTCCTCCAACAGATCGAGGTTGGTCCGCTTCTTGGCCGAGACATCGACGAAGACCGTATCGCCGCCCCACGCCTCGGGCTGCAAGCCGCGGTCCGCAAGCTGCTGCTTGACGCGGTCGGGATTTGCCTCCGGCTTGTCGATCTTGTTCACCGCAACGATGATCGGCACATTCGCCGCCCTGGCGTGGGCGATGGCCTCGATGGTCTGCGGCATCACGCCGTCGTCGGCCGCGACGACAACGACAACGATGTCGGTAATCTTGGCGCCGCGCGCGCGCATCCGCGTAAACGCCTCGTGGCCCGGCGTATCCAGGAAGACGATCTCGCGCCCGAAGGCCGGCGAGTCCGGCTTGGTGATCTTCACCTTGTACGCGCCGATGTGCTGCGTGATTCCGCCCGCCTCGCCCGCCGCAACGTCGGTGGAACGGATCGCGTCCAGCAGGGAAGTCTTGCCGTGATCGACGTGGCCCATCACGGTAACCACCGGCGAGCGCGTGATCTCCACCATTCCCGTGGTGTCTTCCAGGAAGCCCTCGATGGCCTCGTTCTCCAACTGCTCCTCGACCGAGATCACCGTTGCGTCCGCGCCGAACTGACGCGCCACGTCCTTCACCAGCTCGCCGTCCAGCGACTGGTTCACGGTGACGAAGACGCCCTTCATCAGCAGCGTGGCGATCAGGTCCTTGCCGCGCACTTCCAGCTTCTCGGCCAGGTCCTTCACGCTGATGCCCTCGGTGACGGTAATCGTCTTAGTGATGGGCAAAGGCTCCTGCGGGATATGCGCGCCGCCATAGCGCGGCGGCGGCTGGAAGCCCTTCATCGGGCCTTCCTTGGTCTTCTCGTAGCGCTGTCCACCGCGCCGCTGACCAGGGCGCGCCGCCGGACGCATCCCGCTCGGCGCCTCGCCCGGCCCGGGCATCGCTCCGGGAAGTCCGGGTCCGCCCGGACGTGCGCCATAGCCCGGACGTGCGCTGCCCGGTGTAAAGCCAGGACGTCCAGGCTCGCCTGTCCCCGTGGGGAATGTGCGCGTCGGATGCATCGGCCGCCGTGCGCCCGGCGCCGTCGTCGAAGCAGGACGCGGGTCCTGCGCCTGGGGCCTGAGGGCGCGGACGCTCGAAGATGGGCCGCCCGCGCTGGATGCCGTGCGTAGCGCCAGCCGGGGCCGTATAGATGGGTCGAGGCCCGGTCTGAGGCATCACCACGCGCCGGGCTGGAGTCTCGGCAACAGCGGCAACCTCCGCTTCAACGGTCTCCTGGTCCGCGCCGTCCGCCTTGTGCTCCGCCGCTGCCATCGACGAAGCATCGAGCGACGCCGCCGAAGTGGCAGCAACCGGAGTCGTGGCTGCGGCTGGTGTCGCCGCAGGCGCGCCGGCAACCGGCAGAGCGGCACGCTTCACGCGCTTGACCGTTGCGGGGGGCGCTGGAACTTCCAGCGAAGCCGCTGCCGCTGACAGACGGTCCGCCGCGGCATGTGCTGCCGCCGGCTGCGCCGGTGTCGCATGGGCAGAGGGCGGGGGAGCAACCACCACGGGCGGACGCCCGATCACCGGCCCCACCGGAGGCTTGCTGGCAATCGCCGGCGGCGGCTGCGGAGGAGTCACAATCTGGGCGTGCTGCCTCGGCTGAGGCACAACCCGCCGTGGCGCAGGGGCCGCCGTGGCCGCGACTGCCGGAGCGCTCTCCTTGGCAGGCTTGGTTGCCGCTTTCGGCGCGCTGACCGCGGTTGGCGGCGCCGGCGTTGCTGCTGGACGGCGCGGCGCGCGGCGTGCCTCCTCTTCGGCCTGCTTGCGCGCCAGGATCGCCTTTACCGCGTCGCCCGGTTTGGAGATGTGGGCCAGGTTGAAGGCCGGCTTGGCCTCGACCTGCGGCTTGGCCGCGGCACTGCTGCTGCCGCGCTTGCCACTCAGGTAGTTCCGTACCTTTTCGGCCTCTGCGGCCTCGATCGAACTGGAGTGCGTCTTCGGCTCGGTGACGCCAACCGCCGTCAGAGCGTCCAGGATGGACTTGCTCTTGACCTCCAGCTCCCGTGCAAGATCGTTGATGCGAACTTTGCTCATCCGTCCCTTTTCGTTTCCCCTGCGCGCTTAGCTGTTCATATCAGCCTCATCGAAGGTTGAATCTCGTCCAGCACAATGTTGTAGAAATCCCGCTTAACTCTATTCTTGAAATCCCGTCTAATTTCATTATCCCTGAAATCGCAATCCTCAAAGCTGCCGTTTGCGACCCACGCAATTCGCCTGCGTGCGTGGCCCGGTCCGCTAGCCACGTTCGTGCCCGTCCTTGTCGATGCCCTCGTTGCTGACCTCCTGGCTCTCGTTCACCAGGCTGTCCACGGCATCGTTCTCCAGTTCAATCGTTTCCTCGCGAGCGTCCGCCTCGCTTACGGCGTCGCTCTCCGAGTCCACTTCCTCCGCGTCCACAATCTCCTCGGTCGAAAGGTCGCGGACCTCCTCGACCTCTCCGGCCTCGTCCGCATCCGCCTCCAGAATCTCCTCCGGCGTCTTCTCGTCCGAACTCTCCTCGCCCGTGGGTGCCCCATTCATGGCGGCTTCATCGCTATCCGGGGCCCCCGCCAGCTCTGCTGGTGGGGTGGCATGAGTGGGTTCAGGCCGCTCCTCGCCCTCTTCGTACTGGCCGAAGTAGTGGCGCACCGCAACCGAGATCTTCTCCAGCGTCTTCTCGCCGATGCCGGGGATCTCCTCCAACTGCTCCGGCGTCATGTCGGCCAGCTCCTCGACCGTCGTAATCCCGGCCGCGATCAGCTTCACCTGAATCGCCTCGCCCAGCTCGCCGATCTGTTCGATCGGCGTGGTCGCGCCGCCGCCCATCTCCTGCATCTGCTGCTCGACCTCCTGCCGCTTCTCCTCCTCGCTCTTGATGTCGATCTTCCAGCCCAGCAGTTTCGCCGCCAGCCGGACGTTCTGTCCTTTTTTGCCGATGGCAAGCGACAACTGCGTATCGTCGACGATCACCTCGATCTGCTTCTCCTCCAGATTGACGATCGAGACTTTGCTCACCTTGGCCGGCTGCAGCGCCTTCTCGGCGAACGTCGTGATCTCATCCGAGTACTCGATGATGTCGATCTTCTCGCCGCGCAGCTCGCGGATGATCGACTGCACGCGCATCCCCTTCATGCCCACGCAGGCGCCCACCGGGTCCACGTCCTTGTCGCGGCTCAGCACCGCGATCTTGGTGCGCTCGCCCGCCTCGCGCGCAATCGCCTTGATCGAGACCGTGCCGTCGTAGATCTCCGGGACCTCGCTCTGAAAGAGGTTCTGCACCAACCCCGGCGCGGCGCGGCTCACGATCACCTGCGGCCCCTTGGCCGCGCGGTCCACCCGCAACAGCACCACGCGCACCCGCTCGCCCACGGCAAACTGCTCCAGCCGGCTCTGCTCGCGCTTGGGCATTCGCGCCTCGGCCTTGCCCAGGTCGAAGATGACGTCCATCGGCTCCAGCCGCTTTACCGTCGCGTTCAGCACCTCGCCCGCGCGGTGGTTGTACTCCAGGAAGACCGTGTCGCGCTCGGCCTCGCGCACCTTCTGGAAGATGACCTGCTTGGCCATCTGCGCCGCAATCCGGCCCAGGGGGGTGGTGTCCTTGTAGAAGCGCAGCTCTCCGCCCACCTCGACCTCGGGGGCCAGCGCGCGCGCAGCATCCAGCGTCAACTGGTTGATCTCGTCCTCCACCTGCTCCGGCCCCTCGACCACCGTCTTGAAGACGTAGGCGCGGATCTCGCCCGTCTCCTTGTCCATCTCGGCGCGCATGTTCTCCTGCGTCTTATAGAACTTGCGCGTCGCCAGGGCGATCGCATCCTCCACCGCGCCCACCACAATCTCGGGCTCGATTCCCTTGTCCCGGCTCAACGCCTCGATCGACTGGTACAGAACACTCGCCATCGCTTCACCACCTTCAAATCCGTCTAATTCCCCGAACCTCGAAACTAAAACTCAACCACTAAATTCGCCTTCTCCACATTGCTCAACTCAATCTCAACCAAATTGTCCGCAGCCTGCTCCCTCGAACCTCGAACCTTGGACCTCGAACCTTTCCTCTGCTTCACCGCAGCCAGGTCGATCCTCAAGACGCCGTCCGCAAATCCCGTCAACCGCCCCGTCCACATCCGGCCCTCATTGACCGGCGTAAACGTCTTCACCTTCACCAAGCTCCCGGCAAACCGCTCAAACTCCTCCGCCCGCGTCAGCTTCCGTTCCAGCCCCGGCGACGAGACCTCGAGCGTGTACTCGGCTCCCGGGACCACATCCTCCACATCCAGCAGCGTGCCAAAGTCGGTGGCAAACGCCGCGCAATCCTCGTGCGTCACGCCGGAGAGCAGCTCCACCGGAACGCCCGTCGGCAAATCTTCAACCTCTCCAGCCGAGGCCCGCGCCGCAAGCCTCTTCCGCTCGGCCGCGTCCTTCTCCACAAAGACCCGCAGCGCCCGCGACTTGCCTCCGCCGCCAAACTCTACCTCCACAACCTCCAGATGGTGAGATGCGGCAACCCGCTCTGCCAGCCGCCGGATATCATCCATCTGCAACGCCATAATCCCTTTTCATCCAGCGTTTTGTATAAGATGCCGCCGAGGTTCGCCAAACCGTCTTTGGAGCAACAAAAAGTGGGCTTTCGCCCACTCATCTCTTCCGCCATTTGCCGAATTCCCCGGCCAGCGTGCTGGCTGGGGTCGGTTTGCCGGTGCGCACACGGCCCCTTATCGAACAGCGGAACAAACTTGTTCGCTCTTCCAAGATACGCCTATCACCACGGAAATTCAATCCAATTATGTGAGTGCCGTACGATCCTCAGCTTTGCCCGGCACGCAAATTCGCCGACCCTGCGCACCCGCCGGGCAGGCCTGTATCCCTTTTCTCTTTGCCCCGACGCTCTTCCAATTTTGCCCAAACCACTCCGTCAACCTACAATCAATCAACCCCGGCGCGAGAGTCCATACCACGCAGCCGCGGGCCAGAACGGAAGATATGATCAACTCCCCGATCCCAGAAGCCCTCACCTTCGACGACGTCCTGCTGGTCCCCGCCTTTAGCGAGGTGGTCCCCAACCAGGTCAGCACGCAGACCCGGCTCACAGGCCGCATCACGCTGAACACGCCGCTCATCTCGGCCGCCATGGACACGGTCACCGAGTCGCGCCTGGCCATCGCCATGGCCCAGCAGGGAGGCATCGGCGTCGTCCATCGCAACCTCACCATTGAGCAGCAGGCGGGCGAGATCGACAAGGTCAAGCGGTCCGAGAGCGGAATGATCGTCGATCCGGTGACCATCTCGCCCGAGCAGCCCATCGCCGACGCGCTGGAGCTGATGCGCCGCTTCAAGATATCCGGCGTCCCGGTCACCCGCAAGGGACGCCTGGTGGGCATTCTCACCAACCGCGATCTGCGCTTCGTCTCCCGCACAGACATCCCCATCGACGACGTGATGACCAAGAAGAACCTCATCACCGTCCCGGTCGGCACCACGCTGGAGGAGGCCGAGCACATCCTGCACCAGCACCGCGTGGAGAAGCTGCTGGTGGTCAACGACGAGTACGAGCTGAAGGGCCTCATCACCGTCAAGGACATCCAGAAGAAGCTGAAGTACCCCAACTCCTCCAAGGACAACAAGGGCCGCCTGCGCGTTGCCGGAGCGATCGGCGCCACCGGAGACTTTCTGGAACGCGCCGCCGCGCTGATCGAGATGCGCGTGGACGCCCTGGCCATCGACAGCGCCCACGGCCACTCCTCGCGCGTGCTGGCCGCCGTCGCCGCGGTCAAAAAGAAGTTCCCCGGCGTCGACCTGATGGCCGGCAACGTCGCCACCTACGACGGCGCAATGGCCCTGATCGACGCCGGCGCGGACGCCGTCAAGGTGGGCATCGGCCCCGGCTCCATCTGCACCACACGCATGGTCACCGGAGCCGGAATGCCCCAGATCACCGCCATCACCGAGGCTGCCCGCGCCGCCGCCAAGCACGGGATTCCCGTCATCGCCGACGGCGGCATCAAGTACTCCGGCGACGTCACCAAGGCCATCGCGGCGGGCGCCAACGTGGTCATGATCGGCTCGCTGTTTGCCGGCGTCGACGAGTCGCCCGGCGAGACCATCCTCTACCAGGGACGCAGCTTCAAGGCATACCGCGGCATGGGATCGCTCTCCGCCATGGCGCAGGGCTCCGGCGAGCGCTACTTCCAGAGCGCGGAAGACATGACCGAAGCCGCCAGCACCGAACGCGAGAACCTCACCGCGCGCGAGACCAGCGGCCAGAACCGCCTCGCCAAGTTTGTCCCCGAGGGCATTGAGGGCCGCGTGCCCCACCGCGGCCCGCTCGAAGCCATGGTCTATCAACTGGTCGGCGGCCTGCGCTCCGGCATGGGCTACCTGGGCTGCGCCACCATCCCGGAGCTGCAGGCCAACGCCCGCTTCATCCGCATCTCCAACGCAGGCCTGCGCGAGAGCCACGTCCACGACGTCATCATCACCCGCGAGGCCCCCAACTACCACGCCGAGTAGAACGCAAATGAATCCGCAATTCTGTTTTGCTGAAAGTTCAGGTTGATGCGCCCAGTATTCTTCTATAAGCATTTACCGCAGCAGCCATCGGAAGCAAGCTGGCAGTGGTGGTTCAAGGTCTGGACTCCGGCAGCCCTCGCCGTGGCAATCATCTGCGTCGAGTCCACCAGCGCCCTCTCCTCGCAGAACACCAGCAGTATTCTGCGGCCCATCCTGGAGCGATGGTTTGGCCATATCAACGACAGCTCCTGGGATCTCTACCACCACTATCTGCGCAAGACCGGCCACTTTGTCGGCTACGGCCTGGTGGCCTTCACCTTTCTCCGCGCGTGGCTGCACACGCTCGACTTGCCGGGGTCCCCGCCGACTTTGCTGGTGGGGTGGCTGCGCGGGCCGGGCCCGCTGTCCGCATGGCGTCTCCAGTCCACGCTGCTTGCCATCGTCTCGACCGCCATCGTTGCCAGTTGCGACGAGTACCACCAGAGCTTCATCCCCAGCCGCACCGGCTCGCCCTACGACGTCCTGCTGGACACCGCCGGCGCCTGCGCGCTCTGCCTCCTGGTCTGGCTCCTGTGCTGGAGCAGACGGCAATCCCGCACGGAACTCATCGCCGCTTGAATTGCGGTTCCAGCACCATCGCGTCGAAGCGGTGCCTCTGCGTAAAGCCGAACCGCTCGTAGAGCCTCACCGCCTGCAGATTGCCTTCGGTCACGGTGAGCGTGATGGCTTCGAAGCCCGCGTCCAGCAGGCTCCTCGCGCTGCGCTCCAGCAGCGCGCGGCCAAGCCCGCGGCCGCGATGCGCCTGGGCAACGCACAACTGCGTGATGTGCGCGACCTTCTCGCCCACCCGCGAGCAGAGCACCATGCCCGCCAGCGCGCCGCTTCGCCTCTCGCGCAGCATCCAGGAGAAGCCCGGCTCAAAGACGCCGCATCCGGGAAAGCGCACAATGTTGTGCAGAAAGCGCAGCGAGCCGTGCAGCGAGCGGTACTGGTCGTTGATCTGCGCGTCGGCGTGGCCCACATAACAGGCATGGACCAGCTCGGCCGCGGCCTGGTAGTCCGCAGGCGTCCACAGCGACAACGCCAACTCCGGCCCAACGCCAGACAGATCGGTCGCGACCGCATCCGCCGCCAGCGCATCCCTCCGCTTTGCCGGGTCATGCACGCCAAGATCGCACTCCAGAAAGAGTCGCGGATACAGCGTGAACTCCGGCCCGGCAAAGAGGTCGGCAAATTCGCCCGCGTTGAACAGCAGAAGCTGCGCCTCCACGCGATCGACCCCCGGCGTGTGCCGCAGCAGCTCGAGCATAGGCACCAGCAGAGCGCGCGTCGCATCGGCGTCGCTCATCGTCCTGTGGCCTGTGGCGAAGGCGTCGCCGATCACCGCCTTGGCCCCCTCATACACGCAGAACGTGTAGCCGCAGACGCGGCCCCGGTCGAGCGCCACAAACCCTTGCAGGATGTGCGACTCCAGATACTGCAGCAGCAGCTCGGTCGAGCTGCGGTAGTCCCAGCGCAGACGGTCGCGCCATGCGTCGGCCTCGCGCTCCAGCAGGGGGCGCAGTTGGCGCGCGGAGAAGTGCCGCACATCGAGCACTTCGATCTCGGATGCAACTGGCACGCTAGCCATGGCCCTTCCCCTGCACGTACGTCTTCAACTCTCAATCCAACACGGGACGAGCATATAGGAGTCGAGGACAATCCGTACACCGCGCACGGGAAATAACTTTGCAGGCCTATGGCTTGGCGTAGACCTTGTAGACCTGCAAGCCCCGCGCCGGGTACTCGATGATCTGCTGGTAGACGCGGCCGGCCAGCAGAGGTTCCAGCGCGGGTGTGTCTTTGGCTGGAACCACCAGCAGATGCTCGCCCGCGGGAACGCCGTCCACTGCGTACTCGACCGGCTGCTCGTTGCGATAGAAGGCGAGGCCGTAGACCATGTCGCGCTTGACGTCCTGGACCGCGACCAGATGCACCTCCGGCGCCTTCCGCTGCATCTCGCGCGCCAGCGGGCGGGCCGAATAGTTCAGATCCAGGTCCTTGCCATGGAAGCCGAGCAGAAATACCAGCGCCCCCAGCACCGGAAACAACGTGGCGTTGCGCACCTGCGCAATGCCGCCGATGCGGATCGTCTGCACCACGGCGAAGAACACAAGCAACGCCGCCGCGCCGGCGATTACGAGCCATCGCGCCGGCGGCACCAGCGTGTCGTACACCATGTGCTGCGGCGCCAGCACAATCACGAACGCCACCAGCGCGCAGGCCGCCGCATGAGACCACAGCAGCCACCGCGGAAGTCCGGCGCGCCGGATGCGGTTCAGATAGTCGCCGGTCAGAATGGTGAGCGGCGGGATCGCCGGCAGAATATATCCCGGCAGCTTCGACTTGGAGCAGGTGAAGAAGACGATGGGAAACAGCGCCCACAGCACAAGAAACTCGGGAAAGGCGTCGCCCGCGCGCGGCAGCCCCAGGTAGCACTTCGGATTCAGCCGCACCTTCCACTCGGCGACGGACGCGCCGATCGCCGCCACCAGCGCGCGGATGGCGATCACCGTCCACGGCATCAGGCCCACCAGCGCCACCGCCAGGTAGTACCAGAACGGCTGATGGTGCTGGTAGAGGTTGGTGGCAAAGCGTTCCAGGTTGTGCTCGACAAAGAACTGCTCCACGAACGTCGGGTTTTCCCGCTGCACCGCGATGTACCAGGGCAGCACCATCGCCAGGTACATCAGCACGCCGGGGACCCAGATCGTCCGCCGCAGCGCCGACCACTCCCGCCGCAGTCCCAGAAACAGCAGGATGATGCATAGTGCCAGGAACGGCGCGATGGGCCCCTTGGCCAGCGTCGCCGCCGCGCCGAAGAAGTAGAGATCGAAGAGCCAGAACTTCAACCCCGTCTCGTACCACGCGTACCAGCCCAGCATCCCGATGCACAGCGGCGCGGCCATCTGCATGTCGGTCGATGCCCCGCGCGCAAAGCCGATGATCGCCACCGACGACGCCGTAATCAGCGCCGCATCCAGTTGTCCTCCGGGCCGGAAGCGGCGCATGTGCACAAAGATCATCAGGACCAGCAGAAACGCGCCGGAGGCCGAGGGCAGCCGCGCCGCCCAGTCCCAGACGCCGAACTCCTTGAACGAGCTCATCGCGCGCCAGTAGTAGAGCGCCGGCTTCTCCAGCCAGGGATGCCCGTACAGGATCGGCGTCACGGTTCCCCCATCCAGGCAGCGCAGGGAGTTCTCGATGTCCTTCAGCCGCAGGCTGCGCGGCACCATCCTGGCGTGGAGTTCCTGGCAGGTCTCCGTGTGCGCCTCCAGCATCTCGCGCGCAATCTGCGCGTAGCGCGGCTCATCGGCCCCCACCAGTCCGATCTGGTCGCCGCCCAGAATCGGCACCAGTCCATAAAACAGCAGGAAGGCCGTCGCCAACAACAGCACAACCACCTCACACCACGATTCGCCGCACACGCGCAGCCACCAGGCGCTCAACCAGGCGGCTGCCGCGTTGCGCGTTCCCGCATCGGTCACAACGGGTTGTGCAGTTTCAGTCAAGGAAGGTCCATCGCGAACGAAGACTTCATGGGCCGGACAAGCATGGGCCAGACAAGGCTACCAGAGTCATCCCTCGCCCGGCACTCCCTCTTTGGCGGCCTTCTCCTCGCGCTTCAGGTCGCGCTTGCGCAACCGGCCCAGCAGCTCGTCCATGCGCCCGGTCAGCCGCTCCGAGCGGTCGATGGCGAAGGTCAGGTCCGGCACATGGCCCACGCCCATCCGCTCCCTCAGTTGCGAGCGGATGTAGCCCCGCGCGGCCGTCAGCCCGGCCAGCGTGGACTCCTCCTCAGCCTCGCTGCCGTGCACCGCGATAAAGACGCGCGCGCTCTTGCCGCCCGGCGCCAGCACCACCTCCGTCACATAGCCCGGCGCAATGCGCGGGTCGGAGAGTTCGCCCTCCAGCATCGCCCCAATCTCTTCGGAGAACGTGCTGGCGACGCGATTGCGATGGTACGTTCTGGCTCGTTGTTCAGGCATCAGTCTTCTGCAACCATCCCATCCAACAGCCAAGCATAACAAAAGCGCGCGCCGCTTACTCCGCCAGCATCTCCACCCACGAGTCCACGATCTCCGCGCCCAGCCCATTGCACAGTCGAGCGAGCGCGTCGTTGACCTCGCGCATCTGCCCGGTGATGTAATCCGTCGAGCCGGAGATTGCCACCACCCCCAGCGTGGCCCGGTTCCACAGGCTCGCGTCGTCCAGTTCGGCCACCGACACGTTGAAGCCGTGGCGCAGATGGTCCTTCAGCGAGCGCACCACCTGCCGCCGGTCCTTGATCGACTGCGCATGAACAATCGAAATCTCCACCGTCAGCTTCGCAATCGCCATCGTGTCTTTAGATTACTGTTTTGCCGCGGTAGCCTCGCCATCGATCGCCATCGTACGCACCCTCTGGTCTGCCGTGAGCAGAATGAGCCGGTCGCCGTTGTTATGGAAGATTGCATAGCGCAGGGGACTGCCCATGTTGATGTGTGCCAGTTCCTCGCCCTGCGGGTCGTAGACGACAGCCTCGCCGCGGCGGTTCGCGGTGCAGATGCGCCCGCTGCCGGGATCGGCTGCAATCAGGTAGCCGAAGAATTCGCGGACCTGGGCCCCAGTCGATATGGAGTAGACGATGGTCCGGTTGTCCACCCCGGTGACGTAAAGCGAATCCCCGATGACGTGTACTCCCCGGAACCCTTCGTAGTCGAGCGGGGCTTCCAGGGCCATCTCATGCAGGATGTTGCCGGTGCGGTCGTCGATCACCTGGATGATCCCTGCGCGGTCGCGGTTCTTGACGGTCCCGGCCTGGGCCGCGAGGGCTGCGTTGGCACTGAGCCGGGCCTTGGCGAAGTCGGACTTGAGCCGGAAGGCGAAGAGGCTCTCTCCAGCAATGAGGTTGGAATCGTGGGCGGGCCTGCCTTCATTGTAGGCGCGACTCCACAGAATGGAGTTGTCGCGCACGTCGTGGACGATGAGGTCAACCTCCTTTTTGCCCTTGCCTGCCGGCTTCCACTCCTGAAACATGCCCCGGGTGAGATGCATGGTGTCGTCGATCTTGTAGGAGACGGGCGTGGCGGAAAAAGGCGCAAAGGTGAAGCGGACGATGGCGCGCTCTTCTTTCTCGAACTTGGGAAACTCCACATAGAGCGAGTTGTCCGGCGCGAAGACGGCTGCGGTGAAGTGGCGGGCCAGCAGGACTCGCTGGCCGGTGGTCAGGTCCCAGACACCGCCGCGCGTGCGCGTGGTGAAGGCAAGATATTGATGATCGTCCGAGAGTACGGCGTATATTGACTGGCTCAGCGGGCTGATTGGAAGGGTCGCTACCTGGTCGGCGTCGGGTTTGTCGCCGATCTTGTGCAGCACCACGCTGCCATCGGGATTTTCGTTGAGCAGCAGCCCATTCCACACGTCCATGGAGGGAGCTTTGGATGCAACGATGAACTTGGCGGCGGAGACATCGGCGAGCGCCACGGGGTACTCGCCATAGTGGTGGGTGAGGAAGTAGTTCTCCGATGTGACGGACTCAAAATTGTTGACGCGGAATGGGAAGTTCTGCAGTTTTTTCCCATCGGGGAAGCTGAAAATTGCGGTATCCCAGATAATCGGGCCGGCGATACTGCGCCCATTGAACATGTCGCCGACAACCTTGTCGTTTCCCAGGAAGGCATAGGGTCCGTTGATCGAGCTTTTGATGTCCTTTCCAACCGGAACAGGGGCCTGGGTGCGGAGGTCGAAGGCCATCTTATTGGCCCCTGCTCCAAGCAGAAAGACATTGCCATCGGCAGATACACTGCCCGGTAGCAAGTACTCGAAGGACGAGAGCCGATGGAATATGTCAAGAATGATGAAAGTCTCCACGCTTAGATCCATGAAGCCTTTCTTCTGGAAGAGAGTGTTCCCGGTTGCCGTGTCGAGCACGGTGAGATCCAGGGTCAGGGTCAGGTCTTCCCGGCGCAGGGTGAGGCAGAACAGGGTGCGGCCATCGGGCGAGATCCTGGATTCAAAACATGGCTCGCGAGTGATTGGTTCGTGCGCGGTAAGCAGCTTCTGATCGGGGACGCTCCACTCCTCGGTATGCAGGCCAGGGGTCTGGAATACGATGCGCTGGGAGTCCGGGCTGAACTCGGCGGGCAGTGCATCCTCCGCGTCGAAGCGGAAGAGCTTGCTGTACGGCTCGCGGGAGAGCACGGAGATCGATGTCTCGTCCTGCGCCAGAATATATTTTCCGTCGCGGCTGAAGCGCAGGCGGTCCAGGTCCATGCGCAGCGCAGGTGTGAGCGAAACCTCGGCGAGGGGCTTGACATCGGCCTCGACCGATGCGGGCTGGTTGGCGATGACCAGGGCCTGCCAGTGCTGGAACTCCGGGCTGTTTGTGGGCTGGGTGGCGCCGCATCCCGGCGGCAGAGCGTTGACCAGCTTGAGAATCTCCCGCAGCCGCTTTTGTTCCGGCTTGGTGGTGCCGAAGAAGTCCGAGAGCGGCCCGCCCACCTTGCCATCGACGAAGAACATCCGGTTCCAAAACTCCGCGAAGGCCTGCGGCCGGTAGCCCGCAGCGGCGATGGCGTACATTGAGACGGTGTCCGCCTCATCCTGCTTCTCGTCGCTGTTGCCGCTCTGGCTGGGGTGCTTGTCCTTCAACTCAGCGTCGATCAGCCGCTGGAACTTCGCGTAGATGTCCGCCTTGTCGCCAACGCTGGTGACGCCCAGCAGGCGATTGAAGTCGGCGGTGGCCCGGATGGCAAACTGGTGCGACAGGATGTGCCCCATCTCGTGGCCGATCACCGAGGCCACCTCGTCCTCGTTCTTGGCGTTGGCGACGAGTTTGCGGAAGACATAAATGCGTCCTCCGGCAATCGAGAAGGCGTTGACTGAGGACGCGTCGATCAGAACGACGCGGAACTGGATTTTCGTCGGCGGCAGCGCGGCCAGCAGCCGCTTCACGATGTGGTCGAGGTACTCGTTCTCCGCCGGGTCCTGCACCGGCTTGAAGTAGCGCTCGATCTGGTCTGCCATGGCATCGCCCAGCCACTGCTCCTGCTGCTCGCTGAAGATGTTGGGCTGCGTCAACTTGAGTACCGCGGGAGGCGCGGGACAGCCGTTGCGAGCTGCGGAAACAGCTTGCGCCTCGACGGGAGCAGCCTGCGCCACGGCGGATACGGCCTGCGCCACGGCGGCATCATCTGTTAGGGAAGTGAAGAATGCAGCGGATGAGAGGAATGCTGCGACGACCAGGCAAAATACTCTGCGTGTCATAGGGGCCCTGATATTTCCGAATGGCGAAAGCATATCACCCGGCGCTGCCCCGGCTGACAAATATTCCGCTCGCACAAGTGAGGCTGCAAAGGCAACGGTGCGAAGATGAGTCTGTAGGCGACGGAGGCCGCATGATCTCGCAGGCGAACTGCACCGCAACAACGCCGATGGGCGCGACACTCGTCTCGGACCAGGGACTTCCGGGTGGCGGCGCGACCTTTCGCGTCTGGGCGCCGCGCGCCCGTGCGGTCTATCTCGACGGCGTCTTCGGCGGCGTGAGCCGCTCCGGCCAGACGCCCGATCTGCTGCTGGCCAAGGACGCCAACGGCTACTGGTCGGGATTCCTGCCCGAGGCCGCCGACGGCGACACTTACATCTATTACGTCGCCGGCGCGGGCTCGAGCGGCATCAAACGCGACCCCTACGCGCGCGAGCTGGCCAACGATCCGGCTGCGCCCTTTCCCATCTGCAACGCAATCCTCCGCTCGGCCAAGGCCTATCCGTGGCACGACGCCGGCTTCCGCACGCCGGACTTCGCAGACATGGTGGTCTACCAGCTCCACATCGGAACGTACGCACCGGCCGCGCCGGGCCGCGCTTCCACCTTCCTCGATGTACTGGAGAAGATCCCATATCTGGTCGCGCTGGGCGTCAACGTCGTCCAGCCGCTGCCCCTCTACGAGATGGAGGACTCGCCCTCGCAGGGCTATCCCGGCCTCGGCTACCAGGGCGCGGACCTCTACTCGCCGGAGTTCGACTACACGGTCTACGACGCGACCGATCTCAAGCATTCTCTGGCGACGATCAACCGGCTGCTGGCCGCCAAGGGATTCGCGCCCATGACGCTGGCCGACATTACGCCCGCAGTTGCGCAGATGAGGGCGATGGTGGACCTGCTGCACATCTACGGCATCGCCGTCTGCTTCGACGTGGTGTACAACCACGCGGGTGGATGGTCGCAGACTTACACTGTCCCCAAGTCGGTTGCGCCGGGCAGCGTGCTGCACGGCGACGACGAGAGCCTCTACTTCTGGGACCGCGCCGTGCCCACCGACGCGAGCGGCAACTGGGACAACAACCAAAGCCTCTACTTCACCAACCAGGGCTTTGTCGGCGGGCTCTCCTTCGCGCTGTGGAACGCGGACGTGCGCGGATTTCTGCGCAACAATGCGCTGGGCCATCTGCGCGAGCTGCACGCCGACGGCTTCCGCTACGACGAGATCAGCATGTTGCTGGCGATGAATACGGCCAGCGGCTGGGAGTTTTGCAAGGACCTGACCGAGGCGGTGCGCGCCGTGAATCCGCGCGCCCTGCAGAACGCGGAGTACTGGCCGGCCGAGTACGGCGCGCCCGCAGAGCTGATGGTTGCGCCGGTTGCGGCGGACGGCCTCGGCTTCGACGCGGTGCAGCACGACGGCCTGCGCGAGGCCATCCGGTCGGCCATCGGCCAGGCCGCGCAGGGCGCAAACGCATCCGTTGAGATGAGCGGGATTGCGCGCTCCCTGTGGCCCACCGGCTTTGCCCACGCGTGGCAGACCATCCCCTGCGTGGAGAACCACGACATCGTGAAGCTGGGCGAGAGGCCGCGCGTCCCACGCCTCGCCGACGGCTGCAACCCGCGCAGTTGGTACGCGCGCAGCCGTTCCCGCGTGGCCATGGCGCTGCTGCTCACCGCGCCGGGAATCCCCCAACTCTTCATGGGCCAGGAGTTCCTCGAAGACAAGCAGTGGTGCCCCGACCCGCGCTCGCCGGATCACCTGATCTGGTGGGGCGGGCTGGCGGCGGACGCGGACGGCCGCGCAGCCGATCCCGCCATGGCCGACCATCTGCGCTTCACCCAGGCCGCCATCGCGCTGCGCAACTCGCAGCCCGCGCTGCGCGGCGAGGGACTCAACGTCTTCTATACTTCGGACGCCGACCGCGTCATCGCATTCCACCGCTGGGTCCAGGGCGAGGGCCGCGACGTGGTCGTCGTCGCTACGTTGAGCGAGACGACGTGGGGCTGCTACCAGCTCGGATTTCCCTCGGCAGGCCGCTGGATCGAAATCTTCAACAGCGACGCCTACGACAGTTGCAACGCCAACGGCGTGCTGGTGAACCCACAGGTCGCAGGCAACGACGGCGGCGTGAATGCCGATGACCCGCCGCTGCACAACATGCCCGCCTCAGCCACCGCAGTCATCCCCGCCAACAGCGTGGTGGTCTTCGCAAAGGCATAGTTGCGGTTTTTGGTTGTTTCCGTGGGGCAGACGCGAGAAGCTGTTGTGTTAACCAACTCGTTATTAATCACCCCCCCTCCCCCCTCCCCCCCTGCGATAAAGTCGTCAAATGCATACAGTTGCAGGTATTTACCTGCAAAGTCCTACATCTAGACGAGTTAGATTCTAAATATAAGAAAACAAAGGAACCGAAAGAGCATGCGAGACTTTGCTTTCTTATGCCTTATTTTAAGGATAGCAGGTTGGGCATAACTACTATGCCAACTATTTTTGTTGGCTAAGTGAATGAATTTGCTGAGGTTGCTGGAGATTTGGAGGGCCGAGGGGCTTGACAACAAAACAGGGAACAGAGATCAGGGAACAGGGAACAGGAAGTGCAAAAGCAAGGGCGGGCGGTTTTTGAGGAGATTACGCGGAGAAAGGCCCGGGGCTGAAGCCCGTTTCTTCGAGGGGATGTCTTCAGGGGCCTGAAGGCCCCTGCTCCCTCCGGATCGCGCTTACGCGCGATACCCACCCATGCCGCGATGAGACCGCGTCATGAATGGGGCACCCGGCTGCGCTGCGGAATGACAAGCAAAAGCAGATTCCCTTCGGGAATGACAACAAAGAAGACCAAGACCTGAGGCGCGGGCTAAAGCCCGCGCCTTTTTCTTATATAGGTGCGTTTGCGGCACGGCTGAAGCCGTGCCCTTCCGGTTCGTGCCCCCTCTGGATTGTGGGGCGGTCGGGGAAAAGCAGATTCCTCCGCTGCTCCACCCCAGCAAGCAAAGACCGCTCGCCGGGGACCCCGGCTGCGCTGCGGAATGACAAGCAAAAGAGGCAACGACAGAGATTCTGAGCCTTCGGCTCAGAATGACGGGCAAAAAGGGAGGACCTCGACTAGCCGCGATGACCGCGTCGAGGATGGGGCACCCGGCCCGGGGCTGAAGCCCCTTATTCGGCTGCCCGGGTTCAGGGGGCTGAAGCCCCCTGCTCCCTCCTGAAAGACAAACCCCCACCCATGCCGCGATGAGACCGCGTCATGAATGGGGCACCCGAAATCAGAAATTAGAAGTATCCAGCGTGGTTCATTTGCGGAGAAGCGGGTTTCAACCGCTGGCTCGCAGTGTCAGACTAGGTTCCACGGGGCCGGGTCGAGGCACGCGAGTTCGATTCCACGGATTGCGCCTGCAAGCGCGATGCACGGGCAGCCGAGCTTATTCCATCCCACCCTTCGCAGAAGACGCGAAGGATGGGGCGGCCGAAAAATTTGAGGGAGCAGAAGCCCATGTCCGAACGCGCAGACGACCTCCGCATCCAGTATCAGGACGACGCACGGCGCGGCGCGCGCATCAAGGTGATCGGGGTGGGCGGCGGCGGCAACAACGCCGTCAACCGCATGATCGCGGCGGGCGTGGAGGGCGTGGAGTTCATCGCCGCCAACACCGACGTGCAGGCGCTACAGCTCTCCAACGCGCCCATCAAGCTGCAACTGGGCGTGCGGCTGACCAGCGGGCTGGGCGCGGGCGCGAACCCCGACATCGGACGGCGCGCGGCGCTGGAAGACTCGGACAAGATCATCGAGGCGCTGGAGGGCGCGGACATGGTCTTCGTCACCGCGGGGCTGGGCGGAGGCACGGGCACGGGCGCGGCCCCGGTGATCGCCAGCCTGGCCAGCGAGATGGGCGCGCTGACCGTGGCCGTGGTGACGCGGCCGTTCGCCTTCGAGGGCAAGCGGCGCATGATGCAGGCCGAGCGTGGCGTGCAGGAACTCGTCGATTCGGTGGACACGCTGATCGTCATCCCCAACGAAAAGCTGCTGGCCGTGGCCAAGGACGCGGGCTTCTTCGAGAGCTTTCGCATCGCCGACGACGTGCTGCGCCAGGGCGTGCAGGGCATCTCCGACATCATCACCATCCCCGGCGTCATCAACCGCGACTTCGCCGATGTGAAGACCACCATGGCGGGCATGGGCTACGCGGTGATGGGCACGGCGACGGGCAAGGGAGAGAACCGCGCCATGGACGCAGCGATGGCCGCGATGGCCTCGCCGCTGCTGGAGGCGGGCGCCATCGACGGGGCGCGCGGCATCCTGATCAACATCACCGGCTCCGCCGGCCTGAAGCTGACCGAGGTGAACGAGGCGTCCACCGTCATCCAGAACGCGGCGCACGAGGAGTGCAACATCATCTTCGGCGCGGTGCAGGACGAGCGCATGGGGGACGAGGTGAAGATCACCGTGATCGCCACCGGCTTCCGCCAGGAGATGCCGGAGCGGCGCGCCCGCATGCTGGCCGAATCCACGTTGATGGCCTGCGATGAAGAGGTGCCCATCCGGGGCCGCGGCTTCTCGCCGCGCGACGCCGCGCCGCGCTTCGCCAGCGAGATTCGCGAGGCCCGGCAGCGCGTGGTCGAGGCCGCGCAACAATCCTCGCTGCCGGTTCCGGCGCCAGCAGCCGCCCAATTCACTGCTTCCGCCGCGTCCATCCCCGCTGACCGCACCACCGTCCTGCTTGCCTCCGATTCCGATTCCGGTTCTGACTTCGATTCCGGTTCCGATGGCGACGACGATGGCCAGTTCGATCTCGATGCCGATGTCGATGCCGATGGCGATGCGGATGGCGATTCGGATTGCGATTCCGATTCCGATCCAAATGCAGATTTGGATTCCGATGCCGATGCGGATTTAGTGCCCGATGATGATGCGGATTCCGATTCGGGCACGCGCTCCACCGCTCCCGACGGGGTCGCCGGGGAGGAAGACGCTGGGCCGCAGTTTGCCAGCTCGTCCAATCCCCAATTCGAGCGGCCCTCCGAGCCGGAGCTGGTCCCGGTGGCCGCCTCCGTCTTCGACGACGAGTTCTTCCGCACGCCGCGCGTCCGCCTGCGGCCAGCGGTCGAGCCCGATCCAGCCGACCCCAGCGTGGCCAATCCCGGCACGCGCGAGGTCCGCCTCTTCGCCGGGGCCAGCGCCTCTCCCGCGGGGCCCTCCGAGAGCGATGAACTCGACATCCCGGCGTTCCTTCGCCGCGGCCATTGAGCATCGTCGCGGGAGCTTCGCCGGGTCTCGGCCAGAGCTTTGCAATGCCGTGGCATCCGGCGGGCACAAAACTCCCGTAGAATGGAGAGAGCGGCTTCGAAGCACCGGGGGAGTGAACCTGCAAGCCGGGGATAGCACCTCCGAGTGATAGCCGGGTGGTCGAGTAGAGCGTTGAATGCGTCTTGAGGGCCTGGTCTGGAGCGGTCGCTCGCAAGCCTCCAGGTGAACTTTTGCCGCCACGGCGGGTTTAAGAAAGAAGCAAGAGAATTGCACAGCAGGTAAGCCACGGGCCGACGCACGAACCGGCCCGGGAACAGACGCACCAACCAAATCTCGGAGAAGCCCCCTGATGGCCTTGAAATTCCCCTGGAACACTCGCATCGCGGTCTGCCTCGCACTCGCGATGCTGAGCGTTCCGCTCCACTGCCACGCGCTCTCCCACCCCACTCCCAATCGCTCGCGCACTCGCGCATCCGTCGCATCCAAGACTGCGGCACCGCACAAGGCCTCGCCGTCCAGCACCGCCGCGTCCAAAACCGCCGCATCGCACAAGGCCAAGGCCGCGCCCTCCAAGGCCGTCGCATCCAGGATTGTCGCATCCAAGACCGCTGCAAAGACGCCCGTGTCAGGCATCCGCACAGCGACGCGCAACTCCGACAGGGCCCCGGTTGCAGCCTCCCGGGCCCGCACTGCCAACGCCAGCTCGCGGACCACCCCCGCAGCCCGCCGCAGGTCCGCCAGCGGAACGCGCACCGTCAGCGGCGCACGCGCGCTGCAGGCACTGCGCCGCCGCCGCCGTCGCGGGCCCGTCGAGCGCTTCACCGCCAGCTCTTTCACCGACGACCCAACCCTGGGCGACTCGACCGCCGGCGAAGACCCCGTCGTCCGCGCCGCGGCCGTCCAGGCGCTGGGCAACTTGAACGGCACGGCGCTGGCCATCGACCCCTCCAGCGGACGCATTCTCGCCATGGTCAACCAGAAGCTCGCGCTCTCCAGCGGCGCCGAGCCCTGCTCCACCATCAAGCTGGCCGTCACCCTGGCGGCGCTCAACGAGGGCCTCATCACGCGCGACACGCCGGTCAACCTGGGCGGCCACTACACGCTCACCCTGACACCGGCGCTGGCGCACTCCATCAACCCCTACTTCGAAACGCTGGGCCGCATGATGGGCTTCGAGCGCGTCAAGCACTACGCCAACCAGTTCGGCCTGGGCGAGCTGGCCGGCTACAACATCCCGGGCGAACAACTCGGCGTCTATCCAGACGCGGAACTGCCCGCCGCGCAGGGCGGCGTGGGCCGCATGTGCTCCTATGGCGAGGGCATCTCGATGACCCCGCTACAGCTCGGTGCGCTGGTCTCGGCCATTGCCAACGGCGGCACGCTCTACTACCTGCAACACCCGCAGACCCCTGAAGAGATCGCCAACTTCGTCCCCATGGTCAAGCGCACTCTGGACATCGCCCCGCTCATCCCGGAGATGCGCGACGGCCTGGAGGGCGCCGTCGACTACGGCACCGGCCGCGCGCTGCGCGCCAGCTTCCGCGAGTTCCCCGTGCTCGGCAAGACCGGCACCTGCTCCAACAACGGCACCCGCTTCGGCTGGTTCGCCTCCTACGCCGACACCTCCACAGGCCGCATCGTCACGGTGGTCTTCCTGGAGGGTGGCCGTCCCATGTTCGGCCCCAAGGCCGCCGAAATCACGGGCCAGCTCTACCGCACGCTCTGGGACAACAGCTACTTCGACCCCAAATCCCCCCAGCTCGCCACCTCCTCCCACTCCGCCCACAGCAACCCATAAAGACAGGGATAAGGGTGAGTTGCAAGTGGTCACTCCGTCATTCCGGCCCCTGAATGGCGTGCCGGGGAAGAACCCCCGGACCTCGTCGCTGTCTGTTTCTGCATCCTCCCGGACGACTACTTCATCAACTCCTGTGAAGCAGTGATTCGTTTGCCAAGCTGTGCCGGAACCCGTGCCGACGGTCTCCCATAGGCTAGAGCGGAACCAGAGTTACTGTAGCCTGGCGAAGAGTATGCGATGCGGTTTTCCTTCCACCCCAGCGACGAGGACCTGTCGCTGGGGACCCCGCTTGAGGAGAAAACCGCGCATGACCCATTTGCCCCGGATATGCAGACTCTGGTTCCGCACGTGCGCGAGTCACCCCCCTCCCACGTTAGTTGTACAGGGGCAGCAATACTGTCTCAAAACGGCACACCATCGGGTTGCCAGCGAAAAAAACCCGGTTGTTTTGCCAGTTTTTCTGCTATAAAGGAAGGTGGAGAACTATCTCTGATGAAGGGCCTACGCAATCTTCTCGCGGTGCTGGCAGTCGTCATGATTGCCAGCCATACTGCGTTTGCCGGATTTCCCGATCCGGGTGGCGGGAATGCGCCAGAGATTGACCCTGCAATGGGGACGGGAGCGCTTGCCCTTCTTAGCGGCGCCATCCTGGTGATCCGGGGCCGCATCAAGCGATAGGCCGCATCAAACTCTAGGCCGCATAAGACTCTAGGCCGCGCTAAGCTCTTAACCAGAGTCCACTGTTTTGTCCAGAAACATCAAATCTTCGCCCGATGAGGTTTCCATCGTCGCGAGAGGCGGGTGGTCGAGAATTCTCGGCAGCTCTGTCTACTCGCGCTGCTGGTGGACGGCCTGCATTCTCATGGTCGAATGCATTCTGGCCACCCTGTTGCCCCATGGCTGGTTACAGGGGCAAAGCGGCTACACGCCACTGGGGCAGCCCGTCACCCTCAACCCGCTTCCCTATCCCTGGTTACAGGCGCGGACCGTCACCACCTCTGCGATCTTCTTCTTTGTGGCGCTGCTGTTCTTCGGGCGAGACAAGCTGAAGGCCTTGCAATGGAAGGCTTCTCCGCTGCACAAGGGCTGGGCTGCGCTTCACGCATGCGCCCTGGCTCTGTTTGCCGCGACCGATCTTTACCTTGCCAATTCTGCGACGCCGGGCACTTACCTTGAGCATGCAGCCATGTGCGTCTGGTACTCCCTGATCGCTCTCTTGCCCGTCACGCTTGGCGGGGCGCTGATTTATCTCCGCAAACCGATGCACCTGTTTCGCAGTCTGGGCAACGCGTGGGGCCTTGCGGCGATGTGCGACGTGCTGATGATGTCTGTGCGCAGTCTGCTGATCCTCGCGTGGGACAGGCCCCATTCATGGCTCGGGCATCGAATGCAGGCGGCAACCTTTCGCGGAGTGAAGTTGTTGCTGGGCTTCTTCTACCCCGATGTGTTCCGGGATTCCGCGCATTATATGGTCGGCACGAAAGCGTTTCACATCGTCATCGCGGACCAATGCTCCGGGGTCGAAGGACTGGCCCTGATGTTGAGCCTGACGGTGGGTTGGCTGCTTTACTCGCGCCGCGAGTTGCGGCTTGGCCGGGCGTTGTTGCTGGTGCCTGCCTCGCTTCTCCTGAGTTGGCTGATGAACCTGGTGCGGCTTGCGGTACTCATCGCAATTGGCAGTGCCGGCTATCCGGCGGTGGCGCTGGGCGGCTTCCACTCCCAGGCCGGGTGGATTCTGTTCAGTTGCGTAGCGTTGGGCTTCCTGCTCACGGTCAACAACGTCGCCTGGTTTCGACAGTCCGGCCCCGCTTTGGGGGCGGTCCCATCCCCAGCCCCGCAGGTGAGCGGCAGCCCTCTGGCTGCGACCAACGCCGCCGCCGTGTATCTCCTGCCATGGCTTGCAATCCTTGCCGCGGGACTGCTGGCCGAGGCGGCCTCGGACGGCTTTGAATGGATGTACGCGCTTCGTCTGGCCGCGGCCCTTGCCGTCTTCTACGCCTACCGCCGCCAGTACCGCCGGATGGACTGGCGGTTTGGCTGGCTGGGGCCGGCAGCCGGCGTTCTGGTCTTCGCCTTCTGGATTGCGATCGACCACTGGATCGGCAGGGACACGGCGACCGGCAGTGGGGTGGTCTTGACCGGCGTTGCGGAGGGACTGGCGCGGCTCAGCAGCGGCCAGCGGGCCGCATGGATCACGGTGCGCTTCATCGCTGCCGCAACCACGGTTCCGCTGGCGGAAGAGCTTGCGTTTCGCGGATACATCGCGCGCCGCATCATGTCGGCCGATGTGGAGAGCGTCTCTTTGCGCAGCCTGAGCCTGGTTGCGGTACTCGTCAGCTCGCTGGCATTCGGCATCCTGCACGGCCGGATGTGGCTGGCCGGCACGCTGGCCGGGGTGGTCTTCGCCGTCGTCGCCAAACTGCGCGGCAGGCTGGGCGAAGCCGTGGCCGCCCATGCCACGGCAAACCTGCTGATTGCTCTCTGGGTGATCGCGCGCGGCGATTATTCGTTGTGGTGAGCGGTCCACAGCTCACACCCAAAGCCGAGCCGAAGACACCACTCCCCACTCGCAACCTGCAACCTTCAGCTCAATGCTTGATGAGCCACATCGCCCAGCTCGCCGCGATGGTGCCGCCGACGAAGAGCGCAAAGCAGAGCGCGCCGAAGCGCACCATCTTCTTCGGCTCGGCCCGCTGCGTGATGCCGAAGACGATGGAGGTGAAGAGCGAGAAGAGCAGTACCGCGCTGAAGTGCGAGATGGTCACGACGGCTTCCTCCCGCTGGCCAAGGAGTGCGCATCCACCGCGGCGACGACGTTCAACAGCCCGGCCACCACGATGAACTTGGTCCCATAGTCCGCCACCGCCGTCAGCACCGGGGCCTGTCCCCAGCCCAGCAGCCGCGCCAGCCCGTACAGCAGGCCCGATCCAAGGTCGCCCGCAAAGCCCAGCATGTCCAGCGGCTCGCCCGTATTCGGCGTGTAAACCTTGCCCGCGAGCGCGATTCCGATGGCGAACATTCCCACGATCGAGAGCATCAGCAGCCCTGCGCGGACCCACTTGCCCAGCAGCAGGTGTCCCGCTCCGGGGACCAGCCAGCCTGCCAGCAGCGCCAGCGCCGGAGACACGCCGCTCGCGGCCGCATCCCCGCTCCCTGTCTTGCCACCGGCCGCCGCGGGCTCCTGTACCTTGGTCGTCATCCAGACCCATCATACCAGCCAGCGGGCCGGCTCGAGGGCCAGCGTGGCCGACACGACCGTCACCGCTGCGTTCAGATAGTATCCTTGAGGGGGGATAAAGTCAGACCAAGCCCGCACCGAGAGGAAGCTACATGACCCAACCGAAGTTCGCATCCGCACGCGGCGCGCTCCAGCGCATCGCACTCGTCGCCCTCGCCGCAAGTCTCACGGCCTGCGCTACAGCCCAGACGGCGCCCGCGGCGACGCCCGCCCCAGCGGCCCCCGCAGCGGCCCCAACCCAGACCCCGCCGTTCAACGGCATCGCCCATATCGCCATCCGCGTGCAGAGCATCGCCGACTCTCTCGCCTTCTACAACAAGCTGGGCTTCCAGCAGGCCTTCGCCAATACCGGCAGGGGCGGCATCGTCTCGCAGTCCTTCGTCAAGATCAACGACAAGCAGTTCATCGAGCTCTACCCGGCCGTCCCGCCCAACCCGGCCAGGCCGCAGAGCGCCTCGCAGAGCACCTCCAGCTTCCTCCATCTCTGCCTTGAGGCCGCCGACATCAACGCCACCCACGACTTTTACGTCGCCGAGGGCCTCGCACCACGCGCCGTGGAGACAGCCGGCGCGGGCAACCTGCTCTTCACCATCAGAGGCCCGCAGCAACCCACCTTCGCGCAGAACATCGAGTACACCCAGTACATGCCCACCTCGCGGCACACACTGGACATCGGCCAGCACCTCAGCCCCGACCGCGTCGCCGACAAGATGACCGTCGTCACCCTGGCCATGCAGGCCCCCGCCGCCGCGCGCGACTTCTACTTCACCAAGCTCGGCTTCACCGCCTCGAAGAGCAACCCGATGCTGCTCAACCTTCCCGGCACATCCGACCAGATGGTGGAGATCGTTCCCGCCGATCCGCTGGGCACGAAGTCGAAAATTCTTCTCACTTCGCCGGACATCCGTAAAGCGGGCGAGCTGCTCAAGGCCAAGGGCGTTGCCTTTACCGATGGCGACACCCTCACCGTCATCGATCCCGATGGCAACATCATTCAGATTGCCCCGCAGGCCGGGCACCTTCAAGGGGCCAATGTGAGGACTGGGAACGGACCCGGGCCCAACGAACACGCATGATGCTTCGCGACGCTCTGAAGTACGGCTCTGACCGGTTGCAGCGCAATCCTGATCTGTGCGCCGATGCAGCCCGCGACGCCGCGCTTCTGCTGCGTCACGCGCTGGGAATCTCCCACGCCGCACAGCTCGCCGAACCCGAACTCGCGCTCACGCCCGCGCAGCAGGCCGCGTTTGACGCGCTGGTTCAGCGCCGTCTCGCCAATGAGCCGATCCAGTACATCACCGGCGAGCAGGAGTTCTACTCGCTCGCGCTGCGCGTCACGCCCGCCGTCCTCATCCCGCGCCCCGAGACCGAGCAGCTCGTCGAGGCAGTTATCAACGAGATGAAGCAGGCCGAGCTTGATTTCAAGCAATCATTGCGGATTCTCGACGTGGGCACCGGCTCGGGGGCCATCGCCATTGCGCTCGCCCACCACCTGCTCCGCGCGCACGTCACCGCCGTCGATCTCTCCGCCGCGGCGCTGGAAGTCGCTGCGTCGAACGCCGCGCGCCACGGGCTTGCCAGCCGCATTCGCTTCGTCGCGTCCGATCTGCTCGACGCGCTTCCGCAGGACGAAGTGCGCTTTGACGTCATCGTGTCGAATCCGCCGTACGTTCCCACCGCCGACCGCGACAGCCTCCATCCCCAGGTGCGCGACCACGAACCCGCCGCCGCGCTCTTCGCCGGGACGGACGGCCTCGACATCTATCGCCGCCTCATCCCCCAGGCGCGCGCCGCGCTGCGGCCCAACGGCCTGCTCGCACTGGAGATCGGCCACGGGCAGCGCGAGGCCATTGCATCTCTCTTGTCCGGCTGGAACGAACTCCGCTTCCTCGACGACCTGCAGCAGATCCCGCGCATCGCGCTTGCGCGCAGGGCGTAAGAGAGTGCTGAAAATGTCGATGTGTCGCCTTGAACCTGCCCTCAGCGGCTAAAGCCGCATTGCAGATTAAGCGTTATACGGTACGGGTAAACCCGTGCCCTTAAGCAAAACGGAGTTTTTCAGAATCCTCTAAAGCTCTACGCGGGCCAGAGCCATGCGGCCCCGCGAACGCCGCTGGCATCGCCGTGCTTCGCCTTCAGCACCGGAGTCGCCAGCTCGCCTCCGCCGAAGAGATGGCGAGCAATCAGCGCGGGCAGGTGCGCGTAGAGCCGGTCCAGCTTGGACAGCCCGCCGCCGATCACGATCACGTCCGGGTCGAGCAGATTCACCACCGACGCCAGCGCGCGCCCAGCGCGGTCTTCCAGCCGCGCGATGCTGGCCTCGGCCGCCGCGTCTCCGCCCGCCGCCGCGGCGACGATCTCCGGCCCGCTGAGCTGCCTGCCGGTCACTCGCAGATGGTCGCGCGCAAGCCCGGTGCCGGAGATCCACGTCTCGAGGCATCCGCGCTGGCCGCAGAAGCAGAGCGGGCCAGGGAACTCATCGGGCGTGGCCCAGGGCAGGGGATTGTGTCCCCACTCGCCGGAGACGCCGTTCGGCCCCACGCGCACCTGCCCATTCACGGCGATCCCGCCGCCGCAGCCTGTGCCCAGAATCACCGCGAAGACCAGCCCCGCGCCAGCCGCCGCTCCGTCGGTCGCCTCGGAGACGGCCAGGCAGTTGGCGTCGTTGGCGCAGCGCACGGGCCTGGCCAGCGCAGCCGCAAGGTCGCGCTCCAACGGCTGGCCGTTGAGCCACGTCGAGTTGGCATTCTTCACCACCCCGGTGGCGCGCACAACCGTTCCCGGAATCCCCACGCCCACCGAGGCCGCTTCGCGCGCGCTGCCGCCGGCGCGCCGCTCCAGCTCCTGCACTACATCTGCAATCGCCCGCACCGTGGCCGCGTAGTCGTGCTGCGGCGTCGCAATGCGCATCCGCGCAATCTCCGCGCCGCGCCCATCCAGCGCGAGCCCTTCGATCTTGGTGCCGCCCAAGTCGATTCCGATGCGAATCCGTTCTGTCATACGCCTCCCTGAAGACTGTATCGCATTCGCTATCTCACGGGTCGCCCTCGCGCACGGCGGACCGTGAAACGGCCCGAAACGGATTGGCCGGGCTTTGTGCTGAAAATGTAAACTGTCGCAGCGTTGATCAGCCGCCACATCGTCGCGGCGAATATTCTGTCAGCGATTGCTCCGAAAGGCCTCCACCCCATGAAAATCCTCCGCCCTCTCGCTCTCGTCTGTTGCACCGCCCTGGTCTGCTCGTCCCTGTCGATGGCGCAGTCCGCGCCACCCGCAGCGCCACCGGGCGCGCCACGGACTCCATCGCTGATGCAGCCGCTGGCCGCCCCCATCGATCTGAAGTTCGATTTCAGCGCCGGCCCCGCCAAGCCCGGCTATACGCGGGTCGCGCCCACGGCCGTCTACGCGGACGACGCAGGCTACGGCTACGAGCCCGGCGCGCAGGTCGCCACCGGCGACAACGGCAACACCACCACCAGCGAGAAGCCATTCATGTTCTCCGCCAAGGTCCCCGAGGGCAACTTCAACGTGACGGTGACCTTTGGCGACTCCGCCACCGCGACCACCACCACGCTCAAGGCCGAGTCGGGCCGCCTGATGTTGGAGCGCGTCGAGGTCCCCGCCGGGCAGGTGGTGGAGCGCACCTTCACCACCAACGTCCGCACGCCGCACCTGCCCAAGCTGCCCACCAACGCCACTGGCCGCGAAGAGGTGACGCTGGACCAGTTCGACCCCAGCAGTGCGCGCGACTGGGACGACAAATTGACCGTTGAAGTGGTCAGCCCGCACGCCGCGCTGCGCTCCATCGAGATCGCCTCCGCGCCGGTTGCGCCCACCATCTTTCTCGCGGGCGACTCCACCGTCACCGACCGCGATGGCGGCGGCGATGTCAGTTGGGGACAGATGCTGTCCGTCTTCTTCAAGCCCGGCGTCGCGGTTGCCAACAACGGGCAGTCCGGCGAGACGATGAAGTCGTTCATGAATGCGCTGCGCCTAGACAAGATGCTGAGCCAGATGAAGACGGGAGACTACCTCTTCCTGCAGTTCATCCACAACGACTCCAAGGCGAGCTGGCCGCAGACCTATGTGGAACCGGAGACCACCTACAAGGCGTATCTGAAGGTCTACATCGCCGAGGCACGCCTGCGCGGGGCAACCCCCGTGCTGGTGACGGCGATGGACCGCGGCGCGCGCGGCACCGGCGCGCCCACCCACGGCCACGACGGCTATCCCCAGGCCATGCGCGAGGTCGCCCAGGAGGAGCACGTCGCCTTCATCGACCTGTACAGCATGAGCGATGTCTTATATGAGTCCGCCGGCGCCGACGCAGGCAAGCTGCTGGCCGACGGCACCCACTCCACTGCGTACGGCGGCTACGAGTTCGCCAAATGCATTGTGATGGGCATCAAGCAGAACAAGCTCGACCTGGCCAACTTCATCGTGGATGGCTTCAAGGACTTCGATCCGGCCCATCCCGACACCGCCGCCGCGCTCGACCTGGGGCCTCTCTTCACCAGCAGCGGAGGCGGGCGCGGGCCGCGACCCGGAGGCGCGCCGCCAGCGCCAGGCGCAGCCCCTGCGGCGAATCCCCCTGCCGCTCCGGGCAACCCCGGTCTGGGACCGCTCTAAAGAAATCACGTCCCAACTGTTCCTCCGCGCCAAACGGTTGAGGCAATTTGACCTCATCGATCTCTCACAAAACCAGCGCATCTTGAGCGATACGGACCGGGCCCTGAACCATGCAACCTGCTACGGGGTGGCAGATTGCATGGCTCAGAGAACCTGAGATTTCAGGTGTAATTCAGTTCGGAGGACGGAAGCTGGCGGAGAGTGAGGGATTTGAACCCCCGATAGCCTTGCGACTATGTCTGATTTCGAGTCAGGTGCATTCAACCGGGCTCTGCCAACTCTCCTGTAGGGTAAGTTTACGCGAAAGCGCCTCCGCGGAACAGGCCGCAGTGGCATTTCACGCGAGTCCGGATCCAGGACGGCTTCTGACTATCTGAGCATAGAGTCGTTTTGAATGCTGCACAGCGATGCGGAGCCAGGGCAGGGCCGAAGCCCTGCCCCACAAGAAGCCCTGCTGCACACGGTTCGGCGTTTCGCCGGAGAGCGTGAATTACTTCGCCGCGGCCGGCGACAGGGTTACCTGTTCCTCCTGCGACAGGCCGTCCGTAATCGTGACGGGCTTGGTGTCGAAGGAGACCGTCGCTGGCTGCAAGCCGGCGCGCGTGGCGGTCAGCCGGATGGTCCCCGGCATCAGGGTGGAACGCATGGCCACGCGGTTGATCCCGGCCTCGGTGTTGAGATAGAGGTTGTTGGTGGAGTTGATCTTGCCGCTGTTGTAGCCTCCGCGCCAGACGGCCGGGCCGGTGGCCGACACTGTCCTGCCCACCGAACTCCAGTTGAAGTCGATGCGGGCGTCGTCGGTTGGGCAGCGCTGGCCCTTGGCGTCCACCACTTCAACATCGATCAGGGCGATGTCTTCGCCGTCGGCGCGCATGCCCCCGGGCGCCGTGTGCAGGGTGAGCTTGATCGCCGCGGGCGGGCCGGCGGTCGTCAGTTCGTATTGTGCCACCACAGCGCCGCCCTTGTATCCGACGGCCTTGATCGTTCCCGGCTCGAACGCAATGCTGGGGAAGGCATACAGGTAGCCGTTCTCGGGCTGGGTCAGCTTGCCCTTGGAGACGCCGTTGACGAACAGGTCGACGCTGTCCACATTGTTGGCGACGACGTACATCGTCTTCACCGTCTTGGAGCCGTCGGGCTGCGTGGCCGGGTACGACCAGTGCCCGATGATGTGGATGTCGGGCCTCTCGTTCTGCATCACCTGCTCGGCGAAGTAGGCTTCCTTGGGCAGGCGCACGGCGTCCACCTTGCCGCTAACGCGGGAGACCTCGCTGGAGTCCTGGCGGCCGTCGGCGTTCTCGTCGGTGAAGTAGATGGATGCGTAGGCGGAGTACTTGGAGTGTGCCGGATCGGTGTTGGAGATGCGGTTGGAATAGAACTGCCAGTACTGCTTGATCTGCGCCAGCGCGAAGCTCTCCGATGTATAGAGATAGTCGGAGCGTGGCATCCAGGTGTCGTTCGGCCCCTTCTTCACTTTGTAGTACGGAGGGGAATAGTCGTCCCAGAAGCGGCGCGCTCCTTCGTCGCGGAAGTCCTCGGTCTCGACGATGGGCATGCGGTCGCGCGCGCTGTCGTTATACGGCCCGCCCAGCATGGTGCCCCACCACTCCGCGACAGCCACCGCGCCCGGTTGCGACAGGGAGCGGCATCCCATGGTGCGGCCGCCGTTGGGATCGTACTGCTTGCGTAGCGCCACCATCTGTTCCATCTGCGGCCCGGTGACTCCGGTGTTTCCCGCCTCCCAGAAGAGCACGCTGGGGTTGTTGCGCAGGTAGATGATGCTGTCGCGCATCACGGCCACGCGCTGCTCCCACTGCTGGCCCTGCGCGTCCTCTTCCTTGTCGGCGGCCGGCGCCACTTCAACGATGCCGAAGCGGTCGAAGGACTCCACGTCCTCCTTCTGCGGAGTCACATGCATCCAGCGCATGTAGTTGGCGTGGTCGTCGCGGATCATCTGCGCGGTGAAGTCGTGCATCCACTCCGGATAGCCCACGCCGACGCCGGCCCACTCGTCCGCCGAGCGCTCGGAGAACCCCTTCAGGTAGACGAACTTGTCGTTTATATAAACGCCGCCCGTGCCCACTCCGCCCTTGAACTCCACCTTGCGGAATCCGGTGGTGATCTTGGTGACGTTGACAACCTTTCCGTCGACGGTCAGCGTGGTGTAGACGTCGTAGAGAACCGGGTCGTCGGGGCTCCAGAAGCGCGCGCCGGTCAGCGGGCCAGTGGCCGTCAGCACAGTCTTCGCGCCGGCCAGCATATCCACTGGCGTGCCCGTGAACGTGGCCCGCACCACGCCGTCCTTGTCCACCACCGTGGCCGAGAGGGTGACGTTCGTGCTGGGGACCCTCCGGTCGGCCGTGGCATTGTGCACCTGCGATTCCACATTGACGGTGCAGCTATGCGCGGCAATGTTGTAGTTGGAGCAGTAGATGTAGGTCCCCGTCGTGCCCAGGCTCTGGTAGAGCGGCAGCGTCTGGTAGATATTGCCCGTCAGGTGCAGCCATACACGGCGGTTGATGCCGCCGAAGTCGGGGTTGAAGTCGTTGGCGTTCCATCGGAAGGCCGTGTTGGTGGCGCGCTCCCGGTAGCTGGTGGTGTTGTCCGCGCGCACCGCGATTACGTTCTCCTGGTCGCCGAAGTGAACGCCGGAGGTGATGTCCACGCCGTATCCGGTGACTCCGTTCTCGTATAGACCAACAGGCAGGCCATTCAAATAGATGTCGCCGGCCTGGCGCATTCCCTCGAACTCGATGAAGACCTTGGAGCCCGCGGCCGCGGCGGGCAGCTTGAAGTGCTTGCGGTACCAACTGATGCCCTTGTAGGTGCCGCGATCGCCGCCGCTGTGGTCGATGATGACGCGGAACGAATCGACATCATTAAACGTGTGCGGCGTGCTGACACTCTCCCACTGCGAGTCGTCGAAGGACGGGACTTCGGCGCCGGGAACGTCCTGGCGGATGAACCTCCAGTCGGAGTTGAAGTTGTAGGTGACGCGCGGCGACGGCGGCGGCGTGAACTTCGCATCCGCCGACCAGAGCGGAAGAGTGGAGGCGAGAAGGGCGAAGGCAACGAGGGGCAGAAGGGCTTTTGGCTTCATGGCGGGCAAGTCTATCCGATGAGAGAAGTACGTGGCAAACTGCGAGGCACAGCCGGTCCACGTTATTGAGAATACGGGTGGGGAACGGAGAAAGTCTCCGCCGTGAAGTTTGGCCGCAGTCAACTCAATCCATGTAAGATGGTCGGCGTCAGCCCGATCCTATTCATGAGGTACCGAAGATGAAACGCACATTCACGCGGCGGGATTTCACGCGGATGACGGCGGCAGCCGCGGCTGCGGCAGGTCTGGCGCGGACGCGGACAGCGGCGCTGCTCGCGCAGAACGCTCCGGCGCAGGTGGAAGAGCCGGGCGCGGTCGCCCCGGAGGGCGTGCCAGGCAAGCCCGCGGCGAATGCCCCAGCTTCAAGCGACCCTGCGGCGCAATGGTCGGGCCACGATTCGCCGGAGCTGATCGCAGCCGCGCTGGCCAATCTGCCCGCCCTGCCCGCCGGCCCCTTCCAGCCCACATGGGAGTCCATCCAGCAGAACTACAAGGACCCCGACTGGTTCCGCGACGCCAAGTTCGGCATCATGATGCACTGGGGCATCTACTCCGTGCCCGCGCATGCCAGCGAGTGGTACGTGCGGTACATGTATGGCGGCAACAAGGACGTGATGCAGTGGCACACCGAGCACTACGGGCCGCCCACCAAGTTCGGCTACAAGGACTTTCTGCCCATGTACACGGCGGCCAAGTGGGACCCGGATGCGTGGGCGCAGCTCTTTAAGAGCGCCGGAGCCAAGTATGTGCTGGCGCCGGGTGAGCATCACGACGGATTCTCCAACTGGGACAGCGCCATCAATCCGTACAACGCCGTGAACTATGGGCCGCACCGCGACCTGGACGGCGATCTGATCAAGGCGGTGCGAAAAGTGGGACTCAAGACCGGAATCTCCGACCACTCCTTCTTCCACTTCGTCTTTATCCCCGCGCTTGCCGGCAGCGATGAGTACGACCCCAAGTGGGCCGCCTTCTACAATGTCGCCGACAAGAGCAATGCGGCGCGCATCAAGTTCATGCACGACTGGGTTGCGAAGCGGATCGAGACCATCGACAAGTACCAGCCCGACATGCTGTGGTTCGACATGAACACCGACCACAGCACTGACCCGCTGAAGACGCAGGTCTCCGCCTACTACTTCAACCGCGCCCGGCAATGGGGCCGTCAGGTAGGCATCAGCGCCAAACAGGCCGCGTGGGTGACCGGCCAGATCATGGACTACGAGCGAGAAGGGCGCGCGCCGATGGAGCTGGTCGACTGGATATGGCAGCCCGACGATCCCATCACAGACAAGTTCGGCTATGTGACAGAACAAAAGCCGTACAAGCCCGACCAGTTCGTCTGGAAGATCGTGGAGAACACGAGCAAGAATGGCAATCTGCTGCTCAACATCTCGCCACGCGCCGATGGCACCATTCCGCAGGAGCAACAGGACGTACTGCTGGCGATCGGCAAGTGGCTACAGGTGAATGGGGAGGCGATCTACTCAACACGCCCGTGGACGAAGTATGGAGAAGGTCCCGTGGCTGACGCGGCTGCGGCAGCTATGGTCAAGATACGCGCCGCAGGCAACTTTGCGGGACGCATCAACGGGCAAAACCTGGGCGGTACCGGGGTGAGCGGCGGTGGGATCTCGCGCAACGGATATACGCCCGCGGACATCCGCTTCACCACCCATGGCGACACGCTCTATGCGACAGTGATGAACTGGCCAGGCGACGCACCGGTCACGATCAAATCGCTGGCCAAGGGCGCGCCGGTGCAGGGAAAGGTGAAGAAGGTCGAGCTGCTCGGCCACGCCGGGCCGCTCAAGTTTACGCAGGATGGGGAGGGATTGAAGGTGACATTCCCGACGGAGAAGCCCTGCGATTTTGTCTATGCGCTGAAGATCACCGGACTCAAGCTGAGTTAATTCCACGGACTGGCGAGACACGCCATGAAACGCACAATCACTCGCCGCAAATCTATGGAAACGTCCGCGCTTGCCGCCGCTGCCGGAGTCAGCGCGCCTCTGTGGCAATCGCGCGCCCGCGCGCCCGCCTCGGTGAAATCCCCTGCGAAGCGCCCCGTTTGACCCGCGCCCCACACCGCGCTACACTCGCCACGAATCAACAAAGGGGCCAACCATGTTTGTCGCCTTTCGAGCCATCACCTACGCCACACTCTTCGTCGGATTCCTCCTCGTCTATCTGCCCTCGCGCTTTCTGCTCTGGTCCGGCATCGTCCGCCCCACAACAATGGAAGCTCCGCAGATCGCCGGAATCATCATCGTCAGCATCGGCGCGGCCATCGCACTGTGGTGCGTCGTCGCCTTCGCGTGGATTGGCAAAGGAACTCCCGCGCCATTCGACCCGCCGCGCCGCCTGGTCGTCCGCGGTCCCTACCGCTTCGTGCGCAACCCCATGTACATCGGCGGCGCGCTCGCCTTCGCCGGAGCAGCGCTCTTCTACCGCTCGCTCTTCCTGCTCGCCTACTTCTGCCTCTTCCTGCTCGCCGCCTGCCTCTTCGTGCTCTTCTATGAGGAGCCCACCCTCCGCCGCAGCTTCGGCCCCGACTACGAGACCTACTGCCATCGCGTCCACCGCTGGTTGCCCCGCGTCTGAACCGCAGCTTCAGCTCCGGAAGTATGGCTTCAGGTAGGTATCGATCGCGTAGCGGATATACTCCTTCTGTTTGTCGGTGGGAGGTGCGCCGCCTCTGCCGCCGCCCGCTCCGCCGCCGGGTCTGCCTCCGCCACCGGCCCTGCCTCCCGCGGGCCCCAGATCGCCTCCCGCTGGGGCTCCGGCACGCTGCGCCTCCTGCTCCATGGGCTGCGGCCGCGACTTCGTCCCCTCCGGAAAGACACCGCGCGCCACCATCATGTACCCGGTCGCGCCGGGGATCGCCGCAAACGTCTGCACGCGCGCGTACATGTCGAAGGCCGCGCTCTTCTTGCCCGCCCATTCGAGTTCCATCACCTGCTGCAGCAGCTCGGCGTACTGCGGCGTTGGGCACAGTCCCACAATCCCCAGTTGCATCTTTTCCAGCAGTTGGTCGCCGGTCCCTCCGCCGGCCGACCACACCGCCAGCTTGTTCCCTGTCCGCTCGATCAGTTGCGGCGCGCGCTCCATGATATTGCCGACCTCGTCCTTGGTCGCCTTCATGGTCGGGATCTGTTGAAATAGCTGCACCATCAGGTCCACGCTCACCGTGCCTCGCGACTGCACAATCAGCGGAAGGTCGGTGGCCGCACCGATGGCCTTGTAGTAGTCCAGGATCTCCGCATCGGGCCGGTTCCAGCCGTTGTTCAGCGGTATTGCGCCGATGGCGTCCGCGCCGTGCGCCGCCGCGTGCTTGGCGTAGCGGACGGCGGTCGGCGTGTCCCACGCATTGTTCTGCACCTCGATCACAATGGCCGATTTGCCGCCCTTGCCCGCCGCCAGAATCGCCTCCGTGCCCTCAATCCGCTCCGCGTCGGACATCGTCGCCCAGCCGCTGGCCCATGCCGGCCAGATCATCCCCGCGACGCGCCCCTTGTTGAGCCACTTCACCTCCGCCGCCAGCGCGTCGGTGTTCAGTTTGTCATCCGGCGTGAACGGCGTCTCCATGATCGGATACAGCCCGCGCAGCGGCTTGCCGCTCGGCGTCTTCAGGTCGGCGCCCTTCACATCGGTGAACTGCGCATCGGCAATGGCCTGCGGCAATGCGGCAGCCAGCCCCAGCATCCCCACACCCTGCAAAAAAGTCCGTCGGTCCAATCGATTTTCAGCGGCAGCGTCGCGCATCGTCACTCTCTGCTCCTTAGGATTGATCTCGTCGTTCATGGTCCAGATCGCCGGTCGAACCGCGGCAGCGATTGAAACAACCGCTGTCGAACGCTCTCTCCCGGCACGAGTCCGAAATTATACCCGACCCGCAACACACCTGACGCGGCTGGCCCGGCGAGCTTTAAAACCGCCACGTGCCCGCCTCAGAGGTCCGTGATCCGGCCCAGCGTCTTCGGCAGAATCAGCAGGTTCAGGGCCTGCGGCTCCACTTCGATCCGCACCGGCAGCGTGCCTAGCAGCTCTCCATCCGCCTCCACAAACAGTTGCTCCGCCGAGCCCTCCCGGTTGCGGCACTCCACCGAGATGCACTTCACCAGCTCAATCGTGTGCGCGTAGCTGTGCCGTCCGAACAGAACCGCCGTCAAAAAACGCAGGTAGCGCACGCGGCTGAACGTCTTGAACGCGATCACCCGCAGCTTGCCGTTGCTGATGGAGGCGCCGGGCGCGAGGTTCCCGACCAGCCCGCCAAAGTCGCTGATGCGCACCGCCAGCAGTTGCGACGCCTCCACCTCGCGCGGCGTCTCGCGTCCGCTCTCCGTGAACGACGCCGTAAACATGGGAAACTTGTAGGTCGCCCACAGGCGAAGCGCCTCCACCAGGTACACCACGTAGCCGAAGCGCTGCTTCAGCCGCGAGTCCAGCCGCGAGAAGAAGAATGCGTCCGCGCCGACTCCCGCCGCCACAATGAAGTAGCGCGAGCGCTCGCCGCCCTCGACGCTGCGATAGAAGAGATGCCCCACGGAGATGCGCACCGGCGTCGCATTCAGCAGCATCTTCACCGCCTTCACCGGCGATCCTGGCAGTCCCAGGTCCGCCGCCAGCGCGTTGGCCGTGCCCATTGGCACCACGCCCAGCGCCGCCTCGCCGCCCACCATGCGCTGCAACACCTCATGCACAGTTCCATCGCCGCCGCACGCCAGCACTGTGTCGCAACCCTCGCGCACCGCCTCCTGCGCCTGTCTTCCCGCGCTCTGCGGCGATTCGGTCGCAATCGCCCGCACCTCAATCCCCGCCCCGAGCAACACTGCCGCCACATCCGCGATCTGCGCCGCGCGCCGTCCCGGATGCTGCCCGCTCATTGGGTTGTAGATCAGCGCAACACGGCGCATCGCATGGTACCCCGTTCCCGCAGGGGAATCTCCCCAAGAGGCTCACTCGGATTCATTCTTACACGCCGTTGTTGACGCAATATCTCACACCGCGCCGCAACGAATACAATTCCCCCATGCGTTCAGCCTCCCGGGTTCTTGTCCTCTCCATCACTGCACTCGCCTGCATCTTCCTCACCAGCCTCTCTGCCCCAGCGGAAAGCAATCCCGCCCCTGCGCCTGCCTCATTGTCAGCCCAGCCCATCGTCATCAATGCCGCCAGCCCCGGTCGTATCTTCGACGGCGTCGGCGCCATCAGCGGTGGCGGCGGCAACTCGCGCCTGCTGATCGACTATCCCGAGCCGCAACGCAGCCAGGTCCTCGACTACCTCTTCAAGCCCAACTACGGCGCCAGCATCCAGGTCTTCAAGGTCGAGATCGGGGCCGACATGGACTCCACCGACGGGGCCGAGTCCAGCCACAGCCACACCGCAACCGATGAGAACTACAACCGCGGCTACGAGTGGTGGCTCATGGAGCAGGCCCGCGCGCGCAACCCCAACATTAAGTTCGCCGCGCTGGCCTGGGGCGCGCCCGCCTGGGTCGGCAACGGCAACTACTGGTCGCAGGAGATGATCGACTACATCATTCAATGGCTCCAACACGCCCAGTCCGACCATCACCTGACAATCGATTATTTAGGTGGCCGCAACGAGCACGGCTACAACGTCGAGTGGTATAAGCAGCTCAAGACCAGCCTGCGCGCCAACGGCCTCGGCTCGATCAAAGTCATCGCCTCCGACGATTGGGAGCGCAACAAACTCTGGAACATCGCCACCGAGATGCGCAAGGACCCCGCCGTCAACGACGCCATCGACATCGTCGGCGTGCATGGCCCCGCCTGGGGCGGCTATCCCACGCCCGACGCGCTCGCCCTCAATAAGCCGCTCTGGGACAGCGAGGGCCACTTCGACGAGCATCCCGGCTACCCGGAGATGGCGCGCAACATCAATCGCAACTACGTCGCCGGCCGCGTCACCGCCACCGTCTTCTGGCCCATCATCAGCGCCATGTACGACAACCTTCCCTACGACAACATCGGCCTCATCAAATCCAATCAGCCCTGGTCCGGCCACTACGTCGTCACGCCCTCCGTCTGGGTCATGGCGCACACCGCGCAGTTCACCCAGCCCGGCTGGCAGTATCTCGACTCCGCCTCAGGCTTCTTCTCCGCGGACACCACCGGCGCGCATGGCAGCTACGTCGCGCTGCGCTCGCCCAGCCGCAAAGACTTCAGCCTCATCATCGAGACCGTCCAGGCCAAATCTCCGGAAACAGTCAGCTTCACCCTCGCCGGCTTCCCCCGTCGCAAGCTGCACCTCTGGACCACCGACCTCACCTCCAGCGATCCCGCGCACTGGTTCGTTAAGCAAACAGACATCGTAGCCACCAACGGCAAATTCTCCCTCAACCTCCTCCCCGGCCGCCTGTTCACCGTCACCACCACCACCGCTGGCCAGGCTAAGGGCGACGCCGTCCCACCCCCCGCCGCACCCTTCACCCTTCCCTACGCCGACAACTTCAAGTCATACCCCGCGGGCCGCCTTGCAAAGTACTTCTCAGACATGTACGGCGCATTCGAGACCGCGCCCTGCGACGGCGGCCGCTCCGGCGTTTGCCTCAGCCAGCTCGTCCCACGCGAGCCCATCGCGTGGAAGCGCACTGACAATCGTCCCTTCACCATCTTCGGCAACCTCGACTGGACCGACTACACCGTCTCCACCGACGTCCTCTTCGAGCAGTCCGGCTCAGCCGACCTCATCGGCCGCCTCACCGGCATGAGCGGAAGCGACATCCCCAACTCCTACGTTCTGCGCGTCGCCGACACCGGCGCGTGGTCGCTGCGCCGCACCTCCACCGAGCAGGACAAGCGCACCCGGCAGAGCGATCTCGTCCTCGCCGCCGGTACGATCGATCCGCTCGGCGTCAAGCAATGGCACCGCCTCTCGCTCGCCTTCAACGGCAGCTCAATCGTTCCGCAAATTGATGGCAAGCCCGTAACGATCTACGGCAACCCAATGAACGGTGTCACCGACCCCACCTACGCAAAGGGAATGGTCGGCCTCGGCGCGCCCAACTACGGCCTCGTCCAGTTCGACAACTTCCAAATAACTCCTGTACCGTAACTGTCGCCCTAGGCTGTATCCACATATAGCTGAAGTCTGAGCCATGTGCATGCGAGAGCGGTGCAGGCTCTGAAGGCCTCTATGTTTCGACAGTAGCGGGTGCTGAAGCGTCGGAACTGCTTGAGGCGGTTGAAGCAGCGTTCGATAAGATTTCGCTGTTTGTACAGGGTACGGTCGTAGCTGCGGGGCTGTTTCCAGTGCCGTCTTGGCGGGATCACGGCAACCGCGCCCAGCGCTTCGATGGTGGCAACGATCTCGGTCGAATCGTAGCCCTTGTCCGCAATCACGGCTTCGGCCCGTTGGCCTTGCAGCAGGCTGATTGCCTGAGCGTATTCCGCAGCCTGTCCAGGTGTGATGCGGAAGGCTACGGGCAGACCCGTTTCGTCAGCCAGCAGGTGAATCTTGGTGCTCAATCCACCTCGGGAACGCCCCAGAGCCTTGTCTTCGGAGCCCCCTTTTTGCGGCCCGTGGCCGCCTGCTGGTGGGCTCGCACGATGGTCGAGTCGATCATCAAGTATTGGTTCTTTTTGTCCGCCACCAGGTCGGCGAAAATGCGCTCCCACACGCCCGACCGCGCCCAGCGCATGAACCGCGCATGCACGCTCTTGTACTTGCCATACCGCTCCGGAAGATCATGCCAGCGTGCCCCCGAACGAAGCACCCACAAAACTCCGTTGACGAACTGGCGATTATCCGCCGCCGTACGGCCAACGTGTTCCACTCGACCAGGAAGCGTGTCCTTGATCCGCTCCCACTGCCCCTCGCTCAACTCATATCGGCTCGCCATGCTACAAGTGCAACAAATCAAACACCCGCTGCAAAGTCTATATGTGGATACCGCCTAGTACGTCGCCAGCGTCACCCGCAGCACCACCGGCTCATCGCCGAACTTCAACCCCCAGTCCGTCTCGTCCCCGTTCCACAATCGCTGGAACTTGAAGACGCCGTTCTCATACGTCCCCTCCTCCACGCGCACAAACTGCCGGTGTACCCATTTGCCGTCGATCAGCGCCGACGGGTTCTGCCCGTTCCCGATCGCAATCTGCTGCGTCCTCCGCTGCTCCTCCGTCCCCGCCGGCCGGAAGTCGATGCGGCAGTAGAAGCCGGTGATCAGGAACTGGTTCTCGCTCAGTTGCGCCACCAGCGCGCGCCCCGTCGGGATCGCATTTCCCAACGCCGGCCCGCGTCCCGACACACCATACCCCACCAGCGCATTCCACGTCCCAAACGGCAGCGTCTCGCTCACCTTGCCCTTCTCCTCGGCCACGGCCTGCAGTTTGCCTTCGAAGTTCAGCCGCGCAACCTCCCGCTGCATCGGGCCAACCAGCCGGTAGTTCTGCGCCCACGGCTCCAGAGCGTCAAACCGCGCCTTGGATCGGTCCGTCGGCGCAAACTCGGCCTCCGTGTTCCCTCCCGACGGCGAGAACCCGATGCCCCCCAGCCCGAGCACCTTGAAGAAGAAACGCGCATTCTCCGGATGTCCGGTCTCGGGCAGAAACAGCGCATTGTCCGCGCGATGGTACAGCTCCAGATCTTTTAAGTACGCCGCCGGATCGGTCTGGTAGTTGTCCGGGGCCAGCAGGTCCAGCGACGGCGCCGCCGCCTTCCAGATCGAAAGCACGTTGTCCGTCGGCCCTCCGCTCTCGTAGCCGCTCGGCGGGCCCGGGTTCAGCGGATTGCGTAGCGCGGCGTTGGCGTACATCGGCAGCGGATAGACGGCCTTCCCCGCAGCCGCCACCTGCCCCACATACTTTGCCACAGCCCATGCGTTGAAATACTCGTCCGCATCCGCACCAAACGCCTGCTGCCACGTCGCATTCGCCGCAGCCTTCACATTCATCGCGCGCAGCACCTCCGCCGGCACCGGCGCGTCGAAGAACTTCTGCGCCGCCGGCGAGTAGTCCCTCACCGTTCCATAGCTTCCCGGCTCGTTCTCCACCTGCACCATGATCACGGTGCGCTCGGCGTCCACCTCCTTCAGGTGACGCATCAACGCCGCAAACGCAGCCTTGTCCGCCTCCAGCGACGCGGTCGCAAACGGCGACGGCGAATCCACCGCCTCCCCGTTCTTGTTCACGTCATGCGGATAACGCGCGGTGTCCAGCTTCATCCAGTCCGGCATAAAGTGCTGGCTGCCGTTCTTCCATGTGGCAAACCACAGCGGAATCACATGCGCCTGGTGCTTGCGCGCCTCGGACAGGATCATGTCCACCATTGTGAAGTCATACTTTCCCGGCTGCGCCTCCACCTGGTTCCAGTACACCGGAATCTCCACCGTGTTCACATGGTCGTACTCCAGCGCCGGCCACAGCAACGGCAGCCGCGACGGCCACGCGCTGGAGTTCCGTGTCTGCGCCGCCAGCACCAGGTACGGTGCGTCGTCCACCATCAGCGCGTAGCGCCCCTCCTTCTCCACCAGGCGGGGAATGGGATGTGGCTTCACCTGCGCGTTGACGGTTGCAACAACCAGCCCAGCCGCCAGCGCGGCGCGAATCACGGAAGAGACTTTCATTTTTTGCACTCCTGTTTGGTGTCTGAAACTCCAGCCTTGCACAGCCTCAAAAAACTATACTCCGGGCGCCTCCATTCATCGTGCTTTTGCGATGAACGGGAATTGCAACCGTGCGTCCGCCTTCCTGCAATCGCGCGCGCACCAACCAATCCTTGCCCCGGCCCACCCGCGTCCACTAAGCTAATCTCATGTACGAAGATTTCACCGTCACTGATCGCTGGACCGGCGAGCCGCTGCACTGCGTCTGGAAGGGCACCATCGTGGCCATCGCCACGCGCCACGCCGACGCCACAGACATCCGCTTCGCCGTCAACGGCAAGCCCGTCTGGATCGCCCTGCCCAACCTCGCCTGGGTCGAGCAGAAGCGCCGCACCGGCAACGTCATCACGGACGCGCTCGCCGCACAGATCGCCGGGCGCTATCTGAAGACAGCCATCGAGTCCGGCTACGACAACGGCCGCGAGATCTACACCATGACCGTCGACGAGGTCCTCGACCACGCCAACGCCGTCGTGCGCGAGGCCGGGGGAACCACTAGGCTTCCCAGCCTCCCCATCATCCACCAGAATGAGCAGCCCGAGAAGGAGCTCGGCATCCGCCTCCCCGGCGAACCCGCCGCATAAATCCGTACCGCTGAACTGGCCCTCGGAGTCACCGCCAATGTTCTCCCGTCGCCGATTTCTTCTCACCCTCCCCGCGCTCGCCGCCGCACCGCGCCTTGCGGCAGCCCAGTCCTTTCTCGCCCCCTTCCGCAGGAAACCCCTCCCCCCGCAGCCCGTCTTCGTCTACTTCGGCACCGACACCGCGAAAGGCGTCGCCAGGGGAATCTATCTCTCCCGCTTCGACCCTGCCTCCGGCCTTCTCACGCAGCCAATCCTGGCCGCCGAAACTCCGCGTCCGTCCTTCCTCGCCCTCTCGCCCAACTCCGTAGGTCGTCGCCGCCTCTACGCCGTCAATGCCGTCAACGACGCCTCCGCCTCCGTCTCCAGCTTCCTTATCGCCGAATCCGCGACTGGCGCGCTCAGGCCCATCAACCAGGTCTCCTCCGCCGGCGCGGGCCCCTGCTACATCTCGCTCGACGCCACGGGCGAGGCCGCCTTCGTCGCCAACTACTACGGCTCCTCCATCGCCAGCTACCGCATCCTGCCCAGCGGCGCGCTCTCCGAACCCGTCGAGCGAATCGACTACAAGAACCCAAAATTCGGCAAGCGAGGCCCCAATGCCGCCCGCCAGGACGTCCCCCACCCCCACTCCGTCCACCTCTCGCCCGACAATCGCTTTCTGCTGGTCAACGACCTCGGCTCCGACCGCATCTCCGTCTTCACCGTCGACCCGGCCACCGCCCGCCTCGGCCCGCCCGCGCTCTTCTCCAACAACCGCCCCGGCTCCGGCCTGCGCCACATCGCCTTCCATCCCAACGGCCGCTGGGTCTACTCCATCAACGAGCTCGACTCCACCATCGACCGCTTCCTCTGGACCACCACCAGCTCGCGCACCGACCCCCAGGGCCTGCTGGTCAACACCGGCGCGCCCGTCAAAACCATCGCCCCCAGCTTCCCCGTCGCCAAAAACACCGCCGCCGAGGTCGCCATCTCGCTCGACGGCAACTTTCTCTACGCCAGCAACCGAGGCGAGGACTCGCTGGTCGTCTTCAGCATCGCTCCCGTCGACGGCGCGCTCACCCTCGTGCAGCGCATCTCCTGTGGCGGCCGCACGCCGCGCCACTTCACCCTCGATCCCTCCGAACGCTGGCTCCTCTGCGGCAATCAGGACTCCGCCTCCATCACCATCTTCCGCCGCGACTCTGCCTCCGGCCGCATCGGCGGCCCCACCCAGACCATCCCCCTCGACTCCCCCATGTTCTGCCTCTTCGCGTAACACCTCAGGGCTGGGTGCCCCATCTTCGCGGCGGCCTCATCGTTGTTATGTGGGCATCGCGCAGCCCGGTCCCGTAAAGCCGCATCCGCCGCGCAATAATCCCCGCTCAGCGGGTGACCCGACCCACCACGTCGGTGCCGGCGGCCAGCGGCTTCTCCACCACATGCCACAGGTCGCCCGCCTCGTCCGCCACCACCGCCAGCACGGGGACTTCAATGCGCGTTCCGCCGCGCGAGACGGCATGAAGCACGCCCACATCGCCCGCGGCGAAGACGGTGCGGCTGAGCGCCATCCGCCAGCGCGTGGTCGCGCCGTCGCGCGACTCCATCTGAATGTCCGTCACCACGGCGGTAAACTCCGCTCCCACCTCACCGCTCAAATCGCAATCTCCTGCTGCAATATGTATTGCACTTAATTCGACGGCGAAAGGAATGCCGCAGTTGGAAGCCACAGACCGATTCGTCTTTCAATCCGTGCCTGTCGGTGACAATCGGTGTTAAGGTTTTCTCCCCACGCGGCTACGTCAGATCGTCCGAATCGAACGGCTTCTTGCGGCCCAGCGCGGAGAGGTCGTGCCGCCCGCCGATCAGCCCCTCGACGACGGCGTTCAGTTCTTCCTCCGAGCCAGCCTCCGCGGTCGCGGCCATGTGCGCCAGCGCTTCGGGTGCCTTCAAGCTCTCCAGCAGCACGGTGCAGTGCGCCACGGCCGTGTGTTCCAGCTCCAGGCCTTCGGGCGTCTTGGCCTTGATGCCGACCTCGCCGGGCTTGACTCCCAGCAGTTGGGCGACGCGCTCGCGCAGCTCACCGGCGATGGGCGCGATCTTGGGCCGCGCCAGGATCAGCACCGTGTTGACGTTGACGATGCGGTAGCCCGCGGTGGCGACCTCCTCCAGCGCCGTCTGCAGGAAGACGCTGGAGTCCGCGCCCTTCCAGCGCGGATCGTTGGGCGGGAAGAAGCTGCCAATGTCGCCCGCCGAGACCGCGCCCAGCAGCGCGTCGGTGATGGCGTGCAGCAGCACGTCGCCGTCGGAGTGGCCGGCCAGGCCCTCGGTGTGCTCGATGGCAAGCCCGCCGATGATGAGCGGAATGCCCGCCTGGAAGACGTGCGAGTCAAAGCCAACCCCGATCCTCATACTCACGAGAGCACCTCAGCGTTCCCTAAAGGCTTAACACCGATCGCCACCGATGAAACCGATTTTTCTTTAGGTTTCTTGAGTTCGTTATCCATCACCAACCGTTTGAACCGGGGCTTCGGTCCGAAATTCATCAGCAATGCAACCTCAATCTTTGTAGCTCTCAGATAGTGTAAGGTCTGCGATTCGTGTTCACGAACAATCGCTTCACAGGCTTTCAATTCGATCAGAACAACATCATTTACAACCAAATCAGCCCTGAAAACTCCAACCAACTCACCGCGAAACCGAACCGGAATCTGCATTTCGGTCTGAACCTTCAATCCGGCCTGGCCTAAAGCAAACCGCATTGCCTCACGATAGACCGACTCAAGAAACCCACAGCCCAACTCGTTGTAAACATCGTAAAAAACACCAATGATCTTCTGCGTAAGATCATCATGCTTGCCCCGAAGTTGTCTTTCATCAGTATCCATCTTTGTCCTGGATCGGTGCTCGTCGGTGTCAATCGGTGTTAGGCCTTTCCCTGTCGCAGGTAGAACTCGGCCAGCTCCAGGTCTCCCGGTTGCGTGATCTTGAGGTTCCTGGCCGTTCCCGGAACGACGGCCACCTCGATGCCGGCGCGCTCCAGCAGGCTGGACTCGTCGGTGCCCACGAAGCCGTCGGCCTCGGCCTCGGCGAAGACCCGCCGCAGCAGCCCGCAGCGCGCTCCCTGCGGCGTCTGCGCCTGCACAATCCTCTCCCGCGGAATGGTCGCGGTCACAATCGCGCCGTGCGCCGTGCGTTCCACCTGCTTGATGGTGTCCACCGCGGGCAGGCCGACGATGGCCGCGCCGTGCTCGGCGACGGCGTCAATGGTGCGCTCGATGGTGGCTGCGTCGATCAGGGGCCGCGCCGCATCGTGCACCAGCACTACGTCGTCGTCGGTGCAGCCGTTCTGGGCGACGAGCAGCGCCAGCGCGTTCGACACCGACTGCTGGCGCTGGTCGCCCCCCTCGACCACATGGACCTTCTGGCCCAGTCCGAACTCCGCCACCTGCGCCCGCACGCGCTCCATCTCCGTCCCGCGCACCGCGACATAGATGGCCGCAACGCGTTCGACCGCCAGGAACGCGCGCAGGCAGTGCACCAGCACGGGCACGCCTGCGATGGTTAGAAACTGCTTCGGAGTGGACGCGCCGCCGCCCACCGCGCTGCCCACGGACATCCTCGTCCCAATCCCAGCCGCCGGAAGAATCACAAAGACTCGCATAGCCAACGAAGTATAACAAGAGTGCCGCGACTTGAGCCGTAAATCTGCCGCCAACCACCCCCGCAGCGGCGTCGCGCAGTACCATTAGTCTCGATGGCAAACCCCGAGCCCTGGCTGGACCGCACGCACATCCGCCCCGGAGACCGCATCTGCGCCGCCGTCTCTGGAGGCGCGGACTCGGTAGCGCTGCTGCTGCTGCTCGACGCCGCCAACGCGCAGCCGCGCAACGCGCTCGGCGTGGGGATCTCCGCCGTCCACGTTCACCACGGCCTGCGCGGAGACGAGGCGGACGCCGACCTGGCCTTCGTCCAGTCCCTCTGCCTGCGCCTTGAAGTTCCGCTGCATATCCGCTACGCCAGCGTTCCCGGCCGCATTGCCCACGCGCGCGAGGCTGGCCAGTCCGAGACCGTCGAGGAGGCTGCGCGCAACCTGCGCTATGACCACTTCCGTCGGCTCATCGCCGAGGGCCACGCCGACTCCGTACTCACCGCGCATACGCTCGACGACCAGGCAGAGACCGTCCTGATGAAGCTGCTGCGCGGGGCGTGGACCGAGGGGCTGAGCGGCATCCATCCCTGCCTGCTGGTCGAATCCAGCCCAAGTTCTGGCTCAAAGCTCTCGCCTCAGGGCCCACAGATCACGCCTCAAGGCCCACAGCCCGCAGATCACGTTCCCGAGCGCACCGGCAGGATTCTGCGCCCGCTGCTCGCTATCCGCCGCGCCGATCTTATCGACTTCCTCGAATCCCGCAACCAGAGCTGGCGCACGGACTCCACGAACGCCGACGACGCCTTCACGCGCAACCGCATCCGCCACTGCGTCCTGCCGCTGCTGAGGGAGTTCAACCCCGCCATCGACCAGGCGCTGGCCAACCTGGCCGAGCTGGCGCGCGAGGACGAGGCGCGCTGGCAGACGGAACTCAGCCGCATCCTGCCGCGGCTCTTGCTGCCCGGCAAACCCGTTCGCGGAGGGGGCCGCGCCGTCAGCACCGCGCCCGGCGAATCCGGCGCCGGCTCCGTTTCCCTTGAGATTGACCGACTGCGCGCGCTCGACCCCGCCCTGCGCCGCCGCGTGGTGCGTGCCGCCGCACGCCAGCTCGGCGCGCGCCTCAGCTTCGACGAGACTGCCCGCCTGCTGGCACTGGCGGGCCTCCTGCCAGGCTCGAACCCCGTAGACCGCCCTGTCGCCGCGCGCCGCGGCTCCAGCCTCCACCTGCCTAGCCTGTTGCGCGCCGAGCGCTCTGCGCGCGAGCTTCGCCTCTTCCGCGAAGCGCCGCCAAAGGGCCCGAAGAACAGCTAACCACTCTGACCTCTTAGTGCGCGCCTTTACGCGAAGCGTGGGGAACGCCGCGAAGTGGTTACGCGAAGCGTCGAGAACGCCATGAAGTGGTCAAATTGGGACAAGCCTGCGGTGGGTTCCCTCTGGTTTGTAACTGTTTCTCTGCATCGTTCCGCCAACTCAGAGTAGAATCTTTCTATCTGACGCGCACCGACGCCGGGCCGGGATGGCAACTCCTGCCGAAGACCTGGAACCCTACAGTCCATAGGTGCGTCTAAAGTAAGAGCAGGTACGGGCGCACTGGCGCCTGCCTGCCAGGTCGATGGCCGCACCGACGCGCCGCTGCAACCGGACGCTTCAGGCCGGAAGAATGAGGAAACGCGATTGAACTCGACCGTCAAACAACTTGTTATCTGGGTCTTCCTGATCACGGGCGTCGTCTGCCTGTGGACCTTTGTCGGCAAAAATATGGGCGCCGTGCATGAGACGGCTGTCACCTTCAGCGACCTGCTGGCCAAGGCAGACGAGGGCAAGGTGGCCGACGTCACCATTGACGGTTCGACGCTGGTTGGCCACTACACCAACAAAGACCAGTTCCGCACCACCATTCCGTCCAACTACCCGGACATGTACAAGATTCTGAACGACCACGGCGTTGCCATCACCATCAAGGACCCGAACTCCAACGCCTGGCTCTCCGCGCTGATCAACATCGCGCCCTTCGCACTTCTGTTTGGCCTGTGGTTCTTCCTGCTGCGCCAGATGCAGTCCGGCGGCAACAAGGCCATGAGCTTCGGCAAATCCCGCGCCCGCCTGCTCTCTATGCAGCAGAAGAAGATCACCTTCAAGGACGTGGCCGGCGTTGACGAGGCCAAGGAAGAACTGAAGGAGATCATCGAGTTCCTGCGCGAGGCGCAGAAGTTCCAGCGCCTGGGCGGCCGCATCCCCAAGGGCGTTCTGCTGGTCGGACCTTCCGGGCACCGGCAAGACGCTGCTGGCCCGCGCGGTTGCCGGCGAGGCGAATGTTCCGTTCTTCTCCATCTCCGGATCGGACTTCGTCGAAATGTTCGTCGGCGTCGGCGCATCGCGCGTCCGCGACCTCTTCGAACAGGGCAAGAAGAACGCGCCGTGCATCATCTTCATCGACGAGATCGATGCCGTCGGCCGTCACCGCGGCGCGGGCCTGGGCGGCGGACACGACGAGCGCGAGCAGACGCTCAACCAGTTGCTGGTGGAGATGGACGGCTTCGAGTCCAACGATGGCGTCATCCTAATCGCCGCCACAAACCGTCCCGACGTGCTCGACCCCGCCCTGCTTCGCCCCGGCCGCTTCGACCGCCGCGTCGTGGTCGATAGGCCCGACATTCGGGGACGCGAAGAGATTCTGCGTGTCCACTGCAAGAAGGTCCCCATGGCCGAGGACGTCAACCTGAACATCCTCGCGCGCGGAACACCGGGCTTCTCCGGTGCCGACCTCGCCAACATGGTCAACGAGGCCGCCCTCACCGCAGCGCGCTACAACCGCAAGTCCGTTCATATGTTCGACTTCGAGGTGGCCAAGGACAAGGTCCTGATGGGCGCAGAGCGCAAGTCCATGCTGCTCTCCGACGACGACAAGAAGGACACCGCCTACCACGAATCCGGCCATGTCCTGGTCGCCGCCAAGCGAGGGAACTCCGACCCGCTGCACAAGGTCACCATCATACCGCGCGGTATGGCGCTGGGCGTCACCATGCACCTGCCCGAAGAGGACAAGCACACTGTCACCAAGGACTATCTCGACACGCAGCTCGCCATCCTGATGGGCGGCCGCTGCGCCGAAGAGATCTTCATGAACCGCAAGACGACGGGAGCTGGCAACGACATCGTCCGCGCCACCGAGCTTGCCCGCAAGATGGTCTGCGAGTACGGCATGAGCGACCTCGGCCCGCTGACCTACGGCAAGAAGGAGCAGGAAGTCTTCCTGGGCCGCGACATCGCCCAGATGCGCGACTACTCCGACGACACCGCAAAGCAGATCGACGTGGCCGTGCGCGCCTTCGTCGACGAGGGCTACCGGTCGGCCTACAAGATCCTCGAGGAGAACGCCGACATCATGCACCGCATGGCGGCCGCGCTGCTGGAACGCGAGACCCTCGACCGGGCGGAGATCGACCTCATCATCGAGGGCAAGGAGCTGCCGCCCTTCAAGTCGCCGCTGGCCTACGCAGACCCCGGGCCAGGCGAGGGCCAGAAGGTCATCAAGCCCGAGGCAGGCCGCAAGCCGGGCTACGGAGAAGGCCGCCCCAGCCCCGCATAGACCTACACCAGTTCAGAAAAACCATGAGGCGGCCTACGGGCCGCCCCATCTGCTTGCCCCGGAGACGCCCGCCCCACATTGAATAATTGGGCACGATGCAAAGACGCCCACCTGAAACCCCTCCCCTCAGTGCGACAATAGAACCACCACGAATGCGCATCCTGTCCCCCACCGCGGCGCGCCGTCTCTCCTGCCTGGGCCCACTCGCCCTTGCGCTTCTGCTCACTGGCTGCGGCTACCACTCCGCCGGCTCGGCCACGCACATCCTGGCCAACGTCCGCACCATCGCCGTGCCTGTCTTCGCCACGCACTCCCAGGCCTACCACAGCGAGATGGCGCTCACCCAGGCGGTCGTCCGCGAGCTGGACACGCGCACGCGCTACCGCGTACTCACCAGCGGATCGGCCGACGCCGACGCCGTTCTCAACGGCACCATCCTCACCCAGACTTCGGTTCCGCTCACCTACGACTCCACCAGCGGCGAGACCTCCAGCTACCTGGTGACCCTGACGGTCAAAGTCGTGCTCACCGCGCGCGATGGCCGCGTCCTCTACCGGAACGATGCGCTCAGCTACCGCGAGCAGTACCAGTCCACGCAGGACCTCAGCGGTTTCCTGCGCGAGGACCCCGCCGCCGTCAACCGCCTCGCCCGCAGCTTCGCCCACGCCCTGGTAGACGATATGCTGGAGTCCTTTTAATTCGGCTACGAGATGGCGTACCCCTCCGGGGTCTCCGGCTTGGCGCGCAGATAACTCTGCAGTTCGGACGCGGCGATCATAGCCCACGGCAGAGTCCACTCGATCCAGATGCGCAGTTCCACCCACACGCCGTAGAGTAGGATGACTGGCAAGCACACCAGAAAGCTATACAAAATTAATCGTTGCCGCGGGCTCGCCAGACTTCGCTCCAGAAGGATGAAGACCAGAAAATAGCCGCCCGCGCCGAGCATCTGCGGCCAGTGGTGTGGCAGCATCAAAGCATGAATGTTATTCGAGTAGTGAATATACGCATCATTCCCATTGTGAGCGTACCGTACCTGAATCGCATGGCGCACCAGCGCCCAGTAGGTCCCCATCCCGATGGCCAGCAGCGCACTCTGGATCGTTCGCATTCTGGACTGCCGCCAGGCGATCGCCTCCGAGGTGTAGAACAACGGCACGCAGACGGCGATCAGGAATATCGATGTCTCACGCCACGGAACGTCGACCAGGAACAGCGGCAGGACGAGATACCACTGACGGTCAAGCGCGCACAACACCGCGACTCCGAAGAACAATGCATGTGGCACATCGTACGGCGTCCACTCCATACTCTCGCAGCGCACCGACAGCGTGATGAATGAAATCGCAAGCATCAGCACGCTCGGAAGCCACCATGGCCGATACCCATGCCGCAAGCTGAAGCGGATCAGGAACGACAGCATCAGCAGCATCGATAAAATCGCCGCCAGCAGTGACGTGAACTTCTCCACCGTCATCGGCTCCGGATACCGTCCCATGTCCATTCGGTCCAGCTTCGCTGCGCCGCGAATCATCAGCGGAGAACCCTCCGCCCAGCGCAGTACGCCGATCATCCCCACGCGCCCCTGGTATGGCAGCTTCGCCGTCCCATGGGCATAGATTCTCCAGTCGAGCGACGACGAATTCACGCAATAGCAGCCGCGAATACACTGAATGGACGCCATAACCAGCAGGAAGACGATGAACCAGTCGCGCGCCCCGAAGCTACGCGTCTCCGCCGGTCTGCTTACACCCATATCCTCATGCGCCATCATGGCAGGAGTATAGCAGTCAGGCTTCGGAGCCACTCCAGACCAGACTCGAGTCCAGTCACGCCCATTGCGAACCAACCGACCACGCCGGTTCAACTTCGAACAAACATTATTTGCTACTTGGCGAAAGCCCGCCAAGGCCGCACACTAGAGATGTGGCCCAGTATCGCGGTCGCACACAGGCATGTCTCCTCAACCTCTCCGCAGCTTCGCATCGACGGACCGCTTTCTCGCTGAGATTGCCGCGCCCGCGACCCTGCGCCCCGGCTACGTCCTGCTGGGCGACGAGGCCTTCCTCTACCAGCGTTGCCGTCAGGGAGTGCTCGCCGCGCTAGCTCCGGAGGCCACGCGCGACTTCTCGCTGCACGACTTCGACCTCGCCGACACCCCCATCTTCGAGGTCCTCGACTGCGCGCAGACGCCATCGCTGATGGCTCCCTTCCAGGTCCTCTTCGTGCGCAACCTCAAGCTGCTCTACGGCCGCGGTTCCAGGAAGGCCGAATTTGCCGCCATCGATACCTACTTCCGCAGCCCCAACCCGCAGGCCGTGCTGCTCTTCGTCGCCGACCACCTGCGCATCCCTACCGACCTGCGCCGCATGGACTATCAGGACAAAGAGCGCTACGAGCGAATCCGCGAGACGCTGGGCGACGCCTGCGGCCTGGTCGAGCTGGCCCGCGTGGCTGAGTCCGATGCCGTCCGTTGGGTCACCTCCGAGGCCGAGTCGCGCGGCATCCGCTTCGACCCCGACGCCGCCCGCGAGCTGGTGGACGCGCTCGGCGCGGACATGATGCTGGTCGCCGGCGAGATGGAAAAGCTCTGCCTCTACGTCGCCGCGCCAAACGAAGCCATCGCCCGCAACCACATCACCCTGGGCGACGTGGAGACGATGGTGCTGGCGGCCAAGCAGCGCTCGCTCTATGAACTGACCGATGCCATCAGCCAGCGCGACCGCACCCGCGCGCTGCTGCTGCTGCACGGCCTGCTCAATGCCTCCGACGGCGGCGAGGACGCGGCCATCGGCCATCTCTACATGCTGGCCCGCACCTTCCGCCAGATGCTCATCATCCTGGAGAAGAACGTGCGCGATTCGCGCGACCTGTGGGCGGCCCTGTGGCAGGGATTCCGCATGCCGCCCTTCGCCGCCGAAGACCTCATCCGCCAGGCCCGCCGCTATAAATCCCGCCGCGAGCTCACCCGCGCCCTGCGCCTGGTCGCCAAGGCCGACCTGGAACTGCGCAGCTCGCCGGCCAACAAGCTCCTCGTCCTGGAGCGCCTCATCCTCGCCCTGGCCGCCGAACCCACACCCGCCACCCACGCGACAACCCACCAGTTCGCCATGGAGCTTTAACGGCCAACGGGGCAACTCTGATTGAGAGATGCCCCGCTGGATTGTGTCTGTCGAAGTTACACAGCCCTGGAAGTGGAATGCACTCCTAGAAGCGATAGCGCAGCGCGAGTTCCATGATGCGCGGTTCGGCCGCACCGGTTATCTTGCCGTAGTTCGAGTTGCCCAGGGTCGCATTCGGGTTGTTGGGATTGGTATGGTTGAAGGTGTTGAACGCCTCCGCGCGGAACTCGAAGTAGTTATTCTCCGTGATGTGGAACTCCTTGAAGAGCGCCATGTTATAGATCTCCTGGCCGGGTCCGCGGATGATGCCAGTCATGGCATTGCCATAGTAGCCATGCGCGGGAGCCACAAAGGCTGCCGTGTTGAACCACTGCTGGGTTGAGCCGGTCTTCCAGGTCTTCGGTCCGTTGGTCGAGACACCCGGAACCACGTCCGGCCGGGACGAATTGCCCTGGAAGGACTCGGTCAGGCCCGGATCAAATGAATTTCCGCTGCGGAAGGTCGTGATGTCGTTGATGCTCCATCCGCCCATCGTCAGTTTTTCCAGTTGATTGCCGCTGTGCTGGAAGAACGGCAGTTGATAGAGCAGCGAAATATTCAGCGAGTCGGGATAGTTCAAGCCCGATGTGTTGCCATGGTAGCGATTGTAATTATGCACGTCGATGGTGCTGTTGCTTGTGCTGTGCGACCAGGTGTAAGCCACCGAGACGTTCAGCGACTTCGTCACCGGATGCTTGATCTGGGCCTCCAGCCCGTTCCACTCCTGCCAGAGTGGCGTCATATAGTCCGTCATGCTGCCATAACCCTGATACGGGGCATAAAAATACTGATTGTCGCCGGCTTGCCCGGAGTTTGCAGGATTGGTGTTGATCAGCGGGTTGAAATCGTAGGTCACGCCGCCCGAGCTGTAGTACGGCGGAACGTTAATGTTGGGATTGGACTCCTGATGCTGGATACGGCTTCCCGCTCCACCGATTGCGGCGGTAATGTTGTGGGGAAACTCATGCTGCAGTCCCAGCGAGTAGCTGGTAACCGGCGATGCCTGGATGTTCGCCTCCGCCATGGTAACCGATTCGACCGATACCGGCTTCGCACCGACGCCAGACCCTGTCGCCGCCGTTACTATGTTCCAGGTCGTCGGCGTGGTTAAGAAGTTCAGGTTGGTCAGGTTCTGGCTGGTATAGACCGGAGGATTCCCAATGCAGTTGAAAGAGCAGTCCTGGTTGGTGAAGATGCGCGTGTAGCTAATACCAAAGCCGCCGCGCAGGCTGGTCCTGCCATCGCCGAAGACATCCAGGGCGAAGCCCACGTCCGGTGCGAAGTACCAGGTGTGGTTGTTGGAGAAGTTTCTCGGCAAGCCGGTCGATGTGCCGTCGTTGTACAGCAGGCCGTTGGCGTAGCCGGGGACATTGGGCGGGATGTTGGTGACACCGGTGGCCTCGTTCACGGTCGGCGCCAGAGCGGGATTGTAGGCTGAGGGCACAAAGTTGGTCTCGGAGCCGGGCACGCCGTAGGGCAGGGGCAGGTGGTAGATGCGCAGGCCCGCGGTAAAGGTCAGGTTCTTATTGTACTTGTACTGGTCTTCGAAGTACGGCGACCAGGAGAAGGCATGCATATCGCCATGAGGCGCTTGGCTGTCCTCGCTAAAGCTGGATAGATAGCCAAGCTCCATGTCCGCGATCCCGTAGTCCTCATTGCATTGGGCGAGTGTGTTATATGCAGGGGCGGCAGCGCATGCGTTCGCCGCGGTCTTTTGTGCCGCGGTGGCGGCGCTGAAGGTGTCGGTGAAGGTGAAAGCTCCGTTGGTCTGTTTGCCCGAAACCTGGCGCTTGGTATTGAAGACGAAGGTGATGCCTGCCGTAAAGTAGTTCTTTCCCTTGAGCCAACTCCAGTTATCGGTAATCGTATTGTCCAGATCGGAGGCGTGGGGGATGGGTCGCGACGCCTGGATGCCCTGCGACGCCGCTCCGCCGGTAAAATTCACCACAGGAGTGCGGGAGGCATACAAGGCGGTGGGATAGAAGAGGGTCTCAGTGAAACCCGGGAGCTGGCTGATGTCCGTGGTCCCTTCCAGTACCAGGTTCAGAAGGTAGTCATTCATGGCCACGCTGGTGGTGTTGACCATGTTGGGCGACAGGGTCTGGGTCAGCGCGATCTGCGCCAGCTTGTTGTTGGTAAGGGGATTCTCGTAGCTGATCGGAGTCGTGCCCGGACTCTCCGTGTTCTGATCGTAATTCTGGTATTCCTGCAGGAATTCCGCCAGCAGGTGGTACTTGGGGGTGAAGAAGTGGTCAATCTTGATCTCATCGTCCCGCTGATAGGTAGTCTGCGCCTGGAGGTTGACGTAGTTGTTGGTGTTGGCGGTGGATGAGTAGTTGGGCGCCGGATAGAGCGCTTTCAGGTATGCCGATGAGCTGGTGTTGATTCGACTGCTTGGGACCACATAATCGCCGACTGGGCATGTGCCGCCTGTAGACACCGGGAAAAGCGTGCCGGTCAACGGGTCCTTGGTCGGGGAGGCAAAGCAGCCGGCGATCTGATTGGGGGTAGGTATCCAGCTTTGGTTCTGGCTGGGTAGATGCAGAATCACATACGACTCGTCCCAGAAGAAGAAGGTCTTCTGGCGATTGGTGTTGTAGTGATTTGGAATAAATACCGGGCCGCCCACGTTGAAGCCGAAGATGTTCTGCTTGTACGGCGGGATGAGCGGGGGAGTGACGGTGAAGTAGTTCTTTGAATTCAGATCGTCGTTGCGCACATACTCCCACAGGGTGCCGTGAAAGTTCGACGTGCCGCTCTTGGTTTGCTCCAGAATGACCGCGGAACCCAAGAGCGAATACTGCGCGGAGAAGTCGTTCTGCAGTACGCGAACTTCTGCCAGCGAGTCGGGGTTGGGGGTGACCGCATTCTGGGTCATGTTGCCGGAGTTCTCGTTCCAGATTCCGTCCAGCGCATAGAAGGTGCGGGAGACCGACATGCCGTTGATCACCAGCACGCTGCTGGTGTTGCGGCCGCCGGTGCCCAGCGCCGAGCCCTGGCTGGTGTTCACCACGCCCGGCGCCAACGCCGCCACGCCCTCGAAGTTGCGGCCATTCATGGGCAGCGAACTCACCTGCTCGGTGGAGATATAGGACGAAAGCTGGGGAGAGGCCAGCTCCACGTCGGTGGAGGTTGCCGCCACCGTGATGGTCTCGCTGGCAGCGCCAACCGTGAGCGTTCCGTTCACCTGGACCGTCTCCGTCGGGTGCAGCTCGATGCCGGTGACGGTGTAGTTCTTGAAACCTTTCTTGGCAATGGTGATGGAGTAGGTCGCCACGTTCAGTTCGGGCGCCACAAAGACGCCTCGGCCGTTGGACTGGGTCTTCAGGGAGACCTTGGTCGCATCGTTGGTAATGGTCACGGCCGCGCCCGGCACCACCGCGCCGGAGGAATCCGTCACGGTTCCGGTGATGGTGGCCCTGGCAGAGAGCTGGGCAAACGCGCCAATGTTGCAGGTGAAGACAACCAAGGCTAAAACGAAGATTCCCCGGAAGATGCCGGACAATAGGGAGACGCGGCGCGCAGCTGCGGACATATAGGTCCTCGATTCCAAATTAATGGGTTTTTAACAACCGAAGAGGATGCTAGTGGGCGCCAAGTCCTTTGTCAAGATGTAAAAAGCAATTGTAGGGCCATTTGAACCAATTAATGGCCATACGGACGGGCCTCTGCCTGTCGCGCCGGGTGCATCACCCCCGCTTGCGGGATGTGGGCCTGGTTCGCAGGACGACCGCATTTCTGCCATCGCCCAACCGCGTTCGCAACGCAGCCGCCCGGCCGCCCGGCGAGCAGTCTAGGACGAAGCGATCATCTTCAGGAACAGGCCAGGCAGTTCGGGACTGGCGCCGGGGTCGTCGTCTGCCCTGTGGCCCTTGCCGATCCGGAAGTGTTCAATCTGCCGCTCCAGGTCCAGCGCTGAGTTGCGCAAGGCCTCGGCGCCGGCCACCGAAAGGCTCATCGCGCTCAGGTTCTCGCTGCCCAACTGATAGATGGAACTCAGCGACGAACTCGACTCCTTCGCCGACTGGCTCTGCTGCTGCGACGCGATGGCAATCTGGGCGATCATCCGGTCCACCTGCTCGACCATGCCGATGATCTTCTCCAGCGCCTCTCCGGCGCTGCCCGTGGTGACCATGCCGGCGGCAACGGTTTCCGTGCCCTCGCTCATGCTGGCGACCGCCTGGCCGGTCCGCTCCTGGATGCCACGGATCATCTGGGAGATTTCGCCCGTGGCCTGGGCGGTGCTCTCCGCCAGGGAGCGCACCTCGGCGGCGACCACGGCAAACCCGCGGCCATGTTCGCCGGCGCGCGCGGCCTCGATGGCTGCGTTCAGCGCCAGCAGGTTTGTCTTGCGCGCGATCTCCTCGATCACATGAACGATGTGGCTGATCCGTCCCGAATCCTCGCCCAGCAGATGAATGGTCGATGAGGTCGAACGCACCGCCTCGGCGATCGAGTTCATGCTGGCAAGCATCTCGCGCACGATGCCGCCGCCCATCCGCGCCGTCTCCGCCGCGGCCCGCGCGCTCTGGGCGGCGTTGCCGGCGTGGCGCGAGACCTCGGCCACGGTGGCGCTCATCTCATGCATCGCCGTCACCGTCAGCTCGGTCTGTTGGTTCTGTTCGTCCATCCTGCGCTGCATCTCCATGCCGGATTCACCGATGGAGACTGCATTGTCGGTCACGCTGGCGGCCGTGCGCGCAACCGCCCCGATGGTCTGTCGCAGGCTGCGCTGCATCTGTTGCGTGGCGTCGGCCAGTATTCCCACCTCGTCGCCGCTCTCGATACCCAGCGGCGGCCCCGTCAGATCGCCCTCGGCAATGGCGGCGGCGCGTCCCACAACCGAGCGCAGGCCGCGGCTGATGCGGCGCGCGATCATCATCGCCAACAGACCGCCCAGGACCGCGCTTCCCAGGGTGGTGGTCCAAAGCGTCCACACCATCAGATGAGAGGCTCGAGTCACCTGCTGCGATTCTGCGTTCGCCACGCCGTTCGAGTAACCCACCATATCGAACATGTTCTGGTAGAGGGCCTTCTCCTGGTTGACCATCTCACCGCGCGCCAGATCGCGCGCAGCCGCCACGTTCTGGGGCTTCTGCGATTCGATCAGGTCCGCAATGCGGTCCTGCAGCGCGTGCAACTGCGTTGCCTGCGCCTCGAAGTCCCGGATGCGGTCATTGTTCTCGCCCAGCTCGAACCGGCTCCCCATATCGCTCAGTTCTGCCATATGCCGTTCCGTGTCGGCCCACTGGGCGAGGTACGCCGCGCGGTATTGTGCGGTGGCGCCGGGCTCCGCGCCGTATAGCAACCACTCGTCCAGTATTCGATCGCTCTTCCCCAGCGATACCCGCGCCCCGCGGTTGCTGTATACCACCGGAATCTGCTCCGAGATGAACTTGCCGATGATGTGGTTCACCTGAGACATGCGGAGATAGGCCACCGATGAGGTGGCCAGCATCGCTAGGATGAGTATCCCGTAGGTCGAACCCAACTTCGCTTCCAGCTTCATGGTTCTCCTCGATCCATCACCCTGCCATCCGCGGAGAGGCCGCACTCCACGGCGACAATGCCACGCACTCCTGCTACCTCTTCCCATCGGCATTCCGCCAGAGACCTTGAGCCGAGGTCGTGTCTTGTGCAGCACGGGCTGGGGCGGGAGGGAGTTCGTCGCAGCAGCTCCACCCTGTGCCGGGCGCCCCTCATCCGGGGTCCCCGGCGAGTGCATTTGCTCGCTGGGGTGGGCATCCGGGATCCCCGGCGAGCGCATTTGCTCGCTGGGGTGGGCATCTCGATTCTGAGATAGAGGCCTCATCCCAGCCCAGCCGCAGCCCTGCCGCCGCTCGCCCTCCACCCTGCTACCATTATCGTTGACTCAATCATGACCACCCCCGGCAATCCCGGTTCCGCACCCATCCGCGTCCGCATCGCTCCCTCGCCCACCGGCGACCCGCACGTCGGCACGGCCTACATCGGCCTGCTCAACTTCCTCTACGCCCGCCAGCGTGGCGGCAAGTTCGTGCTGCGCATCGAGGACACCGACCGCGCGCGCATCGTCGCCGGTTCCGAACAGATGATCTTCGACTCCCTGCGCTGGCTCGGCCTCGCCTGGGACGAAGGCCCCGACGTCGGCGGTTCCTTCGGCCCTTACCGCCAGTCCGAACGCACCGAAATCTACCGCACCCACGTCGATCTTCTGCTCAAATCCGGCCACGCCTACCGCAGCTTCGAGACCGCCGAAGAGCTGGACGCCATGCGCCGCTCGCAGATTGCCGCCAAGCTGCCGCCGCGCTACAACGGGGCCCACCGCGAGCTGACCCCCGCGCAGATCGCCGCCTTCGAGGCCGAGGGCCGCCCGGCGGTCGTCCGCCTCAAGGTCCCCATCGAGGGCGAGACCACCTTCACGGACGAGCTGCGCGGCCCCATCACCTTCTCCCATAACAACGTGGACGACCAGGTGCTGCTCAAGTCCGACGGCTTCCCCACCTACCACCTGGCCAACGTCGTCGACGACCACCTCATGCAGATCACCGACGTCATCCGCGCCGAGGAGTGGATCTCGTCCACGCCCAAGCACGTCCTCCTCTACAAGGCCTTCGGCTGGGAGCTGCCCCGCTTCTGGCACATGCCCCTGCTGCGCAATCTCGACAAATCCAAGATCTCCAAGCGCAAGAACCCCGTCTCCCTCATCTACTACCGCGAATCCGGCTTCCTGCCGCAGGCGCTGATCAACTTCCTCGGCCTGATGGGCGGAGGCATGGCGCAGCCCACCGAAGAGGAGATCGTCTCCAAGGGAATCAACATCAAACAGGGCGACATCTTCTCGCTCGCCGAGATGCTCGACAAGTTCGACTTCCAGCGCATCTCGCTCGGCGGGCCCGTCTTCGACCTCACCAAGCTGAAGTGGCTCAACGGAGAGTACCTGCGCGCGCTCACGCCGGAGGATTTTTTCGCCGCGCTGCGAGCGACAATCTTCTCCGACAACTACCTGCGCCGCATCGCTCCGCTGGTGCAGACGCGCATCGAGACCCTCGCCCAGTTCGGCGAGATGACCGACTTCTTCTTCAAGGACGATGTCATGCCCCCGCCCGAGGTCTTCCTGCCCAAGACGCGCACGCTCGAAGAGACCGTGGCCTTCGCCGCCGAGCAGCTCACCGTCCTCGAAGCCACCCCCTTCACCCACGAAGAACTGGAGGCCGCGCTCAAGAAGCTCGGCGCCGAAAAGCAGTGGCCGGTCAAGGACAACTTCATGCTCCTGCGCACGATTCTGACCGGCAATACGGCCAGCCCACCCCTGATCGAGAGCCTCATCGTCTTCGGCAAGGCCCGCTCGCTGGACCGCCTCCGCCGCTTCCTCGACACGCAAAAGAAACTCGCCGCTTCCGGGAAGTAAGCCGCGGGTCGCTTCCTGCAAGCCATCCTGTAGCCGCTGACTGCTGCCGAAGGCGTTATTGTTGCGGGAGTGCGGGGCCCGAAGTGGGATTCAGCTTCTCGGCTGCGGTCATGCCGGCCGCGCCCTTCGGGTCCTTGTCCTTCAGGCTCGCGTAGATCTTCTTGGCGGCGTCCGCCTTGCCCTCAGACTGGTAGAGGTCGGCAAGCTGAAGCTGCGCCAGGCCATAGGGAACCGTAGCGGTTGGCTTGGCGCTGAGCTTGTTGTAGAGGTCGATGGCCTGGGGATCGCGCCCGGTGTCGCGGTAGAGCTGGGCGAGGGCGAACTTGGCCAGGGCGGCGAGATTGTTGTCCCATCCGCCGGCGACGTTCTTCAGCGCCTCTTCGGCCTGCTGGTTCTCGCCCGCCTCGATGTAGGTGAGGCCGGCGAAGTAGCGCGCGTTCTTGCCGTCGGGCGTCATGCCGTACTTGTCGGCGACGGCCTGGAAAAGAGTGCCCGCGGCCTTGGCCCGCTCCGCAGCGGAGGAGTAGGTCGTCATCCCGGGCGGCACGGCCTGGCCGGACTGCGCCAGCGGCGTCTGGTAGGCCTGCATGGCTGCGCCGAAGGCTACGGATGCGGCCTCCGAGCGGCTGTTGTAGACCACCACACTGACGACGGCGATGAGAATCGCCGCCAACAGAATCCCGCCGTTGACGAGGACCGACTGGCGGTGCTCTCTGGCCCATTCGAAGCCGTGGGTGGTGGTAGTGACGAACTTGTCTTTCTTGAGGGCTGCCCTGGTCTTTTGGTTCACGGTCTCTGGTCTTCCTTTGTGCTCGGGCAGAACCTGCTCGCGAACGAATCCTGCTCGCGAACCGGTCCTGTCTTCGGGCTGATCTTCTGTGCGAGCCGATCTTCTGATCGGGCCGAACTTGCTCCAGGCCTCGCGCCGGTCTTGCCGTCGGGGGCTTGCGCCGTGCGAGGGACTGACGATGCGCCGGTCTGCGGCGCAACCAACCAAGTCTATCAGCCCGCGCGCGCCAGGTGCTAGACTGCGCGCAGGATGAGGCGGAGGATTCGATTGCAGCGAACGATTCGTGCAGTAGCGTGCGCGGCGGCGTTGGTTGCGGCGTGCGGTCTGGCGCTGGGCCAGACGGCGGGTGTCGCAATAGCGAAGCCGGAGAGTGTCTCTGCCCCGTTGCCTTTGGCGCAAGAGCCGCCGCTTTCCCTGGCGCAGCAGATTGCGGCGCTGGTGTCGCAGCCCGCGGTCACGCGCGCGCACTGGGGCGTGATGGTGACCACTCTCGACGGCAGGCCGCTCTACGCGCTGAACGAGGCCCAACTCTTCCAGCCCGACAGCAACGCCAAGCTGTTTACGACGGCAGCGGCGATGGTGTTGCTGGGGCCACATCAGAGATTTACAACTCGCGTCGAGTATGGGTCCGTTGGGAGTAAAGATAAGACAGTTGAAGGTGACGCCGTGATTATTGGGACAGGCGATGGCAATCTGAATGGCCGGGAATTTCCTTACCGCGCAACAGAGGAGACAAATACTGCTCCTGAAGTTGAGGGTTCTCCTCTACGCTATCTGGCTGAGTTTGCCGACGAGATTGCGGCATCGGGAGTGAAGCGACTGAGGGGGAACGTCGTCGGGGACGATTCTGTCTTCCCGTGGGAACCTTACCCGCAGGGCTGGTCGATTGACGACATGGTTTGGGGCTATGGCGCTCCGGTCAGTGGATTGAGTATCGGAGACAATCAGATCCGAGTTACGGTACGGCCAGGGAGGACTGCGGCTGAACGGCCTACCTTGGAGTGGCAAGCGGGAATCCCGGCCTATTTTCAGGTCGATGCGGAGCTGACGACCGGTCCGGAGAAATCCGGAAACCATGTGCAGTTTGTGCGCGACCCGTACTCGAAGGTGCTTCGGATTTACGGGTCGATAGCTTTGGATGCGCCTCCCGATTCGGAAGAGATTGCAATAGCCGACCCGGCGGAGTTCGCCGCAATCGCACTGAAGAAATTGTTAGAGGACCGAGGAATACGGGTAGACGGGACCGCGAGGGCTAAGCATCGGCTTGTATACCAGGGGCCGGAGTTTATGGAGGAGTCGCGGCAGGCCCTTCCGAAGTTGCCAACCGTACCGATGTCAGCAGGACTGAGCTCAATCCTGACAAGCAAAGTTTCATGTTTCGACGCGTGTCCTGTGATTCTGCAACATACTTCTCCAGAGGTACAGGAGGATGTGGTTTTGACGAATAAGACCAGCCAGAATCTCCATGCGGAACTTCTGCTGCATCATTTGGGCAAGACATACGGGGAGGTGTATGCGGGTGGTAGTGGCGGCGTTGATGGCTCGACCGCCGAGGGAGTTCGTGTGGTTCGCCAGTTCCTCATCAACGCTGGCATCGATAAGGACGACTTTGTGTTCTATGACGGCTCCGGCCTCAGCGGTTACGATCTGGTGACACCGCGAGCGACGGCGAAGCTGCTCTCGTTTGCAGCGCACGATCCGAAGACGGGTTTGCCGCAGCCGTGGTTTGCGGAGTGGAAGGCATCGCTGCCGGTCGGCGGCGTGGATGGGACGCTGGCTGATCGGTTTACCTCGGCCCCGCTGAAGGGGCATGTTTTTGCGAAGACCGGCACGCACAGCGAGGGGCGCGCGCTGAGCGGCTACCTGGAATGCGCCAGCGGGCAGACGGTGATCTTCTCGATTCTGGTGGACCATCATCTTCCCGGCGACAGCGCGGACCGCGATGCGATGGACAAGATCGTTGCGGCGATTGCCGCCGCGGAGTAGGGCAAGGGCAACTGCAAAGACATAACACCGATCCGTGCGGATGAAACACCGATTCAGAAGACGATTGGAGAACAGAAACGAATGCAGCGGAACTCTCGGATTGCAGCAGCTTTGTTTGCTCTTGGCGTGGCGATAATGATTGCAGCAGCGGCGGGATGCACAAAGCTGCCTCCGCCCACGCCGCTGGCGGAGCTGAATGCGCAGCAGACGCGCGGGTACGAGGTCTACCAGGCGCACTGCGCGCGGTGCCACAACGACCGCACCAACGATCCGCTGAACGGGCAGTCGCTGCGCGGCATCTTCAAGAAGCAGTATCTGGCCAGCGGCGCTCCGGCCAACGACGACCGCGTGATGGACGCCATCCTCTACGGGCGGGCCATGATGCCCGCGCTGGGCAGCACCATGACTCCGCAGGAGCGCGCAGACCTGATGGCGTATCTGCATACGCTGTGAGGGCGAGGTTCGAGGAAGAGCGGCGCGGGCGATACAATTTAGCCTGATGACACCTCCGGTTGCTGAAGGACTGAATTCGGAGCTTGTGCAGATCGACCTTTCGCCGCGGCGCGCCGAGCGCAAGCCGGAGTGGCTGAAGGCGCGCGCGCCCGGAGGCGAGACCTTCCACAACCTGAAGAAGCTGGCGCGCGAACTGCATCTGCACACCGTGTGCGAGAGCGCGAACTGCCCCAACCTGGGCGAGTGCTGGAACCAGAGGTCCGCGACCTTCATGATGCTGGGCAATCTTTGCACGCGGCGGTGCGGCTTCTGCGCGGTGCCCAAGGGCAGGCCGGAGCCGATCGACCTGGACGAGCCGCGGCGCGTGGCCTATGCCGTGGCGCAGCTTGGGCTGGCGCACGCGGTGGTGACCAGCGTCAACCGCGACGACGACAACCTGGGCTCGGCGCGCGCCTTCGCCGAGGTGGTCCTCGAGATTCGCGCGCAGGCGCCGGGCTGCCGGGTCGAGGTTCTGACGCCGGACTTCCAGGGCAACGACGAGTCGCTGCGCATTGTTGTTGACGCGCGACCGGAGATACTGAACCACAACATCGAGACCGTGCCGCGACTCTATCGCGTGGCCAAGTCCGGCGGAAGATACACTCGCTCGCTCGAGTTCCTGCGGCGGGCCAAGGAGATTGCGGCCGAGGCCGGCTGGACGCAGGTGACCAAGACCGGCATCATCGTCGGCATGGGCGAGGAGATGCACGAGCTGCTGGCGGTCTTCCGCGATCTGGCCGAGCGGCGCGTGGACATCCTGACCATCGGGCAGTATCTGCGGCCCTCGCGCGACCACCTGGTGATGCAGCGGTTCTATACGCCGGACGAGTTTGCGTTCCTGAAGCACGAGGCCCTGGCGATGGGCTTCCGCCATGTGGAGAGCGGGCCGCTGGTTCGCTCGAGCTACCACGCGCGGGAGCAGGCCGAAAGTACCGGGCTGGCGTAAAGATACAGAAACCCACATCTCAGAATCGAGATGTGAGGCACCCAATCCTGCGGTTCATTTACACTCTTCGCACGCGAGGTGTTGCTATGAGCGGCGATCAATTCGGCGACAAATTGAAGGCCTTTCGCAGTGCGCGGCGCGGTGTGGCGTGGGCGCTGGCGCTGGTATTGCTGCTGGCGACAGGCGGAGCCGCGCGGGCGCAGGAGGACAAGCAGGCGCAGGAGGACAATCCGCTGCACACGGCGACGCGGCTGGAGCTTGACGTGGCCAAGGTGGTGCTGGCGCAGGAGAAGGCCTGGAACCGCGGCGATCTGGAGGGCTACGCCAAGGGGTACAAGGACTCGCCGGAGACGCTGCTGCTCGGCAGGCAGGTCCTGAAGGGCTACGCGCAGATCCTGGAGGACTACAAACACACCTATCCCACAGCGGCGTCGATGGGGACGCTGGCGTTCTCCGAGCTGGAGGTGCATCCGCTGAGCGAGAGCTTCGCCATCTGCATCGGCAAGTACCATCTTGACCGCACGAAGAAGGAGGGTGGAGGGGCCGACGGGATCTTCTCACTGGTGCTGGAGAAGACCGGCGAGGGCTGGAAGATCGTTCTCGACCACACGACGTAGCAGGCGGGCTCGTCGAATTGATCCTCATGCGGTAGACTGAGATTGAGAGGCGAGCGATGATCTTCCACGTCACTATGGAACCGGTCGAAGATGGTTGGATTATGGTCGAATGCCCGGCGCTGCCCGGCTGCATCTCGCAGGGCAAAGACGAGCAGGAGGCCTTGGCCAACATCAAGGAAGCGATCACAGGTTGGCTTTGGGCCGAAGACCAGAAGGCCATGCGAGCGATGTCGCAGGACCGCGCATCACTTGTCGTCGCAATCTAGCTGCACTAATTGCACAGCTATTTATGTGAGCCGTTTCCCGTTATCTATGCTTATTATCAACAGATTGGCCAGATTTCCACATGGAGTGTGGATTTTCCATCTTTTTCACCGACGCCAATTCGCTAGCCTTACTGCATGGGCACACTCGCCAACATTTCGGGCAAAGAGGCGGTGAAGGCCTTCCTTCGAGCCGGGTGGGTGCGGGAGGGCCAGACGGGAAGCCATGTCATTCTGACCAAAGAGGGGCAGCGGGCAACGCTCTCCATTCCACAGCATCGCGAGGTGAAGCCGGGCACTCTTCGCGGGATTATCCGCGCGGCTGGGATGACTGTCGAGCAGTTTATCGAATTACTCTAAGCAGCCCCCAAATCAGACGGTCATGATCTCTTTTTCCTTGGCTTTGAAGAGCTCATCGACGCGGCGAACCTCAGCGTCGGTGAGCTGCTGGACCTCTTCGCTGGCTCGTTTCTCGTCGTCGGCGGAGATGAGCTTGTCCTTGGCGGCTTTTTTGACCTGGTCGTTGCCGTCGCGGCGGATGTTGCGGATGGCGGTCTTGTGGTCCTCAAGAATACCGGCCAGGTGCTTGACGGTCTCGCGGCGGCGCTCCTCGGTCATGGGCGGGACGGGGACGCGGATGACCTTGCCGTCGTGCATGGGGTTGAAGCCGAGGTTGCTGGTGCGGATGGCCTTCTCGACGGCGGGGACGAGGGCGATCTCCCAGGGCGAGACGAGGATCATCTGCGGCTCGGGGGTGGAGATTTGGGCGACCTGGGAGATGGGGGTGTCGGTGCCGTAGTAGTCCACCTTGACCTGGTCGAGCATGTGTACGTTTGCGCGGCCGGTGCGGGTGGAGAGGAGGTTGGCGCGGAAGTCCTCGACCGTTTTTTCCATGCGCGCCTTCAATTGTGCGTGAACGTTCTTCAACGCCGGATTGCCTGCCATCGTGGATGCCATGTGTTGCCTGCCTTTCCGAGTACGCGATTCGAGGCCCGCGGTGAGGCGGGCAGCTTCGACCTCGCCATTCTACAGAGGTTGGGGGTGAATTCCACAGAGGTTGGGGGTGATGGAGCCGGTCCGGTCTGCCGATGATGGTGGTGGATGCCTGGAAGTTGCGCGGGACGAAGCGTGGGCCAGGTCCTGATGCGGGCTGCTTCGCGGCAAAAATTTAGCATCAAACGGTTGACAGGAACATCCCACAAAAGTGTAAGGTGGCCTTGTGAACGTCGAGTTGAACTACGAACAGAGCGCGCGGATTGAGCTGCTGTCGCTGTACGCGGGCAAGCCGTCGTCGCAGTTGTTGCTGGAGGCGGCGATGCTGCTGCTGGACCGCGATGCGGGATGCTGCGAGCGCTGCCGCCAGGCGGCCACGCAGAGCTTCCTTGGCGAAGAGGAGTTGGAGGCGCGGTTCGCGCAGTTGCTGCATCGCTGAGGCGCGGCGATGCGGGTGGGATTCGATGGGTGGTGTACGCAGGCTGGGGAAATGTTGCGGCTTGGGCGAAGAGTTGACCTCAGGGGCTAAAGCCCCATTACAACAGGACTACCTATGGCACGGCTGAAGCCGTGCCCTTAAGCAAAACAGGATTGTTTCCGCCGCCTGTACAGCCGTGTCCTTAAGCAAAACAGGATTATTCCGCAGTCTTTACTGGCACAACGGACGCTGCATTCCGGTGGCGATGTTGACACGGGAGACGCTTGCGACTCGCGTGGAGCGGCATTGCTCCCATATAATCGAACTTTCCCCACGGGAGTCTGCGGGGCACGATTATGCAGCGAATGAGGGTGTGCGTATCTTTACCGTAAAGCGAGTGAGCGGAAGTTTCCTGGGCATCAAGCTAAAGTCTGTGCGTACGCGCTCATGCCGCTCCCGCATTGCTGCTGCCAAGGTGGCGCGCTGGGTGCTGGCGGCGCTGGCATTTGCGCCCGCTATCGCGGCGGCGGCGCAGGCGGCACCGGGAACCCAGAGCGCGGCGGCGGCGGATGCGAGCGGCGGGCCACAGGTGCTCTGCCGGCCGCAGGTGATCGGCTACCGCAGGATTCCGCCGGACTCGGTCCTGGCGCGGATCGCGAGCCATCAGGGCGATCCATATGACGCGGCGACGGTGGAGCGGGACTTCAACTCGCTGTGGAACACGGGCTACTTTGAGAAGATCCAGATCGAGCGGGCGGACACCCCGTCATGCGTGCAGTTGGTGATCTATGTGCGGGAGAAGCCGACCATCCGCTCGATCGATTACCAGGGGATGAACGCGATAACGCAGTCCGACGTGCAGGACCGGTATAAGAAGGCCAAGGTCGGGATGACGGTGGAGAGCCAGTACGATCCGACGCGGGTCAAAAGGGCCGAGGACGTTCTGAAGGACCTGGAGAGCGAGCATGGACACCAGTTCGCGACCATCCGGACCGAGGTAAAGACGATCCCTCCGTCGTCGGTGGGGATCACGTTCCGAATCAAGGAAGGGCCGACGGTGAAGGTGGGGAAGATCGCCTTCGACGGCAACTACAACCTGAGCAGCCGCGTGCTGCGCCATGCGATGGTGAATTCGCGGCCGATCGGAATCCCGCACTCGATCCTGCTGGAGAATTTGTTGGCGCGGACCTTCGACGCCAGCAAACTGGACGAAGACACGGAACGGGTACGCATGGCGTACGAGGACCACGGCTACTTCAAGGCGGAGACGGCCGATCCGCAGACCCATGTGCGCGACGAGGGCGGACTGAACTGGTTTACGCTGCGGCCTTCGACAGGCAAACGCATCGACATCCTGATTCCGGTGGAGGAGGGGGAACGCTACCGGCTGGGTGGGATCAACTTTACCGGCAACAAGATGTTCAGCAATTCCAAGGCGCTGCGGGCACAGTTCACCCAGAAGGACGGCGAGTGGTTCTCGGCAACGTCGTTCTCCAAGGGACTGAAGGACCTGCGCAAGGCGTACGGCGGTTTTGGCTACATCAACATGGTTCCGGACCCGAAGCCGCGCTTCGATGAGGCGAAGAAGCTGGTCTACTTCGACATCGACATCGATGAGGGCAAACAGTTCTATGTCTCGCGCATCGAGTTTACGGGCAACACGGTGACGCGCGACAAGGTGATCCGGCGCGAACTGCTGCTGGAAGAGGGCCAGGTGTACAGCAGCCAGCGCTGGGACATGTCGATTCTGCGGCTGAACCAGCTGGGTTACTTCGAGACGCTGAAGGTGGAAGACGATACCGAGACGCGGCAGAACGCGGACGATGGGACGGTGGACCTGCTGCTGAAGCTGAAGGAGAAGGGCAAGAACTCGATCGGGGTGAACGGCGGGATCAGCGGACTGTCGGGGACGTTCGTGGGGCTGAACTACGAGACCAACAACTTTCTGGGGTTGGGCGAGACGCTGTCTGCGGCGGCGAACATCGGCGACATGTCTCGCAACCTGAGCTTCGGGTTCAATGAGCCGTATCTGCGCAACAAACCGATCTCGGTGGGCGCGGAGGTTTTCTCGCGGAAGTCGGACTACAACCCGGCCAAGGCATACTCGATCGCCAACGGAACGAGCGCCAATGTATCGGCCGCGCAGCAGTCGCTGCTGACCAACTACAACACATCGACGGATGGGTTCACGGTGTCCGTCAGCGAGCCGCTGAAGCACCTGTGGGTGGGCCGGGGCATGACGCGGGTGGGCGTGACGTATGCGTTGTCGCGCGCGTCGGTGGAGACGTTCAACGACAATACGCGCAACATCTTCCAGTCGCTGGCGTTCCGTTCCGGGGTGGCCGGGTTGAACCAGTTGAATGGCATTGTGACGTTGACGATTGCGCCGAGCTTCAGCTACTCCAGCCTAGACCGCGGGATTGGGCCGCACTCGGGCCGCGACTTCAACCTGTCGGTGCAGATAGCGGGCGCGGGCGGCAATGTGAAGTACATCCAGCCGGTGGCGAGCTACCGGCAGTACTACCCGATGCGGGGGCTGAAGATCGACCGGGAAGGGCACAACATTCTGGGGATGCGGGTCCTGCTGGCGCACATCTCGGGGTTTGGCGGCGAGGTTGCGCCACCGACCAACCGCATCTACGGCGGCGGCGAGTCGGATGTGCGCGGCTTCGACATTCGCGCCAACTCGCCGTACACGTTCGTTCCGGTGAAGGTGCAGTTCAACCTGACCAACCCGGATGGGACGACGGTTCCGCGCGACCCGACCAACCCAAACCTGGGCAATATCCAGATTCCGCTTCCGGTCTACCGGCTGGCCTCGGTGGGCGGCGATACGCAACTGACGGCGAACATACAGTACATGATCCCGATCGTCAGCACGTTGAGCTTTAACTTCTTTACCGACTTCGGACTAACCGGCGACTTGCAGAAGGGACAACTGCTGCAGAGCGCGGCGGGCACATCCGTTCTGTCGAGCCCGCTGTACGGCTGCCCGACGTTCATCAACGGCGCGTGCTTCGGCGGCCAGTCGGTGCCGGCGCTGGCGGCGCGGCAACTGAACACGGTTCCGGGGACCAATTTTGTGCCGCGCATGTCGAGCGGCGCGGAGTTCCAGGTGATTCTGCCCATCGTGAATGCGCCGTTCCGGTTGTATTACGCGTACAACCCGCTGCGGCTGTTCAAGAACCTGCCGCAGCAACTGGCGGTGGACGATCCGACGTTCCGCAGCATGTTCCCCAACTCGGGCGCCGGGCAGTACAGCTATGCTCAGGCGCTGCAGCTCTATGGATCGTCCTACGAACTGCGCGAGCCAAGAAAGACACTGCGGCTGACGGTGAGCACGACGTTCTAAAGGCAGGGAACAGGGAACAGCCAACAGGGAACAGCAGGCGAGCGCATCCGTCAATTGAGGTTCTCGCACAGTTAAGCAAAAAGTGGGCTGCCCCATTTGGCAGCCGCTCTCTACTGTTCCCTGTTCCCTGTTGGCTGTTCCCTGTTCCCTGCCTTAGTAGGTGCGCTGGTAGGTACGGGTGAGGCGGTCGTGCCAGGCGAGGCGGTCTTCGTCGAAGGTGGCCCAGAGCAGGCCGAGGCCGAGGGGGCAGACGGAGACGAGGACGGCGAGGACGCGGCGGCGCATGGCGCGGCGGGTGGGGTTCTCGTCGTCGAAGGTGCAGAGGGCGATGCGGGCGCAACGCATTCCGGGGGTGGACTCGGAGAAGGAGAAGAAGAGCGCCTGGTAGAGGAGATAAAGGAGAGCAAGGACGAGGACGCTTGAGGCCAGGGCCAGACTGGGCTGAACTCCGGTGTGGGCGGCGATCTGGGCGGCGGCGTGGGCCGAGAGGCGAGCCAGGGCCGAGTGGCGGTCGAGTGGGAGGGACGCGGCGGCGTGCCAGGGGAGAGAGCGGCTGGCGGCGAGCAGGAAGGTGGCGGCGAAGGCAAGGAACCCGGAGAGAAGGATGGAGGCGTCGATTGCGGCGGCCGCGAGGCGGCGGGGGATGGAGGCGATCTGAGGCAGCGGGGCGGGGCGGGCGGAGAGATTGGCGAGGGGGCCGGCGGCGAGCTGGGTCAGCGCGGACTGGCTGGCGTCGGCGATCTCCGCGGGCCCGGCGCCGGGCGCGTCGAGCCAGATCGAGGTCCACTGGGGCGCGGGGGCTTCGGCGGGGACGGGGGTGGTGGAGATCTGGGCGGGATCGACCTCGAAGATGCGGAGCTGGCCCGCGCCCGAGGCGGGACCGGCAGCGGCGCGCAGGGGGCCTTCGGCGTAGCGCGGGCGGGCCTTGCGAGGGGCGACGAGCTGGCGGGGAAACTCGATCAGATTTGCGGGCAGCGGCATGGGCGGGCCGGGGGGCTCTTCGAAGACGGGCGACTGGCGGAAGGCGATCTCTTCATCGAGCCGGCGTGCTTCGGCGTCGTTGCGGTCTTCCTGCTGGGGCTGGAGGCTGGGGATGGAGGTGGTGAGGTGACGATGCGCTGCGTCGAGCAGGGGGAGCCCGCCGGCGTCTTCAAAGAGACGGACGGTGAGGCCGGGGAGTGCGGTGGCGAAGGATTGAGAGCCGAGGCGGCTGTGGTGCGCTCGGGAGTGACTGGCGGGCCGGGACGGTTCGGTGGATTGGGTGCGCGGGGCTGGGGCAACGTCGGGTGCAGGTTGGGGTTCGGGCCAGAGGGTGAGCTCGCGCGTGAGCTGGGCAGGAGATTCGCTCTGGGGCTGGTTGAGGGGGGCCTGATTGCGTGCTTCGTCGTTGCGGGAGTCTTGGTTGAAGGAGTCGAGGAGCTGCTGCTGGGCTGCTGCGACGGCCTGGGCGTTGAGCGCGGCGATCTGGGCGGCGGCCTGGGCCTGCTGGGTGGCGCGCTCGGCCTCTGCGGCGAGATAGGCGCAATAGCTGGGGGAGTGGGCGTAACGCTCAGCGACGGCGGCTGCGATGCGGCTGGCGCGGGATGGGGCGGAGGGCGCGGGCGAGAGTGCGAGCGCGGGCTGCGCAGGAGCGCGGCGGCTGCGGTGGTGTGCGGCGAGGCGGTCTGCGACCTGGCGGCGGAGGGCCTCGGTGGAGGCGAGAGACGCGGAGGTGCGGGCCACGGCGTGGGCGGCCGCGGCTGGGCAATCGCTGGACGCTTCGGCGAAGGCCGGGGCCGGCGGGTGGGTGTCAAGCAGTGCGGAGCCCATTTTGCTCAAAACTCAAACTCACTTCCGTGAAATCGTCTAATGAGCAATCTTCGGGTTCAATTGCCCTTGGTTCGTATGTTGCGAGTGACTTTTCGTTCCACCCCAGCGACGTGGACCTGTCGCTGGGGACCCCGGTCGGGAAAAGCCACTCCGGTTTTGTTGACACCGGATACAGCAACCCGAGATTGCTATACCCTCAAAGGGTGGTGCGTGCGCGACATGTTGACGGCCGGTTCAGCCTTGCGAAGGCGCTGAGCGGTGTCTTCTTCTTCATAAGTATCACGGTGGGGGTGGCAAGTTTTACGCATCTTGCGGCGCAAGAGGTGACGAGTGCGGCACCTCTTTCTGAAACGGGCGCGGCGGCGAGTACAGCGGCGACCGGCGGCAGATGCGTGATGCTTACGGCGGCAGGGGCGGCGGATGCGCCTGCGGGGCTGCCCGATGCGCTACCCGGCGCGCCAGATGCTCCGGGCGCCACGCAGTATCCGGAGGCGGCGCCGATTGCGGCGGCGGAGAAGGGCTTGCCGGTGCGGCTCGAGGCGGACACCTGTTCAATGAAGGGGAGCGTCTTTGTTCTGGACGGCAATGCGGTGGTGACCCATGGCGACCGCACGCTCGAGGCGGACCACATTGAATACGACAGAGACACTGGCGAGGTGAGTTTGACCGGGCATCTGAGGGTGACGGGCGGAGAGAACGACGAGAGCATCCACGCCAGCCACGGGGCGATCAATGTGCAGACGCAGGTGGGGCGGTTCTACGACGTGACGGGGTCGGTGGGACTGCGGCAGAGGCCTGCGCTGGGCGCGGCGGTTGTGGGACAGCGCGAGGTGTATACCAACGGCAATCCGTTTCTGTTCAGCGGGCGGCTGGTGGTGAAGAGCGGGCCGCGGGAGTACCAGATCTATGGGGGGACGGTGACGTCGTGCCAGTTGCTGAAGCCGGATTGGCTGCTGTCTGCCTCGGAGTTCAGCGTGGACGGGGAGAAGGCGCGGGCGCGGGGCAGCGTCTTCCATGTGAGGAATATGCCGCTGCTGTGGCTGCCGTATGTGACCCATCCGGTGGATGCGAACGCACGGCAGAGCGGGATTCTGATCCCGGAGATTGGGTTCAACTCGGCGAGCAAGGGAGAGACGGTTGGAGAGCAGGTGTACTGGGCGATCAACCGCAGCACGGAGCTGACGGTGGGGACGATCTTCTACTCGGCGCGCGGCTGGGAGCAGACAGCGAGCTTCCAGTATCGCGGGTTGGGGCAGGACTTTGCGAAGTCTCACTACAGCGGACTGCAGGACCGCGGATACTATCCGGGAGGAGGGACGGTATATGTGAACCAGAGCGGCACGGACCTAGTGTTTTCGGGGCGGCGCGACTTTCTTTCCGGGGACGAGACGGACGGCCCTGAAGCATCACCCGGCGGGAGCGGAGATTTGCAGACGAGGGCGGTGGCGGACGTGGAGTACCTGAGTTCGTTCCCCTACCGCGAGGCGTTTTCGTCGAACTTCAACCAGGCGGTGTCGAGCGATGTGGTGTCGACGGTGTACGGCACGCATGAGTGGGACGGCATGGCGGTATCGGCGGAGGGAGACCGGTATCAGGGGGAGAAGCGGGTTGCGAACACTACGTCGGTGCCTCCGCAGACTGAGGAGCAGTTGCATATCTTCCATGCGCCGGCGGTGGAGTTCACAACGGCCGACCACGGGCTGGGGGCGACCGGACTGGAGTGGAACGTGGACAGCTCGGTGGCGATGCTGAAGCGGATCCAGCCGAACTTTGTGACTGGCGGCATGATCGAGCGGCTGGACGTGCGTCCGGAGCTTGCCTACCCGATTGGCGCGGGCGGATGGCGGTTGCGGCCATCGGTGGCGACTCGGGAGACGTTCTACAGCCGAAGCCGACTGCCCGCGGTTCCGGGTGAGGCTGAAGTCGAGAGCCTGGCGCCGCTGAACCGCTCGGACGTAGAAGTGCAGTTGGACCTGCGTCCGCCTGCGCTGGAACGGACCTTCGACGCGGGATTGGTGAAGCGGCTGCTGCGCCACGACGTGAAGCACACCATCGAGCCGGAGTTGACCTACCGCTATGTGAATGGGATCGATAATTTTGCGAATGTGTTGCGCTTTGATGGGGTGGATGTGGCGAGTGACACCAACGAGCTGGAGTACGGCGCGACGCAGCGGCTGTTTCTGCGCCGGATGGGGACACAGCCGTGCCGCGCGGCGGGCGCCGGAGCCGATGCGACCGAGATTCTGGGGGCGGCAGGCGGAGATGCCGACGCGGTGGAGGAGCCCGGCCAGGCTACAGGCCGGACGAACGACGACGCGCAGCCGGTGTGCGGGAACCGCGAGTGGATCAGCTGGCGGGTGGCGCAGAAGTACTTCTTCGACCCGAACTTTGGCGGCGCGGTGGTGAATGGGCGGCGGAATATTCTGGGGACCACGCTGGACTTTTCCGGCATTGCGTTTCTTACCGAACCGAGGAACATCTCGCCTCTGCTATCGCGGCTGCGGGTGCGGACGTTGGAGAAGACGGACGTGGAGTGGGACTTCGACTACGACACCGGTGCGAAGAAGTTCACGGCGGACAACATCTATGTGGATGTGCATCAGGGGGATGTTTTTGCCGGGGTGAGTTATGCGCGGCTGAACGCGCCAGGCCGGTCGTATATTGCGGGGGTTGCGTCCAGCGTGGCGGACTTCGAACAGATGCGGACGACGCTGGGCTTCGGAAGGCCGACCAAGCCGGGGTTGAGCGCGGCGGCGAGCGCGGGGATCGACCTGGATATGGGGACGGTGCAGTATGGCGCGATCCAGACCTCGTACAACTGGAACTGCTGCGGAGTCAGCGTGGAGTATCGCAAGTATGAACTGGGGACGGCGCGCAACGACGGCGGCTTCAAGTTCAATTTCACGCTGGCGAATATCGGGAGCGCTGGGAACCTGCGCCACTCGGACCAGGTATTTTGAGGTCAGGGAACAGGGAACAGGGAACAGGAAAGCGGTGAATCGGGCTGCCCTAAATTTGCCTCCCGTAGGGGGCGTTGGAGAACAGGCTAAATCGAAGGCGGGGATTGGTGCGTGAGATAATCGGTGTTGTGCTGAATGGTGTGAGGCCGTTGCGCTATCTCGCGTTGATCGCTTTGTCGGCGGCGCTGGATTGCCATGCGCAGACGAGCGTCCAGACGGTGCCCCCGGCAGCCGGCGCGCAAGCGGTGCAGGTGGGGGTGAAGCTGACGCCGGAGATGGCGCGCCGGGTCGAGGTGGCGATCCGCAACCGGTCGCAGGCCCTTACTCCAGCGTATGCAATCTCGATCGGCGAGCCCACCGCGAGCGATGTCGCGGGCTACGACCAGATCGTGGTGACGTTTACCGCAGACGGCAACCAGAGCAAGACTGCGCCGTTTCTGTTGTCCACCGATGGCAAGACGCTGGCGCAGTTCAACAAGTACGATCTGAGCCAGGACCCGAGGGAGATGGTGCCGGCGGCGGGACGGCCGGCACGCGGCGGGGCGGAGAGCGCGCCGGTGCTGGTGGTGGGATACGACGACCTGGAGTGCCCGTTCTGTGCGCAGATGAATGCGGAGATCTTTCCCGCGATTCTGGATCGCTACAAGGACCAGGTGAGGGTGGTGTACCGCGATTTTCCGCTCTACGACATTCATCCGTGGGCGATGCACGCTGCGATCGACGCCAACTGTCTGGGCGCAGCCAGCACGGCGGGCTACTGGAACTTTATCGACTACGTCCACGCCCATGCCGATGAGATGGCGGGTGTAGAGAAGACCGCGGCCAAGGCCGATGCGACGCTGGACAAGCTGGCACTCGACGAGGGCGCGCGGCAGAAGGTGGATGCGGCGGAGCTGGCGGCCTGCGTTCAGAAGCAGGACGACAGCAGGGTGAAGGCGTCGGTGCAAGAGGCAGAGGCGGACCCGCTGCGCGTGGATTCCACGCCGGTGCTGTTTATCAACGGCGAGAAGGTGGAGGGCTTGGTGCCGATCGAGACGATTGATCGGATGATCGATGGGGCATTGATTGCGGCAGGCAAGACGCCGCCACCGCCTGTGAGCCCCCCTCCAGCACCGCCAACGGCAAAGCCCGCGCCGGTTGCAGCACCCGCACAGCCCGCGCCGGTCGCGGCCAAGCCGGGGAGCTAACAGAACGATGCGGTTGGCAGAAGATGGGATGGAGAGAGTACCGCGATCCGGACGGGACTAGAATCGGGATGGAGTGAGATGAGCAGGAGAGCGAGCATGGGTTTGGCGAAGCAGACAGGGATTGGGGATGGTTGGCGCATGGTTCGCGGGACGGCCGCGGGCCTGCTTCCGATGGCGCTTCTTCTGGTTGGGGGATGCAACCGCACGCATGGCGCCGATGTGGTTGCCACGGTCAATGGGCACGCGATTGTGCGCGCCGACATGGACCGGATGTACGCGGCCCAGTTGGGCCAGGATGAGGGGCAGCAGCCATCGCCCGAGCAGGCCGACTCGCTGCGGCTGAATGTGGTGCGCGAGCTGATCGACGAAGAGATTGTGGAGCAGCGCGCGGCCAAGATGAACCTGACCGCGACCACGGAAGAGGTGAACGCGAAGCTGGCCGAGATGAAGGCCCCCTATAGCGAGGAGCAGTTCGCCGCGCGGTTGAAGGAGTCCGGCCGCACGCTGGACGATGTGACGCACGACCTGCGCCGGTCGTTGACCATCGACAAGCTGCTGAACAAGGAGATCAACTCGAAGGTGACGGTGTCGGACGCGGACATTGCCAGCTACTACAACCAGCACAAGGCAGAGTTCGACCTGATCGAGACGCAGTACCACCTGGCGGCGATCCGCGTGACCAGCGTGCCTTCGGCGCAACCCGGCAACCTGCAGGGGAGCAAGGCGACAACCGACGCGGAGGCCAAGAAGAAGATCGAGGCGCTGAAGAACCGGCTCGACAGCGGCGAAGACTTTGGCGCGATCGCGATGAATTTTTCCGAAGACCCGAGCACCGCCTCAAGCGGCGGCGACATGGGATTTGTGCCGGAGAGCCAGTTGCGGTCGGATCCCACGGTGGGGGCCGCGATCCTGAAGCTGAAGCCGGGACAGATGACCGAGATCTTCCCGCTGATCGACGCGCAGAGCAAGAAGGCGGTGGGCTATACGATCTACAAGCTGCTGGAGCGCGAGCCGGCCGGGCAGCGCGAGATCTCCGATCCCGTGGTGCAACAGCACATCCGCCAACTGCTGCACGATGGGCGGTCGCAACTGCTCAAGAATGCTTACTTCGAGATCCTGCGCGACCAGGCGAAGGTGGAGAACTTCTTCGCCGAAGAGATCTTCAAGAACGACGCGAAGTAGGGACTTCACACGACGCGCTAGTTCATGCGGCGGAGCTTGAAGAGGAGTTGACGGAAGACGCCCATCCAGACGGCGGCGTCGCTCGCGTCCAGGGACATTCGACGGAGCAGGCGGCGGAGTTGCGCGGGGTCGCTGTTGGCGGGGTGGCGGCGCTGGTATCCCGACCTTTCGAGGGTCTCGGCGAGCAAGGCGGTCAGGCGTTCGAGATCGGCTGCGGAAGTGGGTCCCGCGGCGACTGGGGAGTCTGCGGCGATCGCATGTGCTTCGGCGGTGGGCTTCGATTCACTGGGAGGGACCGGCGGCGGGCCCACGCACCAACTCATAGAGACAGACCGCGACGGCCTGGCCCAGGTTCAGGGAGAGATGGCGCGCGCCTGCGACCTGCTGCATGGGGATGGTGAGGAGAAAGTTGCAGTGGCTCAGCTCTTCGTTGCTGAGGCCGGTCTTCTCGGAGCCGAAGAGCAGGGCGACGCGGCCTGGGTTGCTATTGGGGCCTGTGCAGCGGCGAAGTTCGGCGCGGATGCGGGGCGCGGCTTCCGCGAGCGGGAGCAGGGGGTGCTGCAGGTCGCGCTCGCCTACGGCGGTGGTCCCGACGACCAGGGTGCAGTCGGCGATGGCCTCGGCGAGAGTGGCGCAGGCGACCGCATCGGCGAGGACCTCGGAGGCGTCGACGGCGGAGCGGGCGCTCTCGAAGGGGACGGGGAAGTCGTTGACCAAGCGCAGATGGCGCATGCCGAAGTCGTGCATGGCGCGTGCCGCTGCGCCGATGTTGTTGGGGTTGCGCGCGCGGACGAGGACGATGGGGATGCGGTCAAGCTCTTCAGGGGTCGGCATCGGGTTCTATTGTAAGGCTGCGGCGGGTGCGGCGGGCGGTGTGCGCCCCGACGGCCTCGCTTCAACTACACTCTTAGATTGCGGCGGTTATGGCGGATGACTTCGCACAACTCGTGAAGCAGCAGGCGGACATTGTGCGCATTGTGGGCGAGTACCTGAAGCTGCGCAAGACCGGCGCGCAGAACTACACCGGGCTGTGCCCGTTCCACAAGGAGAAGACCGCGTCGTTCAGTGTGAACGCGACGCATGGGTACTACTACTGCTTCGGCTGCCACGAGAAGGGCGATGTCTTCAACTTTGTGATGAAGATGGAGGGGCTGAGCTTTCCCGAGGCGGTGCGCGCGGTGGCGGCAAAGGCCGGGATTGCGCTGCCGAAGCGGGAGTTCAACACGCCGGAGGAGGCGCGCCAGTATGGGGAGCAGGCTGGGCTGCGGCGGCAACTGATCGACCTGCACGAGGCGGCGACGCAGTACTTCGAGGCGCAACTGAAGGCACCCGAAGCGGCGCGAGCGCGCGAGTATCTGACCGGGCGGGGCGTCTCGGCGGAGACGATCAAGACGTTTCGCATCGGCTACGCGCCGGACGACTTCAACGCGATGCGCGACCGGTTGAAGACGCAATTTCCCGAGGAGGTGCTGCGCGCCAGCGGGCTGTTCAGCTCGAAAGAGAAGAGCGACGACGGCCTGCCCACCGGCGAGCTTTACGCGCGCTTTCGCAAACGGATTACCTTTCCCATTGCGAACGAGGCGGGGAAGGTGATCGCGTTCACGGCGCGCGCGCTGGACCCGGACGACAAGAACGCGAAGTATCTCAACTCGCCGGAGACTGTGCTCTATACCAAGGGCAATGTGCTGTTCAACCTGGACAAGGCGAAGGGGGAGATGCGCAAGGCCGACTTTGCCGTGCTGGTGGAGGGGCAGATGGACTGCATCTCGGTGTACATGGCGGGGATTCGCAATGTGCTGGCGATCAGTGGCACGGCGTTTACGGAGACGCAGGTGCGGCTGCTGGGACGGTTCACCAAGCGCGTGATTGTGAACTTCGATCCGGACACGGCGGGCGCGGCGGCGGCGGAAAAATCCATCGCGCTGCTGACCGAGGAGGACTTCGATGTGAAGCTGGTGACGCTGGAGGGGGGGCTGGATCCGGACCGGTTTGTGCGCGAGAAGGGGATCGAGGCGTACGGGGCAGCGTTGCTCGGTGCCAAGCGCCACTCGGATTACCTGATCGATCGCGCGCGGCAGTTGTTTCCCGGCCACAGCGCTGAGGCCAAGGTGAACGCGATGAACTTTTTGCTGCCGCACATCCGGCGCATGGCCCACCCGATCCGCAGGAACCAGTTTGCGGAGGACGCGGCGAACAAGCTGGGGATCGACTCGGCGCTGATGCGGCAGGAGCTGAAGCAGGCAGCGGCGCATCGCCTGGCCAGCGTTCCGGCGCAGCGGAAGGAGTTGCTGACGGAGACGGAGCGGGTCCTGCTGCGCGCTCTGGTGCTGCCGGAGAACGACCCGGCGCGGGAGCTTGCGGCGCGCAGGCTGGGGGAGAACTCGGCGTGGATCGCAGACCTGGCTATGGCGGACCTGCTGGACACGCTGGCCAACGCGCCGGCGCCGTCGAACCCGCTGGACGCCGCCGGGACCGATGAGGCACGCGCGCAGTTGGCACAGGCGCTGGAATACACTCCGGCGAAGAACGAGCCTGCGCTCACCGCACAGGTGGAAGACGCGCTGCACACGCTGGAGGGGCGTCGTCTGGAGCGTCGTCAGCGCGAACTGCGCTCGCAGATCGCAGAGGCCGACCGGCGTGGGGACCAGGAGATGCTGACGCAACTGATCGCGGAAAAGCTGGACGTGGACCGCAAGCTGCGCGACCGCTAGGGATGCGCGCCGCTGCCGAATTGGATGGACGTATCACTCCAAGTAAGAGTGCCGGCCCATAAAGAACCAGGAGAAACCAACATGTCTCACGCTAGTGCGTATAGGACATATCCGCCGGAGAGCGATCCGAGCAGGGTGTTGTATCCGGCCTTGAGCATGTTGTTGTGCGGGGTCTCAGGGTTGACGCCTCGATTTTCGAGGATCGCTGTGTGGTAGTCGACCAAAACATTGCCTATCTTCTGGCTGCTTTCGAGCAGCGATTTGAGCACTTCCGGCTCGTAGCCTTCGACGTTGATCTTTACAAAATCGATCGAGGTTAGATTGCAGGCCTTGGCCAGCTTCTCAATCGTGTATGCGGGCACAGACTCCGTTTTGCGGCTCCAGCGGTACTTTTGCACAATGCTGGAAGCTCCCGTGTTTCCCTCTGCGCTCAGCGAGACTGTGACCGGGCCATCGTGGTCGGAGACCGCACCATGCACCACTTGATACGAGCCTGTGGAGTTCAACGCCAGATTGATCTCAAGCACGTCGAGCAGCCTGCTTTGTGGTTCCACAGCGACGACGCAGCCTGTCCGGCCCACCAGAGAGGCGGCGTAAGCGCTCATCACCCCTTCGTTGGCCCCTATGTCCAGAACGACGTTGCCCGGCTTGATATGCTGGCGCAGAACGGCCACTGTGTCCGGTTCGTAGTAGCCGGCAGTCAACACGGTGTGCCCAAGATGGGATGCGGGATCGAGGTAGAGCCTTATTCCGTCAACCGCTACGATTCCCCGCCGCTGGCTTGGGAGCATGAGTTTGTAAAAGGGCGTGGCGAGGATGTTCGGGCGGATGTAGTTCAACGGACGAACGCTACGGCCCTGGCTCTGAAGAGCAGCGAAAGTCTTGGAATAGCGGTCCATCCCTCCATCGTATACCGACCGCCGCGGCGACCAGGAGATGCTGAAGCAACTCATCGCGGAAAAGCTGGACGTGGACTGCAAGCTGCGCGCGCAATAGGTCTGTAGGCTGGAGATTCCTTAATGTCTTGCAGCATTTCGCTGTGGAAGTATGCGTTTGAGGAATGCTGTAGCACGTAATGGATTTCGCAGCACACGGCAGACTCGGCGGAACCATGCAGAAAGAATGCGTAACCTGTATCTGGCCTTAAACTTGGCAATCCGCCGCGCAGCATCCACTCCACCTCCCGCCTTCACGGCGAGTAGATACAAATCGTAAGAATCCCAGTTGGTGGCAAAGACAAACACGGAGAACGGCGAGAGATCCACCTTCCGTACTATGTCTGTCCTGGTGAGATTGCGGTAGTACTCCCAGCCTTTTGCAACCGTCAAGGGAGAGCCCGCAACATCGGATCGAGATGTGCCATGCTCTTTACGCCCCTTGGTGGCGCAAGATATCACCAGTAGCCCGCCTGGGCTGAGCAAGCGGATCATGTTATTCAAAGTATCTTCCCAGAAGGAATTGTGCTCCTCACTTCGCAGGAAAGGACGACATCGAAGGAGGCACTTGGGGCATCGTATTTCTGCCCTTCGCAGACAACATCCACACCCCGGCCAGGGGCAATGTCCAGCCTCGTATAATCACAGTTATCAAAGAAGCTGCGAACCGAGCCATTAATGTCGAGACTGCCGATCTCAAGCACCTTTAGGCCCACAAACATCTCAGGGAAAATTGACTTGGTAATTTCAATAAACTCAAGTTGGGCAGGATGAGACATTCTATTTTCCCCTTTTAAATGTGATCCGTTCGTGCCGCCCGAGTAATCATCAATTGTTCCGGCGACATATGCCACCTGGACAACGGCGCACGGAATGCAATGCCACAACGAACTAAAAGCATCTAGTTTATCAAAAGTCGTATATTACAACCACTTTGTACGATTGCAGTGGAGGACTGCATCTTCACGCGATACGGTTTCCACGCCTGGCTGACAGGCATTCGATACGATACATCTTTACCGAATTCGAGACACGGAAAGGCGTCTTCAGAACAGGATGACCATGCCACTTAATCACTCCATAAAATGCAGAATCTGCGGAGCCTTCAATGCCCACTCTCGATCGAAGTGGGTATCGAGAGACCCTCTGCGCGCCAGAACCAATAGGTCATCGAGCGCGCCGCCCAGTTCGATTTTCACGAAGGTCTTTTTGAAATACTTGAGATCGGCCAGTCGCGGATAGTTGCCGGTCCCAGCTATACTTCCGAAATCGATAAAGACATGTTGCGAATAAAACGGAGTCGTGTAGACATTGATGTTACGGCCCGAGGAAGATCCATTTACAATAATACCCAGACCGGCGGAGCGGATCTTCTCAATGAAGTATTCCCTGCCAAGCAAATGAGCTGCCGAGAGAAAGAAATCCGCGTTTATCTCGGATCGATCATATAGGTCGGCCAGAAACAATCCGTCGCGGCGCAGATACCCTCTGTAATTATCCAGCGACGGATTTGGGTCGTTACAGTAGAATTCGTACTTCGCAAACAGACTGAAGTCAATTGAGTGTCTTTCGCAGAACATCTTCATCAGCAGTGGGCTGGTTCCGAACGATCCACAGAAAACAACCTGTTTTTTCCCAAGAAGCAGCTTGATGCTCTGAAAAATTCTATCCCCACTCTGAAAAATGTTCTTCAAGGGCATCAATACGGTCTTTATTTTCGCGCCTAGCAGTATCGCCGCAGTCCTTAAATCGAAGCGAAACGGAGATCCGTTGAAACTCAGCTCGCCTTCCCGATAAAGGCTTTGGAACTTGTAGTTCACTTGGGACATTCGCGAAATATCCCCAACAACAAGTACTGTCAAATCGGCATCGCGTCCATGCGAAAGTCTTGCGTTTTCAATTAATCCTCCGTCTCTTAACCCATCCCATAAGATATAAAAATATTTAATGTTATGCAGGCTTGAACCATCGTGGCCTGGGGGGAGTAGGGATATGTCGTCGAAGAAAACTGCGCGGTCAAAACCGTCATCCAGAAGGGGAACGATGGATGGATTCGATTTGATTCCAAGGTAAGCCCACCAATACTTCGATGAGCCGAGATACATGCTTATCTTCGCTGGCGACGGCCGGTTCTGTAATCTGCCCATCTATCCTCTTCTCCGAGGCGTCTAAATCCTTTGGCCCGACTCAACGGTCATGTCCGGTCAACGTGTAGATGTTATTTTACGGCATACTGTATACTTCATCGCACCGCGCAAGACCAAGTTTCTCTTTCCCTGGACGCTACAACCGGTCTGGTAAATGCCTTCGGGCCCATTTTGGCCAATTGTGAGACCCGCCAACAAGGCGGGGCCCATGAACTCCGCGAGTCGATGCAGATGGTTTATGCGAGTGGTTCGAGACGCACGCAAGCATTTCAATCTCACAGATCGGGAGCGCAGCTTGGATAGCAGAATCAAACGACGACTCGCCCTCGGCTTTGCCTCCAACTGGGTTGGCAAGCTGGCCAGCACCATCACGCAGCTCGTCCAGGTCCCTGTTTTCTTCCACTTCTGGGCGACCAGCGTCTACGGTGACTGGCTGATCGTCAGCGCGATTCCCACCTATCTGGCGTTTTCCAGCATCGGCTTCGGCAACGTGGCCTCCAACGAGATGACGATGCTCAACTCGGCCGGCGACCGCGAGGGAGCGCTGCGCGTCTTTCAAAGCTGCTGGTGGCTCATCGCGATCATCTGTACGGCAATTGGACTGCTTCTGGTGCCCGTGCTCTACCTGGTCCCCGCTGCGCGGCTGCTGCCCATCCGCGCCATCAGCCAGAGCGACGCCAAGTGGATCATCTTTTACCTCGGACTCTCCGTGCTGCTCGGCCAATTGGAGCAGTTAATGAGCGCGGCCTACACCTGCGTGGCGCGCTACCCCTACGGCACATTCGTCAAGAACATGATCTCGCTGGCCGCCTTCGCAGCGACCATGGCGCCGGTGGTTCTGGGCTACGGCCCACGCACGGCCGCGCTGGTGTTCCTCGTCGCCAACGGCATCGGCACTGTCACATTCGGCCTGTTCGTGCGCAAGGACATGCCCTGGATCGAGTTCGGGTGGAAGCACGCGCACTTCTCCGAGATACGCCGCCTCGCCCCGCTTGCGTTCGCCTTCATGGGATTTCCCATCGGCAACGCGCTCAACCTGCAGGGAACCCTAATCGCCGTCGGTTATGCTCTGGGACCGATCGACGTGGCGATCTTCGCCACCGCGCGCACCGTCTCGCGGGTGGCGCTGCAGATGGTGCAGATGGTGAACACCACCTTCTGGCCGGAGCTGTCGCTGGCGTACGGCGCAAGGAATGTGTCCCTCACCCGGACGCTGCACCGTCGCGCCTGCCAACTGGCCCTGATCATCGGGGTGGTCATGGTTGCCGGCGTGATGGCGGTAGGGCCGTCCTTCCTGCACCACTGGACGGGAGGACACGTGCCCCCCAGCCGCGGACTGCTGACCATTCTGCTCGTGGTGGTGGTTTTCTACGCACTGTGGTCAACCAGCTCCACGCTGATGGCCTCCACCAATCAGCACCAGAGGATGGCCGCCATCTACGTGGCGGCGACCAGCCTGACGTGCGTTGCGTGCTTCTACCTTGCGCGCTGGCAGGGGTTGTACGGCGCGGCGGCGGCGCTGCTGATCTCGGAGCTGGCCATGAACTGCTATGTGCTGCCGGCGTCGCTGCGTATCGCGCACGACACGTTTCCCGCGTTCATGGTCAGTCTGATGCACTATCCGCCATCACTGAAGCCCGCGGTGCTGCTGGCGCGTCTGCGGCGGGGGAAGGCGGACCCCAAATAGCCACGGCTGCGAGTCATTTTTCGCGCCTGGTTCATCTAACGATGTGGTAGGCTAGTATAAGATGGGGACGTGCGCCTATGAATGCTCTGATCTGCCATGAGGCGATCGGGCTTGCCACCGCGGTCACTACCGCAACAACTCCCTATCAACCCCGAAACGACCAAGGGAATAGTCTGCCTGAACCGCTGACGGCCCCACAAAAATTTCTCCCCAGGAGTGCGCACCGCCGTGGCTGAAGAAATCGACAAGACCGACAAGATCGACAAGATCGACAAGTTTGAAGATGAGTTGGCGAAACTCATCGACACCGGAAAAGAGAAGGGCTACCTGACCTTTGGCGAGGTCAACGACCTGCTGCCCGGCGACATCACCTCGCCCGACGAGCTGGACGACCTGATGACGACCATCAACACCCAGGGCATCGATGTGCTGACGGGCGACGGCCGCATGGGCGCGGACCGCGACAAGTACGAGCCGGAGGCGGGCGAAGAGTCCGACGACGTGGAGCTCGACCTGTCGCCGGGGACGCTGGAGAAGACCAACGACCCGGTGCGCATGTACCTGCGCGAGATGGGCACGGTGCCGCTGCTGACGCGCGAGGGCGAGGTGGAGATCGCCAAGCGCATCGAGCGCGGACAGAACCGCGTGATGAAGGCCATCTCGCGCTCGCCGATCGTGATCCACGAGATTGTGGGGCTGGGCGAGGACCTGCGCCGCGGCGTGCGCAACATCAAGGAAGTGGTGACCTTCGACGAAGAGGAGCTGACGGAAGAGATCCTGCAGGCCCGCGTGCACTCCACCGTCGGCCGCATCGACGTGATTGTGAAGCACCAGAAGAAGGTGCAGACGCTTAGCGAGAAGGCGGCCTCGCACAGCGGCAAGGAGACAAAAGCCAAGGCCCGCGAGCTGCGCAAGACGCGCTGGCTGCTGGGCCGCGAGCACGTCTACATCAACCGCATCATTCGCGAGTTCAAGTACACCAACTCCGAGAAGAAGCGGTTGCTGGACAAGGTCAACAAGACGGTGGACGCAATGCGCACGCTGGAGCGCCAGATCAAGTCGCTGGAAGCCAAGCACGAGGCGTCGAAGTCCGAAGATCTGCGCAAGGAGTACCGGCGCCAGCAGAAGAACTGCCGCATCGACCTGGAGCGCATCGAGAAGGACGCGGGAACGCCCATTGGGGACCTGAAGCGGACGCAGCGGGAGATGATCCAGGGCGACATGGACGCGGAGCGCGCCAAGCGCGAGCTGATCGAGGCCAACCTGCGGCTGGTGGTCTCCATTGCCAAGAAGTACACCAACCGCGGCTTGCAGTTCCTCGACCTGATCCAGGAGGGCAACATCGGGTTGATGAAGGCGGTGGACAAGTTCGAGTACCGCCGCGGATACAAGTTCTCCACCTACGCGACGTGGTGGATCCGCCAGGCAATCACGCGCGCTATTGCCGACCAGGCGCGGACCATCCGCATTCCGGTGCATATGATCGAAACCATCAACAAGCTGATCCGGACATCGCGGCAACTGGTGCAGGAGCTGGGCCGCGAGGCCTCGTCGGAGGAGATCGCCAAGCGCATGGACATTCCCGTGGCCAAGGTGCGCAAGGTGCTGAAGATTGCGCAGGAGCCGATCTCGCTGGAGACGCCGATCGGCGAAGAGGAGGACTCGCACCTGGGAGACTTCATCGAAGACCGCATGGCGGTCTCGCCCGCGGACGCAGTGATTGCGGTGAACCTGAAGGAATACACCAGCCAGGTTCTGCGCACGCTGACGCCGCGCGAAGAGCGCGTGATCAAGATGCGCTTTGGGCTGGAGGACGGCTCGGAGCACACGCTGGAGGAGGTTGGGCAGAGCTTCCAGGTGACGCGCGAGAGGATTCGGCAGATCGAAGCCAAGGCGCTGCGCAAGCTGCGCCACCCCAGCCGCAGCCGCAAGCTGAAGGCGTTTGTGGATGGGGTGAAGGACGTCTAACGCGAGCTTGAATTTGTAATTTGTAAATGAGAACGGGCGGCCAGTGGAAGCACACTGGCCGCCCGTATGTTATTTCAAGGTGAGAAGTCGTCCGCTCGGCGAACGAGCTATTCCTTCTGCATTACGGCCAGCTCGTTTCCGGAAGGGTCGGTGAAGTGAAAGCGGCGGCCGCCGGGGAAGGAGAAGATGGGCAGCGTGATGCGCCCGCCCGCAGCTACGATTCTCTTCTCCATCGCTTCGAGGTCGTTGGTGTCGATGACGGCCAGCGGGAATTTGGTGCGGCCTTCGGCAGGGCTTGCACCGTTCAGTCCGCCGTCCAGGCCGGAGTCGGAGAAGGCGGCGTAGTCCGGGCCGAAGTCCTGGAAGCTCCACCCGAAGAGGGAGTGGTAGAACTGCTTGCAGAGCCGCTACGTCGTTGGAGGGCAGCTCGAGATAAACGATGGGTGATTTTGGCATAGGAATCTCCTCAATTCGGATCGCCGCTTGAACCCCCATCCGCGCCGCCGCGCCGAGGTTTGCGGAGCAGGTAGAGGCCGGCCAGTCCGGCCTCGCGAGGTACAAGGAGAAAGTATCACAAATGCGCCGCGCGACCCACGCATGGGCAGTCCGCGGACTGCTCTGCGATAATCGAGGCAACAGAGGGAGGCAGAAGGTGAACCCAGGCGATCCGCGGGAAGATCACTTCGATGCGTCTGCCGTGTCCACACTGCTCCGCCGATTCTTTCCGTTCTACTGCGCGCTGGCGGCCCTGGCCACCTTCGGCTACGCGCTCTACGACGGCTACCAGATTGACGGCGACGCGGTGGCGTATATGGACCTGGGCGACCTGCTGCGCGCGCACCACTGGGCGGGCATCGTCAACGGCTACTGGCACCCGATGTATCCGGCGTTCCTCGCGCTGGGGCACATGCTCTTCCGGGCAACTCTGGCTACTGAGCTGCGGGCGTACTACTTCGTCAACTTTGGGATATTTCTGCTGGGGATGGTGGCTGTCGTCTGCTTCACGCGACTCGATTGCGCGGCTGCGGGAGACAGCGGGTCAGCGAGTCAGCGAGCTCAGCGAGTCGGCGTAGCGAGCTATCTGCTGGATCGGACCATGTTGCGATACCTGGGGATTGCGCTGCTGGTGATTGCCAGCCAGCGCGAGCTATCGATGGGCAAGGTCCGGCCCGACGCGCTGCTACAGGCGTTCCTGCTGTTTGCGATCGCCGCGCTGCTGACGCATCTGGCCAGCGGTCGCCTGCGCTACGCCGCGCTGATGGGCGTGGCGCTGGGATGCGCCTATCTCACCAAGTCGTTCGCGTTTGTCTTTGCGTTTCTCTGCATTATTGCGCTTGCGCTCTTCCGCTGGATTTGGCTGCGGCACGGACTGATGCGAATCCATGTCTGCGGCGCTGATCGCCTTCACATGCTTTGCGGTTGTGGCGGGGCCATACGTTGCCGCGCTCTCCCGCCAGAGGCACCGCTTCGACTTCGGCGACTCCGGCGCGCTGAACTACGCGTGGTACGTCGGCGGCACCGAAAAGATGCACCTGCAGCCAACCCAGACCGGACAGTTTGGCTCCTCCGAGGTCGATCTCAAACATCCCGAGAAGGAGTTGATGCACACGCCGCTCGTCCTCAGCTACGCCGAGATGCCGTACGGCACCTACCCGGACTGGTTCGACACCACCTACTGGAACGAGCAGATCAAGCCGCACTTCAGCCTGCGCCAGGACCTTCCGCGCGCCACGCGCGACTCGGTCCTGATGGTCCGCTACCTCTTCAACCACCCCGAGGCGCTGCTGCTGCTGGCGCTGCTGGTGTTGCTGGGGGCGCGCCCCGAGTTGCGGTGGAAGCCCGGCAGGCACGGCGCAAACGCGTTCTGGCTGGTTCCGCTGCTGCTGGGCGTCGCCATCTGGGGCATCTATGCCATCGTCAACACGGAAGAGCGCTATGTAACGGTGGCGTATTTTTGCGTGATTCTGACGCTCTTCGCCGCGCTGCGCCTGCCCGATGCGCAGAGCGAAGCGGACTCGCCGGCGGCGCGCAGCCCGGCGGCGAACCTTCGCTTCGCCGCCTCGGCGCTGATTCTTCTGCTTGCTCTGCTGGCCACCGGCGAGAGCCTGCGCACGGTCTTTGAAGACCGGCGCGAGCTCTCGCTCGTCAAGTCTCCCGGCGGCTGGTACTCGCCCACCATGGTCCATGTCTCCGAGGGTCTCGAATCGCTTGGCGTAAAGCCCGGAGATACGGTCGCCTGCATCGGCCACACGGCCTGCCTCAACGACCCGTACTGGGCGCGGCTGGCCGGGGTGCGCATTCTTACCGAGATCTACGACCCCGAAACTCCGGTATATCCCTTCCTGGCCGATCTGCCCAACCGGGATGAGGTGATCGCCACGGTCCGCGCCCAGGGCGCGAAGGTCCTGGTCGGCGACTTCGACAACGCTCGCGTCAGCGACTCCAACCCCGCCTTCCGAGGCTGGCAACAGCTCGGCGACACAACTTATTATGCGTTGCCGCTGCGATGAGTGCGTTGTACGTTCTCCGTTGTCCGTTGACCGTTCACAGCAAAACGCACCGACGCACAACGAACAACGGAGAACGATCAACGGATAACGCCTTCGTTTTGCTACCATCACCCCATGGCCGATCTCGATCTTACGATTCTTATGCCGTGTTTGAATGAGGCGGAGACGCTGGCCATCTGCGTGCGCCAGGCGGTGGCTGCGATCGAAGCCAGCGGCGTCACGGGCGAGGTGGTGGTGGCCGACAACGGGTCCACCGATGGCTCGCAGGAGATTGCCCGCGCCGAGGGCGCGCGCGTGGTGGATGTCCCGACGCGCGGCTACGGCGCGGCGCTGATCGCCGGAATCGAGGCCGCTCGCGGCAAATACGTGATGATGGCCGACGCCGACGCCAGCTACCACTTCGAGCACCTGCCGCGCTTCCTTCCGCGGCTGGAGGAGGGCAACGACCTGGTGATGGGCAACCGATTTGCCGGGGCCATCGAGCGCGGCGCGATGCCGCCGCTGCATAAGTACATCGGGAACCCCATCCTGTCGGCGGTTGGGCGGATTTTTTTCTCCATTCCGGTGCGCGACTTCCACTGCGGTCTGCGCGCCTTCCGCCGCGACCGGATTCTGGGGCTGAATCTGCGCACCACCGGCATGGAGTTCGCCTCGGAGATGGTGGTGAAGAGCTCGCTGGCGGGGCTGCGCATGACCGAGGTGCCGACCACACTCTCGCCCGACGGCCGCACGCGCCCGCCGCACCTTCGTTCGTGGCGCGACGGCTGGCGGCACCTGCGCTTCCTGCTGCTCTACAGCCCGCGCTGGCTCTTCTTCTACCCTGGGCTGGCCGCGCTGGCGGTGGGGCTTGTGCTCGCCGCCGCGCTGCTGCCCGGGCCGCTTCGGGTGGGCGCATACACCTTCGACGTCGACACGCTGACCTATGCGCTGGGCCTGGTGCTGATTGGGACGCACATCACGGTCTTCGCTGTGTCGGCCAAGGTCTTCGGGACGCAGGAAGGATTTCTTCCGCCCAACCCGCAGTTCGAGCGGCTGTTCAAGCACATCACGCTGGAGACGGGCCTGCTGGCCGGCTGCACGCTGCTGCTGGCCGGCGCGGGAATCCTGGGTTACGCGATCTATCTGTGGCACGCGGCGGGCTTCGGAGCGCTCTCGCCGACGCACATGCTGCGGCTTACGCTGCCCTCGGCCACGCTGCTGATGCTGGGCGTGGAGGTGATCTTCGGCAGCTTCTTCCTGAGCCTGCTGGGGCTGAACCGGCGATAAGGAGATTCCGTTCCTAGCTCAACAGCCTGCGCGGTCAACCGGCGCGGCGGTCTTCGAAGAGCTCGTCGAGCATCTCGGAGAGGGTGTCGGCGCGGGAGCGCATGGAGTCTTCGGAGCGGTCCCGACTGCCGGCCAGCTCATCGTAGCGCGCGCGCAGGGTCGTGAGATCGTCGGCGATGTTGAGCGCGGCCAGCACCGCGACGCGCAGCGAATCGGCTGTGCCGCCGTGGGCCGCGACCGCGCGCATCTTGGCATCCACCAGAGCGGCAATCTGCTGGATGTACGCGTCGTCGGTGCCGCGCAGGTTGTAGATCTGGTCGTAGATTTCGACGCTGACCGCGTCGGGAGCGGGTGCGCCGCCGGGGCCGTCTGAAGCGGCATTCGTCGAAGGATTGCCACCCAGGCCAGATTCATCCCGATCTTCGTTCCACTCCGTCACGCGCGTCTCCTCTCCCGATGGTGTGCTGCTGCTGCGAGCTGCAGAGGGTGACGAAATAGCTTGATTGCCACTCCGCCAAAAGGCCCGGGGCTAAAGCCCCATTGTTCCGAATACCTTTATTTAGGGGGCTGAAGCCCCCTACTCCCTCCGAAAAGCAAACATAGACTTACAACTGCCCTCACAATCCCGCCCTACAACAGCTCGTCCATCTGGTGCAGCATCCGCTCGACCCGCTGGCGCACCGCGTCGCGCTCCTGGATGAGCGCGGCGATCTGGCCCTCGGCGGCTGCTTTCTCGCGCTGGGCGGCTTGCACCTGGCTCTGCGCGGCCTGGATCTGGCCCTCGGCCGTCGCTGCCTTGCTGTGGGCGGCCTCTACTTGGCTCTGGGCGGCCGCAATCTGGCTTTGGGCAGCTTCCGCCTTGCTCTGGGCGGATGCAATCTGGCTTTGGGCCGTCTGGGCAGCTTCCGCCTGCGCGGCAAACTGCTGGCGCAGTGACGCGATCTCGGCCTCGGCTGCGCTACGCGCCTCGCGCTCGCGCTTTACGATCTCCACTGCCCGCAGCACCTTCTGCTCGAGCGCCTGAAACTCATCCACACTGATACCTGAACTCATACCCGCAAGTATAGAGCGGATTGAGTGCCGGTCGGCCTCTCCGTGATTGTGCAAAACGGGGCTTCTATTGAATGGAATCCGGCAGAAGGAATCGCGCTAGGTTCGGATAGCCCCGCCGAGGGAGGTGAGGGCGGCGATGAGCCTGGACGACCACTCGGACAACTCGTCCTCGCGCAGGGTGCGCTGGGTGGACTGGAAGACGCAACGCAGCAGCAGGGCGTAGTGGCCAGCCGGCGCTGCCGATGGGGAGCCGGCTCGCGCATCGCGGAAGATCTCGACCGGGGTGAAGCGCGTGAGTTCGGGGATGGCGAGTGCGGCGATTGCTTGGGCGATGGTGCGCCACTGCACGGCGTCGGCGAAGGTGAAGGAGAAGTCGCGCTCGACGGCCTGGAAGCGGGAGAGCTCGCGCGCGGCGGCGCGGCGCAGGGGAAGGCGATAGAGGGTGTCGAGGTCGAGCACGGCGAGGAAGACGGGCTGGCGCAGCTTGCGCGCCTCGCGCTGCGAAGCAACCAGCTCGCCGAAGCAGGCGATGGGTGCGCCGTCGAGCAGAACCGTAGCGCTGCGGCCCTGCTCGAGCCACGCGGGGGCGTCGGGCGAGAAGGCGAGCGCAGAGGCGGCGCTGGTGGAGAGCGCGTCCACGGATGCGGCAAAGAGCGAGAGGAGGGATTCGATGACAGACTTCAGCTCGAAGACGGCGGCGTCCCTGGAGCTGTGCAGGCGCGTCGAGGGCAGCTCGCCGGTGAGGCCGAGCGATAGGCTGGGCGACTCGACGACCTGATCGGCTGAGCCGGTGAAGATTGTTCCCTGTTCGAAGAGGCGCACCTCGCGCACGTCGCGGTTGAGGTTGTGGGCCAGCATGGCGAGCATTCCCGGCGCGAGCGATGGGCGCAGAAGACGGGCCTCGTCGGAGAGTGGATTATCCAGCGCGATGAGGCCGCCTGACGTGGATTGCTGATTCTGATTCGCCGCGAGGAAGATTGCGCCGTCGGATTCGGATGCGAAGCTGCTGGAGATCGCCTCGGAGTAGCCGAGGGCCAGCAGACGCGTGCGGACGGCGGACTCCGCGGCGGCTGCCGGGTGCGCGATGACGGGCAGCGCGGTGGGCAGCGTGTTGGCGAATCGGTTGTATCCGTAGACGCGCGCAACCTCTTCGACGAGGTCGATCTCGCGTTCGAGGTCGAGCCGCCAGGAGGGGAGTTGGAGGGAGAAGGTTGCTGGTTGCTGGTTGTTGGTTGCGGCTTCTGTGAGGGTGCAGCCGAGGGCGGTGAGGACCTGGCGGACCAGATCGGCGGTGAGGGCGGATTGGCCGGGCTGGTCGTCGAGGGTGGCACCGAGGTGGCGTCGCACCTGGCGAAGCGAGAGCGCGATGGGCTGGCGATTGGCGGTGCGCGCGGCGACCGATGGGACGATGACGTCGACCAGCTCGCCCTCGGGCGTGCCGCCGGATTGAAGGATGAGTTTTGCGACCAGTGCGTTGGCAACCGGGCAGGCGTTGAGGTCCGCGCCGCGCTCGAAGCGGTGCGAGGCGTCGGTGTGCAGGCCGTGGCGGCGCGCGCTGAGACGAATACTGACGGGATCGAACCACGCGGCCTCGATCAGGATGTTCTTGGTCCCCGCGGTAATCATGGAGTCCCAGCCGCCCATGACGCCGGCCAGGCCCAGAGCCTTCGCGTGGTCGGCGATGACGAGATCGTCGGCTTCGAGCGTGTGCTCGGAGCCATCGAGAAGCTTGAGCCGCTCGCCCTTGCGCGCGAGGCGGACGATGATTCCGCCGTCGAGCTTGTCCAGGTCAAAGGCGTGGGTGGGATGGCCCATCCCTTGCAGAACGAAGTTGGAGGCATCGACTGCATTGGAGATGGGCTTCGATCCCAACAGCGCGAAGTACTCGGCGACGACCCCGGTGGAGGGCGCAACGGTGACGTTGCGCAGGACGCGCGCGGTGAACCGGCCGCAGAGGCCCTGGGCATCGGGGGCGATCTCGACGGAGAATGGCTTAGCAGCAGGGGTTGCGGCGGGCAGCGCGGTGTCGAGCGGGGCGAGCGGGAGGTTGTAGATGGCGGCCGCCTCGCGCGCGATGCCGTAGTGGTTCATCGCATCGACGCGGTTGGTGGTGATGTCCATCTCGAAGAGGTGGCCGTTCCCGGGGCCAAGATCGTGGATGCCCTCAACGGCGATGCCGCGCAGGGTGAGGTCATCGGCGAGTTGGCGGTCGTCCACGGTGATGCCGGGGACGTAGCTGCGGAGCCAGGCTGAGAGTATGTTCATGCGAATTGCTCCAGGAAGCGCATGTCGCCGGAGAAGAAGTGGCCGATGTCGGAGATGCCGTGCTGGACCATGGCGATGCGTTCGACGCCCATGCCGAAGGCGAAGCCGGAGATCTTTTCGGGGTTGTATGCGTCGTCGGCGGGATTGAGTTTGCGGCGCTCGTCGGTGACCGCGGCGAAGACGGTGGGATCGACCATTCCGCAGCCGAGCAGTTCGATCCAGCCGGAGTGCTTGCAGCGGCGGCAGCCCGCGCCGGCGCAGAAGATGCACGAGATTTGCACGTCGGCGCTGGGTTCGGTGAAGGGAAAGAAGCTGGGGAAGAAGCGCGTCTTGACGCTGGAGCCGAAGAGCGCCTTCATGGCGTGGTCGAGCGTTCCCTTGAGGTCGGAGAAGGTGATGCCGGTGTCCACCGCGAGGCCTTCGACCTGGTGGAAGATGGGCGAGTGGGTGGCGTCGGCGGCGTCGTTGCGATGCACCTTGCCGGGGACGACGATGCGAATGGGCGGGGCCTGGGCTATCATGCTGCGGATCTGGACGGGCGAGGTGTGGGTGCGCATCAGCAGGCGGTCGCGCGAGGGCTTTGCCTGCTGTCCGGCGAGGAGGAGCGTGTCCTGGGTATCGCGCGCGGGGTGGTTGGGCGGGAAGTTCAGCGCCTCGAAGTTGTAAAAGTCGCTCTCGACCTGCGGGCCGAGCGCGGTGGAGTAGCCGAGATGATGGAAGACGGCGACGATCTCGTTCATCGTCTTCAGCAGGGGGTGGGGAATACCTGGAGCGCGTACGGAGCCGGGAAGGGTGATGTCGAGATCAGCCTTCGCGGATGCGGCCGGCGGGGCTGCGACGGCTGCCGCGAGGGCAGCTTCAATCTGCTGCTTGAGCTGGTTGAAGCGAATGCCGAGGGGCTTGCGCGCCTCGGCGGGCGCGGACTTGAGCCAGGCATCACTGATGAGCTTCAGGCGGCCCTGCTTGCGGCCGAGCCAGTGCAGGCGGAAGGCTTCTGCATCGCGCTGCGAGGAGGTTTCCGCGCGGACCTCATCGGCGAGCGTGGCGAATGCGGCGTCGAGGGAGGGTTCGTCGTAGCTGAGGAGTTGGGGGATGGTTTCGTTCATGAATCCATTCGGCAGAGGGTTGGTCGCCTCGTCATTTTAAGGGGCTTCCACTCTGAGTGCTGTCGCTCTCTAGTGTATCGCGGCTTCACAGCGCGGAGAGGACGATGGCGACGACGACCACTCCAAGCTGGAGGCTGCGCCGGTCTGTGATGGCGTAGACGACGGGGTCCTCCTCCAGCTCGCCGCGGGAGGCCTTGAGCCACAGCCGGCTGAGCCAGAGCAGAAGCACGGGGACCAGCAGCCACAGGCGTGTGTGGTGCGAATAGAGGCCCTGCGCGACCACGGTGCCGATGTACAGCGCGAAGATCACGACCGACGCGTATCCGCTGGCCGTGCCGAAGCTGCGCAGTTGCTCGAGGTCGGAGACGCGGTAGTTGCGGCCCTTGACGGCGAGGGCGTCCGGAGCCTGGCTGCGCAGGCTCATGCTTTCCAGCTCGGCAAAGCGCTTGACGAAGGCGAGCGAGAGGAAGAAGAAGATGCTGAAGGCGGCCAGCCACGGCGAGACCATCACACCAGCGGCCGCAGAGCCGGCGAGAATGCGGATGGTGTACAGGCACGCCAGCACCATCACATCCACCAGAATCATCCGTTTCAGGCGCAGCGAGTAGACGGCGGTGGAGATGGCGTAGAGCACCAGCCACTCGATGAATCTGCCCTGGCCGTTCCATGGGAACTGCGGAGACAATGCCGTAAGAACGCGCGGCAGAAGCAGGGCAAGCGCCAGGGACAACGCAAGAAAGAGCAGGATGGTGGCCGCACCTGTGATCGGCGAGAGGTCGCCGGCGGCGAAGGGCCGGCTGCGCTTGCGCGGGTGGTGGCGGTCGGCCTCGAGGTCCAGCAGATCGTTGAAGATGTAGGTTGCCGAGGCGGCCAGCCCGAAGCTGAGAAAGGCGAGGAAGGCCGCGACGACCGGCCCCACGGCGCGCACATGGGCCAGCAGCAGGGGCAGAAAGATCAGCGTGTTCTTGGCCCACTGATGCAGCCGGATGGCGCGCATCCAGGCCTTAAGCGGCGAGATTTTGTCGGTAAAGGTCCGCGTCGGCCGCACTGCCGCCGAACGCAGCGCCGCGCGCAGGCTTCGGGACGGATTGGCGACCATGGGATGGACCGAGTGGGTGAGCAGAGGCAGGTCGGGCCGGGCGTTGCCGATGTAGCTGAAGCCTGCCGGGAAGCGCTGCTGGAAGGCGGCGAGCTTGTTGCCTCCGGTGAGGTTGAGGCTGCCATCGGAGGCGAGGACGCCGGAGAATAGGCCCAGATGCTCGGCCACGCGCTCGGCCAGCAGATTGTCCGCGCCGGTTGCAAGATAGATCTCGCGTCCGGCGGCGTGTTGCTGCCGCAGAGCCTCGAGCAGCGGCTGATTGTAGGGCAGATGAGCGACATCGAGCGCGGCCACCAACGAGACGTTGCGCTTGAATGCTGCCTTGCCCTGGACGATCCACCTGGGAAATTGCAGCAGCGAGCGGGGACTCTGCCGCGCCAGCACTAGCACCGTGTCCAGCAGCGTGTCGCTCTTGACCAGCGTGCCATCCAGGTCCACGCAGAGCGGTTCGTTGGATGGCGGATCGGACGGTGCTGAGGAACCGCGCGGGCTGTCAAGGCTGTGGGGACCAGCGTGGCCGGGTTGCGAGTGCGCGGATTCGAAAGACACGAGTCAGCCCCTTCTGTAGAACGGCCGGACGATCCACTGAGGAACAGCGGCGGCGTACTCCGCCGCATAAACGGCTGCGCGTTGCTCTGCAGCAACAGCGCGCACGAAAGCTCCCCGCAGGTTCTACGCTATTCTCCCTGATCCATTGTGAACTCTCAGACGAATCTATCTGGTAACTCACAGAAAACCTGGCTTGGGCCAGCCCATCCCTAGCCTGGAGGCCAGCCCATGGGCCGGCCGCCGAGAAGATGCAGGTGGAGGTGATCGACGGTCTGTCCGCCGTCGGGGCCGGAGTTGAGGACGACGCGGTATCCGTGGTCGAGCCCGGAGGCGCGCGCAATTTCGGCGGATTTGGTAAGCAGATGGCCCAGCAGCGACGACTGCACAGGCTCGGCCTCCGCCAGCGACGCAATGTGCTGCCGGGGAACGATCAGCAGATGGGTCGGCGCCTGGGGGCGGAGGTCGGTGAAGCAGATACACAGCTCGTCCTCGTAGACGCGCTTGGCCGGAATGCTGCCGGCGACGATCTTGCAGAAGAGACAATCGGAACTCATAGCAACAAACCTCGCACAGAACCTGTTGAGAATCTCAGAGGAGAATTCTACAGCCAAGCCATCTCCATGTTGCGCGCGCGGTCGCAAAGACAGCGGTCGCAGCATCCGTGTAGCATTCCGATAGACTGGATGTCGCAGCTTTACAAACAAAGACGGGGTCAATGACAGAGAGTAGAACGAACAGACGCAGGATCAACCGAATTGTGATTTTGGCCGCTGCGTTCGTGGCGGCGCTGTTTGCCGCAGGCACGCTGGATGCGCAGCGCAGCGCACGGGCGGCGTTCAGTGCTGCTCCCGCAAGCTCCGCCGCGGCGGCGAAGCCGGTTGCAGCCGATACAATTCTGGTCAATGCGCTGGACGCGGAGTTGCAGCGGGCGATGTCGTCGCTGGGGGCCGATGGGGCCGCTGCCGCGCAACAGCCCAAGCCCTACTTCATCAGCTATGCGGTGGACGATGCGACGGCGGTGAGCATTGCGGCGGAGTACGGCGCGATCACCAGCTCCAACCAGGGCCGCGTGCGTTCGGTGGACGTGCAGGTGCGGCTGGGCAGCCCGGCGGAAGACAACACGCACGGCGACCACCGCAACAGCGCGCTGACCACGCTTCCCCTTCCGTTGACCGACGACCGCGACGCCATCGCGCGCTCGCTGTGGTACGCCACCAATCGCGGATATGCGCGCGCACTGGACGGCTATCTGAAGGTGAAGACCGAGCAGCAGGTGCGCGCCAAGGAGGAGGACACCTCGGCGGACTTCAGCGTGGAGCAGCCGCAGACGGACCTGCTTCCGCCCGCGCCGGCGCTGGTGGTGGACCGCGCTGCGTGGGAGCAGCGCCTGCGCGAGATCTCCAGCCTGTTCGCGCAGTTTCCCGATGTATTTGCCGACCAGGTCGAGTTCGAGGCGTCGAATGAGACCGACTACTTCGTCTCGTCGGAGGGCGCGCGCGTGGATACGCCCAGCCAGACGGCGCGACTGGTGATTGTGGCGCGGACGCGCGCCGCCGACGGCATGGATATCTTCCGCGAAGAGACCTTCGAGGCCGAATCCGCCGACCGCCTGCCCAACCAGAAGACGATTGCCGACAAGGCCATCGAGATGGCGAAGAACCTGGAGGCGTTGCGCGTGGCGCCGGTGACAGAGCCGTTCGACGGGCCGGCGATCCTGAGCGGGCGCGCCTCGGCGGTCTTCTTCCACGAGGTGCTGGGGCACCGGCTGGAGGGCCAGCGGCAGCGCGGCGACGAGGAGGGCGAGACCTTCACCAAGATGCTCGGCAAACCAATCCTGCCCACGTTCCTCAGCGTGGCCGACGATCCGACGCTGTCCACGTTCCAGGGCACATCGCTGAGCGGGCACTACGACTTCGACGATGAGGGCCAGGCCGCGCGGCGGGTCGAGCTGATCAAGAACGGCGTGCTGGAGACCTTCCTGATGTCGCGCGAGCCCATCGCCAGCGTCTCGCAGTCGAACGGCCACGGCCGCGCCGAAACGGGCCACATGCCGACCGGGCGGCAGGGAAACCTGATCGTGACCTCGTCGAAGTCAGTGCCGGAGAGCGAGCTGCGACAGATGCTGATCGCCGAGGCGAAGAAGCAGGGCAAGGCCTACGGGCTCTACTTCGAGGACATCTCCTCCGGCTTCGCGGTGACGACGCGGCGTTCGCCGCAGGCCTTCCAGGTGATTCCGCTGGTGGTGTACCGGGTGTATGTGGATGGGCGGCCAGACGAGCTGGTGCGCGGGGTCAGCATCGTGGGCACGCCGCAGGCGGCGCTGAACAGCATTGTGGCGACCGGCGACAAGCAGGAGATATTCAACGGAATATGCGGCGCGGAGTCGGGCAGCATTCCGGTGAGCGCGGTGGCGCCGGCGATGCTGGTGAGCCAGATTGAGACGCAGCGCCAGGCGCAGGGCTCGGCGCGGCCGCCCATTCTGCCTCCGCCGGGCGCTCCGGCAGAGGAATTAAGACCAGAAAAAGGAGCAAATTGATGAAAATGCTTCTTTCAGGGTTACAAATAAGGCGGGTTTTTCCTGGGGTTCTTGCCACATTTGCCCTATTTGGCGCAACTTTGGTTACATATTCGGCCGCGCCGCAGGAGCTGCCAAAGGACGACCCGGTGCTGCGCGCCATGCAGACGGAGCTGGAGCGCGAGCAGGCCCAACTGGTGCTTCCCGGAATGCAGCGGCCCTACTTCATCGAGTACCGCGTGGACGACTTCAGCACCTACGAGGCGGTGGCCAACTTTGGCGCGCTGGTGCGCGAGGTGGCGGGCCACCAGAGGATTGTGCGGGTCACGGTGCGCATCGGCAGCTACACGACGGACTCCAGCAGCAGCCGCGGAGACGGCACGGCGATGCTGGCGCCGACGGACGACAATCCCGAGGCCATCCGCTACTGCCTGTGGACCGCGACCGACGAGGCGTACAAAAACGCCCTGCGCGCGTACACGGCCAAGCTGGCCGCGCTGAAGCGCTTCCAGACTCCGCCGACCGAGAAGGATTTTGCTCCGGCCAAGGCGGTCCCATCCATCGGCCCGCTGGTCCCGCTGGACATCGATCGCGCGGAGTGGAAGCGGCGCATCGTGGAGGCCAGCGGCCTCTACGCCAGCGACCCGGAGGTCCGCGCCAATGCAGCGAATGTGCAGTATTCGTCCGCCAGCCTGCGCAGCCTGGCGGTGAACCGCTATCTGGTGAATAGCGAAGGGACGGTTGTGCGCCAGGGATACGCTGGCTACAGCGCCAATATCAGCGTAGGCGGACAGGCCCCCGATGGAATGCAACTGGCGCGCGACAACGGGACGACCGCGGCGAATGCAAAGGAGTTGGAGACGTGGCCGGAGTTCCGCAAACGCGTGATCGACGACCTGAAGAGCCTGGAGGCGCTGCGCAATGCTCCCGTGGTCTCCGCCGAGGACTATCACGGCCCGGTGCTCTTCAGCGGCGACGCGGCGGCGGACGTGATGGACCGGCTCTTCATTCCCAATGTGGAGGCAGACCGGCCCGAGATGGGGACCACCGCGCGCACCCAGGGGATCTATACGTCGAGCTTCCATGCGCGCGTGCTGCCCGATTTCCTCAGCGCGACGGACGATCCGCCGATGAAGAGCTTCGCGGGGCGCACGCTGCTTGGCTCGTACACGGTGGACGACGAAGGCGTTCCGGCGCAGGCGGTCGACGTTGCGGTGAACGGCAAGTTGGAGAACTATCTGATCGGGCGCACGCCGGTGCGGGACTTTCCCGCGTCGAACGGGCACGGTCGCGCTGCCGTGGGGCAGGCTGCACGCTCGCGCGAGGGCGTGATGCTCTTCAAGTCGAATGCGCCGTTGAGCGCGGAGGCGATGAACGCGCGGCTGCTTGCGATGGCCAAGGAACAGGGCCGCGATGTGTACGCGGTGGAGACGCTGGGCGGAGAGCTGGCGCCGCGGCTGCTCTACCTGGTGCATCCCGACGGCAGCCGCCAACTGGTGCGCGGCGCGGTCTTCGACGAGCTGGACAATCGCAGCCTGCGCTCGGAGATTGTGGCGGCAGGCGACGACGAGCATGTGTCCAACACGCTGGGCGCGGTCCCGGTGACGACCATTGCGCCAAGCCTGCTGTTCGGCGACATCGGCGTGAAGCGCGCCACCGAGGAGCAGCAGAAGCTGCCCTACTATGCGCCTCCCGCGCTGGATCCACCCGCCGCGCCGGGACGTTGAAAGAATCTTCGCCAGATTCTTGCGGAGCGCGCCTCAACGACGACCCAGGATTTGTTCGTCATTCGTTCGCTGTTTGATCGCCGTTTATTCTCTCCCCCCCCCCCCCCCTTCGACTGTGATTGGTGTAAGTGGAATGTAATCAATCGATTGCGCGGGGTGCTCGACGCTAAAGTCGTCATTGCAGATGGGTTACTGGCAAAGTCGTCTGAACATTTGGGTTAGGGGTGAAAATTGCGGGTTTTGCGGGTTGTGTCCGGTAAAATCTTCATTCCATTGCTGTTACGTCTAAAGTATTGATTTGCAATGACTTGCGGCGGTAAGTGGCGCGCTAATGCGAAGGCCCGGCTGGTTGACCGGGTCTGTTTGTTACCTACTGCTTTAATTATACGACTTCGAGCATAACTATTATGCCACTTGCGGGAAATGTTTTTCTCTTTTGTTTTCTGTTGGTTGAGGGGATTTTGGAGGGTCGAGGGGCTTGACACGCGATTTTACGGGGAAATTCGGGGAAAAAATCTTCGGGAGCGGGAGGGGTTGCCGCCGCCCATACCCAGGTCTCAGAATCGAGACCTGGGGCACCCGATTCTGTTACTCACCTCAGACCTGGGCCACCCGCCCCGTTTTTGCATATCGTAAACTGCTTTGTGTTTGCGGCTATCCGCGTACCGGTATAATTTCACCATCGAATGATCACAGCTTGGCTATGCAAAAGGAGAATCATGGTTAACCGAGTTACAGTCCCCGCTATTCTGTTGTTTCTTTGCTCATCTTTGAGTTGGGGTCAAGTTCTAGGAGCTAACCGCAATGATGACGCTGAGCGAAACAAGTTCCCGTATGTAGACCTTTCGACCGGAGCCGCGGCGCGCCAAAACTTCGTGATTCCCTCATCAGAGGCCGACCGCGCAAACGCCTCGAAACCGGACGCGCCTGCCATTTTCAATAAAGAAAATGCTCTGGCGAGGGAAGTGCGCATTACATGCGCGGTACGACTACTTCGGCAAGCTTGATCCGCTTCACATCGCTGCTCTGATGTGATCGCGATTGGTGTGTCGAACCCACGGGAAGCCACCTAACCAAAGGTGGTGGATTTGTATATTCGACCTACAAGTTCCAACCTCAACAATTCCTGAAGGGAACCTTTGAAGGTTATACCGTCACGCTTGAACGTAAAGGGGGCATGGTGTTGCTCCCCAATGGGAAAAGGAGGTTTGTGGGCGTCTACAACTTTGGGCTTCCGGTCGCAGGTTATAGATACGTTCTTTTCCTAAAAACGACGCCGTCAGAACATTCATTCGAGATCCTAGGAGGGTTTGCTCTATTGGGATCACGAGTCATGTCCCTCGACGTTGAAGGTCGGCGGTTTGACTCGCTTGACGAGCAAGCGGTCATTTCAATGATCCAAGCCAAATTAGCGGCCAAGTAATTTCGTTTTCTACCTGATAGAGGAGTACGCATGAAATCGACTGGCTTGATTAGATTGATCTTTATTGTTAAAGAAGCTCTGAACAAGCTCTCAACATTCCCTCAGGGGCTAAAGCCTCATTGATTATTCACGCTTTCTGGCGGGACTGAAGTCCCGCCCTTTCAAAACATGGGCTTGTGAAGAGGTTTTCTGCAAATCCGGGGCTCTTGCGAAGGATTCCTAATTGAGGCGGACGATGTAGGGCAGGGCTCCGGGGACGGGGACGTGGATGTTCTCCGCGATCTTGCTGGCGGTGGTCTTGTCGGCGTTCTGCGGGTTGATGCGTACCCAGTGGCCGGTGGGGCCGGCGAACTCGATGACCTTGGCGGTGGAGTAGCGGCGCATGAGGCTGTTCTTGAGCTTGACGGCGCTCGCCTCGTCGGGGAATGCGCCGATCTGCACGCACCATTTGCCGGCTGGATCGACGCCCGGGCGCTCGGGCGGAGCGTAGGCCTCTACCCTCACCCTGGCGACCCCCGCGCGATAGACGCCGGTCTCCTTGGCCGCGGCCAGCGAGAGGTCGATGATGCGGTCGCCGACGAAGGGGCCGCGATCGGTGATGCGCACGACGACCGACTGGTCGTTGGCGAGGTTTGTGACCCGGACGATGGAGCCCATGGGCAGGGTGCGGTGCGCGGCGGTCATGGCGTTCTGGTCGTAGACGCTGCCGTCGGCCGCCTTGCGGTTGGCGTAGGGCGGGCCGTACCAGCTTGCCAGGCCAATCTCGCTGGAGACCGGCTTGCCGTGCGGCACGGGTTGCGGAGCGGAGGCTGTGGTTCCCGCGGAGGCGCTGGGCGTGGCCTGGCCGGCTGCGTTGGGATGGGTTGGACGCGCGGCGGTCGTGCTGCGAGCGGTCGCGGGCAATGGCGGCGGAGGTTGATAGATGGCTGTCTTGTTCTTGTGGCGGCAGCCCGCAAGGCCAAGCACAAGCGCGGGAAGCAGCGCCCAGTTCAGAATCCTGCCCAGCGCCCGGCCAGGCGCGGTGGCACTGCGGCGGCGGCGATGAGCGATGCGGTTCAAGGCTGCGGCTTGTCCTTATCTGGCGCAGGGGGTTGAGGAACAGGCGGGCCCTCGCCGTGTGCCGCGGCGCGGCGATCGTCCATGCGCTGGGCCAACTTCTGCAACTGCTCGGCGGCGGCGCGCAGCGCCTGGGACCCGTCGCGACGGACGTCCGGCACGACCTGATCGTTGATGTAGGCGACGACGCGACGCAGGTCCTCTTCGACGCGCAGCGCGGCATCACGCACCTGCCGCTCCCAACGCTTGGGCTGGTCGTTGGCCATGGCGACACCTCCCCACACTCCAGTATGGGGAGGGGGAAAAGCGCGGGTCAATGCCGCAGTGGCGCTATCGGACGCACAGTGCCTGATTGGTAATCCACCCTGGAGAGCAAAAAATTTACGTTGGCTGGGCAACTTGCGGGCGGATTTCAAGTGTCGCCGCAGTTCCATTCGCCGCACCCGATCCCCATTCAATGCAGGATATTGCCGTTCGCTACTTGTTCGTTTAAATGTCGCCGCCGGATGCGTAGTCTTATGACTGGAATGCGTCTTGTTTAGCGACGGCATTGTGTCATGGAGACACCCGTTCCGATTGAACAGTGGACCGCGTTCCAGCACGGGTTCGTTGAACCGTTCCCAGGATTCGTTTCATCAGGCAGCAGATTGGTTTCTTCAAGCCCCAGGATGAGAGAGCCCAGGCCCCGTCCCGATCGGCATTCCTTCAGGAGAGAACATCACATGGCAAAGCGCGCAAAGGTATTCGAGAGAGTTATGGTCCAGGCCGCCAAGGGCGGATGGGTTGTCTACAGCAAACTCAACTCGCTGTTCGCCGATACGCCCCAGCTTTACGCCCAAGTGGAGCGACAAGCCCCTGCTGAAGAGCTACGAGAAGGAGAAGCCGCCGCTGGGCTGGCCGCGCACCACGGACTCTCTGTGTCCGAAGTGCTTGCCGGAGATCCGCCAGCAGATTGTAGACGGCAAGCTGCCCCACGAGATACTGCTGAACGAGAAGGTGGGCGAGCTGAAGGCGCAGATCGTCGAGCGCGACGGAAAGATCCTGATGGTGAAGGACTGCCCCATCCACGGCCACTTCGAGGACGTGATGTCGATCGACCCGGCGTTCATGCGTCACCTGGAAGAGGTCTTCCCCGGCCGCGACATCCGCGCGCACAACGACGCGCGCCTGCACAACCACGGCACGTCCACGGTGACCCACGGACGCGGCGCGGTGCTGACCATCGACCTGACCAACCGCTGCAACATGATGTGCGACCCCTGCTTCATGGACGCCAACCAGGTCGGCTTTGTGCATGAGCTGACGTGGGACGAGATCAAGACCATGCTGGACAACGCCGTGACGGTGAAGCCCAAGCGGCAGATGAGCGTACAGTTCTCCGGCGGCGAGCCGACGCTGAGCCCGTACTTCCTGGACGCCGTGGCCTACTCGCGCAAGGTGGGCTACACCAGCGTGCAGGCGGCCAGCAACGGCATCGAGTTCGCCAAGTCGAAGGAGTTCTGCAAGGCCGCGTATGAGGCGGGCCTGCGTTACGTGTATCTACAGTTCGACGGCATCGGCAATGCAGCCAACTCGCATCGCAAGGTGGGCAATGCGTTCGACGTGAAGCTGCAGGCGATCCACAACCTGCACGAGGCGGGCGTGGACATCGTGCCGGTGACCACCATCGTGAACGGCATCAACAACGAGCAGGTGGGCCGCATCATCCAGTTCGCGCTGGACAATCCGAAGATCATCCACTTCCTCAGCTTCCAGCCGGTCAGCTTCACGGGCCGCGACGAGGCCATCAGCGACGAACGCCGCATCGCGCAGCGCTACACGCTCTCGCACATGGCGCACGACGTCAAGAACCAGACCGGCCTGGGCGAGCCGGTGCGCGACTGGTTCCCCATCTCGTTCATGTCCACCTTCTCCGATTGGGCCGACCTGGTGCACGGGCCGGACCGCGAGTGGGGCCAGCTCACCTGCGGATGCCACCCGAACTGCGGCATCTCCATGGCCATCATGGTGGACAAGGAGACGAAGGAGGCCGCGCCGGTGACCGCGTTCATCCAGGCCGAGCAGCTCGCCAAGGACATCGCCAAGGTCAACGACGCGGCCCGCGGCAAGTACCTGTCGATGCTGGGCGCCGCGCTTGCCCTGCTGCGCAACTACACGCCGCAGAACGCGCCGACGCACTTCAAGATCAAGGACCTGCTGATGAAGTTCGACAAGAGCTTCGGCGCCAGCGGACGCGACTACGGCAAGGTGACCGCCGACCGCACCATGGAGGACATCAAGAAGCGGCGCGGCGACCGCTGGAACTTCCTCTTCATCGCGGGCATGTGGTTCCAGGACCTGTTCAACTACGACTTCCGCCGGACGGAGCAGTGCATCATCCCGTACGCGACGCAGGAGGGCGAGATCAGCTTCTGCGCGTACAACACGGGCGTGGGCTGGCGCAACATCATCGAGAAGATGCACATGACCTCGACCCTGACCAAGTGGTACGAGGAGCATGGGCGGCACGAGATCTTCGCCGGCGGCAAGAAGGTCGGCCTGGAGATGCAGGACAAGTACGACCTGGTGCTGAACCAGGCGCACGTTAACGCCGCGGCCAACGACACGTTCGAGAAGAGCGGCATCGCCAAGAACGCGCGCGAAGAGAAGATCCGCGCACGCGACGCCAAGATGAAGCTCGACGCAGAAAACGCAAGGATGGCGCGGCTCTACCGCAAGGAGATCCTGGGCGAGAAAGAGCAGCCCGGCTTCATCTCGCTCAACGAGATCAAGCCCGCCGCGCCGGTGCAGGAAGAAGAGACCGTCGGGGTGGAGTAGCCATTGCCGGAACGGAGAAATCCAACCGGAAGGGCACGGCTTCAGCCGTGCCGCAACGTGACCTTATACAAATTGCACCCACAAAGGCCGCCAGTAATGGCGGCCTTCTTGTAACCGTGGATGGAAATCACTTTCGGCGCTGCTGACACGGTGAGTCGGTTAGCGGTCGGCGTACTTCTTCGTGAGCTTCTTTTGCATGTGGCGGGCGCGGGCCTTCATGGCGGGGGTGCCGTTCCACAGATATTGCTCCACCAGCGCCTCGGCGTCATCTCGTAGCGAGGGTTCGTTGAGCGCGAGGGTAGCCAGCCCTTCCAGTGCAGCACAGCGCAGGGCGTTGCTCTCGTCCTCGGCCAGCAGCGACATGATGCGCGCCGCGCGCAGACGCTGCGCCGGGGTGTGCGCGACGCGCGAGACAATCAGCGCCATGTGCCAGCGCGTCTGCGACTCCGCAACCGGCAGCGACTCCGGCAGACCCGCCAGCTCGTCGGCGTAGGGCTGGAGCGGGGCCGGATCGCGGTCCGTGATGCGCCGCGCCACATCGGCCGCACGCATGCGCAGCCGGGCCTGCTGGCCGAAGAGCTCGTGCACCAGCGCGCGCAGCGACGGCTTGTAGTCGCCGATCTCGCGCGCCAGCATACGCGACTGGGGGAGCCCCCAGCACATTTCGCGCAGCAGATCCCTCACCTGTCCCATGCCGCGCAGTATAAATCCGCCGGCCGCGTGCCGTTCGCGATCTTCCGAGGCAATTCAAGAGATGGGACCGATCCCTACGGGGTAGACTGCGCTGTCGATCGTTCCCAAGTGAGGGACTGCATACGAGCACAAGTTGCTTCTGCCGGCGCTGAAGCAGGCCAAGAGACGCAAAAGGCCGGCGCCCAGTTCTCGATAGCGAGAGCTGGGCGCCGGCACTTCATTTGAAACAACGGTTGTGAACCCCGTCTCCTTAGAAGAGGAACTTCAGCGAGAACTGCGCGATGCGCTCAGCGTCCGTGGAGGGGTTGGATGAAGTGATGGTTCCAAAGGCGGCATTGGACTCTGAGACTTGCGGGTTGCCTAGTTTGGTGTGGTTGATCACGTTGAAGTACTCGACGCGGAACTCCATGTCGGTCGCGCGGTAGATGGGGAATGTGCGAACGACGGCCGCGTCCCAGTTGGTGTAGGCGGGGCCACGGAGCGTGCCTTTGACCACGTTGCCGAATCCGGTGCCTGGGCCGGTTTGGCTGGGTTTGGAGAATGCGGCCTTATTCAGCCAGGTGATGCAGGATTTGCCAGCCGTGCAATTGCCACCGCCCGGTACGACTGAGTAAGCCGATTGAGTGTAGTCCCGCTGCGCGCGGTCCTGGCCGAGGGCGGTCTGCGAGTTTTCCGATCCATAGTAAGCGGTGAGGGAATCGCCGGAGTGGTGCTGGAAGAGACCGCTGGTTCGCCATCCATTGGCAACCGCCTGCACCGCGCGGTACCCCTGATGGAGCTTGGGCAGATCGTAGACGTAGGAGACGGAGAGGGCACTGGGGTGGTCGATGTCAGACAGGCCGCGGTCGAGCGCCTTGATGTCCGGGACAATGGCAGCCGCGGGTATATTCGTGGCGTTGGCAGGATACAGAGGATACACATAGGAGTCGCCCGAGTTGAGGTCCTCGGTGTTGTTGACCCTGGTTGCCTGCGGCATGTCGTCGAAGGACTTCGACCAGGAATAGTTGGCCAGCACGGAGAGGCCGTGGGACATCTTCTTTTCCAGGGTCCCCTGGAAGGAGTTGAAGTGGGCGTTGCCGATCATGGCCGCGTCGATGATGTCGGAGTAGTTTGCGTTGCAACCTGTGCCGGTTATGCATGGGCCGACGGTGGGGGCCGTATTGTAGATACGCCGCTGGTTGACGCCGAGTGAGGCGCCGGGGAGGCCGGTGAGGTTGACGGCTGGGTTGATTTCCACGCTGACAAACTGATGGCGGGAGGTGGAACCGACATAAGCGACGCGGACGGCCCAACTGGTGAAGAGTTGACGTTCGACGGTCAGGTTGAAGTCGTTGGTGACAGGCACCTGGAAGTTGCCGGAGGGATCGTATTCATCCAGGGTGATCCCGTTGGGGAAGATCTGCGTGGACGGGAAGGGCAGAGTGTAGGGGAATGGGTTAGTGACCTTGTCGGCCACGCAGAAGGCGGTTGTGGTGCAATACGGATCGCTGAATGGGCCGCCGGGGTTGGCACCGGCGGTGGTGCTGTACATGCCATCGTTGGTGAGCGTGACGGACTCGTTATTGGGCACCCAACTGGCCTGACTGAGGTTGAAGAAGCCGGGCAGGCGGTCCTGGTAGAAGATGCCCGCGCCGCCACGGACCACGGTCTTGCCGTCGCCAAAGATATCGTAGGCGAAGCCGACACGCGGCATGAACTGGGCGTATTTGCTGTTGACGCTGTTCTTGGGGACGCCGGGATCGCCGGTGAGCAACATGCCGGCGGGCAGGGTGGAGAAGAGGGTCGTTTTCTGGTTGGCTGCGTAGGCGGATGCGCTGAACTCCTGCATATTCCCGTTGCGGTTGGCCCACGGGGCGAAGTCTTCCCAGCGGACGCCGTAGTTGATGGTGAGGCGGGGAGTGGCCTTCCAGCTATCCTGGGCGTAGAGTCCGGGGAAGTGGTTGCGGTCGTTGACCTGTTCGAAGTTCCCCTGGGTGAAGCTGGTCATGAAGCCCATCTGGTAGTTGGCCATCGCGTTGGGATTCTGAGTGTTGGAATTGAAACCGAATGCTCCGTACGACTGGTATACGTTGGTGACGTCGAACTTGCTCAGCTCGATGTGACCGCCGAAGGCGAAGTTGTGGGAGCCCTTGGTCCAGTGCAGGTCGTCGTTGAAGGTGTAGTTGTTGCGTGACCAGGCTGCAAAGGCCGAGGACGACGCCGAGAAGTAGCCGGTGATGATGGGTTTGCCATATAGGGGCCGGTCGCAGGCTGCCAGATGTTCTTGACTCCGAAGTCGGTCATGTCGGTGCTGCCCGGAGGCCCGCCGCGCAGGGCCACTTCGCGCTGGTAGTTGAGGATCAGGTTGTTCAGCAGGTTATTGGTGAAGGTGTGGGTCTCAGAGAGCAGGGCGTTCTGGTAACGGGTGTTGAAGTACGACCTGTAGCTGGAGAGCATCGCGGGGTTGTAATCGGCTGCCTGCACGAAGTAGTTCGAGTAGTAGTGGCCGAAGAGGTGGTCCTTGTCGCTGAAGGCGTGGTCCACGCGGGCGATGTATTCGTCATAGAACTGAGTTGTGGGCTGGAAGTAATTGACCGCGCCCCCGATCTTGCCGGCCGCTTCCGTGCCGGAGAAAGTGGGAAAGACCTTCTCAAACGCCACGGATGCCGGATCGAACGCGCTGGCGGGGACGTGGTTATTTGGGTAGGCCACACCGGTGAACGGATTGGAGATCTGCTGGGTCGGGGACAGCAGAGCTCCGTGCGGAGTTTACGCATAGACCGACGTTAGCACCGGAGGCAGCGAACTCGAGTTGCCGGATGCACGTCACATTTCCAGCACACAGATTGCTGTAATCGGCATAGCCGAGTTGTCCGCCGGTGGCGGTGAGGCCTTCTTCCGCGAGGGTGGGAACCGTCGTCTGAGTGGCGCTTGAATTTGAGTGAAAGAGCGTGTGCTGATAGCCGAAGAAGAATTGAGTGCGTGCCCCGGTGGAGAAATGGGGGATGATGACCGGGCCGCCGATGGTGCCACCAAACTGGTGCCGGTGGTAGTTGTCCGCGGCTGTGGCGAAGTAGGGCTTGGCGTTGAAGTAGCCGTTGCGCAGAAACTCGAAGAGGTCGCCGTGGAACTTTTTGGTTCCGGACTTGGTGACGATGTTGACGACCGCGCCGGCGCTTTGACCGAATTCGGCGTTGTAGTTGCTGGTCTGCACGCTGAACTCCTGCACGGCGTCGGGGAAGGGGAATGGCCCGTTGACGTTGGTCATCTCATCGACGTTGTTGCCGCCGTTGAGGAGATAGTTCGACTGGTTGGGCAGGGTCCCGTTGGCGCTGGTGACTACGGCAGCAGGGAATGTCTTTCCATTGCCCTGGTTGACACCGTTGCCCTCGTTGGTGGCGTCGATAACACCGGCGACCAGGGTCACTAACTGGGCCGCATTTCTGCCGTTCAACGGCAGATCGACGACGCGGTCCTCGTCGATGACCTGGGACAAGGTGCCGCTGGTGGTGTCGACCTGGGGAACCTCGGTGGTAACCTGAACCGTCTGAGTGGCAGCACCGATCTCAAGCCGAACCCTGACCGTCAGCGACTGGTTCGCCTGGAGCACGACGCCGGACTGCACATAGGTTTGAAACCCCTTCGCGTTTACCGTGAGCATGTATTCCGTGGGCAGCAAGGTGGGGAACACATACGCCCCGTTTGGCCCCGACGTAACGACCGTCTTTCTGCCTGTGTCTGTCTGCGTCGCCGTTACCGTGGCGGATGCGACGACCGCACCCGTTGGATCGGCGACGGTCCCGACGATGGAACCATATCCTTGTGCCAGCGACTGCATAGAAAACACAAGCAGAACCAGCGTTAGGACGCAAAGAACACACATACTCCGGCGGAGGAAGGAAATTAATGGAGTTTTCATATGCGCGGAAAGTTATGCTATGCGGTCGCTTCCTGTCAAGTGGAAACTGCCAGGAAAATTGCCGTGAATATGTTCATACGTCACAAGGAGCAGGGCCTCCCACATGGTATGACTGGCTGCGCCCCCTCTGAACGCGGGTTTGCCGCGCGTGAAAGGGCGCGTTGAGGGAGAGCGGATAGTTCTCCGGCGTGGCAATCTCTTTCTCGATCAATGCGCCGAGGACGCGAATCCGCACCGGGTCAAGCGTCATGCTACCAAGGCCACATTCTGGTGCCGTTCGCGCAAGACAAAGCCGCCACATTCATATGAATGTGGCGGCTTCACTTCGGTTAGTCGGCTAGAACGAAAGCCTGGCGCTGAACTGCATCTTGCGGGGCTGATTGGCCTGCGCTGAATATTCCCCAAAGCTCGCTGAACCGACGGCCGCATTCGGAGCGGAGAAATAGACTGAGTTGGTAAGGTTGAAAGCGTCCGCCTGGATCGAGAGTTTCAGCGACTCGCGAATCGCGAACGTTCTGCGGATGTTCAGGTCGAAATCCGCCGTGCGCGGAGCAAACAGGTTGCGTGGCGCCGTGCGCGCGGCGTTTCCGTAAGTGCCTGCCGCCGGATTTACGAAGGCCGCGCCGTTGAGGTAAGCGGTTGTGGTGGCGGCGGCTGCCGTGGTAGGCCTGCCGTTCTGCCAGGGGCTCCCGCCCGTCCATGTGACACCCGCCAAAGAGCCAACGGATCCCGCCGCCGTGAGGTTCGGGTAGCAGGAAGCATCGATGATGCCGTATCCGGTGCAAGTGCCGGTGACCGAGATCGGAGCGCCAGAGGCCGCCTGGTAGATGCCGGCGAACTGCCAGCCGCTGATGGCCTGGCGCAACGCCACATTGTCGCTGCTCAATTTATGGCCGGCGCCGAAGGGCAGTTGATACAAGAATGTCCCTTGGGCCACGTTCTTGTGGTCTACGGTGCCCACCGACCTTTCCAGGTTGTCCGCGCCGGGAAGCCGAACGCCAGCCAAATCGTCCAACTCCTTGCTGAAGGTGTAGTTGGCCATAAAGGTCAAGCCGCCCGACACGCGCTTATTGACTGACACTTGCAGCGCGTTATAGTTGGCATTCCCCACATCCAGCCAGGGATCGCTAAGGCTCGTATACTGCGGGTATGGCTTCAGCGCCTGAGCGACCGTTCCAACGAAGTGCGGGAACGGAAGAGTAGCTAACAGCCCCGGAAATACGGCTTGCACCGCCGCGAGCACGGTGGAACTCTCAACACCAGTGGTGGTGTTGACCAATGTGCTGCTGAGCGTTGATCCGAGCGGAAGATACTGCAGCGGAACCTGGTTGGTCATTGGTCCGGCTACAGCCGCGCCGGGCATGTGATGGCCGACGCTGCCGGCGTAGGCGACGCTCACCGTCAAGTTAGGCGAGAAGGAGTGTTGGACGTTCACGGTCCAGTCCTGGTATTGGGGCGCCTGGCCGCCTTTCGCCGGGTCTCCAAAAACCAGGGTTTGCGCGGAAGCGGGGCCTAAGCCCATCGGATTTGCAGCGCTTCCAATGGCTCCCGGCGAAAGAATATTGCCGGTTCCGTAACTTGGGTTGATGAATGGCGGAGCGGTTGGGTTGCCGGGGTAGCCATTGTCCCAAGACCCGTCGGTTAAGCTCGCCGGGTTGGTGCCGCTGGTGGCGGGGGCGGTATAAAGGGCGCCCAGTCCACTTCCTACGCTGGCCAGAGAGCCGGTGTTGTCAAAGCCAATCTGGCTCAGGCCCTGGCGTCCGTTTGCTCGCCCGCCCACGCCGCCGGCGTGCGCGTAGAAGATGCCGTAGGAGGCCCTGACAACGGTCTTGGGATCGACGCTGTAGGCAAACCCAAAGCGGGGCGCGTAATTGTAGTAATGCATCTGTACCGGAGTGTTGCAATTGCAACTGTCGGCGCCGTGTCCCGCAAACTGCAGCGCTCCCAAAATGTTGCCGGCCGCCGGGTTGGCGAGGTTGGGATTGAAGAAGGACATATTGTTATGAACTTCGGTGAAGGGAGACCAGAGGTCCCAGCGCAGGCCCACATTCACCGTCAGTTTTGGGGTGACCTGAATGTTGTCCTGAACATACGGGGCGTAGGTCTTATAGCGTCCGCCGGTCTCGGCCACCGCATTCTGAGTCACCGTGGCGCTGTCTACCATCCCCAGCATATAACTCGCGTAAGAGGAGCCTTGAGTGGCGCTGATCGTTGTCGTACCGGGGAAATTCGAGGTTTCCTGGGTGCTGAAGGTGAAACCGGCCTGGCTGCCTGTTAACGGGAGATTCTCGTTGTCCTGGAGCGCCTGCCACTGGAAGCCGAAGGTGAAGTGGTGCCTGCCCTTGGTCCATAGCAGGTTGTCCTGCACGGTAAACGTGGTCTGAGCTTCGTTGTACGCGTGCGAGTTGGTTCCATCCCAACTGACGGGATAGTCGACACCGCCGCTGAAAGTGACGTCGGGGAAGCCCGAGCTCGCCACTCCGGCCGGCAGGCCGGTAAGGCCCGCCGTGCCCGGGTAGTTGCCGCCGTAGGTGTTGCTGATCAGCGGTATCCAGAGGCGGCTTACTCCCCAGCCAATGTCGTTCACCATATTTGTGCTGATGGTGTAAGCTTCGTGGATTTGCGCCAGGGTCGCATACTCAACCACGCTTCTGCCGTCGGTATAGGGCGTGGGCAATGTGGCGTTCGAAAATTGTGAGGCCGCCGACAGGCTGCCGACGACCGGATTGGCGTACTTGCCCCGGCTATAAACTCCCCATAACCGGTGCTTGTCCGTCATGTTGTAGTCCATCTTCAGCGTGCCGCTGTCGTTATTCACCAGATTCGGCAGCGTGGCCAGATAATTGAGTACCTGATTGCTGTTCGTCGGAGCCGGAAGATACGACTGGAAGGACTTCGCGACGCTGGAGAGGCGGCTGGCAGGAATGACATTCGGTGTAGATACACCGTTGACGATGGAGGAAAACTGCTGGCGGCTGGTGCAGCTGCTGCCGCTCCAGGTGAGGCAGGTCAATGGATCGTAGATGTTATACACGGTCGGCGTGGTGGTCCCTGTGGCGAATGTGCTGTATGCGCTGAAGTCGCCCGTGCGCTCGGCCAGCGTGGGAATGTCCTGATATGCGGGGATCGTCGCCGAATCAAAACGGTAACCGTCATAATTGGCAAAGAAAAACAGTTTGTTCTTGAGATTGAAGTAGGGGACGGGACCGCTGATCGTGCCGCCAAATTCATTCTGGTGCTCGACCGTGGTCGGCAAGGTGGGCGAGAAGAAGGCTTTGGCATCGAAGATGGTGTTGCGGAAGTACTCGTAAATACCGCCATGGAACTTGTTGGTGCCGGATTTCACAACGTAATTCGAGACGCCTTGTCCTTCGTACGTCGCCTCGGTGCCCGCCGTGGCTACCTGGAACTGTTCCACGGCCTCGACGGAAATACCGAAAGCCAGATTGCGCGTATCGCTCTCGGTGCCGGCGCTGGTCAGCGGAATGCCTTCAACATAGGTCTCATTTTGATAGGTTTGGCCGCCATTGAAGGAGGCCGTGGATGGACCGGCCGCCTGCACACTCGCACTGTTGACGCCCACGGCCAGTCCGGCAAAGGCCGTTGGGTCCCTGGCCGCTCCGTTCATCGCCAGCGGAAGGGAGTCGTAGGTCTCATTGTCTATATTCGACCCAAGCTTGACGTCCTCCGTCATCAGCATGGTTGTCTCAGTGGTTACGGTGATGGACTGGGTGGCCGCGCCGATGGTCAGTTTTGGGTTGACCGCCACAGTCGCAAGCGCATCCACAACCACATGCTCCTGCGTGAGCGTGGCAAAGCCGGATGCCGCGACGGAGAGGTCGTATGTGCCCGGCTTCAGCAAGGGGATGACAAAATATCCGGCTTTGGTCGTGATGCTGGCGGTCTTGACCCCGGTCAAGGTGTCTGCGGCGGTCACCGTGGCACGGGCCACCACAGAACCGGAGGGATCGGTAACCGTACCTTCGATTGCCCCCGTCCCGCCTGTCTGCGCCTTCAGCGCGGTCGGGACTGCGAGGAGAGCAAACAACGCGAACAGGGAGAATACCCTGAGAACCGCCTTCGTGAACATACAACTCGATGTAACGACCATATGATTCATAACCCCTCGGATGAATAGAATCAGAGACTTCCCTTGGAGTGCAGGGAAATAATTGATTTGGAATCGGAGAGGATTATTGTCGCTCAAGCCAACCAATGTCAATTGTTTATGAAAATAAACATCCTCCACGGGGTATGAGTGGGCTGCCCCCCTCTGAACGCGGGTTCGCTGCACGCGAAAGAGCGCTTCCC
>CAVYDK010000016.1:0-51066 GCA_963767315.1 uncultured Acidobacteriaceae bacterium | reverse complement strand
CGGAGACGGAGACGGCAAGGACAGGACGCATAAGGCGCATGGCAATTCCTCCTGCTATTTCGATGCGGATAAGCACGGCGCAGAGGCGAAAAATATCGCACTCGCGCTGCTACGGCGCGACGGGCATCTGCTCCGCGTCGGGCAGCTCCATCTGCTCGCTCTCCGGCGCGTTCAGGTATGGTCGGAAGCAGGCGCGGCAGCGCGCCTCGTACACACCAGCCGCGCCCACCACCACCAGTTCGCGGCTCGCCCCCAGACGCTGCGTGTGGATGGCCGGAGCGCCGCACACCATGCACACCGCCGACAGCTTCGTCACCTCGTCGGAGATCGCCATCAGCGCCGGAATCGGCCCAAACGGATCGCCCGTAAATGTCGTGTCCAGCCCGGCGATCAGAATCCGCTTGCCCATGTGCACCAGTTCGCCCACCAGATGCACAATCGCCTCGTCGAAGAACTGCCCCTCGTCGATGCCGATCACCTCAACCTCGGGCAACTGCCCGTAGATCGCCTCGCGCAACCGCGCCACATTGGCCACCGTCACCGCCTCGTGGGTCTGCGCGCTGTGCGACGCAATCGACGTGCGGTGGTAGCGCAGGTCGATGTCCGGCTTGAAGCAGGCCACCCGCTGCTTAGCAATCCGCGCGCGCTTCAGCCGCCGGATCAGCTCTTCGCTCTTGCCGGAGAACATCGGCCCGGTGATCACTTCGATGCGGCCCACTTCACTGCGGCCCAGTTCATTGCGACCAGCTTCATTGCGCCCAGATGGGGATGAATTCATGATGCGAACGCCTTTGCGGTTTCAATAAAGAATTCGGGGCCCCCATTGAGCGTACTTGCCCGGCGGGGTGAAGAATTCGGGGTCCCCAGCGAGCGCGTCTGCCCGGCAGGGTGTAACTTCGGTCTGCCCCCTCGAAATATCCTACGCGCAACCCCGCCGTGGATTTTCTGGACTTTTTCCCCGCTCTCTCTCCCCAAACCGGTCCCCTCCATCGGCGGAGACTGCTTTGACTCTCGCCCTCGATGTTGGTAGCGTGGAGACTGGGTTGGAGCGCAATTCGAAGCTGGGTTGGAGCGCAATTCCGGCCGTCCTCCGGCTCTGGTCCCCATCGTTCAGCGGTTAGGACATCGCCCTTTCACGGCGGTAACACGGGTTCGAGTCCCGTTGGGGACACCAATCAATTCAGCAACTTAACGCTTGCGCCCTGCCCAGTCGCCTACGCGGCCCGATCCAAGAGAGGAATCCGTGAGTCCTCTGCTCCAAGCTCTCTCCCGCATCCTGCCCCATCGCCAGGTCGTCGCCGACCCCCTGCGCCGCCTTGCGTATGGCACGGACGCCAGCTTCTACCACATGGTTCCCGAAGTGGTTGCAGTGGTCGAAACCGAGCAGGAGGTGCAGGCCCTGCTGCAAGTGGCGCGCGCGCATTGTCGCCCGGTCACGTTTCGCGCGGCCGGAACCAGCCTCTCCGGCCAGGCGGTGACGGATGGCGTGCTGGCCTTGATCGGCGAAAGCTTCGAGACCTGCGAAATCTCATCCGACGCCTCCACGGTCCGCCTTGGCCCCGGCATCGTCGGCGGCAAAGTGAACGACCTCCTCGCTCCATTGGGACGCAAGATCGGCCCCGACCCGGCCTCCATTAGTGCATGCAAGATCGGGGGCATCGCCGCAAACAACGCCTCCGGAATGTGCTGCGGCACCGCGCAGAACAGCTATCGCACGCTGGCCGGTCTGCGCGTGGTGCTGGCCGATGGCTCGCTGCTCGACACCGAAGACCCGCTCAGCGTCGCGGCCTTTCGCCAAAGCCATGCAGCCTTGTTGAGCGAAATGGAGCATCTGGCCGCCGCCACCTGTGCCGATACCGCACTTGCCGCGCGCATTCGCCACAAGTACAAGATCAAGAACACCACCGGCTACAGCCTAAACGCGCTCATCGATTACGAGGACCCGATCGAGATAATCTCGCACCTCATGATCGGCTCGGAGGGCACGCTTGGCTTCCTCTCGCGTATCACTTATCGCACCGTCGTCGAAGATCCATGCAAGGCCAGCGCGCTGGTCTTCTTTCCAACCATCGAAACCGCCTGCCAGGCCGCCATTCGACTCAAGCCGCAGCCCGTCTCGGCGGTCGAACTGCTCGACCGTTCCGCCCTGCGCTCGGTCGAGGACAAGCCCGGACTGCCGTCGGTCCTGCGCACCTTGAGCGAGCAAGCGGCCGCCCTGCTGATCGAGGTGCGCGCCGACAACACCCTGCTTCTCGAACAGCGCATGAATGCCGTGCTTGGCGCACTGGCCGGGATCGCCACCGTCGAACCCGCCAGTTTTTCCACCGACCCCGACACATGCGAGATGTACTGGAAGGTGCGCAAAGGGGCCTTCCCCTCGGTGGGCGCCATGCGCCGCGCCGGAACCACCGTCATCATCGAGGACGTTGCCTTTCCCATTGAATCGCTGGCCGCCGCAACGCTGGACCTGCAGGCCCTGCTGCGGCAACACGGCTACAGCGAGGGCATTATCTTTGGCCATGCGCTCGAAGGCAACCTCCACTTCGTCTTCACCCAGGACTTCAGCGACCCCGCCGAGATCGATCGCTATGCGCGCTTCATGGATGAGATATGCAAACTCGTCGTCGGCAAAGTACGACGGCTCGCTCAAAGCCGAGCACGGCACCGGCCGCAACATGGCCCCCTTCGTCGAGATGGAGTGGGGACACCAGGCCACCGGCCTGATGCGCCGCATCAAAACGCTCTTCGACCCGGAGAATCTCCTCAACCCCGGAGTCATTCTCAACGACGACCCGCAGGCCCACCTGAAGAACTTCAAGCCGATGCCAGCGGCAGACGCGCTCGTCGACCGGTGCACGGAGTGCGGCTACTGCGAGCCCATGTGCCCGTCGCATGGGCTCACCCTCTCGCCGCGCCAGCGCATCGTCAGTTGGCGCGAGCTGTCGCGCCGCGCCGCCGCCGGCGAAGATGCGTCCGATGTCGAGGCCGACTTTGTCTACGATAGCCTCGACACCTGTGCCGGATGCGGCCTCTGTTCCACCGCCTGTCCGGTCGATATCAACACCGGAGACCTGACCCGCCTCCTGCGCGGGCGCAAACTGGGCGCTGCCTCGCTCCGTATCGGCGAGTGGACGGTCGGCAACTTCGGCAAGGTCGCTACCGCAGCGCGCGCGGGCCTCGCCATCGGCCACGCCGTCTCTGCCGTTGTTGGTGACGGCGCGCTCGCCCGCCTCTCGGCCGGCGCATGGAAGCGTGGCATGCCGCGCGCCGGCACGCTTCCCGCTCCATACAGAGGCGCGGGCGATCCGGTTGTCTACTTCCCAGCCTGCGGAGGCCGCATCTTCGGCGCCAATGGCCCGGACGAAGCATCGCTCGCCGATGTCGTCATCGAGCTTCTGGTTCGCGCCGGTTACGCGCCGCGCCTGCCCGAAGGTTTCGACAAGCTCTGCTGCGGCCAGATGCTCGAAAGCAAAGGAATGGCCGATGCAGCCGACCAGATGGCCGACAACCTCACCGAAGCGTTGTTGAAGGCGGCCGACGACGGCCACGGAGGGTTCTATCCGGTCATCATCGACGCCAGCACCTGCTCGCTGCGCATGAAGCAGCGTCTTGCCGGCCGCCTGCCGCTCTACGACTTCCACGAGTTCGCCCACGACGCGCTTCTTCCGCGCCTGCGCATCACGCGCAAGCCGGGCCCCGTTGCGCTGCACGTCAACTGCAGCGTGCGCCGCACGGGCTCCGGCGCCAAGTTGCGCAAGCCTGATCGAGGCATGCGTAGACCAGGTCGTCGAGCCGGCCGGCGTTCTCTGCTGCGGATTTGCCGGCGACCGCGGATTCTTCGTTCCCGAACTCAACGTCCACGCCCTGCGCAAAATCCATGAAGCCCTCCCCAAGAACTGCTGCGAGGGCGTCTCCACCAACCGCACCTGCGAGATCGGCCTCACCGCCGAAACCGGTCGCCCCTACCATTCCATCGCATATTTACTTGAAGAATGCAGCCGACCGGATATCATGGGTGCCTGCTGATCCTCTACCGAATCATGCCGCTCAAATCGTTCCACTCATCCTGGATCCAAACCGGAGAAGTCGATCGCCATAACAAAGGAGTCTCCCCTTGCACCCCTGGCAACAGGTATACGACCCAGCCGGCAACATCTGGCTCTCATCGCTGATCGCATCGCTCCCAATTCTGTTTTTCTTCGTTGCATTGACTCTTCTCCGCATGAAGGGCTATCTCGCCGGCACGCTGACTGTAGCCCTTGCGCTCCTGGTGTCGATCTTTTTCTTCCGGATGCCCATCGCAATGGCGCTGGCAGCCGCGGGGGCAGGCTTTCTCTTCGGACTCTGGCCCATCGCATGGATCATCGTCACGGCCGTATTTCTTTACAAAATCACCGTCAGAACCGGGCAGTTTGAAGTCATCCGCGCCTCGGTGGTCTCCATCACCGAAGACCAGCGCCTGCAGATGCTTCTGGTCGGCTTCTCGTTCGGCGCATTTCTCGAAGGCGCGGCGGGCTTTGGCGCGCCGGTGGCCATCACGGCCGCCTTGCTGGTCGGCCTGGGCTTCAACCCGCTCTACGCCGCGGGCCTGTGTCTCATCGCCAACACCGCGCCCGTGGCCTTCGGCGCTATGGGCATTCCGATTCTCGTCGCCGGGCAGGTCACCGGCATCGATGCATTCAAAATCGGCGCGATGGCCGGACGCCAACTGCCCCTGCTCTCGTTTCTCATCCCCTCCTGGGTCATCCTCATCATGGACGGCTGGCGCGGCGTGCGCCAGACCTGGCCTGCAATCCTGGTCTGCGGCGGCACCTTCGCCGTCACTCAGTTTCTGACGTCCAATTATCTCGGTCCGGAGCTGCCAGACATCACCTCAGCCTTGGTGAGCCTGATCTCGCTCACCCTCTTCCTCAAGTTCTGGAAGCCCAAAACCATCTTCCGTTTCCCCGGTCAGGAAGCGACGATAAAAACGGAAAGCCACTCCTTCGCGCAGGTGGCCAAGGCATGGTCGCCCTTCGCCATTTTGACCGTCTTCGTCACCATCTGGTCGATCAAGCCCTTCAAGGCGCTCTTCGCCAGGGGAGGCAATCTGGCCTGGACCGTCATCAACAAGCCGGTGCCGATGCTCGACAAACTGGTGATCAAAATGCCGCCCATCACCAACGGCCCCACGCCCTACGCATCGGTCTACACATTCGACTGGCTGTCGGCCACCGGCACCGCAATCCTGCTCTCGGCCGTGGTCAGCATCCTGGTGCTGCGCATGAAGCCGATGGATGCGATCAAGACCTTCGCCGGTACTTTGAACAGCCTGAAACTCCCCATCTTCTCCATCGGCATGGTGCTGGCCTTCGCCAATATCGCAAACTACTCCGGCCTCTCCGCGACCCTGGCCATGCTTCTGGCCGCAACGGGCCTCATTTTTCCATTCTTCGCGCCGTTCCTGGGATGGATCGGCGTCTTTCTCACCGGATCGGACACCTCCTCAAACGCCCTGTTCTGCAACCTGCAGGCCAACACAGCCCACCAGATCCACGTCAGCAGCACTCTGATGGTCGCGGCCAACTCCAGCGGCGGCGTCACCGGCAAGATGATCTCTCCGCAGTCCATCGCGGTTGCCTCCGGCGCGGTGGGCCTGGTGGGGCGCGAATCCGACCTCTTCCGCTTCACCCTCAAGCACAGCCTGATGCTCGCCGGTTTGGTTGGCGTCATCACCATGCTGCAGGCCTACGTCTTCACCCGCATGATTCCGCACTAACTCGAACGATTCCGTATTCGGGGGATGACAGCCGCCCGCTGGCTCACGCGCCCAGTTCCAGGTCGTCCAGCCGCCGCCACTTGTAGATGGCGATCGACACCACCCAGCTCAGCGCGAAGATCGCGATGATGAGGTAGCCCAGCGCGCTGAAGTTGTTGTTCAGGCGCCGCACCGCGTCCCAGAAGATCCCGCCCGTGCGGAAGTGTCCGGCCAGCAGCCCCAGCGCCTCTACCCCTCCCACCACCAGCGCCACCACCACCGACACAGACGTGATCGTCATGTTGTAGTAGAGCTTGCGCACCGGCTTGATGAAAGCCCACCCGTACGCCCCCAGCATCAGGATGTTGTCCGTCGTGTCGATCAGCGACATCCCCGCGGCAAACAGCACCGGGAATACCAGGATCGAGACCAGCGACAGCCCTTTCGATGCCTCCGCCGCCGAGATGCCCAGCAGTCCAATCTCGGTGGCCGTGTCGAAGCCCAGCCCAAACAGCACGCCCAGCGGATACATGTGCCAGCTTCGCGTGATGATCCGGAACATGGGCCGGAAGAGCCGCGACAGAAATCCGCGGTCGGCCAGCAACATGTCGAAATCCTCCTCGACATACGGCGCCCCGCCCCTCACCCGCACAAACGCGCGATAGATGGACCGCAGCACGATCAGGTTCACCATTGCAATGCCCAGCAGAAAGACCGCCGAGATCAGCGTGCCCACCACGCCACCGATCTCCCGCACCCCGTCCATGCGGTGTTGCAGCGCCAGCGCCGCGGCCGCAATCGCAGCCGATCCCAGGATGACCACCGTCGAGTGCCCCAGCGAGAACATGAATCCCACCGCGACCGGCCGTTTGCCCTCCTGCATCAACTTGCGCGTCACGTTGTCGATGGCCGCAATGTGGTCGGCATCCACCGCGTGGCGCAGGCCAAAGCTGTACGCCAGCAGCGCCGTCCCCAGCAGCAGCGGATAGTGGCGCGAGGCAAGCACCGCCCACACCCACGCGCCCACGTTGAAGGCCAGCAGGATCCCGTAGATCCCCACCACCTTGCCGCGCACGCCGCTCGCCGCATCGTTGAATAATTCCTTGAATCTGGTTTGCATGACCTGTCTTTCCAGTAAAAACCTTCGAGCGACCACGACTCACGGAAGGCACTCTCCCGTCGGTAGCACGAATCTAAAAAACGTAGTATTCTGAAATCTCTCCCCCGGTCCTTACCCGAACATCCCGTCCGGCCAAGGCTCGCCGAGCAAGTAACACGATTATAGAACGCGTACTATCGGCGCGGCCATGCAACCCGCGGCGCAACCAAGAAAATGGGCCCTTTCGCATGATAAATCGCTGGTTTTCCGCTTGCCCGGTAACGCTGCTGTTCCTCTCATTCACGGTGTTTGCGCAGAACCCGCAGGGCCACCCGGTCGCCACGAGTGATAAGGCTCATCCGCCCCAGCTATCGGGAACGGTCGTTGACGCCTCCGGCGCGGTGATTGCCGGTGCTGCCGTGCAGGTCCGAAGCGCGAACGGTACTGTACAAAGAACGGCACAATCGGACAGGAACGGCTCCTTCATTCTTTCTGGACTCGCGCCAGGGAATTATCGGCTCGTCATATCGAATCCCGGTTTTGAAACCAAAGAAATCCTTGTCACCGTAGGGACCACCGGGGCGCCGGCCCCGTTGCGCATCCCTCTGGCAGTGGGCTCCGTGAGCACCATCATCAACGTGCAGGGACGGGAGGATGACCTCATCGGAATTGCCGAATCCGGCACTCAGGGTACAGTGGGCGCAACGGAGATCCAGGACCGTCCGATTCTTCGTTCAGGGGAGGTTTTGGAGACGGTTCCCGGTCTCATCATCACGCAACACGCCGGCGGCGGCAAGGCCAACCAGTATTATCTTCGCGGCTTCAACCTCGACCACGGTACGGATTTCGCCATCTTCATCGACGATATGCCGCTGAACCTGCCGTCGCACGCGCACGGCGAGGGCTACTCGGACATGAACACCGTCATCCCGGAGTTTGTGAAGCGGGTGGATTTCGAGAAAGGCCCTTATTACGCCGATGTCGGCAACTATGGCTCGGCTGGATCGGCCCATGTGGAATATGTCAAGACGCTGCCCCAGAACTTCGCCAAGGTGGAGGGCGGTATGTATGGCTATGGGCGGGTCGTCTTCGGCGCATCGCAAAAGCTCGGTTCGGGGAGTTTGTTGTACGGCGGAGAAGCATATTACGATAACGGCCCATGGGTGCATCCGGATGCTTATGCAAAATTCAACGGCATCCTAACCTACAGCCAGGGCGACGACGCGGAGGGTGTCAGCATCACGGCCCGTTCTTACCATGGAAAATGGAACTCGAGCGATCAAATCCCCGTTAGCGCCGTGCCTCTGGTTGGTCTATACGGCACACTGGACCCGACTGACGGTGGCCACAGCCAGCGTTATAGCTTGCAGTCTGAGTGGCATCGCCAAGACGCAAATTCCGCGTCGAAACTCATGGCCTACGGTTTTTATTACGATCTCGATTTGTTTTCTAACTTCACTTACTACTTAGTGGACCCCGTCGGCGGCGACCAGTTCGAACAGCAGGACAGGCGCTGGGTGGCTGGGCTGGATGCACGCCACACGATTTTCAGCCATTGGTCTGGCCGCAGGATGGGAAATTCGTTCGGCCTGCAGGTCCGCAACGATTGGATCAACAACGGCCTTTACGCGACGCAAGAATCGCGTGCGCATGGACAAAACCGATCACAACACCGATTCGTTAACGATATCATCCCACGACCTCATCTCCACTGTCAGTATCAGTGTGGATGGTGGTACCCCTGCCATTTTCCAGCGCCAACGACCAGGGAGCGGGATAACTTTACGGACACGATAGGCAGTATTTACGCGGAAAATAAAATCCAGTGGGCGGAAAAATTTCGCTCGGTCGTGGCCCTGCGCGGCGACGACGAAAAATTTGTCGTCACCAGCTTGGCTTACTCGGCCTTGCTTTGCCCGACGGCACCACCACCACGGTTAACGCGGCCAATTCCGGCTCGGCCACCAAGTTCCTGCCCAGCCCAAAAGCAAGTTTGATCTTCGGCCCGTGGGCCAATACTGAGTTCTATTTGCAGGGCGGATTCAGTTTTCACTAGCAACGACGGGCGCGGCGCAACGCAAACGGTGGAACCGGTTTCGCCGGACAATCCTTACCCCAATACACCCGTTTCGAAAATTCCCCCCCTGGTCCAAACCAAAGGCGGGGAAATCGGCGTGCGCACTGTGGCCGTCCCCCATCTGCAAAGCACCCTTGCGCTCTGGTATCTCCACAGTAATTCCGAACTGATGCAGGATGGCGACACCGGAGGCACGTCTGCTTCAGAACAGTCGAGCAACCGCTATGGCATCGAATGGGCGAACTACTACACGCCAGCGGAACATTTGGCTGTTGATTTTGACATTGCGGACTCCAGTGCCCAATTTACCGAAATAGACCCAGATGATGCGGCGCAGACCGTCCAAATAGCGCCATCACAATCAATGGCATCTCAGTTGGCACCTTCTATTCGCAACAGCGGCCCGGGGGGCAAGCTTGTGCCCGAAGCGGTTAAGGTGGTGATTTCATCGGGCATCACACTGCACGATTACAAAGGCTTTTCGTCGAGTTTGCGCCTGCGCTACTTTGGCCCGCGCGATTTGACGTCCGACGGACTTTATCAGTCAAATCAAACGGTGTTGCTCAATGGGGAGATCGGTTATCAATTCAAAAAGAAATGGCACGTTTCGGCCGAATTCTTGAATATGCTTAACCGCAAAGATGCCGACATTGACTACGCCTATGTCTACCAAATCGCTCCAACAGCCGCGCCGGGATTCGGACGCGTTAACCACCCCACCGAACCGTTTCTGGTGCGATTCGCGTTAGGAAGAAGCTTTTGACAAATGCCGCGGTTATCGACCTGCTAATTAGAATGCGCGTGAGAATGCGTATGCGGGTGCGTGACCTTCAGGCCCTTGCCGGAGTTGGTCAGCACCAGCTTGCCCAGCTCCACCCCGCGCAGCGCCAGCATGTGGTCCGCAATCGCCTGCAGCTCCTTGCTCCGTCCCCGCATGATGACCACCTCCAGGCAGTAGTTGTGGTCGAGATGGACGTGCGTCGTCGCCAGGATCATGGCCCCGGCGGAGTGCTGGAACGCGGTCAGCTTCTCGCCCAGATTCGGCATGTGGTGGTCATACACCAGCGTCAGGGTCCCCACCACCGGCTTGTTCGAATCCACCGTCTCCGCCAGCAGCGCCTCGCGGATCAGGTCGCGGATCGCCTCCGACCGGTTCTTGGTTCCCCGCTTGCCGATCAGCCGGTCGAACTCGTGCAGCAGTTCATCTTCCAGCGAAACTCCCGTCCTGCTCAGGTGTGACATCGGCTTTTACCCTCCCGATTGCAAACGGCTGAACCACGAGTCATGCCAGTAGTTTATCGCCACTGCCCAGCGTATGGGTCGCCCAGGGCGGCCCGATCGCAATCTTCGTGCATTCTTGCAGCAAGAGAATTACTCTTCCTTCATGTTCATCCAAAGCTCTTCTGCGCTGCCCTCGGCCCACCGCTCCGCCATGAAAACATCCGCCTCCCAGTCTTCCATCGCAGCATCCGCGCCTCGTCGCGTCGTTGTCGCGCTCTGCATGGGGACCATCGCGCTGGCCCTATGCTCCATCGTCGCCATGGCGCAGCCCCCTGCCGCTCCCGCGCCCACCGATCCCCCGCAGTTCGGCCCCTACAATGGCAGCTTCCTCGCCGACGGCCTGGGCCTCCGAGTGCCCGTCACGGATGCGCGCGACCCGGTGCTGCTGGCCGACTCGCCCTGGTCCCTCTTCTGCTGGATCAAGCCGAGTGAGCCCGTGGCCACGCTTGAACTCGTCGCCGGAGTGGGCAGCCCCGCCGCCGAGTACGCCCGCTATCTCGCCATCGACGCGGGCAAGGTCGCGCTCTGGATGGGCGAGGGCAACCAACTCACCGGCCCCGCAAACATCACTCTCGGAGAGTGGCATCTCCTCGCAGCCTCCTTCGATGGCAGCCAGTTTCATCTCTTCTTCGACGGACAGCCCGCCGCATCGGGAACCCTGGTCCTTGGCAGCGTCAGCCCCTTGCTGCAGATGGCCCCGACCACGGGGCAGGGCATCGCGCCCGGACGCCACTTCGGCGGGCAGATCGCCTCCTTCACCCTGCTCCGCCACGCGCTCTCCGACAGCGAATTCCATCAGCTCTACATCGCCCGCCCGGACTTCTCCACCATCCTGTTCGAGGCTGGCTCCAAGCCCTGGCCCATCCAGACCCGCGGCCAGGCCGGCTACCGCGCGCCGCAGGACCCAGCCACCATGCCCACCTCGCGCGCTCCGTTTTCCGCTCCAGTGGCCAACACGCGTCCACCGGCTGGCCCGTCGCTCACCCAGTCCGGCGGCTTAGAGTGGAACTTCCCCGATGTCTGGACCCTGCGCGAGGCCCCCAAGGTCGATGCCGGCGGAGCACAGATCAGTTCCGCCTCGTACGATGCATCCGGCTGGATGCGCGCCACCGTTCCCGGCACCGTCCTCACCACCCTGGTCGATGACGGCGTCTATCCCGACCCCGGCTACGGCCTCAACAACCTCGCCATCCCCGAGTCGCTCAACAAACAGGACTACTGGTACCGCAACGCCTTCTCCGTGCCCGCGTCTGAGCTTGACAACGCGGCACACGCCGAACTGACCTTCGAAGGCATCAACTACGCCGCCTCGGTCTGGCTCAACGGCAAGCTCCTCGGTGCCATGAAGGGCGCATTCCGCCGCGGCAGCTTCGACGTCACTTCCGTGCTCAAGCCCGGCCAGACCAATGTCCTCGCAGTCCGTATCTCGCCGCCTCCCCACCCCGGCATCCCGCAGGAGCAGTCCATCCTCGGCGGGCCCGGCGAAAACGGTGGATTCCAGGCGCTCGACGGCCCCACCTTCGTCGCCACCGAAGGCTGGGACTGGATTCCCGGCGTCCGCGACCGCAACAGCGGCATCTGGCAGCCCGTCACGCTGCGCATCACGCAGGGCCTCAAGCTCGGCGACACGCAGGTCGTCACCACCTTCAAGAACCACGACACCTCACGCGCCGCCGTCGAGATCGCCGTCCCGGTCACGAATCTCTCTTCCTCGCCGGTTGATGCGTCCCTCACCGCCACCATCGAGAAGATCACAGTGCCCAAGAGCGTCACTCTTCCTCCCGGCGACAGCGTCGTCAAGCTCACCCCGGCCGAGTTCCCTCAGCTCAACCTCGACCACCCGCGCCTGTGGTGGCCCAATGGCTACGGCAGCCCGGAGCTATACACCGTAAAGCTCTCCCTCGAGTCCGGCGGCGCCGTCTCCGACACCAAGGCCGTCCGCTTCGGCGTCCGCGAGATCGGCTACGAGCTCAGCCTGCTCGACAGCACCGGCCACCTGCGCCGCGTCGAGTTCACGCCAGTCAACGCGCGCCAGGCGGAGGCAGCCGCTCCCATCGTCGATGTCAGCCACGACGGCATGTTGGAGGTCCCGACCCCCGCGGTCGAGCTCGCCAACATGCCTGAAGAGCGTCGCGCCAATGCCAGCTCGCACGTCAGCTCGCTCGTGCCCGGCGCGGAGAACTCGCCCGCTGTCGAGCCCCTCACCGACCTGCGCGCCGCACCGTATCTCGTCCTCCGCGTCAACGGCGTGCGCATCGCCGCGCGCGGCGGCAACTGGGGCATGGACGATTTCCGCAAGCGCGTCTCCCGCGACCATCTCGAACCCTTCTTCCGCCTCAACCGCGACGCCGGCCTCAACATCATCCGCAACTGGGTCGGCCAGAGCACCGAAGAGTCCTTCTACCAGCTCGCCGACGAGTACGGCATGATGGTCTGGAACGATTTCTGGGAGTCCACCGAGAACTACAACATCGAGGCCGAAGACCCCGCGCTCTTCCTGGCCAACGCAGCCGACACCATCCAGCGCTTCCGCAATCATCCGTCGATTGTGATGTGGTGCGGCCGCAACGAAGGCGTGCCCCAGCCCATCGTCAACCTCGGCCTGGACAAGCTTGTCCGCACGCTCGACGGCACGCGTTACTACTCGCCCAGCTCCAACGCGGTGAATCTGGCGGGCAGCGGGCCGTATCGCTACCAGGTTCCCGCGCAGTACTTCACCACGCTCAACCGCGGCTTCTCGGTGGAGACCGGCACGCCCTCCATGTCCACGCTCGAATCCTTCCAGAGCACCGTCCCCAAAGCCGACCAGTGGCCCATCGACGATGTCTGGGCGTATCACGACTGGCACCAGAGCGGGAACGGCGATGTCGCCCCCTTCATGGCCGAGATTCAGGCCGAGTTCGGCGCGCCCACCAGCCTCGAAGACTTCGAGCGCAAGGCCCAGATGCTCAACTACGTCGATCACCGCGCCATGTTCGAAGGCATGGACGCCAACCTGTGGGCGCCCAACAGCGGCCGCCTGCTGTGGATGACCCAGCCCGCGTGGCCCAGCACCATGTGGCAGATCCTCAGCTCCGACTACGACACCCAGGCCTCCTTCTACGGCGTCAAGAAAGCCTGCGAGCCGCTGCACGTCCAGCTCAACCTGGCCAACTACCGTGTGGATGTCGTCAACACAACGACTGCCGCGCACACTGGCATGACCGTCAACGCGAAGGTCTACTCGCTGGCCAATGCGCTGCTCTTCCAGTCCACCGAACGCAAAGATGTGGATGCCGATTCCACCGCATCCGTCCTGCATTTGGACCTGGAACAATATCTGGCCAAGGGCATGGTTCTCGTCTCGCTGGAGCTGCACGATGTGCAGGGCGCGCTGGTCTCGCAGAACCTCTACTGGCTCGGCGCGCGGCCCGCCTCCTATCGCGAACTCAACAGCCTTGCGCCCACCCAGCTCAAGGCCTCGGCCACTTCATCCACCGCCGGAGACACGGTGAAGCTGACCGTCCAGCTCACCAATCCCGCATCCGTCGTCAGCCTGGAGAACAAGCTCACCCTGCTCAACGCCGGCGACAAGCAGCGCATCCTGCCCGCCTACTACTCCGACAACTACGTCTCGCTGCTTCCCGGCGAGTCGCGCACCATCCAGGTGGAGTACCCATCCGCCGCCGCCCACGGCCCCGCCCAGATCGCCCTCCGCGGTTGGAATGCCGTCCCCCAGGTGATTCCCGTGAAGTGACGCCCAAACAAGTCAGAGGAGCGCGTCATTCTGAGCCGAAGGCTCAGAATCTCTGTCGTTGCCTGTCTTTGTTTGTCATTCTGAGCGAAGCGAAGAATCCCCGCATTTACGGGTGCCCCATTCATCGCGGCTTTATCGCGATGAGTGGGTATCGAGCGAAGCTCGACCTCGCTCAAGAAAAACCAAAAATAGCATCTTGTTTTCTCCTATTCTTCGCCTATAATCTGTGGAGATATACTTGCGGGAAAGGTGCAGAAAATGAGAACTCGATCGTTCCGTCTGTTGGCAGCATTGGGACTATTGATGTGTGCCTCCGGGGCATGGGCACAGTCCAGCAATGCGGCACTGGCCGAAGACAAAGGCATCAATCCCGCGTTGCTTGCTAAGGCAACCGCCGGCGACCCAGCCGCTCAGTATCAAGTTGGTTGGCACTATGAGCACCCCGATGCTATTTGGGGCGAGGGTTACACGGAATCCGAAACCAGTCCGCATGACTATGTTAAAGCGGCATTTTGGTACCGTAAGGCAGCAGAACAAGGATATGCAAAGGCGCAATACGACCTTGGAGGTTTTTACCTCTTCGGCCACGGTTTGCCTGTGGACTATGCGCAGGGAATAATGTGGTTGCGAAAGGCTGCGGAGCAGGGGCATCCGTCCGCCCAAACAGACCTTGCACATTTCTATCTAACAGGAAAATACGTTCCCCAAGATTATGCTCTGGCGATGTCTTGGTATCGGAAGGCGGCAGAACGCGGAAATCCCGATGGGCAATCCGGGCTCGCAACAATGTACGAGGATGGGCTTGGCGTCCCGCAAAACTACACCGAAGCATATTTCTGGATGAGCCTTGCGGCTGCAAATCCAGGTTTAGCAGGTGTATATAGTTTTCTCTCACAAGAAGATGCGGAGCATCGTGACCGCATTGCCGCCCACCTAACCAAAACGGTTATGCTGCAAACACAGGAAAGGGTGCGAAAGTGGTCTGAGGATCACCCCGCGAAGCCGTAATAAGGGGAATTGTCTTCTGTACGCTTCCCGCAGGTTTGTGAGACACCATATATATTTTTCGGCACTATTACAAGGTCGGCACTATGACAAGGTTTTACTTCATCTGCCCGAAAACGCTGAAAGAGTTCAGCGTAACTTTCGACGTTCCAGGTGACAGACCGCCTCGGGGGATGTTCGATCTATCTTGCCGCCACTGCGGGGAGATGCATCGTTTCTATGGTCGAGACGTGCAGAAGTCGCGCGTTGTGAAGAAACCGAGGGGATTGCGGCTCTAGCGATGATTGAGTCGCTGCCGAGTTCCCATTCATGCTCTCTCTCTATGCGAAACTTCTCTGGCGCTGCCAAGCACTGCCGACTGCACCATATAGGCAGAGCGAGTCATTCGCGCCTTGCGGGCCAGCTTGTCGATTGCCTCGATCTGGCTCTCTCTTGCCGTGATGTTCACGCGCACGGTCTTCTCGGGGGCCTCTGCGCTCACCAGAAACGCAACCGCACCCTTCATCGCCGGATCGCGTGCAAGCTGGTCCAGCGTCGATGGCTCCGGCAGCGCCTCGCCGTCCTCCACCATCCCGGCGATGTGCAGCGTCAGCGCCTCGACCGCCAGTTCGCGGGCCTCTTCCAGCGACCTGCCCGCCGTCACGCAACCGGGAAAGTCCGGAAAACTTACGCCATAGTCCGAGCGCTTGTCTTTGTGCAGATACGCGATGTACTCCATGCCACACCTCCAACCGACGGCCTACCGCAGCTTGATTCCGGCCTGCTTCTCGATGCTCTTCAATGTCCCCAGCGGCAGGTCCCGCTTGGGATGGGGAACCGTACTCGTCCCGTCTTCGTCGCATGTTTGAACTGCTTGTGACTGCCAACCTGCGTCACCTCGAACCAGCCAGCGTCAACCAGACGACGAATCACCTCGCGGCTGTGCATGAAGTTTCCCTGATTGAATTATACACACTAAATACACATGAATAGCATGTCTGAATTCAATATTCCCTGGCCAGTGAAGATGCCTTACTGCGCCGCCAGCTTCACCGTGCTGTGCAGCGGAAGCTCTGCCGACGATCCCCCCACCTCGATCAGGAACTCGCCCGCCGGTCTCGACCATTTGTCCGTGTCGGCAGAATAGATAGACAGATACAGCGGATCGAGCGCCACTGTCACCGGTTGGCTCGCGCCCGCGGCCAGTGAGACGCGCTTAAATCCCGCCAGCTTGCGGAACGGCTCGCCCGCCGCGCTCGGCAGAGTGACGTAGACCTCGGCAATCTCGTCGCCCGCGCGCGCGCCCATATTGCGCAGGTCGAAGCTCACGCTCTTCGCATCCGCATCCACCTTCAGGTTGGAGTAGGCAAAGCGCGTGTACGACAGCCCAAATCCAAACGCGAACTGCGGCTTCAGGTTCTTCTCCTGGAACCAGCGATAGCCTACCGCCATGCCCTCCACGTTATAGTCCACGTCGAAGGGCTGCGGCCGCTGCCGTGGCTGGGTGCGCGTTACGGCGTCGGCGTTATTGCCCGTCCGCTCGGTCAGTCCGGTCACCTTGGGGTGCGGCAGTTGGTCGTCCGAAGCGGCAAAGGTCACCGGCAGCTTGCCCGAGGGATTCACGCGGCCAAACAGAATATTCGCAATTGCCTCTCCTCCGCCAATCCCCGGATACCAGCTCTCCACGATCCCCTTCACGCGCGGCGCCCACGGCATATCCACCGGCCCGCCATTCTCCAGCACCACAATCGTATTCGGATTGGCCGCCGCCACCGCCGCTACCAGATCGTCCTGCTTATCCGGCAGGCTCAGCGTCGCCGAGTCCTGGCCCTCCGTCATCCACTGCGTCACAAACACAATGGCAACCTGCGCCGCCGCCGCTGCCTTCGCCGCTACAGCCGGATCGGTGCCCGCATCGAACGTAATGTTGGTGCCCGCCGCGGCCTGCTCACGGATATACCGCATCGGCGAGGAAGGGAAGTAGATCGCCCGTCCCCATGGCGAGCTGCCCGGCCCCGGCGCAATCGCATTTCCTCCCGGCGAATCCACCTGCGCCGATCCGCCGCCGGAGAGTACAGCCACATCGGCATGGCCGCCAATGATGGCAATGCTCTTCGTCCTCGCCGCAGCCAGCGGAAGAATGCCGCCCGTATTTTGCAGCAGCACCAGGCTCTCTTCCTCTATCTTCTGCGCGTCGTCGCGCCCGCGGAACGGATCGACCACGCTGCGCGGCAGGGGCGGCTGGTCGATCACGCCGCTGGCGAACATGCTGCGCACGATGCGATGCACCATATCGTCCAGCCGCGCCTGCGGCACCGTTCCATCCTGCACGGCCTTCTTCAACGGATCGCTGAAGAAGTTGTCGTCGCCCGGCTGGTCCATATCGAGCCCGGCAAGCGCGGCCTTCACCGTGCTGTGCGTCCCGCCCCAATCGGAGAGCACGAAGCCCTGGAAGCCCCAATCCTTCTTCAGCACCTGGTTCAGCGTGTAGTCGTTCTCGCACGAGTAGTCGCCATTGATGTGGTTGTACGCGCACATCACGCCCGCCGGATGCGCCATCGTAATGGCGATCTGGAAGGCCAGCAGGTCGGTCTCGCGCAGCGTGCGCTTGTCCATCACCGCGTTCAGAATATTGCGCCCCGTCTCCTGGTCGTTCACCGCGTAGTGCTTAATGTCGCCCATGATGTGGTTCGATTGCACACCGCGCGCCACCTGTCCCACCATCGTTCCTGCCAGGATGGGGTCCTCGCTTGCGTACTCGAAGTTGCGCCCATTGCGCGGCTCGCGAATCAGGTCCATGCCGCCGCCAATCGACATGTTGTACCCCTGCGCGCGCAGCTCCCGCCCAATCACCGAGCCATACAGAAACGCCGCGTCCGGGTCCCAGCTCGCCGCCATGCCGATCACCGACGGCAGCAGCGTCGCGTAGCGGCTCTCCGGCGCGGCCATGCGCACGCCTACCGCCGAGTCGGCCAGGTTGATGTCCGGCAGATGCAGTCGCGGAATCCCCGGCACAAAGCCTGCCCCGCCATTGTGTCCCGTGGCCACCGGCGCGCCCGCGCGCAGCACTCCCCAGCCCGCGCCATGCACCAGTTGGATCTTCTCGTCCAGCGTCATCTCGTGGACCATCAGGTCGGCGCGCGCGTCCGCATCCAGCGACTTGTCCATCCACGGCGGCGGCGGCGCGGCTGGTGTGGCCGGTGGCCTGGCTCCCTGCGCGTTCGCTGCAATCGTTCCACCAAGGCCGAGCGACAGGCATGCCATCCCCACCGCAAAAAACCGAACCAACCAGGAGTTGCTCATAAACGTCATCATTTCCTCGAATCGACAGCGGGAAAGCCTGAATCGCTCCCCGTTTTGAAGGGGCGGGACTTCAGTCTCGCCGTATGCGCAATCATTTCAAGACGGCTTTAGCCGCTGAAGGAATCTGCAACGCGGCGAAGGCCTCCATTCAGACGCTCCCTGAATGGAACGAAACAATTGCGCGTACAACTATAGCAAGTCGTCTCGCACAACTGCTGCGCACTCAGCCGGTGCGCGATCAATCCGCTCGGGCCAGCACGCGTCGATAGACCTCCATCGTCTGCTTCGCGATCGTCTGCCACGACTCATCGCCGAAGTTCATCGCCCGCACATTCGCGGCGAGCCGCTGGCGCAGCGCCCGGTCCTGCACCAGCTCAACCAGCGCGCCGGCCAGCGCATCGCAATCCTGCGGATCGACCAGCAGCGCGTTCTCGCGGTCCGTCAGCAGCTCGCGAAAGACCGGCAGATCGCTGGCCACAATCGCCTTTCCCATCGCCAGTCCGGTCGCCAGCGCGCCGCTGGCTGTGATCGCGCGATAGGGATACACCACCACGTCCGCCGCGCGATACAACGCCACCAGCTCTTCGCTGCTGACAAAGCGGAAGTGCAGCTTCACCCGCGTCAGCCCCAACCCCTCAACCTGCGCGCGAATCTCCTGCAGCAGCTCCGGTGCTCCCGTCCCCACAATCACCAGGCAGGCGTCTCCGCACCTCGCCCCCACCTGCTGCCACGCGCGCAGCAACAGATCGACCCCCTTGTATGGAAAGATGATCCCCTGCCACAGCACCATCGCCTGGCCCGGCTCCAGGGAAAAGCTGCGCAGCGTCTCTTCGCTGCCCGTCGCGGGAAGGTCGTGGAAGAAAGGCCCATGCGGAATAACCGATATTTTTTCCTCGGGAACGGAAAACTCCGTCGCAAGCCTCGTCCGGATGGAATCCGCATGGCAGATGATCGCGTCCACCCGTCCGTACAGCTTGTCGAATGTCGCCTTATAAACCCCGCCCGTATCATGTGGAAGCAGGTCGTGCACCGTCAGCACAATCTTCGAACCGCGCCTGCGGCAGAACTCCACAAACCACAGGTCCATCGGCGCCGGCGTCCGCAGCATCGGCAGGAACTGCACGTGGATCACGTCCGGCGGCGAAGCGAAAAACCTCAACGTCAGCGCGCAGAGGTTGCCCATTCCCTCCATCAGCTTCAGCACCCTGCGCGGCATCCGCGGCAGGCGGAACCTTCCCACCACATCCAGCAGCCCCGGTTCGACCTTGATCCCGCGGCTGGAGAAGCAGCCCGGATCGAGGTAGTAGGTGATGGACCCCACCGTCAGGTCCACCGGCTCCCGCAGCAGCGCCTTACTGAGGTAAGCCGTGTAATATGGCACGGTCGCCAGCAGATCCATCATGAAAACACTGGGCCGCCGGGCGCTCACCTCGCGCCTCCCGGCCGCGCCGCGCAGGCCGCAATCGCCTCCTCATACACCCGCAGATAATCCATTGTCATCCGCGCCGCGGAGTACTCCTCTTCGATCAGTTGCCGGGCCGCGCCTCCCAGCCGCTTCCGTTTTGCGGGATCGCGCAACAGCTTCACGATCCCCGCCGCCAGCGACCCCGCGTCCTCCGCTGGCACCAGCACTCCGGTGCGTCCATCCACCACCACCGTCGGCACCGCGCCCACGGCCGTCGCCACCAACGCCAGCCCGCTCGCCATCCCCTCCAGAACCGCCATCGGAAGCCCCTCCTGGCGCGACGACGACACCATCACGTCCAGCGACGCGTACACCGAAGCCATCTCCTCCCGCCGCCCCAGCAGTTCCACGCTCTCGCCAATCAACGACTCATCGATCAACCGCTCCAGCTTCTCCTGGTCCGGCCCTTCGCCAACCACCACGAACCGCGTCTCCGGAAACTCAACCAGGACCTCCGCCGCGGCCCGCAGAAATACATCGACGCCCTTCTCCCACGCCAGCCGCCCCACCAGGCCAACCACCAGGGTTTTCTTCGCCGTTGGACCATTCTGATGCGAGCCAAGCGCCCCGTCGAATGGCCGCAGGTCGATCCCATTGCGCACCATGCGGATCTTCTCTTCCCGCACTCCCGCCTTCAGCAGCCTCTGCCTCACCTCATCGGAGACCGCCACAACCCGCGCATACCTCCGCAGAACAAATCGGTCTGCCATCCCATAAATCGATAGGAACGGGTCCGTGTCATACCAGGTGTGGCAGGTCGAGACCAGTGGCACGCCCATCCCGCGCAGCGCAAGGTAAGAATAAATGTCCGCCTTGTAACCGTGAGCGTGGACCACATCCATGCCGGTGCGGGTCGCTAACTTCCGAATGCTCGCAATCGCCGCCCAATCCACCTTCCCCTTGCAGGGAACCAGGTGCGACTCAAATCCCTCCTTCAAGGCGCTCTCATAAAGCTGGATCTGTGGGTTCGCGGAGTTGGAAAAGACCCCCATCACGCACTCGTGCGGCCCGCCCCGCAGCGTGCGCGCCAGATTCAGGATCACGGCCTCCGCCCCATACATCCCGCCGCTGCTGATCACATGCAGGACCTTCATTCCGCGCCTTCCCCGCCGCCATCGGCCTCCGGCCCTCTTCGGTTCACCATCGCCCAAAGCCTCGCGTACAGCCCGTCTCCCAACAGCTTCTTCGCCGCCTCCTTCATCCGATACTGGCGTTCCTGGCTGGACAGAACACGGCTGCCCGGCTCAAACAGCGTTGCAATCCACTCCGGCTGCATACTTCCAAGAATATTCAACCGGCCGACGGTAGCTCCCAACGGAAGCAACTCAACTCGTGGAACGGAAGTATAAATCTGTGTGTAACCCGCCGCCGCGCACGCAGCCAGCACGCGCCGATCGGCCCGCCCGCCCGGCAGAGACATCGTCACAACCGCACTCCCCAGCTTGTCCTCCAGCGTAAGCCGCGACCTGCTTAGTTCAGTCTGTAACTCCCGGTCGCCGCAGTGCGTCAGCAGCTTGTGCGACCACCCATGCGCGCCAATCGCGTGCCCCGCCTCATGCAGCGACCGCAACTCCGTCCAGCCCATAGTGCCTGTCTTCGTCCCCGTCCAGCCCGCGGTAATAAAAAATCGCGCAGTCAACCCGCGCGCCTGCAGTATCGGTGCGGCAATCTCAACGTCGGAGCGGTGCCCATCGTCGAATGTAACTTCAGGCCACAACCCGCAGCTCTCCGCCTCGCGCATCTGCGCGAACAACTCCACATGCCGCTCGAACATCCCCGTCTCGATCGCATAGGAGTACCGGCTCTCGCCCGGCCGTATCTCATGGTAGAGAAGAAATAGCCTCCGCAAAGGCCGCTGCGCCTGCTCCTCCGGGATGGATTCATCGCGCAAAGGCATCTTCCCGCTCAAGCGTATCGTAACACCGGGCCTCCGGCGGCCCACCCCGGCGCCGTGAAACGGCGCCTCTTCCGCTAATCTCCGCCCGGGTTGTGTAGACTGGTCTCGCCTGCCTCGCGTCCCACCCGCCGGCAGTGCAAGGAGCGCCCTTGCAATCGAACCTCCGGCAGACCCTGCGTGCCGACCTCTTCCGCTACCGCGGGCAAACCGGCGCGCGCGCCTTCTGCTCGGCCTATCTGCGCGAACCCGGCTTCCGCTTCACCTTCTATCTGCGCAAGACAGCCCATTACAGCAGCCGCAAACGCTCCCTCGCCGTCTTCGCCTATCTTTACAATCGCGTCCTCTATCACCACTACCGCTTCCGCTACGGATTCGACATCTCGCCCGCCGCGCGCATCGGTCCCGGCCTCTACCTCGGCCACTTCGGCGGAGTGGTCGTCAGCCCCCGCGCGGTCCTCGGCGCCAACGTCAACATCGCGCACGGAGTCACCATCGGCGCCGCCAGCCGCGGCCCGCGCACCGGCGCGCCCACCCTCGAAGACCGCGTCTGGGTCGGCGCTCATGCCATCCTCGTCGGCAACATCACCGTCGGTCACGACGCCCTCATCGCCCCCGGCGCCTACGTCAACTTCGACGTCCCCCCCATGGCCGTCGTTCTCGGCAACCCCGGCAAGGTAGTCTCCAGCGAAGGCTCCATCGGCTACGTCAACCGCACCCTCGACCCCGCCTAGCCCAGGCCCAGCCAACCTTGCCGTCATCCTGAGCGGAGCGCGTCTTGTCGAGGCCGGTGGTCGCGTCGCCGAAGCAACGACACCTGGGTCATTCAGGTAAGTTCTTGGAAACGAACTCCACAACGCGCTTCCAGTTGATCGCACCTTGCGCGTCGCAATAGATGTTCGTGAACTCTCGGGTCATCTTGTTGTACATATTGCTCTTCTTCTGCTCAAACTCATCGTTGAACCGCTTCGCCTGGCAGCCAAGCGGTTCGATCAGATCGGTATATAAGTCAGGATCACCCGATAAGAGGTGCCAAAAACTTTGGCCCCCGATATGTAGAAATGTTCCATTATTCGAGGTCTTGAAATTACCGTAACAAATACCGAGAGTCGGCTGTATGGCGCCCGCCTGCTTGGATTGGTGCAATCTTTTAACGGCGTCAGCGAAGTATCTACGCAACTGAGTATGCTGAGTTGAATTGCCCCAGTTCTTCCCTGACTTGACGGCAATCAAATAGCGGACTCCGTCACGCTTCAATTCAATGTCGAGCCCCTCAGCGGTGGATTTTTTCCCATCGCCCGTCTCTGAGGCAACGAAAATGGCAAGTTCCTCCATGAAACCACCGAAAGAGCCCTCCTCAGACGAGGACAAGCGGGCGTCAAGCAGTCCTCGCACAAGGTCGGCAGCAGATTCAAGATTCTTCGCCTTGAATAAGTAGGGGTTCTTTGCCTTCAAAACTGTTCCGAGCTCCAACCGCTCCAAGTTCGCAGCACGTTTCTCGTGAAAGGCTACGATATTCCCTTCGACAAACCGCTCGACTTGTCTCCGCAAGGAGGGATTCATTAACTTGCGACCTCGAACCGCTGGGGGGCTTCAACATACTCGATTAGGAGCTGTCGGCCTTGCTCAGATATAGCTTTCTGCCACGAGGCATCGTTCAGTACCGGAATATCGACTCAACTTCCTGACCCCCTCGCTGAATACTAATCGGCCCTCATCGAAAGCAAGCAAATGCTTTCCGATGGCCTCACCAAATTTGCAGGGCACCGCATTTCCTATCTGTCGGTACTGATCGTCTAAACTACCTGCAAATTTGGAGCCCGATGGAAAGGTTTGTATCGCTGCGTACTCTTCGACGGATAGTGGCCGAAGTTGGGTGGGGTGGCAAAGGTCTGTCGCTTTCATATTTGGACGAGTTACAAGAGTCGGAGATGGCTTGTCCCATGCGAGTCTCCGGTAGAAGCCAGTCTTCCCACCACCAGATAGCCAACTGCCCGCCATTGCTTCGCGTTGAAGTCGCTGCGGCAGGTCCCTCCAGTTTTGACCTTCCCGCAAGAGTCGGTAATAGCGGAGTCTGTTCTCCGGAAAACTGGCCGAGTGTTGGTTCCCAGAATCCATGTCTCCGATAGCATGGCGAACCGTCAGCCATCGAGGCAGTCCGTTCCTCCCTTCCGCATCGTGTGTCGGCACCATTAGCGGTATCTCCATGCCATCGCGAGACGCGAAGAATATGATCCGCTCTCGGGCCTGGGGTACGCCAAAGTTGGCTGTGTTGTAGAGCGTGAATGTTGTGGAGTATCCGAAACCTCTCAACTTTCCTAGGATGAAACTCAAAGCGCCACCGGATGCCTCAGATGGCCTTAGCTTCGGGAAGCCGGGACCTCTTTGATCATGAGGCCTATGTTCCAGTGGAGCCGAAAGAAGTCCCCTCACATTCTCAAAAACCGCATATTTGGGTTTCAAGGAACCGATCAGATCAAGGAAATGAAGGAAGACATTTCCCCTAGCGTCGTTTAGCCCGAGCCTCCTACCCGCCGTGGAAAACGCTTGGCAAGGAGGGCCGCCGACAATTGCAAACAGGTCCCTCCCACAGAGACCCAAATCCGCCTGCAATTGCCCAGCCGTCAGTTCACGGATGTCGGTATCGTAAAGTTGTAGCTCCGGCGCATTCAATCGAATCGTGTCACACGTCACCCGGTCGAACTCGTTTGCAGCTAGACATTCCCAGCCAGCTTCTTCGAGACCGAGGTCGAGCCCTCGTGCGCCAGAAAAAAACGAAATGAAATTCGGTCGGAAACCCATCTCCGACAGAGTATCCTTAATTGACCGGTGGAAAGACAGCTTAAATTGATTCTCCCTGATGGGAAGTTTACCGTTTCGGCACAGCGGTCTCGCGCCATGGCGGCCGTACGAGGAAAGGGCAACCGCACAACAGAACTGCGGTTAAGGATGGCACTGGTGAGGGCGGGGGCCTCAGGCTGGATTGGCCACCCGAAAGACATTCCCGGTAAGCCCGACTTCTATTTCGAGTCTGCGCGACTGGCCGTTTTCGTGGATGGATGCTTTTGGCACGGCTGCGCCAAGTGCGGCCACATCCCAAAGACAAACCAGACTTTCTGGGCAGCTAAAATCGACGGCAATCGGAAGCGGCACCGCAAAGTGAAGAGGCAACTTACCGCTCAGGGCATCGACTCCCTTCGGTTTTGGGAACACCAACTCCAAGAGGACGTTCACCGGTGCGTCGCCAAGATTTTCAACCGGCTGCACGAACAGCTTTCCTGATTTCCTCCAAACCCTGTCAAGAAAAATCGCACAACTCACTCCATCCAAACGAGATAAACTGACAAACTCGTCTCCCCAACCTGTTACAATTGAATAGGGGGCTGTCCATCTCTTCTATGCAGGGGGTCTGCCAGCTTCTTCTTCCAGCGACAGCGGAAGACGAAGCCCGGCTCCATCGCCGCAGCCCAGAGCAAAGAGGAGCGGACAACTCGTTTATTATCTTATTCCCTCCCTATAAGTCGCATGGAGTCAAGACTTTGCCTGTAAAAGTGTGGAACTTGTTGTATCCAGAGACTTTAGCAGGTATGGGGGGGCGGGGGGGGGTGGAGTTGCAAATCAGTTAACAGCTTCCATCGCACCGCAAAGCGCAGTGCCCGCAGCCGCCAGGCCTTCCCGCGTTTACAATCGGTTTGATTGTTTTTATCCTCCGTAACGCGCAGCCATGCGACTTGCCATCCCCCAATTCGTTCAGCGGACCAGCCGGTTCGTCGCGCTCGCGCTCCTGGCTGCGGGCCTTGCCGGTTGCCAGGGCATCGCCGGAATCCAGCCCGTCTCCGAGGTCCGCGTCATCGACGTCTCGCCTGACGCGCCCGCGCTGGACATCTACCCCGGCCCGCCCCAGACCACGCCTGCCGCCCTCTATAACGTCGGCTTCGGCACGGTCAGCTCCTACATCTCCATTCCCGCGGGCACGAACACCCATGCCGCCACCATCGCAGGAACGCAGCAGCAGCTCGCCACGGTCCGCGGCAATTTTTTGACCGGCAGCCAGTACACGGTGCTTGCCGGCAACATCAGCGCAAGCCTGCAGATGACGGTGCTCAAGGACCAGTCCTATGCCGCGCCGTCGGGCCAGGTGGCGCTGCGCTTTCTCGATCAGGCCACCCGCTCGGGCACGGTCGACATCTACCTCGTGCCGCCGGGCTCCGCGCTCGCCAGGGTCGCGCCCATCGACACTGGTCTAAGTTATAGCAGCAACACTGGTTATATCAATGTTCCCAGCGGCACCTACTCCATCGTCGTCCTTCCCTCCGGCGCCGTTCCCTCCAGCGCCATTTCGCCGATCTACACTGGCAGCCGGATGAACTACTCCGGCGGCTCCGCGCGCACCATTCTCCTCATCGACCAGCAACCAGCCGCGCCCGGCTTGCAGGTCATCACCGCCGACGACTACGATCCCACCACCGGCTAGTCCAAGGGCGAACTGAGGAAACCCATGCCCCACGGCAAGAGTATTGCCGTTGCAGCATGCACCTATAACGGGGCTAGGGGCCCCTCGGAGTATTGGAGCGTATGAACCTTACCCTTAAGACGATGGGTGTACTTCTGTTGGGATGCGCTTGTCTCCCCCTCTACGGCACGACCTGGTATGTACGGCCTGGAGGGGGGACGCGATATTCCACGAATGCGACCTCGGGGCAGTGCGATGGCAAGGCGGACGCGCCCTATCCCGGCAGCGGGGTGAATAAGCACTGCGCGTTCAAGGATGTTCGCTACCTCTGGTCCGATGGGTCGTACACCTACGGCAAAGCGTTTCCGGGGTGGGGTTGGATCGGCTCTGGCGGCGATACCTACATCATCCGTGGCTCTATCGGGACGGGCGTGGCATGGCGAGTGGGCTGGAACAGCGCTGCAACCTACTGCGACCCGACTGGATGCTGGGGGATTACGGGGGACCGCGCGGCATCCGGCGCACCGCCTCCGCCATCGGGCACCGCAACGCAGCACACGCGGATTCTGGGGGAGAACTACGCCTCATGTCACAGCGCCTCGGCGAAGACGCAACTTCACGGTGGATGGGGAGTTGGAACGGTACTCACTCTATCCGGTACATCATATGTGGATGTAGCTTGCCTGGATATCACGGATTACTCGGCTTGCGGTCGAGCAACGCAGACGGTGGGGTGCGATTCGACGCAGGACTTCGCTCAGAACGGGATTGCTCTATCGAATACCTCGACGCATGACACCCTGACGGACGTACATATTCACGGCCTTGCCACGAATGGCATCACCGGCCCAACCGGAGATGGCGTGGTGATGGACTATGTGGACATTCTGGGCAATGCCTCTTCGGGATGGAATGCCGACAATGACGACGGGAGCACGGGCAAGGGCAGTCTGCTGGTGCAGCACTACAACATCAGTTGGAACGGTTGCGCCGAGGAGTACCCGATTGTCGATGCATTGCCGTATGGAGACTGCACGGACCAGGACCATGGGGGGTATGGCGATGGCTTTGGCACGGCGTCCAAGGACAGCGATGCCCCAGGCTGGCAGGTGCATTTCGATCGGGGAACGGTGAGTTACAACACCCAGGACGGACTGGATGCGCTGCACATCGGCGGCAAAGGGTCCAGCATGACGGTGACGCACGCGCTGGCATTCGGCAATATGGGACAGCAGATCAAGGTGGGCGGCGCAACGGCAACGATCACCGACAGCTATATTGTGGGGAATTGCAGTGCGATGTCCAACGCGATCCCGGGCACGCCAGCGAGGTACAACGCACGCCTGGACCTGTTCTGCCGTGCTGGCGATACCGCAGTCCTGATCAATGTGCCGGATGCCCAGCCAGCCATCTTTCAGCGCAATGTTCTCTACTCGGACAACCACGTTGCATTGGAAGTCGAGTACCCAGGGAAGCCAACGTCCAATGCGGCTATCCAATACGACGACAACATTTTTATTGGATTTCGCAACTCGGCTGGACAGTACCCGTCGCCGATTTACAGCAACACCGACCTGAAGATGTTCACCAATCCGGGTGCGAACTTCCGCAACAATGTGACCTATCATGCCAAAAGTAGCTGGAAGTGTCCCGCCACCGGGCTGCATGAGGTCGCCGGTAGCTGCGGCGATCCGCACCTTGCGGACGAAACCTGGCATGCATACGGCTACGGCGACGATTCACCTGGCAAAGCAACCGGCAAGAGTTCGTTGCCGAGCGAGCCAAGCCGTCCTCGCGGAACTTCGTTTGCTTCTATCGCGATGGGGACCATCGCCGCGGCAGTGCTGGTGACGGGTGCGTGGGGAGGATTTCGATGCCTGCGTGATCGCGCAACCAAGGTCTAGCCGCGTTTCAGGCTTGCAATCCAATTCAAGAGCAGTGATCCAGCGGTTCTTGGGTTGTCCATATCGAAGGGATAGAGGGCTACAGCTTGCAGGGCGCTCATAAAGGCAGCCCAGGGCCGGCTTTGCAGCTTAAGGGCTTCCGCTCTCTGTTTGTAAGACCGGGCCAGGGCGATCTGCCGGGGGCGCAGGCCACAACCCTCCGAGCCGTAATGTTTTCGAATGAACTTGAGTTGCGCCTGAAGCATCCGCTGTGGGTCGGTGGACATAGAGTTCGGCGATAGCCTGTAGTAGGCGAGGACCTTGGGGGCGAACCCAACTTCGTATCGCAAGGCGATGCGAAGCCAGAGATCTCGATCTTCTGTAGCGCGCATCGTCTCGTCGAAAAAGCCAACCTCATCCACGCATTTTCTGCGGAAGGTAATTGTGGGGCAGGGCAGCTCAACTTTTCGCATGTAAATCTGCGGTGCTATATGCCCGTCGGCGTCACTCAGATTGCCCCCCCACGTAATCCCTGGCCGATTTTCCTGGTCGATATCTGTGATCAGGCCATAGACGAGACCAACCTGCGGCCGCTCTACCAAGATTTTCAACGACTCTGAGAGTCGGCAGGGCAACCACACATCGTCGGCATCGAGCAGAGCGAGGAATTCGGCTGTTGAGGCACGAATGGCAGTGTTTCTTGCCGCTGGCAGACCACAATTCTCTTGCTTGATGTATCTGATTTTGGAACCGAGGCGATCCAGAAACGGAGCAACCGCTTCCGCAGTGTTGTCGGTGCTGCCATCGTCCACGAGCAGAATTCGCCAATCGTCGAACGTCTGTGAAACGACGCTCTCCAGGGCGAATGGCAGGAATCTTGCAGCATTGAACGCAGGGATAATAATGTCGACTGTAGCCATCTTGCCTATTTCCCCACTTTGTTAAGAAATGCTCTCGATATTGTTGCGGGATCACTATTGAGGACACCCGCGAACTGGGCTGCTGTTAAATGTGTCTTGTTGTTGATTCCTCAGACGCAACCGCTTGAACGCCTATGATAAGTTACCGGCACGGTCGGTGGCCAGCGGCGAATTGTGGGCGAGTAAGTTCTTGTAGGCAGTTGTGATTCGAGTCATCATGGCCTCTGTTGTGAAGTTTTCCGCGACAAGGGACCTTTCCGGCTGCGCCCATTGCCTTTGCCTGGGAGGGGTCGGAGAGAAGGCGGGTGATGGCAGACGCGAGCGCCGCAGGATCGTTCGAGGGGACGAGGAAGCCAGTGATCCCGTCTTTTACGGCCTCTGAATTTCCCCCGACGTCGGTGGCAACGACCGGAAGAGACGCAGCCATGGCTTCAAGTATGGCATTGGAAAAACCTTCGCTGCGAGAGGGCAGGACGAAGATATCCGCCGCGGAGAGATAATGGTGAAGGTCAGTGACGCTGCCGACAAAATGAAAGTGGTCGGAGAGGTTAAGATTGCGGACCAGAGCTTGCAGTTCGGCGAAGTAGTCGGGCTCTAACACATCACCGGCGATGCTGAACGAGACGTTGGGGAAGTGCGAAACGATGGACGCGGCTGCCTTGATAAAGACGTCGTGGCCTTTCACTCGGCGGATATTGCCTACTGTTGTGACGAGGAGTTTGCCTGAAGCAGTTATGGGCTTGAATGCGGTATTCCACTCGGTTAGGTTGAGGCCGTTGTAGATGGTCTGGACGCGAGCGGGATCGATTCGATCCACCTCGATGCAATGCCGGCGGACTTGCTCCGAAACGGCGAAGACCGCATCGGGAACGCCGGCCATGAGGCGATAGGCGAGGCGGTGCTTGCGGCCCCGGAGGATTCCCATGTCTCTGCGGCTCCAGATTAGCTTTGCGTTTGACATTGTCTTTGTTACAAATCCCGCCCAGAGATCGGAGCTCTCGAAACAAGTCTGGACAATCTGAATTTGTTGCTGACGAAGAAACCTTCTGAGGTCGAGAGCAGATCGAAGAGCCGTGAGGTCATAGGTGCGCTGCAAGGGAAGCAGGTAGATAGGACATGGGGGCGGCTTGAGGGCAAGCGCGGCACTTTCAGGGTGGACTGAAAAGGTCAGAATGGATGCGCGATATCCATACTGTGGCAAAAGGGCCGCGAGCTTGAGGACAGTCCGTTCTCCGCCGCCGAGGGTCTTGGGAAACTGATCGAGCACAAGCAGAACGTGAGGCAATGCGGAATGCACCGCTTGCTTACAATTCAAGCCTTCCAGCGGTAATGCCGTGATACTGTTCATTGTGGAACTTTCTAGTGCAATGGTTGTGTGAACGCAGAATATGCAAGAATATAATGCAAAAGATTGTCAACGATAAGCCATGTATGGGTTGATCGTGTTGGTGGAATCAACCTCGGCTGGCGGCGCAATTGATTCCGATTCCATGAGATGGGTTGCGCGAATCGCGGCTCCAGCGAGCGCCCAAAGGAGCCCAGTGATTTCAAGATAGGTCCAACGGTCGCCAAAAAAGTTGGCAACAATGCAGGAGCAGGTTGCCAGAAAAAGGCCCAGGCCCAGACCTCGATAGAGCGGGTCGGTTGCGCGCTTGAAGAGTCGGTAAGACATTGCGAGCAATTGTTGAAGCAGAATTAAAGCGATGATAAGGCCGATGATTCCGGTTTCCACCATCACCTTGACATACCAGTTATGAGTGTCTTTCAAGCTGTCGACGTGCTCTCCTAACTGAAAGGTTGCGTAGCCAGTCCCGACAATCGGACTGTGGAGGATCGATTTCTCCGCGTTCTGCCAAAGGTCGACTCGCTCCTGGGCCGACGCCTCGAGTTGTCCGTTGGAGTTTTCGGTCATGGTGACCCGCTCGCGGACGGGGGCAGGCACGACCGTCTGCCAAGTCAGCAGGAAGATTCCAAGAACCAGAAGCAGTTTTCGGTCCTTCAATAGGCCCAGGACAAGGACGCTGAGGAGTACTGCGAGATACCCCCCGCGTGAGAACGTGTACATGGTTGCAAACAGCGTGACCGCCACCAATCCGTAGCATACTATTTTGATTTTTATTTTTTTAGCAAATTGCGTAAATCCCCAAAAGAACATTGCAAACTGGGCCAGAAATGCCGCCGTCTGGTTTGAGCCATAGGCGAGTGGACCGACGTCGCGCTTACTCTCATCGAAGTTCGCCCAGCTTCTCGACATGCTCTCCAATATGCAAGTTCGGTCGATCAACAAAAGGGAGATGGCCGTAACGATGACGACGGTTCTAATCGCTTTCCGGTCTTGGATAGCTAAACCTGCCGCTACGAAGACCAGCGGAATGACCATATAGTCTTTCCAGGTAACGAAGTTGATGTCGGAGAGCCAAAGTGGCGCGGGGGCATTTGAAAGCGCCACTCCGATCCACATTGAAAGATAGAGGTATACTCCAAAAACGAGCCAGATCAGGTAGAGCTTTGATTTAGGAAGGCGCTTCCCATGGATGAGAGCTCCGACGATGACTGCAAGGACCAGGATCGTCATCATATTGGCGCCCAGCGGATAGTCGATGAAGTGGTCCCGCAGCAGGCGATACGGAAGGAATGGGAGCATATAGTAGAGGCCGAGAAGAGGCCGTCCGCCTAACGAGACGAGGCACATGATCCAGAACCCCAAGTAGGCGGCCAGCGGGATGAAGTGTCCAATGCCTGTTCCAAACATGCGATCCCCGTAAGTCTGCGAGCGAATGCAAATAGACTTGCCGCAGGCCGACTTAGTCTACTAGAGCCAAACCCTGTTTCTTCCTGCGATGCAATTATAAAACGCAAGTGTTGCCGCAGCGTTAAGCATGACAAATGTGCTGGCGATAGCGACCGGCTTGAATCGTCTGGATGTTGGGCTCAACATCCCAACGGCGGCCAGAGCATAGAAGAGTATCTGGAGCCAGAAAATGGACCGGTAGAATGGCCCGATGGATAGTGCGGAGGACATCAGCATCAGGATCAACAGCAGTGGAACCAGGAGTCGCAGGAGCTTATGGCTGATGAGACGGAAGAGCAGAGGGTTCGCCGGCGAAAGCAGCCATGGCGCCAGCTGCAGCAACTGGTAGTTCCCGGTCAGGGTCCGAACCTTGCGCGAGAACTCCTTGCCCTTTTCGCGAAAGAGTTGGTCGCGCGCTATTGCTGAGGGCTGAAATACGACGCGCTTTCCTGCGCGCGCCACATGCATGGGTACAAATACGTCGTCGAGGATAGTCCCTGATGGCATTTCTGTATAGAGTTCACGACGGACTGCGTAGATGGCGCCAGTGACTCCGACGACAGAGCCCGACTCAGATTCGAGCTTACGCACAATTTTTTCGATCTTCCAGTAGATGCCGAGAGCATCGAGGGCGGACTCGTTGGAGCTTGTTTCGAGCAGCAACTCTCCGCTTACAGCACCCACGGTTGAATCGGCAAAGCAGGAGACGAGTTCGGAGATCGCGTTCGGATCGACCAACTGCCGGGCATCCTGAAAGACCAGGATATCGCCTGTGGCGCGCCGAACGGCCTCGTTCAAGGCGCAGGCCTTTCCATTCGACTGGTCGAGGATGACAGGGGAGATGCTGGAACCCTGCTCACGCAGAATAGTGGCTGTCCGATCCGTCGACCCATCTGAGGCAATGACGATCTGAAGCCGGTCCTTCGGGTAATCCAGAAGGCGAAGGTTCTCCAATTTGGCAGGCAGATTCTGTTCTTCATTGCGGGCAGCGATGATAATAGAAACGTCGGGCTGGATCGGTCTCTTGAGGATGGGGCGCCTAAGCGACCGGGCCTGAAGCCACAGCCAAATCGCATAGCCGAAATATGCATAAGCGACCAATGCGAGACAGAGCCAAAAGAGCAGCTTCATGGTACGCTCCGGTAGAGCAGTAACGCTTTGGCGGGCGGCAGGATCACGCCAGTCGCTGGGCAGTGGAGGGCCTGCCGGGCGATAGCTCCGTGAAGGCCGTGCGACGCCGTGCTGTGAGCGATTGTTTTCAGGGGGCACAAGCTCCTCGTGCAGGCTTGCAGCAGGCCGGGTTCAGCCATGCACTGCTTTCCCTGATGATACGTCATCCGCCCTCAGGAGAAGTAGGCGCTCTAATCCAAAAGTGGTAGCGGAAGCGCTGCTATGAGGCTGTCCTAAAACTGATATTGAATGCCATGCTTACAACATTGGAACAGGACGCTGATACCATCGTTTATGCGCTCGTGGGATTGCCTGGGCCTTTGAAAGCCAGTAAAGTCGAGATGTTCCCGCCACGATTGGATGATGGCAGGAAGGAGTTCCGGCTTGGAGCTGCGTGTACGACACATCGTGCGGAACGTGCTGTTTAATTGGTTTGGAGCGATCTCCAATTTGGCAGTCGGCTTCTTCCTTATGCCATTCATCATCCATCGCCTGGGAAATGTTGCCTATGGCGTCTGGGTGCTGGCAGTTGGAGTCATGGCCTACCTTGGCCTTCTCGACCTTGGGATGCAAAGCGCGGTCCTGCGGTTTGTCTCCAAGGGGCACACCCAGAACGATCATCAGGGCGCGTCGGAGGCGATCTCGGCCGCGTTGTGGGTCCGTTTACAGATCAGCGCGCTCATCCTTCTGCTGAGCGCGGGACTGGCCGCGGTATTTCCGCTCCTGTTCAACAAGGTCCCAGCTGAACTCGCGCGCGATGCCAGAGAAGCCGTCTTCCTTATTGGTGTGACGACAGCGATTACGATGTCGGTCGGCGTAGTTGCAGGCGTGCTGTCTGCGCTCAACCGTTATGACCTGCAAAATTACCTGACTACGGTGCAAACGGCAGTGCGCGTGATTGGAGTCGTGGCCGTGCTGCGCACGGGGCACGGCATTGTGGCGATTGCCGTCTGCGAGCTGATCGCGGTACTGGTTTACAACGCCCTTCTGGTGTGGGTTGCGCACAGGCTTTATCCTCAACTGCAAATCCTGTTGAACAAGCCGAAGAGAGAGACGCTGAAGCGAATCTGGACTTATAGCTCCTATGCCTTTCTGACGACGATCGCGATCCAGTTGATCTACCAGACCGACACTATTGTAGTTGGCAAAGCTGTTTCAATTGCGGCAGTGACCTACTACGCGATTGCCGGCTCAATCTGCAGCTATACAATGCAGGCAATCAGTTCGATGGGCGCCACGTTCGTGCCCGCCGCAAGCACCTACGAAGCAGCGGGCGATAGCAACAGCCTGTTGCTGCTCTACAAGAACGGGACGCGCGCCACGCTCGCGGTCTCGTTGCCCATCCTGATCACCCTGATGGTCCGCGGCCGCAGCTTTATTGGCCTTTGGATGGGGCCGCAGTACTCGCACAGTTCAGGAACCGTCCTCGTTATTCTCTGTTCGGCGCTTCTGTTTGCGTTTGCCAATCGAACCGCGCAATCGATCGCCTTCGGGGTGGAAAAACATAAGATGAGCGCGATATGGTCGATTGGGGAAGGCGTCACCAATCTGGCGCTGAGCATTGTCCTGGGCCGCCGGTATGGGATCTATGGAGTGGCCATCGGAACCATGGTTCCCAGCTTAATCGTGCATCTTGCATTGTGGCCAAGCTATATCTCCAAGTTGGTAGGACTGAGTTACTCTGAGGTCGTGTGGAAGGTGTGGGCGCCGGTTTATTTGTCCTCGATTCCTTTCGCCATCGCCACATATGCGGTGAATGTCCGCTTCCCCGCGCACAATCTCACGGTCTTTTTTCTTCAGGTCATCGCTGTCCTTCCAATCTTCTTTATCACGATTGGGTTGGTGTTTTGGAGTACCATTCGCAGCCAGATCGTTCCCAAGGTCAGGTCATACTTCTTCGCGCCGACGGAATAAGGGACTTCTTTCTCTTCGCCGAGTTCCGGGAAAAAGATGACAATCCAATTTTCTCTATAGCTAAAGTGAACCTCATTTCCTGAACCTTATTCCCATAACCTAGAACCTCGGACCGTGTGCCTCGAACCTGGTCTGATAAACCTCCTTTTCCGAACCTCCTTTCTCGAACCTTGAACCTCGAACCCTGGACCTTGCGCTGTCATGTGAGGGGGAGCTGTTCGCGGCGGCGGGTGCGCGATCCGGTGGTGATGATGAGTGCGGCGGCGAGGATAAGGGCGCCGCCGGTGCGGGCGCTGGGGCCGAGACTCTCGCGGAGCAGAAAGACGCCGAGCAGGGAGCCGATGAGGGGCTCCATGTTGAGCAGAACCCCGGCCTGGGATGCGGGGACCTGGGTGATTCCCCAGTTCCAGAGCAGGGTGGTGGATGCGGTGCAGAGCAGGCCGCTGGCGGCGAGGGCGAGCCAGGCCTTCAGCGAGATGGCTGCGATGGGCGGCGGGCCGAAGGGCTGGCGATAGAGGAGGGGGACGACGAGGAGGAGCATCGCCGTGCCGGCGGCGACTCCGTAGGCGGTGACGGTGACCGGGCTGTGGCGCTGCATGAGGCGCTTGTTGATGAGGATCCAGGCGAGGGCGATGACCAGCGAGAGGACGACGAGCAGGTCGCCGGCGAGGGTGGGGCCGGTTGGATCGAGGGGCTGGCGGGCGGCGGTGCCGTGAGTGCTGAAGGCGATGAGCGTGGCGCCGAAGGTGGAGACGGCGAGGGCGAACCAGCCGGTGCGGTCCATGCGCTCGTGGGCGAAGAGGGTTGCGCCGACGGCAAGAATGACCGGCATGGTGCCCACCATCAGCGAGGCGTGGGAGACGGTGGTGAGGGCGAGGCCGGAGAACTGGATGAGGAACTGGAGGGGGATTCCGAGGAAGGAGGCGAGCAGAAGGAGGCCCCAGTCGGCGCGGCTGAAGCGGGGCCGGTGGAGCAGAAGCAGCGGCGCGAGGGCGAGTGTGGCGAAGAGGAAACGGTAGAGGACCATTGCGCCGACGTTCATCTCTGCCAGGGCGAACTTGCCGAAGTAGAAGCCGCAGCCCCAGAGCGAGCTGGCGAGGGCGCAGGATGCGAAGCCGAGAGCGCGATTTTTAATCGGTTGAGGCATATCGATGGCAGAAGCTGACCGGGCCGGTGCTGGCTTTTCAGGGGGTATGCTCCCCCCGGTGAATAGCGTAAAGTATTCAAAAAACTCAAGTTAAGCTCGCGCTAAGCGCGCGAGACGTCTTTAAGGCGAAGACCGGGCTGGTTTCGGGTGCGCCGGCGCCGCGCGTTCTCCCTTGTGTGCGAAAAAGTCTCAAAGTCTTCAAAAAAGAGCATGTTAAGTCTGGACTTCGGTCTGGACAGGTCTGGACAAGTCTGGACATGTCATGTAAAGTCTTGATTCCAGGCTGTTTATTTTGTAAAATCTTCATAATAATGCGCTTATGCAGAATCGGCGATGTTGCGCTCCGCCGACAGAACAGACAGATAATAGATTCCCCCTATTTAATTGTAGCAGGTTGGGGAGACGAGTTTGTCAGTTTATCTTGTTTGGATGGAGTGAGTTGTGCGATTTTTCTTGACAAGGCTTTGGGGGGCGGGATTGTGCGATGAATGGGGAGCCTCCTCCCACCTGAAGGGCAAGCGCAAGGCACAGGGCTAAAGCCCTTCCTTGGGCCACTATTCGTGGGGCTGAAGAGGGTGCTGAAAAAGGCCTGATTGGAGCTGCGAGCAAAAGGCCCGGGGCTAAAGCCCCTTGAATTCATTGGCTTTTTTCAGGGGGCTGAAGCCCCCTGCTCCCTCCGAAAGACAAAAACGTGAGTTTTTCAGCAGCCTCTGAAGTCCCACGCTCCCTCCCGAAAGACAGGAGCAAGGACAAGGGCAAATGCGGGGATCCTTCGACTGCGTTTGGCGCAGAGTGCACGCCAAACTTCGCTCAGGATGACAGCAAGAACAGTCAACCGCAGGTTCCTTCGACAAGCTCAGGACAGGCTCTTCGACTCAGCCTCCCGCGATGAGACTGTGAGCGGCTTCGCTCATGAGGACAGGGTTAGTGGAAGTCCACGCGGCTACCAGATACGGCAGGATTTGGCGGGGGCCATGGGGGCGTCTGGCTTGCAGCCGAAGGCGGGGGCGAAGCCGGGCTGGTTGACGATGACTCCGTTGACGCGGAAGCGGTCGGGGGAGTGGGGGTCCTGGAGGACCTGCTCGCGGACTGCCTGGGGGCGGACGTTCTGGCACCAGTTCTGGGCGAAGGCGATGTAAAAGCGCTGCGGGCCAGTGAAGCCGTCGCGCTTGGCGGCGAGGTTGATGTGGTCGTGCCTGGCGCGCTGCATGTAGGCCATGAAGGCGAGCAGAAGACCCCCGTTGTCGGCGGTGTTCTCTCCCAGGGTGAGCTTGCCGTTGATGTGCACGTCGTCGACGGCGGTGAAGGAGCTGTACTCGTTGGCGAGGCAGTCTGTTCGTGTGGTGAAGTTCTTGAGGTCTTCGGGGGTCCACCAGTCGTCGAGGTTTCCCTTGGCGTCGAACTTGCGGCCCTCGTCGTCGAATCCGTGGGTGAGTTCGTGGCCGATGACGGCGCCGATGTGACCGTAGTTGACGGCGATGTCCTGGGAGCGGTCGAAGAAGGGGGACTGCAGGATACCGGCGGGGAAGTTGATGTCGTTCATGCTGGGGTCGTAGTAGGCGTTGACGGTAGGCGGAGTCATGCCCCACTCGGCGTGGTCGACGGGCTTGCCGATCTTGTTGAGCTGGCGGTCGTTCTCGAAGGCATCGGCGCGCATCTGGTCTCCGGCGGCGTCGTTGGGCTCGATGGTGAGCTTGGAGTAGTCGCGCCACTTGTCGGGGTAGCCGATCTTGTTGGCGACGGCGGCGAGTTTTTCCTTTGCGTGCGCCTTGGTGGCGGGCGACATCCAGTCGATCTGGTCGATGTCGCTGCCCATGGCGGACTCGATGTCGTGGACCATGGTGAGCATCCTGGCCTTGCTGTCGCCGGCGAAGTACCGATCGACGTAGACCTTGCCGACGGCCTCGCCGATATCGTTGCTGACGAGGTTGGAGCAGCGCTTCCAACGGGGCTGCTGCTGGGGCTGGCCGCGCAGGATGGTTCCATAGAAGTGGAAGTTCTCGTCGTCGAAGGGGTGGGGAAGGTTGCGGGCTTCGGTGGTGAGGAGGTGGTAGCGGAGGTAGGCCTGGATGGTGGCGATGTCGGCGGTTTTGAGCTGATTCTTCAGCTCGGGCCAGAAGTCGGGGGTGGCGTTGTTGATCTCGGTGACGCGAGGAGAGTGAATGGCGTCTTCAAAGTCGGTGAAGCTGGGGCCGGAGAGCGCCATGAAGGTTTCGATGGGCTGGAGGTGATAGGTCTTCTCGGGATCGCGCATGTCGACGACGCCGAGGGAGGCCTTGGCGAGGGCGGTCTCCAGGGTCATGATGTTGGCGGCGTCAATCTGGGCCTGGGCGGGCGAAGTGCCGGCGAGAGTGAGCATCTTGGCGACGTGAGCGACGTACTGGGCGCGGATTTGGGCGTCCTTGTCGCCGGTGCGCAGGTAGTAGTCCTTCTCCGGCAGGCCGAGGCCGCCCTGCTGGATGAAGGCGATCTGCTTGGTGGCGTCCTTGAAGTCCTGCTGCTCGCCGTAGCCGAAGAAGGCGTCTACGCCGATGCGCTGGAGCTTGCCGAGGAGGGTGGCGAGCTGGGCGTCTCGGGTGGTGAGGGCTGCGATCTCGTCGAGCAGGGGCTGGATGGGCTTGAGTCCGGCGGCATCGATGGCGGAGGTGTTGGCGCAGGCGCTGAAGTAGTCGCCGATCTTCTGCTCGTCGGGGGTGCGGGCGGGGCTGGGGACGGCGGCCTTGGTGAGGATGGCGTTCAACTCCTGCGAGTTGACGTTGTAGAGGACGTAGAAGGGATCGACGTCGGGCTGGTCGGCGGGGATGGGGTGGTTGGCGTTGAAGTTGCCGCAGGCGTAGCGGTACATGTCGGCGCAGGGGTCGGCGGTGAGGTCCATGGAGGAGAGATCGAGGCTGGGGAGGGGCTTTTCGGGCGGGCGCGGCGCGGGGGCGGGGGCTGCGACGGGCGCGGGGGCCTGCTGGGCGAGCGAGGAGGTGGTGAGAACGAAGCAGGCGAGGGCTGCGATTGCGATCAGCGAGAGGGCGGCGGTGGGGCGCTTGGCTGCGAGGATTGCGGGGGATTTGCTCATGCTTATGTCTCTCCGTGAGGATGCGTGCAGAAGATGATCTGTTGCTGTGAATTCGATGGTTCGCGGGTTACGGAAGAAGCTTACAAGTTGCGAGGCGGCACAGTCTTCTATTATCGCTCTACTATCGTTCTAAGAGGCTGGACGATGAAGAGGGCAGTCAGTCGGGTGGGAGCGATGCTGGCGTTGTGGATGGTGCTGGCGGGCGCAGCGCAGGCGCGCGGCGCGGAGCCGGTGGCGCGCATCCCGCTGGGGCCGATGGGGTACCAGACGATGGTTCCGGAGTTCCTGCTGGCGGGCAGCTCGATGCTGAGGGTGGATTTTGTGGATGCGGACCATCTGCTGGTTACGTTTGGGTTGCGCCAGTTGATGGAGCGCCTGCCGGGCGATCCGGCGGACGACGACCGAATGGTGGGCGCGGCGGTGGTGGAGCTGCCGACGGGCAAGATGCTGGCGCGGACCGAGTGGCGGCTGCACGACCGCGGACAGTACCTGTGGGCGCTGGGGCATGGGAGGTTCCTGCTGCGGGTGCGCGACCGGCTGTCGGTGATTGCGCCGATGGCGGGGGGCGGGGCGAAGGACGCGTTCCGCGAGACGCCGCTGCTGCATATCGAGCGGCACATCGTGGCATTGATGGTGTCGGCGAACGAGGACCTGTTGACGGTGGAGACGACGAAGCCCGCGCCGGGCGAGGCGGGGGAGGCCGGCGTGGAAGCGGGGCCATCGGGGGACCTGGTGATTCACGATCCGGCGCAGACGGACCCCGCGCCGGTGCAACTGAACTTCTACCGGCTGATGAGTGCTGGCGCGGGCGCGGAGGGCCTGGTGGTGACGTCAGCGGGGGCGATCCGCGCGCGGACGGCGATCGATCTGCCGATGACGACGGCTGGATTTCTGGATGTGATCGAGGGCGGCAAGGACCGCTGGCTGTTCAACTTCGACGAGCACACGGGCAGGGTGAACGAGCTGGCGGAGTTCGATACGACGTGCGCTCCGCATCCGACGTTTGTGGGGCATGGCGAGTTTGTGGCCTTCGGATGCCGGGGCAGCGCGGACAAACAGGAGCTGGCGGGGTTCAACCTGAAGGGCGAGGAGATGTGGCAGCAGAGCTTCAGCGACACGCACACCTCTCCGGCGTTCTCGTTCGCGCCGGCGGCGGGACGGTTTGCGCTGGGACGGGTTGTGGTGACGGTCGCGGTGGATGAGAGCGCGCCGCTGCCGGAGGGCGTGGTGAGCGCCGAGGAGGTGCGCGTGGTCGAGAGCTACGACGGACGGGTGCTGTTCAAGACCGATTGCACGCCGGTGGAGCGGGCGGGGGAGAACTTCGCGCTGTCGGCCGACGGGATGCGGCTGGCCGTGGTGCGCGAGACGGTGGTGCACCATGCGGCGACGAAGGACTACGACGAGTACACAGAGCGCGAGGCAGCGGTGGAGGTGTACGCGCTGCCGCCGCTTACGGAGAAGGACCAGGCCGAGGTGAAGGCGGCCGAGGCGATGGCCCCGCCGGACGCGGGGGCGCGGATCGACCTGTCGCTGGAGAGGGTGTCGACGCCGGTGGCGGGGGATGCGGCGGCTGCGGCGAGTGCGGCGGGGGGGACGAGCGCGGCGGGGGTTGATTCTACAGCGCTGGCTTCGGCTGCGGTGGGGGAACAGGGCACGCCGGCGGAGGCTGGATCTGTGGTGCTGGGCGATCCGGAGCCGGGGGCTGCGCGCAAGCGGCCGACGCTGTATGGGCCGGATGAGACGCCGGCGGGGAGTTCGTCGCGGTAAGGGAGCGGTCTGACGCAAAAAGGCCAGCCGCTGGATCGGGCTGGCCCATATGTTATGAAGAGAGATTAATTACGCGACTTTCTTGGGGGCGGCGAGGGCCTTGACGCGGGCGTTGAGGCGGGCCTTGTAGCGGCTGGCGGTGTTCTTGTGGATCACGCCCTTCTGGACGCTCTTGTCGAGGATGGAGACGGTTTCGCTGTAGGTGGCGGCGATGGTCTTCTTGTTGCCCTCGTCGATGGCCTCGCGCAGGAGGCGCAGGGTGCTGCGCAGCTTGGTCTTGTTGGCGCGGTTGTCCGCGGTCTTGGTTTCGGTCTGGCGGGCGCGCTTCAACGAGGAGACATGATTTGCCATGGAAACTGAACTCTTTTCTGGGCCCGCGCGATCCTGGGTGCGATCGACGCCGGGGAGATTGGGATGCAGGCGGAGGCAGAGACGCCACATCGCTGCAAGTTCCAGTCTACGGAAGGCGCGTGGCGGGGTCAAACGCGCATTTCAACGGGGCAGGATCGAAAGAGCTGGGTCGGGAATGTGCTTCTTCTTTGCAGGTGGCTGACGGCGAAGCAATGGTATGCAGACCAATGTTATGAAGACTGTAATTGAAGTAGTCAGCATAAACAGGGAGTCAGGCCATTTGTGCGTTAGTTCGTAGGCTGGGTAGCGTTGAACCGTGAGCATGTAGTGCTCCATCTGCCACCCGGTGTAGAGCGTGAACGCGAAAGTGCATAGAAGGATGCAAAGGGCTGCAATACGTACGGCGCGTGGTGGCGTCCATTGCGATACGGTTCTCTGTCGGGTTCGAGCGAAATAGCTAAGGTCAGGGAACTGCATGGGGTTCTCTCCCGATTACGAAGTAGTCTACCACCCGCTGTTGTGGGGTGTATCGCGGGGGGTACGGGGTGCATCTAAAATTGACTTGACTGGGCGCGGGGCGCGATCTAGTCTGTGCGCAACTTCGGCAAATTATTGGCAACCCACGCCAATCCGATCGCAAGCCCGCTGACGATTCGCCGTGCTGCGCGGATGATGACTTTGCTGCCGGAACCCTCAAACATTTGCTGCGCTGCTGCTGACAGGGGCCTGATACGCCTGAAAAGCGTACCCCAGGGGCTAAAGCCCCATTGCCAACAGCGACTTTATGGCACGGATAAATCCGTGCCCTTAAGCAAGACAGACCGTTCCGCAACCTTAATATCGACAGCGACTGTGTTCACGGACTTTTTCAGCAGCCTCAACATATATCTACAGTGTTTCCTGGTTGGAGCATCCAACCCTTGCACGTCCTGACGGAGGTCAGAAAGCCATTTGATAAAAAAATCGCTCGAGATCACGCCTGGCATTGAGCCCCTGTACGGGACCCGCGACGAGAACCTGCGGCTGATGGAGGACGGGCTTCAGGTGACGATCGATCTGCGCTCGGACGCGATCGAGATTGGCGGCACGGCGGAGAGCGTGGAGCAGGTGGTGCGCATCTTTGCCGACTTCGAGGCGCTGCGCCGGTCGGGCGTGACGCTGCAGAACGGCGAGCTGAAGGGGATGCTGCGGCTGGTGATCGCGGACCCGGCGGTGACGCTGCGCTCGCTGGTGGAGTTGGGCAGGCAGCGGTCGGCGGGGGTGAAGCGGATGGTGCAGCCGCGCTCGCCCAACCAAAGAAAATATATGGAGGCGATGGAGCAGGGCGACATGACCTTCGGGCTGGGGCCGGCGGGAACGGGGAAGACGTACCTGGCGGTGGCGATGGCGGTCGCGGCGCTGATGGCCAGGCGGGTGAGCCGGATCATCCTGGTGCGGCCGGCGTTGGAGGCGGGCGAGAGACTGGGCTTCCTGCCGGGCACGTTGCAGGAGAAGGTGGACCCGTACCTGCGGCCGCTGTACGACGCGCTCTACGACCTGCTGGACCTGGGCAAGGTGGACAACATGCTGGAGCGGAATGTGATCGAGGTGGCGCCGCTGGCGTTCATGCGCGGACGGACGCTGTCGGACGCGTTCATCATCCTGGACGAAGCGCAGAACACGACGATCGAGCAGATGAAGATGTTTGTGACGCGCATGGGCAATGGCTCGAAGGCGGTGATTACGGGCGACCTGACGCAGATCGATCTGCCCAATCCGAAGAAGTCAGGGCTGTTTGACGCGCTGCGCGTGCTGGATGGCGTGGAGGGAATCCGCTTCTGCCACTTTGAAGATGTGGATGTGGTTCGACACAGCCTGGTGCAGCGGATTGTGCGCGCCTACGACAGCTACGGGCGGGCGCAGCAGATTCCGCTGGAGCTGGGCGACGCCGGGCTGGCGGATGCGGGTGAGCAGGGAACAGAGACCAGGGAACAGGAAACAGTAAGTACGAAGCCGCAGTAGGGAGTGATGGGGAGCTCGTCGATGCATTGGTATTTTTATCTGCTGGAGTTTTTGGGCGGGGCATTCCTCGCCAACGGAGTCCCGCACTTTGTGCAGGGGACCAGCGGGAACCCCTTCCAGTCGCCGTTTGCCAAGCCGCCGGGAAAGGGCGAGTCGTCGCCGCTGAGCAATGCTCTGTGGGGATTTGCGAACCTGCTGGCTGGAGCGCTGCTGCTGCACTTCTTCCGGCCGCGGGGCTGTGCGGCGTGGGCGGGATGGGGCGCGGTGGGGCTGGGAGTGCTGCTGATGTCGGTACAGCTCTCCGTGGTCTTCGGCAAGGTGCGGTCGGGCAGGCTCAGGTAGCATCTAAGAACAGATGATTACGTTGGAAGCTCCGCGAAGGTTGGCTGGCGAGGCGAGGCCCTGGCAGGAGTTGGGGCTGTCGCCGTCCGGGCTGGCGCGGTTTCTGAACCGCGTGCGGGCGGCGGTGGGGATCGAGGACGAGGTGCATGTGCTGCTGGCCGGCGATGCGACGCTGCGGCGGCTGAACCGGCAATTTCGCGGGAAGAATGAGGCGACGGACGTGCTGTCGTTTCCGGCGGCGGATGCGCGCTTAGGCGTGGCGGGCGACCTGGCGATCTCGCTGGAGACGGCGGCGCGGCAGGCGACGCGGTTTGGCCACTCGCTGAGGGACGAGGTGCGGGTGCTGCTGTTGCATGGGGTGCTGCACCTGGCGGGCTTCGACCATGAGAAGGATGCGGGCGAGATGGCGGCGCGCGAGGCGGAGCTAAGGCGGGAGCTGGGAGTGGAGACGGGATTGATTGCGCGGGTTGGGGGTGGTCGAGAGAAGATGGTGGAGATTGTGGGGAGAAAGGTACGGGCGGTTGGTGTGGTGCGAGCAGCATCGGGGTCCTTCGACTGCGGCGCTCACGATAAGGCTGTGAGCGCCTCCGCTCAGGATGACAACCGTAAAGGATTAGCGGGCAAACGAACAGGGGGGCGGGCGTGAGCTGGGCGTATGGGGTGACGCTGGCGGCGCTGCTGGCGGTGCTGGCGCTGGCCGCGTATGTGGACCGCGTGTACAGCGAGATGGGGAAGTTCCTGGCGCGCGAGTCACAGGACAACATCGACGCGTGGACGCGTGCGGTCGAGCCGCGGCTGCACCTGGGGCGGGAGAGCCTGGCGCTGTCGGCGTCGGTGCTGCGGCAGCTTGCGCTGGCGGCGGTAGCGTTGATCGCGGGGCTGCGGCTGTATGTGAACGTGAAGGCGAATCCGCTGCTGGCGCGGGCGCCGAGCATCGAAGACATTGCGGTGACGGCGTTTTTTCTGGTGCTGCTGATTTTGTTCTTCGACCGGCTGGTTCCGCAGGTCCTGTTTGCGCGGACGCGCGGGCTGTGGATTGCGCGCATTCGCTATCTGCTGGAGGCGCTCTTCTACCTGGTCCTGCCGGTGACGCTGACACTGGGCCTGCTGCTGTCGATCGTGGCGCTGGCCGAGCCGGAGGACGCCGCGGAGGAGGAGCATCCGTCGGAGGCGATGGAGGCGCTGCTGGAGGCGGGCGAGGAGGAGGGCATCCTGGAGGAGAGCGACCGCGAACTGGTGCGGTCGGCGGTGGAGTTCGGCGACAAGGTGGTGCGCGAGGTGATGACGCCGCGGCCGGCGATCTTTGCCGTGCCCGAGGGGCTGAGCTTGGCTGGGCTGCTGGAGAAGTTGAAGGAGAATGCCTTCTCGCGCGTGCCTGTGTTCGCGGGCACGCTGGACCATGTGACGGGGATCGTGTTTGCGCGCGACCTGCTGCATGTGCTGGACGAGGACCTGGGCGGCCGGACGGTGGCGCAGTTGCAGCGGCCGGCGGAGTTTGTGCCGGAGACGAAAAATGTGGCCGAGCTGCTGCGCGAGATGCAGCACGAGAAGCAGCACATGCGGATCGTGATCGACGAGTACGGCGGCGTGGCTGGGCTGGTGACAATCGAGGACCTGCTGGAGGCGATTGTGGGGTCGATCGCCGATGAGCACGACGACGTCGAGGAGGTGGACGGGCCGGTGCGCGAGGCGGACGGGAGCTTCGTGGTTCCGGGCAGCTTCGAGGTGTCGCGTCTGCGGGAGCTGTTCGCGGAAGAGGAAGAGCACGAGGCCGGGCGCGGCGAAGGCGCGGACGATGAGGCGCTGGAGGGCCGGGACGCGCAGCCGCGGTTGCCGTGGCTCTTTCCGCAGAATTATGAGGCGACCACGCTGGGTGGGCTGGTGTCGGAGATCGCGGGGCACATTCCGCAGCCCGGCGAGGTGGTGGAGGGCAAGCTGCTGCGCTTCGAGGTGATCGCGTCGACCGACCGCAAGGTGGAGCGGGTGCGGGTGGGGCTGGTGGAGACGGCGGCGGAATAAGGTATCCTGCAGACCTCTGGAAACCCACGTCTCAGAATCGAAGAGCCTGTCCTGAGCGAAGCCGAAGGATGAGGCACCAAATCCGTGGCGGGGCGCGGCGGGGGATAATGGTGGGATGGCATTTCGCTCGGGATTCGTTTCGATTGTTGGCCGGCCCAACGCGGGCAAGTCGACGCTGCTGAATGCTCTGCTGGGACAGAAGCTGGCCATTGTGACCCACAAGCCGCAGACCACGCGCACGCGCATCCATGGCGTGCTTGAGCTGCCGCTCAAAAAGAAGGCCAAGGGCGAGGTGGGACATCCGGCGGCGCAGGTGGTGCTGGTGGATACGCCCGGCATTCACAGGCCGGAGACGCAGCTCGACCGGCGGATGATGCAGGAGGTCGAGGACGCGCTGGAGACGCGCGACGCGGTGCTGTTTATCGTGGACGTGACGCACCGGCTTCCTTTGAAGAGTGGTGATGAGACTCCCATGTCTCAAAAACGAGACATGGGGCACCCGATTCGTGACGGGTCGAAGATTACGGGGCGGATGGCGATGAGCGCGGCGGAGGACGAGTACGCGCTCGGGCTGGTGAGGCGGCTGGACTGCCCCGTGGTGCTGGTGCTGAACAAGATCGACGCGGTGCGCAAGGAGGAGCTTCTGCCGCTGATGGCGCATTGGAGCGCGCAGCACAAGTTCGCCGATGTGGTGCCGATCTCCGCGCGCAAGAAGGAGGGCTTGCCGCTGCTGCTGGAGAAGATCGTTGCGGTGCTGCCCGAGGGCCAGCGCTACTTTCCGCGCGACCAGGTGACGGACCAGCCGGAGCGGTTTCTGGTGGCCGAGTTGATCCGCGAAAAGATATTGCTGCTGACCGGCGAAGAGGTGCCGTACGCGACGGCGGTGGTGATTGAGCGGTTCGAGGAGCCGGCCTCGGCGAAGAAGATGAAGGACGGGCGGCTCCCGGTGACGAAGATTGCGGCGGCGATCTACTGCGAGCGGAGGGGGCAAAAGGCGATCCTGATCGGCAAACAGGGCGCGATGCTGAAGGCGATTGGCACGGCGGCGCGCAAGGAGATCGAGGGGCTGCTGGGCACGCGGGTGTTTCTGGAGTTGTTCGTCAAGGTGCAGGAGGAGTGGCGATCCAGCCGCGGCTTTGTGGAGGAGCTGGACTGGCGGCGGCAGTTGGAGCAGATCGCGGCGAAGCAGCAGCGGGAAGAGTAGGCAACTCACTTCAATAAATGACAAGGGGGCTTGACATTGTGCGGTCGGCTATGTAAAGTTGACTTATCATAAAGGAAAGGAAGCCAAACATGGGTTGCATGCAAACAAATCCTGCTATACGCCGATACTTCTTTCGGTTCGTTCCAACCATGGCCGCGTATGCCGTGGCTTTGCTGGTCGCGGAGTGGGCCATTCACCGCTTTCATCCCACGGGCGCGCTGCTCTACGCGCTGGCTGCTTTGCCGGCGATCCCGATCATCGGAATCATCGTCGTGGTCGGGCTGTACCTGGCCGAGGAGAAGGACGAGTTTCAGCGCAACCTGCTGATCCAGTCGATGCTGTGGGGGCTGGGCGCGATCCTCTCCCTGACGTCGGTGTGGGGATGGCTCCAGTTGTACGCGCACGTTCATCCCTTCCAGCCCTTCATGACGTTTCCCCTCTTCTGGTGCTTCCAGGCGATTGCAACGGCCGCGCTGCGGTGGAGGTACCGATGAAGAACCGGCTGCGAGTGCTGCGCGCGGAGAGGGAGTGGTCGCAGGCCGACCTGGCCAAGCGACTGGAGGTGTCGCGCCAGTCGGTCAACGCCATCGAGACGGGGAAGTACGACCCATCGCTGCCGCTGGCCTTCCGCATTGCGCGGCTGTTCGAGAACAGCATCGAGGCCATCTTCACGGACGCAGATTGACAAGTGTTGCGTGACAGGCTACACTAGCTATCAATGAGGATTCGCAACTTCGTTCACAAGGGCCTGCGAAAGCTCTACGAAGAAGACAGCGCGAAGGGTGTCTCCTCCGATACGGCGGACAAGCTGCGCAAGATGTTTGCGTTTCTGGACGACATGGACGATGCGGACGAGTTGCGGTCGCTCCCATCGTGGAAGGCGCATCTATTGACTGGCGACCGCAAAGGCACATGGAGTCTCAGTGTGACTGGCAACCGGCGCTTGACGTTTCGCATCGATGCTGTCGAACGCGAGATTTGCGATCTGAATTTAGAGGATTACCACTAAGACAGGAGGGACGACCCATGGCCATGAAGAACCCGCCTCATCCCGGAGATTTCATTCGGACAGAGATTATCGAGCCTGCGGGGTTGACGGTGACCGCGGCGGCGGCGGCACTGAAGGTCTCGCGGCCCGCGCTCTCCAGTTTGCTGAATGGCAACGCCAGCCTCTCCGGCGATATGGCGTTGCGGATTGAGAAGGCCTTCGGAGTGCGGATGGAGACGCTGATGCGGATGCAGTCTTCGTTCGACATTGCCGAGACGCGCAAACGCGAGGGGTCGATTCATCTGAGGCGAGTTGCTGTGCTGGCTGCGGCTCAGTAGCCGGGCGAGAAGCGGATTCCTCCGCTGCGCTGCGGAATGACAACAAAATGGCGGAATGACAAACAGTGGAGCGAGATTCGTGCGATTGCGTTGAAATTAGCAATCACCAGCACGCTACGGTTGCGCTGCCGCGATAAACTTGTAGGTACCTATGCCAACCAAAAAAGAACTGCTCAGGACGCCTGTACAGCACATCGACATCACGCAGCACAACGTGGTGTCGCTGGTGGACGCGATGGCCTCGATGGCGTACAGCTCGCGGGACACGGCGCGGGCGGCGGCGATCTACGAGCGGATGCTGCGCGATACGGAGTGCGGCGTGATCCTGTGCCTTGCGGGGTCGCTGATCTCGGCGGGACTGCAAAAGGTGTTTGCCGAGCTGGTGCGCAGGAACATGGTGGACGCGATTGTTTCCTCGGGCGCAAACATCGTGGACCAGGACTTCTTCGAGGCGCTGGGCTTCCGGCACTACATTGCGGGCGACGAGTACAAGTACGGAAGCCGCGACGCCCAACTGCGCGGGCTGAGGATCGACCGCATCTACGACACGTTCATCGACGAAGAAGAGCTGCGGACCTGCGATGAGACGACGCAGAAGATCATCGACTCGCTGGAGCCGCGGCCGTACAGCTCGCGGGAGATCCTGCGGGAGTTTGGCGCGTACCTGGCGGCCAACGGGCGGACGCCGGCGGAGGGGAACAGCGACTCGATCCTGCTGGCGGCGTACGAGAAGGATGTGCCGATCTTCTGCCCGGCGTTCTCGGACTGCTCGGCGGGGTTCGGTTTTGTGGCGCACCGGCACGCGCGGCAGGGCAAGGCGACGGTGTCGATCGACTCGGCGAAGGACTTTTACGAGCTGACGCAGTTGAAGATTGCCAATCCGACGACCGGGCTGCTGATGATCGGCGGCGGAGTGCCGAAGAACTTTGCCCAGGACATTGTGGTGGCGGCGGAGGTGCTGGGGGTGGACGCGCCGATGCACAAGTACGCGGTGCAGATCACGGTGGCGGATGTGCGCGACGGGGCGCTTTCGGGCTCTACGCTGAAGGAGGCGAGCAGCTGGGGCAAGGTGGACACCACATTTGAGCAGATGGTGTACGCCGAGGCCACGCTGGCACTGCCTTTGGTGGCGGGCTACGCGCTGCACAAGGGTGCGGCGGCGGGGCGCACGGGCAAGCAGTGGGGCCGGGTCCTGGAGCGGATGGGGGCAACGGTCAGCGCTTAAGCCAGAAACGGGTACCACTTAGGGCAATAGAGGGGTATAACGGTAGATGCCCCACCTGTGGATTTCATCTCTCAGCGTCGAATCACGGGTACCATGAGGCCATCGGCGATGAGTTTTTCACTGACTATCTTCAGCATTCTATTTCTGACGTGCATGGGTCTGCTTGGCGTTCTGGCGCTGCGGCTCGCCCGGAAGGTGCGCCAGCAACAGCGCGATCTGGGCGGGCTGAGCGAACTGCTGCAGCGCAGCCGCGAAAACGCCGAGGAGCAGAAACACAGGCTGGCCGAGCGGTCGGACCTGGACCGCGCGAAGGACGAGTTCATCTCGACGGTATCGCACGAACTGCGCACGCCGTTGACCAGCATTCGCGGGGCGCTGGGGCTGCTGTCGTCGGGACTGCTGGGCAATGTCGGCTCCAGGGCGCAAAACCTGCTGCGCATCGCCTCGACCAACACGGAACGGCTGATCCGGCTGATCAACGACATTCTGGACCTGGAGCGGATGGAGTCTGGCCGGGCCCCCATCAGCCTGCGCCGCTGCTCGTTATACGATCTGGCGCGGGAGGCCGTCGAGATGATGAGCGCGTTGGCCGAAGCCGCGCAGATCCGCCTGGAACTGAACAGTTACGCGGCGCACGACTCGATCTACTTCGACGCCGATCCGGACCGGATTCTGCAGGTGCTGACCAACCTGCTGTCGAACGCGATCAAGTTTTCGCCGGAGGGCTCGACGGTCTCGGTCGAGATCGACGCCAACGCCGACGCACTGTCGCTGAAGGTGATCGATCGCGGGCGGGGCATTCCGGTGGACAAGCTGGAGAGCATCTTCGACCGCTTCCAGCAGGTTGAGTCGACGGACTCCAGCAAGAAGGGGGGCACCGGGCTTGGGCTGGCCATCTGCCGCAGCATCATTCAGCAGCACGGGGGGCTGATCTGGGCGCAGCCGAACGAAAGCTGGGCGCAGCCGAGCCAGGGCAACAGCGGCACCACGTTCTGCGTGCAGTTCCTGCGGTCGGTGCGGGTGGGCGACAGCGTTCTGCCCACGGCGTCGGCCCCGGTGGTGGAACGCGGCGAGGGGCTGATCCTGGTGTGCGACGACGACCCGGGCATCCGCACGGTGGTGTGCGAACAGCTTCAGCGGCGCGGCTACGACGTGATCGAGGCAGGCAGCGGCGAAGAGGTGATAGCGCTGGCCCATGAGCAGGCCATGCGAGACGCAGAGTCGCCTTCCATCTCGGCGATCCTGCTGGACCACTACCTGCCGGGCCTGAGCGGCTGGGAGACACTGCGGCAACTGAAGAGTTCGGCGGCGACGGCAGCGATTCCGGTGGTGATCCTGAGCGTCAGTTCGCCCAGCGAGCGGCCGATGCTGGTGGGCGAGGCCCAGGGCTGGGTGCAGAAGCCGTACAACGAGAGCCTTCTGCTGGCCGAGCTGGGACGCGTGCTGAAGAGCAAAGCGGGCACGGTGCAGGGCGGACAACACAACGTGCGCGCCAGCCGCCTGACGGTATGAGAGAGTAGCAGAGCCATGCGCCGGATCCTGATCATCGACGACGAAGAAGACATTCGCGAGGTCGCGGCCCTCTCACTGGAGGCGACGGCCGGCTGGGAGATCGTGACCGCCTGCAACGGGGCCGACGGCCTGCGCGCCGCGGCCAACAGCAGACCCTTTCCCGACGCCATTCTGATGGATGTGATGATGCCCGATATGGATGGCCCCACCACATTCCGCCTGATGCAACAGAACCCCGACCTGGCCGGAATTCCGGTGCTGCTGCTGACCGCCAAGGTGCAGGGCGTGGACCAGCGCCGGTTTGCCGATCTGGGAGTCGCGGCCGTGCTGTTCAAACCCTTCAACCCGCTCACCCTGGCGGAGCAGATCTGCGAGAAGCTGGGATGGAAGGAGTGACG
>CAVYDK010000015.1:0-38622 GCA_963767315.1 uncultured Acidobacteriaceae bacterium | reverse complement strand
CGCCCGTGAACGGGACATACACGATCGGCGTGAACTCTGATGATGGGGCAAATGTCTATGTGAATGGCACCCTTCTAGTAGGGAACCTTTCCGCGGGGCAAGGGGCCACGAGTGATTTGGCCTACACGCAGTCTGGAACAATCGCGCTCACTATGGGCACGACGAACACGATTGTGGTCGAGTACCAGCAAGGCGGTGGACAGGCCGGAATCCAACTCTTGTGGACCCCGCCAGGGGCCGGCAGCGCGAGCCTCTTGGGCTGGACAGTTGTCCCGGTCAACGGCAGCGGTCATGCATCGATTACAGGCGGGAGCGCGTGGAACGCGGGGACCTATAACGTCACCGGCGTCTACTATGGCGACGCCAACTACGCCGCCGCCGCGTCCAACGTGGTCGCCGTGACGGTCAATCAGGCGACGCCTACCGTAACGGTTACTTGCTCGCCGAGCACGATCGTGTTCGGCTCGACTACGTCTTGCACGGCCCACGTGTCGGCTGGCACTGGAACGGTTACCTTCACTGGCGGGTCTTCACAGCCTGGTCCGTGGGTCGAAACAGTGAATGGAAGCGGAAACGCCGTCCTCACTGGATTATCGAATTGGGCGGCAGGCACCTACACAATCCAAGCGACGTATAGCGGAGACAGCAACTACAACGGAGCCAGCGGCAGCGCCGTCCTGACGATTACAACATCTACGCCGGTTCTCACGTGGGCGACGCCTGCTGCAATCACGTACGGAGCACCTCTGTCAGCGACGCAACTCGATGCCACATCAGGTGGGCTGGCAGGCACATTCAGCTATACTCCGGCAGCGGGTACGGTTCTGGCTGCCGGGTCTCAGACGTTGTCGGTCACTTTCACGCCGACCGATACCGTCGACTATGCGACTCAGACCGCGACGGTCACGTTGGTTGTCAATAAGGCACCCCTCACCGTAACCCCGAATCCTGCGACACGGCTGTATGGTGCCGCGAATCCAACCCTCACGGGATCCATTGCCGGACTGGTCGCTGGGGACATTATTACGGCCACGTACTCGTCGGCGGCGGTAGCAACCACACCCGTGGGCGTATACACCGCCGGACCAATCGGAATTACGGATGGCCTCAACGATCCCAATAGCAAGCTTGGGAACTACACGCTGACTCAGAATATTGGGACATTCACGATCACTCAGGCAACCCCGGTCCTTACATGGGCGAGTCCTGCGGCGATCACCTACGGCACGCCTTTGAGCGCAACCCAACTCTACGCAACGAGCGGCGGGGTCGCCGGCACGTTCGTCTACACCCCAGCGGCCGGGACCATCCTTGCCGCGGGTTCTCAAACGCTCTCCGTCGTCTTCACTCCCACAGACGGCACCGACTATAGCACTGCGACAGCCGCCGTCTCGCTAACCGTCAATAAGGCACCTCTCACCGTAACCCCGAGCCCGTCCTCGAAGGTCTACGGGACCGCGAACCCGGTCTTCACCGGCTCCATAACCGGATTGGTCGCCGGGGACACAATCACCGCTACCTACGCTTCTGCAGCGACGACGATGACTGCGGTTGGTGTGTACTCGAGCGGCGTCAACGCAATCTCGGCCACACTCTTCGATCCTGGCAATAAGCTTGCCAACTACACGCTCACTCAGAACGTCGGAACGCTTACGATCACACAGTCCACCGCGGTCCTCACGTGGGCCACCCCGGCGGCAATTACCTACGGGACAGCCCTCAGTTCAACGCAACTCGACGCGACGTTGGGTGGCGTGCCGGGTGTTTTCGTTTACTCGCCTTTCGCTGGCACGGTTTTATCGGCTGGCACCCACACCTTGAATGTCACCTTCACCCCCACGGATGGCACCGACTACAGTACGGCAACTGCCTCAGTCGCCTTGACGGTCAACCCTGCAGTCCTCACGGTAACCCCGGCGCCATCCTCGAAGGTCTACGGTACAGCGAACCCTGCGTTTACGGGTTCGATCACTGGCATGATCCCCGGGGACGGAATCACCGCAACGTATTCTTCTGCCGCCACAACCACGACGTTGGTCGGCGTTTACTCTACCGGTCCAAACGCAATTGCAGCAGCTCTTTCCGATCCAGGTAGCAAGCTGGGCAACTACACGCTGAATCAAACGGTAGGGGCCTTCACAATCACGCAGGCGACGACAGTCCTCACTTGGGCGACTCCTGCTGCAATTACCTATGAGACACCTCTGAGCTTGACGCAGCTTGATGCAACGAGCGGCGGCGTAATCGGGACCTACCTCTACACACCGGCCGCAGGCGTCATCCTCACCGCAGGGACTCACACGCTATCGGTGGCCTTCTCGCCGTCAGACGCTGTGGACTACAGTTCCGCGAGTGCAACGGTGTCGCTAACGGTCAATAAGGTGACACCAACGGTGCTGCTGACCTCCTCAGCGAACCCAACGGTCTACGGAGGCTCCGTGACCTTCACAGCGCAGACAGCGGCGTCAGCAACCGGGACGATGACCTTTTATGACGGCGCAGCGATCATCGGTACAGGCACGCTATCTGGGGGAGTCGCTACTTTCACCGTAAACAGCTTGGGAGCGGGCACGCACAGCATTACGGCTAGCTACGCGGGCGACCCAAATTACTTGTCTGCCGTCTCGGCTGCAGAATCGCAAGTTGTCACGAGAGCCGCAGTTACGATCACCGTCACGTCAAGTCTCAATCCCTCATCTTTTGGCCAATCTGTGACCTTCACCTTCACGGTTGCCGGAGTCTCGGGTTTAGCGATCCCGACTGGAACAATCGCGTTTTCTGACGGCTCAACTTTGCTAGCGTCGCCCACGCTCAATGCTTCAGGTGTCGCGACCTACACGACTGTCATGCTTTCGGCTGGCTCCCATACCCTGTCCGCTGTATATGGAGGTGATGCCAACTACCAATGACGCTCTCACATACCGGCACAGGGGGTGGCCACGAACGCTACCTCGAACAGGAAAACACCCACTTCGCGGTGATCCCCGATGAGCCCCAGCCGCGTGAGCTACGCGCGCCGCAACAACGCCTCTTATCGAGTCGGAATAGGGATTATGATCGCCAAGTTCCCCGCACTGTTATCAGGAGCCTCAAAATGCAAATCAATTCGTTCATAGAACACATGCGCGCCCGCGGATGCAGTAGGGAAACGTTGCGCGCGTACCGTCAAGACCTGCAACGATTTGAAACCTTCCTGAAGGACCGGAAGATCAAGTCGCACCAGGTCAACACCTCACACGTCGATCAGTTCGTCATGTACTTAGCCCAGACGGCCGGTCGCATGGTCGGATCCGTGCCTAAGCCCGCGTCAGTCTCGCGACGACTAGCCGTCCTCTCCCGCTATTACAGGTTCATGCAGCAGATGACATTCGGGAAAGCGCGCAATCCACTGACCGGCTATGAGAGACCGAAGTTCGACAACGAAGAATATCGGGCGGTTGACGAAGGGCAGCTCAGCACGTTGATTGCGGGCATCGACAATGTTCGCGATCGGGCGATCATTGTCCTCTTTCTCTATTCAGGATTGCGGCTTGCGAAGCTTTGCAGCCTAGACGTCAATACGATAAAGATCCGTGACAAGGTGACTGCCAAAGGGCACATTCGCCTGGGTCGAGGAGAGGTTACCGGCAAAGGATCGAAGGTGCGGACGTTTGTCATGGACGAGTCGGCCATGAAAATGGTGGCCGACTACCTGATGACGCGGATCAACGACGGGAAGGCGGCGCTGTTCCTTTCGTCGCGTGGCGGGCGCCTTAGCTCCAGGGCAATTCAGAGGATCCTCCAGAAGTGGTGCGTCCGTCTCGAAATGAGCCATATCAATATTCACAGACTTCGCCATTGCTATGCAGACCGTTTGGCTAACGCTGGAATTTCGTCGATTGTACTTCAATCTTTGATGGGCCACAGCAGCCCCCAGGTAACCCGCCGCTACTACAAGATCAAAGCCGATCGGATCTCCCGGGAATATTTCGCGGCATCGGAGTTTATCGAGGCTCCCGCTCGATAAAGGAAGAGCTGACTCGATGCTGGAGTACCAACGCTTTGGTACACCGCCACCCAAATGTCATCTTTGACGAGTAGTCAGACTCTACCCTCACCACCGTCGCCTTTGAACAGCACCACCGCGATGCAAGAGCAGTTCCGTCGCGCAAACCTCTCTTCGGCATCTTTGTTCACCTGTACGTCAATTCGGGCCGCACACGATTCGCTGTATGTATGTAGGAGTTCACATGAACGATTCTTCAGTTACGCTGTCTGCGGCTAGTTCCTCGAATTTCTGCACTATTCCAGATACTCACCTGGATTGGGACCGTCAGACAAGTCTCGCTGACCTCGAATCCGAGGACGGCGGGTTTGAGCCCCTTTTAGCTGTCCCCGAGGCAGCGGAGCTGCTGCGAGTACATCCCAAGACACTCCAGGCCATGGCGCGTGCTGGCACCGTTCCCTGCATCAGGATGGGAAAATACTGGAGGTTCCGCGCCTCTGCGCTTGATGCATGGGTTCGAGAAAGACTAGAGTCGAATCACCGGTCACGGCGCGTGCAATGAAAGGGAAACCCTTGAATTTCACGCGCGAAAGGTATCAACAGGGAAGTCTAAGGAAGGTCATGCGTAAGTCTGGCACGGAGGTATGGGAGTACCGCTTCCGCTCGAAGTCGGAGCAGGGGAATCCCCAGCGCCAGATAACACTGTCAACAACGCAATATCCAACCGAAAAGAAAGCCCGCGTAGCCCTGCAAGCTCAACTGCTCAAGATCAACGGGGCAGAGACCTTCAAGGCACATAATGAACCAACGCTCGGAGTGGTGATCGATCGCTTCATACAAGAGGAACGTCTGGTACAGATCATGGCGCAACCCCCTGGTGAAGTCGTCATCAACGACGGCCTCGCGTATAGCACGGCGGCGGTCTATACCAGCTTCCTGGCAAGGCACATCCGGCCACGGTGGGGGAAGACCTGCCTAAGCCAGATCAAGCCTCTTGACGTGATGGAGTGGCTGAAGACGCTGGAACTAGCGCCCAAAAGCAAAGCGCACCTGAAGAGGATGCTCCATCTTCTCTTTGAGCGAGCGATGCTGTGGGGACTTGTGGACGTCATTCGTAACCCCCTTGAGTTGGTGAAGGTCAAAGGGAGTAGCAGGCGCGAGAAACCTCCAACGGTCCTCACGCCCGAGGAGTTCCGGAAGCTGGCAGCCAGACTTCAGGAACCCTATCGAGTGATGGCCACTGTCGCTATATGTACCGGCCTGAGAATCTCCGAGGTGCTCGCCCTTCGCTGGGAGCACATCGACTTCACAGCAGGTACGATGCTGGTGCAGCGGGGTGTTGTCAACGGACGTATCGGCAAGAACAAGACAGAAGCATCAAGGGCCGATATCCCCTTGGACGGGGATTTCGCTCAGGTGCTATTGGATTGGAGAGCAACAAAATCTTATGCCGATACAGGGTTGGTATTCCCATCCCCCGTCACTGGGGGATGCTTCCACGCAGGAACTCTGATGAAGAAGCACATCAAGCCCGCTGGGAAACAGGTTGGTCTCGATGCGGTTGGTTGGCACTCGTTCCGCCATTCTTACCGAGGAATGCTGGATGATACGGGAGCCAACACCGGCACTCAGCAGGGCCTAATGCGTCACGCCAGCGTTTCAACAACAATGAATATCTATGGCAGGGCGAGCATGAAAGCGAAGCAGGAAGCAAACAGCAAAGTTGTGCAGATGATTCTGCCGAGAAAGGAACTTTGCGCTTAGTGTGGGGTTCTGTGGGGTTGAGAACTTCCGGTGTTTCCGTAAGTTATTGATTTTATGGTGCGCCCGGAGAGATTCGAACTCCCGACCCTTTGGTTCGAAGCCAAATGCTCTATCCAACTGAGCTACGGGCGCACACTGTGGAGCAATTCACCACAAATTGATTTTACAGGGCCGCGCCCGCGCTCTCCTCCGCCCGCGCGCTCCCGGTAACTGTCTCCACAATGTCCAGCCCGGCGCGGCGCAGCAGTTGATGGATCACCGCGCCGGTCAGCCGGCTGGCGTCGTACTCCACGCGCACCGTCTTTTCCGCCTCGCGCACCTCCACGCGGCGCACGCCGTAGACATCCCGCACCTTGGAGAGCGCAAGCTGTGCGCGCTCGCTGGGAGCGGCGCCGTAGCGGTACACAACATCGAGCTGAGTCATGCGTTCATTTTAGCAGCGGCGGAAGCGTGGCCTGCCAGAGGCCGGCATCGACCGGCGCCGATCAACAAAGGAAGCCGCGCCTGCCGGTTACAATTGAGGCATGAATGAGCTTCCAGCGCCGGGGCCGCCAGCCGATCAATCCCCCGCGGATGTGGATGGGCGTCCCCGGTACACGCGCAACAATCCATACCATTCGACCGTGCTGGTCAACCGCCTTCTCAGCGGCGAGGGCTCCGAGAAGGAGACGCGGCATCTTGCGTTGTCGCTGGAACCGGGCATGACCTATCTGCCGGGCGACGCGGTCGGCGTGGTTCCGGAGCACCGCGCCGAGGCGGTCTCGGAGGTGCTCGCGGCGCTCGGGTTCACCGGCCAGGAGCGGGTGCTGGACCACTATAAGGAGGAGATCAGCTTCGAGCTGGCGTTGCGCAGTTGGCTCGCCATCGGCAAGCTGGCGCGCGGCACTGTGGGCCAGTATGCCAAGCTGCCCGCCGCAGCCGGCGCGGGCGGACGCGGATACGACGCGCTGCAGTTGCTATGCGGGCCGGAAAACAAGTCGCGCGCCGAGGAGTACTGCTGGGGCCGCGAGTTCATCGACCTCATCACGGACTTTCCCGGCGCGGTCACCACCCCGCAGGAGCTCTTCCATGTGCTGCCTCGGCTGTCGCCGCGGCTCTACTCCATCGCCTCCAGCCAGATTGTGCATCCCGATACCGTGGAGACGACGGTGCGCGTTGTGCGCTACGACACACATAGCCGCCGCAGGCAGGGAGTGGCCAGTGGCCAGTTGGGTGAGCGCGCGGACGTGGGCGCGGTCCTGCCCATCTTCCTGCATGACAACCAGAACTTCCGCCTGCCCGAGGACGGCTCGACTCCGGTGATTATGGTCGGCCCCGGTACGGGGGTCGCGCCCTTTCGAGCGTTCCTGGAGGAGCGCCGCGCCAAGGGCGACACCGGCAAGAACTGGCTCATCTTCGGCGACCAGCGTCGCGCCTCCGACTTCCTCTACCGGGAGCTGTGGACCGGGATGCAGGCCGATGGCACGCTCACCCGCCTCGATACCGCCTTCTCGCGCGACCAGGCACATAAGGTCTACGTTCAGGATCGCATCCGCGAGAACGCGGCCCAGATGTATGCATGGCTGGAGCGCGGGGCCATCTTCTATGTCTGCGGCGATGCCGTCCGCATGGCCAAGGACGTGGAGCAGGCGCTGCTCGATGCCATCGCAAAAGGGTCGAACGGCACGCCCGACCGCGCGGCCGAATATCTTGCCGCCATGAAGCAGCAGAAGCGCTACCGGCGCGACATCTACTAGGCGCGGTCCTCGGTTACGGTGGCCGGGCAGGATTGTGCAATGTGGCTGTCCCCGGGGAAAACCACATTGCACAAGGACCGCGCGATAACAGACGCGTTGAAGCGGTTCTAGACGCGGAAGGTGTCCGGCCTCCAGTTGACGATGGCCTGTTTGATCTGTTCCCGCGTCAGCTTCTCCTTCAGCGCGCGGGCCGCCAGCGCCGGCAGTTCGGCGTCGCTGGCGAAGCGCAGCCCGATCAGTTGGTCTTCCGTCAGCGCCTGGCTGGCGGCCAGCTCCTCCGCGCTGAGCAGCGCCTGCATCCGCAGCCGCTCTTCCAGCCGGATGATGCGGTCCTGCGCTTTCAGCGGGTACATGCGGGCCTTCATGAAAGCCATGAAGAACACGATCGACATGATGAGCCACCAGCCGAACATGTAGTGATGATTGGCCTTCATGTGCCAGTCATGGACCAGTTTGAAGGCGGCAAAGGCAATGTTGATCATCAGCATCGGCACCATGAAAAAGTGCCATGCGGGGTCCCAGCGTTCGTGGTTCTTGTAATTCTGTGCAGCGGGCATCGGTTGGGTCCTTTCTGTCTTCCGGAATTTGCATAGTAGCGTGGGTTTAGCCGGACAACCAAAGATAGAAACTCCGGGCATGGTGATGATACACATACAGATTGATCGTGCGCTGCATACTTTTTTTGAGGTACTCTCGAAGACATGGCGAAAGATGGCGAAACGCGGCGCATCGGAGTGCATCTCGGCACCACCGGCGGATGCTGGACGGCGGTCGACCGGGCCGTTGAGATCGGCGCCAACACCTTCCAGATCTTCTCCTCCAGCCCGCGCATGTGGCGCGCCTCGGCGGTCAAACCGGCTGACGCGGCCAAGATGCGCGAGCTGCGCGCCCAGTTCGACGTCGGCCCCGTGGCCATCCACGCCAGCTATCTCATCAACGTCTGCAGCCAGACAGAGACCGTGCGCACAAACTCCGTGGCGGCGTTTCGGGGAGAGGTGGAGCGCGCCCTGGCCCTCCATGCGGAGTTCCTCGTCCTCCATCCCGGAAGCTGGAAGGGGCTCACCCGCGACGAAGGCCTGCGCCTCGCCGCAGAGTCCATCGAAAGCGCCGTCGCCGGAATCGACTTTGCCGGCAAGGACTTCCGCATCCTCATCGAGAACACCGCCGGCGCGGAGTTCTCCCTCGGCGGAAAGCTGGAGCAGGTCGCCGAGCTGGTCGAGCGCCTCCGCCCCTGCGCTCCCGTCGCCGTCTGCCTCGACACCTGCCACATCCACGTCGCCGGCTACGACATCGTCTCCGACGCGGGCTACGCCGGCACCATGCGGCAGGTCGGCACGACCCTCGGCTTCGACACCGTTCGCGTCTGGCACTGCAACGACGCCAAGGCCGCCTTCGGATCGAAGCTCGACCGTCACCAGCACATCGGCCAGGGAACCATCGGCGCCGCGCCCTTCCGCCGCCTGCTGCACGACCCGCGCTTCGCCCACTGCGCCTTCATCGCCGAAACCCCGGTTGACCAGCCCGGCGACGAGGCCCGCAACGTCGCCGCCCTCAAGGCCCTTGCCGCCGACTGATGGCCCACGCGCCCGCCGAGTAGCACAAAGATCGTATTTCCCTGGAGTTGGCGCTCGCGTATCCTTGCACCCAGGTTCAGGAGCGAATCATGTTGCAGTGGAATCTTTCCCAGGTTTGCGTGCGCGGTGCTCTGCTTCTGGCAGTCGCCGGTCTGCTTTCGCTCGCGCCGCGCGCCGCCGCGCAGAGCGAGTCCCCCTCCGCGTTCCAGCCAAGAGACCCATGCACGCCCGGCGTCAGCAGCTACGTCGAGAACACCGTAATCAGCGTCACCGGCCTGCCCTACAGCGCCACGTTGAAGGTCACCTTCGACCAGCAGATGAGCGACGGCAGCATGATTCATGGAGTCACGCGCACCCTCAGCGCGCGCGATTCCTCCGGCAAGACGCGCATGGAGACCTCCATCGGGTGCTGGCTCGACAAGGACGGCCAGTCCAGGGACCGCCTCAACGTGCGCATCGCCGACCCGCTCGCCGGCACCTTCCTCGAGTGGAGCACCGGTGGCCCCGTGCTGAAGGTCGCCCACCTCATCTCCCAGCCCGAGGCGTTTGTGAAGTTGCAGGGACTCCCCGCGTGGAGCGACTCCGAGAGCGAAGTGAAGACCCCCGGCCAGCCGGCCCGCATCGTGCGCACCGAGCTGCTCGGCACCACCACCATCGATGGCGTCGAGGCGCAGGGGCTCCGCACCACCACCACCATTCCCCGCGGCGCGCAGGGCAACAAGCAGCCCATCGTCTCCATCCACGAGCAGTGGATGTCCATGGACCTCGGCGTCGTCATGCAGGACCTGGTCGACGACCCCGTGCGCGGACGCACCGAGATGGAGCTGGAAAACTTCACCCCCAAAGAGCCCGACCGCGCCCTCTTCCTTCCCCCCGCCGGATACCGGATCATCAAATCCCCCGCCACCCCCGCGCCGAAATAAGAAGACCATCATGTCACTGAATTTTCACTACGCAGCTCATACCTACGTAGACAACTGGGTTGTCTGCGACAGAAAAGCCAGAAATGTATTGGGCTTCAGGAGAGGCTACCAACCTGAACCAGAGCAGGCGCGTGAACAGCTCATCGAGGTAGCAAAAATTTACGGAATCGCAAGAAACTTCAGGTTGGAATTGGATGGAAATAATGCCAGACTCTCACCTGTATGGGACGCCCTGAAGGAGATAAATGAACCATCCTCAGACAAAGACGCGAAAGACAAAGACGCGAAGGAATGTGTCAATAAGCTGGTCGGATTGTTGAAACGGACATACAAGTCTGAGTTGTTGTCTGCCGCGTCGAAATTCCTCTGGATGCGGTTCGGACACCCATTCATCATCTACGACTCGCTGACATCGAAATGGATAGATCACAGTGATCACATTGAATGTTCGTCAACCAGGCCTTACGACAACTTCTATGACGCGTGGCGGAAGAAATTCGAGGAAAATCAAAAAAAGATCGGTATAGCCTGCGAGGAGCTGCTGAATGCAAATGTAACGAAATTCCTATGTCCGAGCGAAGAAGAGAAAAATGAGTTCGAGGAAGCGATAAAGAGCCCGTGGTTTGCGGAGAGGGTCTTCGACTTCGCCATCTTGAATGAGATATCTGCTGCGAAGTAGTCAGAAGTTTTAGAGCAGCTTCTGAACTTTCGTACAATGTGAGGTATGGCGGACATTGATCAACTGAGTGGAGCAGGTAGCTCCGAACGGCGGGAGAACGAACCGCAGCGCTACAACCCCGCGGAACTTGAACCCAAATGGCAGGCGCGCTGGGACGCCGATCCCTCGCTCTATGCCGCCGAGGGCCACGACTGCGCCCGGCCCAAGTTCTATTGCCTGGAGATGCTGCCCTATCCCAGCGGCCAGTTGCACATGGGCCACGTCCGCAACTACGCCATCGGCGACGCGCTCGCCCGCTTCATGTGGATGCGCGGCCATAACGTCCTGCACCCCATGGGCTGGGACGCCTTCGGGCTGCCCGCCGAGAACGCCGCGCTCAAAAACAACACGCCGCCCGCCCAGTGGACGCTGGCAAACATCGCTGCCATGCGTCAACAGATGCGGCGCATGGGCCTCAGCTACGACTGGGCAACGGAGGTCACCACCTGCCTGCCCGAGTACTACCGCTGGAACCAGTGGTTCTTCCTCAAGATGTACGAGCGCGGCCTCGCCTATCGCAAGAAGAGCAAGGTCAACTGGTGTCCAGAGTGCCAGACCGTGCTGGCCAACGAGCAGGTGGTCGATGGCCGCTGCTGGCGACACGAAGACACGCTCGTCGAGCTCTGCGACCTGACCCAGTGGTTCCTGCGCATCACGAAATACGCGGACGAACTGCTCAGCGGCCTCGACCGGATGGACGGCTGGCCGGAGAAGGTCCGCACCATGCAGCGCAACTGGATCGGACGCAGTGAAGGCGCGCTGGTGGATTTTGCCGTCAGCGATAGCAGGGAACAGGGAACAGGGAACAGGGAACAAAAGCCCGTCGAAAAAATCTCCGTCTTCACTACGCGTGTGGACACCATCTTCGGAGCCACCAGCGTGCAGCTTGCGCCGGAGCACGCCGTCGCCAAGAGCTTTGCTGCTGGCAATCCGCAGTTGGCCTTGCAGATCGACCAGATGCTTGTGCAGCAGAAGGCCGCGCGCGAGGCGGGCGACCTCGGCGCGATTGAAAAGCACGGCGTCGACACCGGCCGGTTCGCCATCAATCCCTTCAATGGCGAACTTGTGCCGATCTGGGTTGCAAATTATATTTTGGCCGACTACGGCACTGGCGCCATCATGAGCGTTCCCGCCCACGACGAGCGCGACTTCGAATTCGCCAATAAATACGGCCTTCCCGTGCGCCGCGTAATTGTGCCGAATCAAGTTACAGAAAATTCGCGGCAGCTTCCCTATCTCGCCGAAGACGACTCGTCGCTGGCGGGTTCCGGCCAGTGAACCGGCGAATCCTGCGCCGAAGCGCAGCAAAAGATGGCCGCATTCGCCAAGGAACATGGATTTGGCACAGCAACAGTTACATATCGCCTGAAGGACTGGGGCGTCAGCCGCCAGCGCTACTGGGGCACGCCCATCCCCATGGTCTACTGCGCCAACGGCCACGCGGGAATCGCGCCCGGCGGCGTGGTCCCACTGCCCGAGAGCGCGCTTCCCGTGCTGCTTCCCGACCAGGTGGAGATCACGCAGCAGGGCGGCTCGCCGCTGGGCCGCGTCGCCGATTTCGTCAATACCACCTGCCCGGTCTGCGGTGGCCCGGCGCGCCGCGAGACCGACACCATGGACACCTTCGTCGATTCCAGTTGGTACTTCTACCGCTACACCGACGCTAGGAATTCGTCCGCACCCTTCGATTCGGCGAAGGCGAACTACTGGTTCCCCATCGACCAGTACATCGGCGGCGTGGAGCACGCCATCCTGCACCTCATCTATTCGCGCTTCTGGACGCGTGTCATGCGCGACCTCGGCATGGTCCGCAACGACGAGCCCGCCGCGCGACTCTTCACCCAGGGAATGGTGATTAAGGACGGCGCGAAGATGTCCAAGTCGAAGGGCAACGTCGTCTCGCCCGACCTCATGATCGAGCGCTACGGCGCGGACGCAACGCGCATGTACGCGCTCTTTGCCGCGCCGCCCGACCGCGACTTGGAGTGGCAGGAGGACGGCGTCGCCGGCATCAGCCGCTTCCTCGGCCGCGTCTATCGCCTGACGACGAAGTACGCCACGTCCGCGAAGGACGTCCCCGGCTCGGCTCCCGCGGAGGAAGCGAAGCTCCTGCGCACGTTGCATCAGACCATCGCCAAGATCACCGGCGACTTCAACGGCCGTTGGCACTTCAACACATGCATCGCCGCCATCATGATTCTGGTCAATGAAATTGCAGCGGCAGAGCCGTTGATGGATGAGGGCAAGATCTCCGGCCCAGCCATTGCCGAGGTCTTCCGCACGCTCACTCTGCTGCTCGCGCCCTTCGCTCCATTTCTCGCGGCGGAGCTGTGGGAGCAGCTCGGCGGCCAGGGAGCGGTCTTCCGCGCGGCGTGGCCCGTGGCCGATGCAGAGCTTGCGCGCGAGGCCGAGATTGAAATCCCCGTCCAGTGCAACGGCAAGCTGGTGACCGTCATCAAGGTGCCTGCCGGAAGCGATGAGGCAACCATCCAGACAGCAGCGCAGGCCGACGCCAAGGTCGCCGCGCGGATTGCAACCAAGACCGTGGTCAAAGTGATCGTTGTGCCGGGCAAGCTCGTCAACATTGTGGTGCGGTAGATGGCGCACGACCGCGCTACGCCGCTTCGCGGGACGCAATCGTTTGTGCATACCCTCGCCGCCTGCTGGCGGCGGCCTTCGCTGACTGCGTTGGAGGTCCTGTGGCGCTGGGCGTTCGGCGTCCCTGCGTTAGTGTTGCTGTTTTACCATGCGCTCGGCGTCTGGCGCACCGCCCAGGTCGATCTGTCGGCGCTGCGGCAAATCTCGCTGCTCGATCCAATGAGCGCCGCTGCCACGCTGTCGCAGATCGCCATGCAACTCCTGCCGCCGGTCCTGCGCGTGGCGGAGTGGCTGGCGCCGCTGCTTCTGGTCGCGTGGATCGTCGTCTCCTCGTTTGGCCGCGTCGCTGTGCTGCGCCGCTTCGATGCGCAACTCCATGCGCGTCCCGTTACGCTGATGCTGCTGCAGGCGGCGCGCATGGCGGCGTTGCTGGGCGGCTTTGCGCTGTGGTTTGCCTGCCTGCAGGCGGCTACGGTGGTTGCGGTGAATGTGCCCATCGCCGCGGGCCGCGATCCCAACCTGGTGCTCTACTTCGTAATTGTCATCGTTGCCACGCTGGGAATGTCCACCCTCTGGGCGGTCGTCAGTTGGGTCTTCTCGATCGCGCCGCTGTTTGCAATGCGCAACAACCTCGGCGTGGCCGCCGGCCTGGCCGCCGCGTTTCGCCTCGGGCCGCTGCGCTCCAGGCTGGTCGAGATCAACATGGTCATGGGCATCGTCAAGATCGTACTCATCGTTCTCGCGTTGGTGGCCTCAGTCTGTCCTCTACCCTTCAAATCAGTGGCGCCGCCGCAGTTCATGGCCTGTTGGTATGCCGCGGTCACCATCCTCTATCTCATTGCATCGGATTTTTTCCACGTCGCGCGTCTGGTGGCGTATCTCGAACTCTGGAACTCATGCGGCCACGCCGCACCGCAGACTTATCCCTGCTGAAGATTCAGCCGCATCCCTCTTCATTCCGCGGCTCCGTCCTCGCATCCATCGGGCTTCCCGCAGGATTGTTTCCAACCGTCCATCGCCTCTGCTAGCATGGCGTCGCCATGAAAACCTTCGATTCCGCCCGCCGCGATCTTCTCCGACTCAGCAGCATGGGTCTTGCCGCCACCGCCGTATCCTCCATCCCCGCACTGGCCGCGCCTCCGCAAGCTGGAACCCACACACAGGCTGGTGTTCACACTCAAGCTGCTACGCATCGGGCGACGCCGCTGATGTTCGATGTGCGCACCTTCGGCGCCACGGGCGACGGCAAGACCATCGATTCGCCCGCCATCAACAAGGCGATTGAAGCCGCTGCGGCTGCCGGCGGAGGCACCGTCTTCTTTCCCGGCGGGAACTACATCTGCTTCTCCATCCGGCTCAAGAGCCACGTCGATCTGTATCTCTCGCAGGGTTGCGCCATCATCGCCGCCGACTCGCCCAAGCCCGGCGAGACCACCGGCTACCTGGGCGGCGCCTACGACGCCGCCGAGCCAAAGAACGCCTGGGATGCCTTCCAAGACTACGGCCACAACCATTGGCACAACTCGCTGCTGTGGGGCGATGGCATCAGCGACTTCTCCATTACCGGCCCCGGCCTCATCTGGGGCAAGGGACTCAGCTACGGCCTTGGCCCCGGGCGTCCCCCTGCCGGCTCGGGAGCTTCCGGCGCCGGCTTCGGCCCCGGCCGGCCCGACGCACCCGCCGGAGCGGGCGCAGCCAGACCCAACGCCGCTGGCGCACCAGCCGGAGCAGCCAGGCCCGGTGGAGCAGGAGCAGGTGCAGCAGGCCGCAACGCCCGCGGCAGCTACACCGTCTTCCAGGCCGAACAGCCCGGCGTCGCCAACAAGGCCATCGCGCTGAAGAACTGCCATAACGTCAACCTGCGCGACTTCTCCATCCTCAAGGGCGGCCACTTCGCCATCCTGGTCACCGGCGTCGACAACCTCACCATCGACAACCTCAAGATCGACACCGACCGCGACGGCATGGACATCGACTGCTGCAAGAACGTGCGCGTCTCCAACTGCACCGTCAACTCCCCTTGGGACGACGCCATCGTTCCCAAGTCCAGCTTTGCCCTCGGCTACAACCGCCCCTGCGAGAACATGAACATCACCAACTGCTACGTCTCCGGCTGCTGGGAGCTGGGCAGCGTGCTCGACGGCACATGGAAGCGCAGGGCCGGGGCCGGCGGTACCGGACGCATCAAGTGCGGCACCGAGTCCAATGGAGGGTTCATCAACATCGCCATCTCCAACTGCGTCTTCGAGGGCTGCCAGGGACTGGCGCTGGAGACCGTCGACGGAGCGCTGCTCGAAGACGTTGCCGTCACCAACATCACCATGCGCGACATCGCCAGTTGCCCCATCTACCTGCGCCTCGGCGCGCGCCTGCGCGGTCCCAAGGGAGCTGCCGGAACAGACCAGAGCACCGTGGTCGGCACCCTTCGCCGCGTGCTGCTCTCCAACATCGTCTGCCACAACACCGCGTCGCGGTTTGGCTCCAACATCACCGGCATCCCCGGGTTCCCCGTCGAGGACCTCAAGATCTCCGATGTCTTCGTCGAGTGCGTCGGCGGAGGCACTCCCGATCAGGTCAAGATCGAGGTCCCCGAGCGCGAGAACGGATACCCCGAGCCGGGAATGCTGGGCCCGCTGCCCGCGTACGGCTTCTACTTCCGTCACCTCAACCGCCTGGAGATGAGCCACGTCGAGGTTGCGCCCGTCGCGCCCGATGCCCGTCCAGCCATCTATCTCGACGACGTGCATCGCGCCGACTTCATCGCCATCACCGCGCCCAGCACGCCGCCCGCCTTCTCCTTCAACAAGTCCACCGACATCCGGGTGCTGCTCAGCCGTGCCGCGCCGGATTCCACCACGCCGTAAAATCCGCGGCTTCTCCGCAAGCCTGTTAACATAGCCTTGTGTGCAGAGCGCGGGCCGAGATGACCTGCGTTCGTATAGCGGAACCAGAGTAGGTGTCTCCCGGGGCAAGCCCTTCGAGTGGATTTTTTCATCAAGAAAAATCCACATTGAATACTCTTTGCTTAGGGCACTGTTACTCTGGTTCCGCATGTAAAGGCGGGCGCGGATTGCTCTATTGGCTGCTCTATCAGAAGCTCTTTCCATACTTCAGGGTCTTCCGGATCTTCCGGTATCTGACCTTTCGCACGGTCTTTGCCAGCCTCACGGCGCTGCTCATCGGCATGATCATCGGCCCGTACGTCATTGAGAAGCTGCGCGAGTTCCAGATCGGCCAGTACGTGCGCGACGACGGCCCCGAGACCCACCTCAAAAAGGGCGGCACGCCCACCATGGGCGGCGTGCTCATCTGCATCTCGATCCTCATTCCCACCCTGCTCTGGGCCGATCTCTCCAACCCCTACGTCTGGGTGGTGATGCTCTCCACGCTTGCCTTCGGCGCCATCGGCTTTGCCGACGACTACCTCAAGGTCGTGCGCAGGCAGAGCAAGGGCCTCACCTTCTGGCAGAAGATCGGCCTGCAGTTCGCGGCCAGCGCCGCGGTCGCCGCCACCCTGGTGCGCCTGGACGTGCGCGGCAGCTACTCCACGCGCCTCATGGTCCCCTTCGCCAAGAACTTCCGCCCCGACCTGGTCTGGCAGTGGATGGGCCACATCCCGCACGCACACTGGATGGCCTTCCTTCCCTTTGTCCTCTTCGTCGTGCTGGTCATCACCCTCACCAGCAACGCGGTCAACCTCACCGACGGCCTCGACGGCCTGGCCATCGGATGCACCATCATCGCCGCCGGCGCGCTGGCCGTGCTCACCTACGTCTCCGGCCACGTCGTCTTCGCGGACTACCTCGAGTTGCAGCGCATGCCCCTGGTCAGCGAGCTCACCGTCTTCTGCGGGGCCATGGTGGGCGCCAGCATCGGCTTCCTCTGGTACAACGCCCACCCCGCCGAGATATTCATGGGCGACGTCGGCTCGCTCGCCCTGGGCGGAGCCATCGGCACCGTCGCCGTCATCATCAAGCAGGAGCTTCTTCTGCCCTTCATCGGCGGCGTCTTCATCCTGGAGGCCGCCAGCGTCATCCTCCAGGTGGGCAGCTACAAGCTGCGCGGCGGCAAGCGCATCTTCAGGATGGCGCCGCTGCACCACCACTTCGAGCTGCTCGGCTGGAGCGAGTCCAAGGTCATCGTCCGGTTCTGGATCATGGCCCTCGTCTTCGCCCTCTTCGCTTTGACCACCCTCAAGCTGAGGTGAGAGACAATCGCTCGGTTTGTCTAGTTGACCAAGTTGCATCTATCGGTGTAGGATAACTTTGTCAACTGGAGGTTCATAATGCCGCGTACTTCGACAGCTATGTCATACATAACGCCGACATCCCATAGCAGCAAGCGTTCTCTCCCTCCTGAAGCGGTGTCGGTGAAGAGGGGTAAGGGAAAGTCGGTTTTTCGGTTGCGTGCCTGGAATGCAGTTTTGAGTCTTGAGGTGAGCCTGTCGAGACAGAGCATGGACGAGGCGGCAGCCGCATCCACGGATTACATGGTGCTGGTGAATGCCTTGAGTGCCGCTCCGGTGGCCTTCGAGCTGGCGACGTCGGACCCTCTGGCCGCAGCGAGGCTGCGTGGATCGGAACAAAAGAAGCAGCTGACAAGAGAAGGCGGCGGGGTTGTCAACTCGGCTGAGGCGGCCCAGCTGCTTGGAATTACGCGCCAAGGGGTTGATCGGCGCCGGACGCAGAACCGGTTGATTGGACTGACGCAGGGAAGGCGTGGCTATGCTTATCCGCTATTTCAGTTTGTGGAGAATACAACGCTGCGGGGGCTTGAAGAAGTGCTCACGGTCTTGGGCGCGGGAGACCCTTGGATGCAGCTCATCTTTTTTGTAAGTCCGAATGATCGTTTAAACGGAAACACCCCGTCAAGAGAGCTGCGGACGGGAAATCTGGAAGGTGTGTTGCGTGCTGCAAGTTGCTATGGAGAACAAGGTGCGGCATGACGGATTATCCTGGCGAACATCCAGAGCCGCCTCCAAATCTTGCCCAACGCAGTCCGTTGATCTATGAACTGAATGTTGGCGCAACATTGTTTCGATTGCATGACCGTCACCGTCATCCCATATTCTTCGGAACGACAGTCAGCAATCGATTCGACTCTCCAGATGCTAGTTTCGGCGCCCTTTATTTAGGGATGGATGAGCATTGCGCATTCATTGAAACCTTCGGAAGCCCGACTGGGATTGCAGCGGCTTCGGGAGCGATGCTGGAGGAACGTCATCTTGCTGAGATTACGATCTTGCAACCAATGAGACTGATCGATTTATCCAGCAGCGGCGGGCTTGCTCGTCTCGGTGCGGACTCTCGCCTGCTGAGCGGGTCTCATTCGATTGCACAACGCTGGTCGGCGGCACTGCACAGCCATCCCGTTCATCCCCATGGAATACTTTATCCTGCGAGGCATGATCCGGCGAAAAACGCATGTGTGATCTTCGATTGTCCGGTCACAGTATTTCAGGTCGTATCGAGAGGTTCCTTGATGTCTATTCAAAACAAGGGGCTTCTGAGTGCAATTCTTAACGATTACGGTTTCGGCTTGATTCTGTAATACAAATCGGGATAACTGCGGCAATGGATTGGATCGCTAATGGAACTGAAGAACAAGCGCGTGCTGGTGGTCGGCCTGGGCAAGTCCGGAAAGTCCGCTGCGCTCTTTCTGCGCGACCGCGGCGCGCAGGTCACCGTCTCGGATGTGCGCAGCGCGGAGGCGCTGGCCGGCGAGATTCCCGCGCTGCTGGACGCTGGCATCATGGTCGAAACCGGCGGCCACGGCCTGCTCACCTTCCGCCGCCAGGACCTCATCGTCGTATCGCCCGGCGTTCCCTTCGACACGCTGGAGCTGAAGCAGGTGCGCGCCTTCGGTCTGCCCATCATCGGCGAGCTGGAGCTGGCCAGCCGCTTCCTGCAGGGCCAGATCGTCGCCATCACCGGCTCCAACGGCAAGACCACCACAACCGCCCTGCTGGGCAAAATCTTCGCCGACGCAGGCGTCCCAACCCTGGTCGGCGGCAACATCGGCACGCCGGTCATCGACCTCATCCCTCAGAGCACGCCGCAAACGGTCAGCGTGCTGGAGGTCTCCAGCTTCCAGTTGGAGACGGTCGTGGAGTTCCGCCCGCACATCGCCGTTGTGCTCAACATTACGCAGGACCACCTCGACCGTCATGGCACCTTCGAGAACTACGCCGCCATGAAGGCCCGCATCACGGCGCAACAGACTGCGGACGACTTCTTCGTCCTCAACGCCGAGGACAAGCCGACCCAGATGCTAGCCGCGCAGACCAAGGCCCAGGTCTTCTGGTTCAGCGGGCGGCGCGCCATCAAGCAGGGCGCATTCGTGCATGGCGAGAGCGTGGTCTTCCTTCCGCGCGAGGGCGCCAGGCCGGAGCCGGTAATGCCCGTGGCGGAGATTCCGCTCAAGGGCGCGCACAATGTGGAGAACGTCCTCGCCGCGGTCTGCGCGGCCCGGCTGGGCGGAGTTTCAGCCGAGTCGATTCGCGCATCCGTCGCTGGCTTCAAGGCCGTCGAGCATCGCCTGGAGTTTGTCGCCACCGTGCGCGGCGTCGCGTTCTACAACGACTCCAAGGCCACCAACGTAGACGCGACCAAGAAGGCGCTGGAGGCCTTTGCCAGCGGCGTTCACCTGATTCTCGGCGGCAAGGACAAGAACTCCGACTACACCGAGCTTGCCGATCTGCTCCGCGCCCGCGTCAAGGTTGTTTACACAATTGGTTCGGCGGCGGAGAAGATCGAGCGTCATCTGGCCGGAGTCGTCAAGATAGTCTCAGCGGGCACGCTCGACTCGGCCGTGCGCCAGGCCGCGCAGCTTGCAGTCGCCGGCGATGTCGTCCTGCTTGCGCCGGCCTGCGCCAGCTTCGACCAGTTCACCAGCTACGAGCATCGCGGGCGCGTCTTCAAGGATTTGGTAAAGCAGCTTTTAGTCGTTAGCTCTTAGCTTTTAGCTAGGAGCTAGGAGCTAAGAGCTAAAGGCTGGGTTTCCGATGGCAAAGCGCGTAGGCGTTAACAAATGGCTGTTCGGCACCGTGCTGCTGCTGGTGCTCTTCGGGCTGGTGATGGTCTTTTCGGCTTCGGCCGTGATGTCGCAGGCGGAGTCGGGCTCGCCCTACAAGTACGTCGCCAAGCAGGGAATGTATGCGCTCTTCGGCATGGTTGCGCTCTTCGCGTTGATGCGTGTGGACTACCGCCGCTATAACAGCTATCCCTTTGTCGGCTGCGCGGTCGCGCTCACCACCATGCTTCTGGTGGGCGTTCTCGTGATGCCCGCGCTGAATCATACGCATCGCTGGTTCCGGCTGGGCAGCTTCTTCACCTTTCAGCCGTCGGAGCTGGCAAAGCCCGCGCTGGTGCTCTTTCTCGCATACTTCCTGCAGACGCGCATCCACACCATGGACGACTGGAAGGGGACCATTCTGCGCGCGGCACTGCCTCCCGTCGTCTTTATCTGCCTCATCCTGAAGGAGCCGGACCTGGGCACCGCGCTGGTCTGCGCCGCGGTCACCATGGCCATGCTCTATCTTGCCGGAATGCAGTTGAAGTGGTTCGGCGTGGGTCTGCTGGCCGCTTCGCCGGTGCTCTACTACATGCTCTGGATGGTGCCCTTCCGCCGCGCGCGCATGGAGACCTTCATCCATCCCGAGCTCGATCCGCTGGGCAAGGGCTTCCACATCACGCAGTCGCTCATCGCGGTGGGTACCGGAGGGCTGAGCGGGCTGGGTCTGATGGAGGGCCGGCAGAAGTTCGGGTTCCTGCCCGAGGCCTGGACCGACTTCATCTTCGCCAACATCTCCGAAGAGCTGGGACTGCTGGGAGCGCTGGCGCTGGTTGCGCTCTTCTGCGTTCTCGGTTATCGCGGACTGCGCGCCGCGTTCCTCTCCACCGACCCCTTCGCCCGCTTTCTCGCCTTTGGGCTCACCTCTGCGGTGCTCATCCAGGCCTTCTTCAACATCAGCGTTGCCCTTGCTCTGGTGCCCACCAAGGGGATCACGCTCCCGTTCATCTCCTTCGGAGGAACGTCGCTCTTCTTCACCCTGGCCGGAATGGGTGTGCTGTTGAACATTACGCGTGAGATCGATTGATGAACAGCCGTTTGCCTTTAGCTCTTAGCTTCAAGCTAATGGCTAACAGCTAACAGCTAGGAGCTGACTTTGAGAGTTCTGATCGCAGGCGGTGGCACCGGCGGCCATGTGGTTCCCGCGCTGGCCATTGCGCGCGAGCTGCGCGACGCGCACAACGCCGAGGTGCGCTTTGTGGGCACGGCGCGCGGGCTGGAGACGCGCCTGGTCCCTGAGGCAGGCTTCCCGCTCGATCTGGTGCGCTCCGGCCAGTGGAAGAATGTCAGCCTGGCCACGCGGCTGCGCACTGCGATCGATCTGCCGCTGGGCGTGGAGGAGTGCCTGCGTCTTCTGCGCGAGTTTCGCCCGCAGGTCGTCGTCGGCGTCGGCGGCTACGCCAGCGGCCCCGCAATGCTCGCCGCGATTCTGCTGCGCCTTCCCACGCTTGCCTTTGAGCCCAACGCCGTTCCCGGCCTGGCCAACCGGCTGGTCGGCCGATGGGTCAGCGCCGCGGCTGTGAACTTCGCGCAGACGCAGCGCTACTTCCGCAATGCGCGCGTCACCGGAATCCCCGTGCGAGCGGAGTTCTTCGCCATCGAGCCAAAGCAAGCCGCCGCGCCGCCGCGTCTACTCGTCTTCGGCGGAAGCCAGGGCGCGCGCGTCCTGAACGAGGCAATGCCGAAGATCGCGCCGCGTCTGCTCAATCGGTTTGCCAACCTGGAGATTGTGCATCAGGCGGGCGCGCACCGCGCGGAATCGACCGACCAGGCCTACGCGCGCGCCGGTTTGGCTGGCCAGCAGCGCGTCCGCGTGCAGCCGTATCTGGACCAGATGCCGCGCGAGTTTGCCGCCGCCGATCTGCTCCTCTGCCGCAGCGGCGCCGGCACCATGGCGGAGCTTGGCGCGGCGGGCAGGGCCTCGCTTCTGGTTCCCTTTGCCCTGGCCGCCGACGACCACCAGCGCCGCAACGCGGAGGTCTTCCTCCAGGCCGGCGCGGCACGCATGTTGACCGAGGCAGAGATGCTGGCCGGTCCTCAGCGTCTGCTGGACGAGCTGACAGCGCTGCTCGCGGATCCGGCAGGACTGCGCGCGATGGGCGAACGGGCACGCTCTCTGGCCCGGCCCGGCGCGGCGCGCCAGATCGCATCGATGATACTGGACCTCGCGCGCAGAGCTTAAAAAAGATTGCGCTTGTTGCTGCGGAAAACCTCGTCTTGCTTAAGGGCACGGCTTCAGCCGTGCCGCCAGGGTTGCACCTGAACTGTGGCTTTAGCCGCTGAGGTCGGCTTTTCAGCCCCGCCACGAATTATTTCGCAACTTCATCATTAGCTCTCAATGGAATCATTAGGCCCCGATGGAATGAGTAATACCGATTCAGACATCCTCTGCTTGCCCCTGCCCGCTTTCGACCTTCCGCCGAAAAATTCAAAGGGCTGAGGATTTTTTCCCTCAGCCCTTGGTGATTCTGGTCGGTTCTGTTGTTTACCGATGTCCGCCACCGCCTCCGCCGCGTCCGCCGCCGCCGCCGCGAGCGCCACCACCGGAGAAGGAGCGTCCGCCGCCGGAGTAGCTGCGCCCGCCTCCGCCGTAGCTGCCGCCGCCGGAGTAGCTGCGTGCGGCCGGAGCGCCGGAGTAACCGCGTGCGGCCGGAGCGCCGGAGTAACCGCGTGCGGCTGGAGCGCCGGAGTAACCGCGTGCGGCTGGAGCGCCGGAGTAGCCGCGTACTCCGCCGCTGTTATACGTGGAGCGAGACGTAATCGCAGCGCCGCGGCTGGCGAAGCTGCGGCCGTTGATGCCCGCCCCGCGGTTCTCCGCGATTGCCCTGCGGTTCAATCCTGCGACGGTGCCGCGCGCGATGGCCGCACCGCCGGGCCGTCCGTCGAATCCGGCCACCCGATGGTTGTAGACGAACCCATTGTGGAAGCCGATGTGGTTGTACTCGCCGTTATAGAAGAAGCGGCCGCGGTGCCAGTAGCCGCCCCAGAAGCCGGTGCCGAAGTAGCCGAAGCCGTAGTTGATGCTGCCGTAGTAGCCGACGGTGAGTCCCCAGTAGCCGGGGTACCAGTCGTAGAGGCCGTCGTACCAGCCCCAGTAGCCGGGCGTCCACAGCGCGCCCACGTAGGGTGGTTCGACCCATGCGCCGTCCACCCAGGTGTAGCCGTCGTCCCCGTAGGCCCAGTAGCCCGGCGTCCAGATGGTTCCGTACCCGGGGCACATAGGCTGTGCGTAGACCGGGATCAGCGGAGGCGCGAAGCCGACCGAAACGAACACCCGCGCGTTGGCCGCGGTCGGGGTGAAGAGAAGCGCTCCGGCGATCGCAACCGCTAGAATCGTGCTCATCAAAACTCGCGTGATCTTCATCGTCATTTCCTTCTTCTGCCGGTCCTTCGCTTGCCCGTTGCAACTTTCAAACCGCGGGTTGCGCGGACTGCACAGCCGCTCGAGTTCATCCGGCCCGCTGCGTCATCCTCGATGCAGCGGTCCTGTGAACTTCTGTTGATTTAGACCCAAGATACGCCATTTGGTTGCGCTCCGCGTGCGCGGTTTCTCCATGGCAAGAAAGCGCAAGTCTGCCCCCGCTTGGTAAAGTAAAGCAATGAACGACGAAGCAGTCTTGACGGATGGAACGCTTCCCGCCGGGTTCCAGTGGGGAGCGGTGCGCGCGGGAATCAAGTCCAGCGGCAATCTTGACCTCGGAATCGCAATTGCTACCGGTGCGGGAGCGGGCGGAATGGCGACCGCGGCGGTTGGCGCGGCCATGTTCACCACCAACCGCGTGGTTGCCGCCCCGGTCACGGTGGGCCGGCGCCATCTCGCGTCCACCGGAGGCCGCGTCGCCGCCGTGCTGGTCAACTCCGGCAACGCCAACTGCGCCACTGGCGGGCCCGGCATCGAGGGCTGCGTCGCCACCTGCGTGGCCGCGGCAGAGAGCTTCGGCTGCATCTTCGACGAGGTCTTTCCCTCCTCCACCGGAATCATCGGCGTGCCCTTTCCCGCCGACAGCGTTGTCGCCGCAATGCGCGAGTTGAAGGCATCAATCGGCAGTACCGAGCAGCACGCCGAGGCCTTTGTGCGCGCCATGATGACCACCGACACCCGCGTCAAGACGGCCCGCGCGGTGGTCCCGGTCGCATCGGTCGATCCCGCGCAGGCCCGCGGCAACGCCGCCGAGGTGCGCATCTGGGGCGCGGCCAAGGGTGCGGGAATGATCCATCCCCAACTGGGCGCGCCCGCCGCACCGCCGCACGCCACCATGCTGGTCTATCTCTTCACCGATGTAGCGGCCTGCGCGGAGCACTTGCAGGCGGCGCTTGCCGCGGCGGTCGAACCCAGCTTCAACTCCATCTCCATCGACGGCGACACCTCCACCAACGACACGGTGCTGTTGCTGGCCAGCGGCGCCAGCAGAATGCGCCTCAGCCGCGAGCTCTCTCCCGCCTTCGACGCGGCCCTGGGCGAGGTCTGCCGCTCGCTCGCCCGCCAGATCGTCGCCGACGGCGAGGGCGCGCGCCACGCTGTCACGCTCGACATTCGCGGCGCGGCTTCGGCGGCAGATGCCAGGCTGGTCGCCAAGGCCATCGCGCACAGCCCGCTCTGCAAGACGGCCTGGTCCAGCGCCGACCCCAACTGGGGCCGTCTGCTGGCCGCCGCGGGCTACAGCGGAGCCAGCTTCGATCCTGAACGCGCGCGCATCTGGATCGGAGATCAGCCGGTCTTCGAGTACGGAGTGCGCGCTCCAGCCTTCGACGAGGCCGCCGCCCACCACGCAATGACGCAGCCCGAGTACACCATCACCATCGACCTCGGCGCGGGCAAGTCCGACTGCCTCTTTCTGACCTGCGACCTCACGGTGGAGTACGTCCGCATCAACGCCGACTACTCAACATAAGTTAGGTAATCTCTGACTTGTCCTTGTTTTGAAAGGGACGGGCTTAAGCCCGTCCGTAACGGTTGCAAGATCAACAGGGCTTTAGCCCCTGAGGGAATGTGTCAGATGTCCCTTCGCGGCACCGTGCGCGCGCCCGCGAATAACAGCGCCGTCGCAATCAGCATCGACACCAGCGTCAGTCCCAGCCCAGTGCTCAGCGTCGTGCGGTCGCTCACCATCCCGATCAGCCGCGGCGACGGCGTATCTCCCAGCGCGTGGATCAGAAACAGCTCCACCGCGATGGCCGTAGCGCGCACCGTGGCCGGAACGGCGTTGACGATGGCCGCGTTCAGCGGGCCGGTGCTGAGGAAGATCGAGAACATCGCAATCCCCAGCGCGGGCAGCATCGTCGCCCTCGGCCCGAAGAAGCACACCACTCCAAGCGGCACCGTAATCAGCGCCGACCACGCGGAGACCAGGTACAGCGCGCGATGGTTGGTGCGCAGCCAGAGCTGCGCCATCCATCCGCCCACCGCTGTACCGCCCAGTCCCGCGCACGCCGTAATCCCGCCCAGGGTGAGTCCGACCGTGTCGGGCGAGAAGCCCGCGCGCTGCAGGAAGCTTGGCATCCACGCCGAGATTCCGCCCATCGAAAAGGTCGTCATCGCCATGCCCAGTGTCGCGTACAGGTACGGCGCGTTGCGCGCCAGCGAGATTGCCTGCGCCCTGTGCTGGCGCCCCGTCGGCTTTGCGTCCAATGCGCCGCGCGCCGGCTCGCGCAGAAAGATCAGAATCAGTGCGGCAATCAGGAATCCCGGCACGGCGGAGACGTAGAACGGCATCCGCCAGCCCCAGCGCGCGCCCACCATCTCGGCGATCAGGTAGCCCAGCGCCGCGCCCACCGGGATCGCGGTGTAGAAGATGGTGAGGATGCGATTGCGGTCCTCTGCCGGATAGAAATCGGCCAGCAGCGCGGGCGCGTAGATGCCGAAGCTGGCCTCGCCGATGCCCAGGATGGCGTGGCGCAGCAGCAGCGAATCGAACTCATGCACCGTCCCGGTCAGCACGTTCACCGCGGAGATCATCAACGCGCACAGAACGATCAGCGGTTTGCGCGGCAGCCGGTCGCCCAGCCATCCGGTCAGCGGCGCGGCGCACATATAGGTCAGGAAGAACCAGAAGGTGAGCGAGCCCAGCGCCGCGTCCGAGACGTGGAACTCGTGCTTCACCTGCTCCTGCACGCCGGGCAGGATGTAGCGGTCGATGTAGTTGACGAAGTTCAGCGCGGTCAGCAGCACGAGCGCGGTCGCGGCCCCCGCCACCGAGGGCAGGCGGCGCGCGGCGTCCGTCAGATTGGACGGCGGCTCGTGCATCTCTGCCGAGAATAACAGGAGAGGGTACGAATGTTTGCGATAGGCTGGTAGGAACATGCTCACTTTACGAAGGACCCGTCTCTTCGATGAATGGCTTCGGCAGCTTCGGGACGAAAGGGCCCGGGAAAGAATTAACGTCCGCCTCCGCAGACTTGCAGCCGGGAATGCAGGAGAGACACGGTCCGTCGGTGGGGGAGTAGTAGAATTGAAGATAGACTACGGCCCGGGATATCGGGTGTATTTTATTCACCGGGGCATGGAGATCGTCGTTTTGCTTTGCGGAGGAGACAAGAGCTCGCAGAGCAAAGACATCAAGACGGCAAAGATGCTTGCACTGCAGGATGAGGAGGGCAGCAATGGCGCTTGAGACCTTTCCATACGATACGGCGGACTACCTGACCGCTCCAGATGCCGTCTTCTATTTTCTCGAAGCCGAGTTGGAGGAAAACGAGCCGTCCTTCTGGCCGAGTGCGATTGCGACCGTGGCTCGGGCGCGTGGCGGATTTGAGCGTCTGGCAGAAGAGACCTCGCTGCCAACAGCAGCATTGCAACGAGCTGCCGACGAATCCAACCCGCCAGATCGAGACACTCTGGTCAAAGTGATGGAGTCGTTCCGCCGTCGCATGTCTTCGGATTCAATGGTGGCGTAAGTTAACTGCGCGGTGGCCTGGAGTCCTTCTGTCTGGGCCAGCTCGCATCGATGATCGTCGAGATTCCGCCGCGCGGGCGGAAGTCGCCGGTGACCTTGGCCCACACCGGGTTGCAGGCCTTCACCACATCGTCCAGCACGCGGTTCACCACGTTCTCCTGGAAGATGCCCAGGTTGCGGTAGGTGAAGAGATACTGCTTCAGGCTCTTCAGCTCCATGCAGCGCTGGCGCGGCATGTAGCGGATGGTCAGGTGGCCGAAGTCGGGCAAGCCGGTCTTGGGGCAGACGGAGGTGAACTCCGGGTCGTCCACCACGATCTCGTAGCCGCGAAACTGGTTGGCCCAGGTGTCGATGGCGGGGAACTTCGCGTCCAGCCCTGCGGCGGCGTGCGTGTCGGTATAGCCAGTCTTCTGCGTGTGCATGGGTTCTATTCTAGCCGCGTCTAGTCGCGGCGGCCCAGGGTTGGGCGGTCGTCGCCCGTGGAGCTTCCGCAGGAGTCCGCTACATGGCTGTACGGTCTACTGAAGAACACACGTTTTGCTTAAGGGCACGGCTTCAGCCGTGCCGGAATTGCTGCCCTTGTAATGCGGCTTTAGCCGCTGAGGTCAGTTTTTCTGCACCGGCACATCTTACTCCGTAGCGTCTATGAGTGCCGCGCCTACTTCCCCTTGGGCCTGGGATAGCTGGCTTCGATGATCGTCGAGATGCCGCCGCGCGGGCGGAAGTCGCCGGTGACCCTGGCCCAGACCGGGTTGCAGGCCTTCACCACATCGTCCAGCACGCGGTTCACCACATTCTCCTGAAAGATGCCCAGGTTGCGGTAGGTGAAGAGATACTGCTTCAGGCTCTTCAGCTCCAGGCAGAGCTTGCGCGGCATGTAGCGGATGGTCAGGTGGCCGAAGTCGGGCAAGCCGGTCTTGGGGCAGACGGAGGTGAACTCCGGGTCGTCCACCACGATCTCGTAACCGCGAAACTGGTTCGCCCAGGTGTCGATCGGCGGGGAACTTCGCGTCCAGCCCTGCGGCGGCGTGCGTGTCGGTATAGCCCGTCTTCTGCGTGTGCATGGGTTCTATTCTAGCCGCGTCTAGTCGCGGCGGCCCAGGGTTGGGCGGTCGTCGCCCGTGGTGGAGCTTCCGGTGGTGGAGTTGGGGTCGTTGTTGGTATCGCCGGTGCGGCGCAGGGTGGGCGCGTTGGGGTTGCTCTTGTCGTTGAGCTTGCGCCGGTTCTCGATGCGCGCCAGGCGCGCCTTGATGTCGTCGAACTCGCTGGTGGAGACCATGTAGTCCGGCCGCGCGGGCAGGATGGTGGCAATCTCCTCCTCCGAGTTCGCGATGCGGTCCGGCGTCTGCGGGTGGTCGGCGAAGACCCTGGCCAGGGTGCCCGGCTTGTGCTTCTCCAGCGCGTCCAGCTTCTCGAAGATCTGGATGAAGGCCTGCGGATCGTAGCCCGCCCGGTACATGTACTGCACGCCCAGCCAGTCGGCCTCCGCCTCGAACTCGCGGGAGAACTCGAGGAAGCTGATGGGGATGGCGAGCTGCGATGCCTCGTAGATGCCGTACCCGGTCCAGCTCCCCTGGGTGAAGATGATCAGCGGGATGGAACCGATCTCCGCGTAGTTGGCGCGGGTCATCTCGCGCGCGGCGTGGTGGGCGCAGACGTGGGCGGTCTCGTGGGCCATGACGCCGGCCAGCTCGGCCTCCTCGTCGGCGGCCAGGATCAGCCCGGAGTTGACATAGAAGAACCCGCCCGGCAGCGCCATGGCGTTGATCTCGTCCGAGTCGATCACCTTGATGGTGAACGGCACCTTGCAGTCGGAGTTCTTCACGATGTTCTGACCGACGCGGTTGACGTACTCCACCACCACCGGGTCGGTGATGAGGTGGGCGGACTTCTCGATCTCCATGGAGTACTGCTTGCCAGCCGAGATCTCCCAGTTGGTGGAGTGCCAGTTGCCCAGGCCGCGCCCGCCGATGTTGCGCGTGCCCAATGGCGTCCACGTCGTCCTCGCTGCCCTTCTTGATGTGCGGGTCGAGGTCCTCGCCGGGCGAGGGAAGCGACATCGGTCTTGGCGGTGTCGGCGCTCTTGGCGGCCGGCGGCTTGTTGGAGGTGTCGGATGCGGTGTCCGGCTTGGCGGCCGGTCTTCGCGCTGGCGTCGTTGGGAACACCGAAGGCGGGCCGGTCCGAGCTGTTGGCGGACGGTTGGGTGGGCGCTGCGGCCGGCTGGGTGGATGCCGCGGGAGTTCCTGCCTGCGAAGCGGGTTGCGTTGCGGCGGGAGCGGTTGCCGCCGGTGCGGTCGTCGTCGAATCCGCAGGGGTGGTCGCCGATGGGGTGGTCGCAGGGGTGGTCGAGGAAGGCGCGGGTTGCTGCGCGGAGGCTCCGCTGGCAAGCAGGGCCGCGGCCAGCAGGGTGGCGAGAGCGAAGTGGGTTCCAGGACGCATCGGGGTTTCTCCGCAGGGGCGCTGCTGCCTGCAAACGGACGCACCCCCACACTCTGTTAGACGTAGTATGCGCCATTTTGTTGCTCTTTGTTCGGACCGGGCCGGGCAGGAGGGAGGGCGAATGCGCCGCCGCGATCGGGGCATGGCCCTCCTGTGGGCGCGCTCACCAGGTGTTGTAGGAGCTGCCGTCGGTCGCGGTCATCTGCGCGCCGGAGTGCACATCGTCGATGCCGCCCTCGGTCTGGTCCACGGTCGAGAGCGTGTCCGACTGCGCGGTGATCCAGGTGTCGGTGCGGCCTGTGATGGGGTCTTTGGGGATGGCCTTCAGGTAGCCGCCGCTGACCAGGTCCTCCAGCGATTGCGGCGCCTTCTGCTTGTCCACCGTGTAGGAGCCGATGGCCGTGCGCATCACCTGCAGGTCTTCGCGCAGAACGGCCTCCTTGGCGGCCTGCACATTGCGGGTGTAGATGGGGATGGCCATGGTGGCCAGGATGCCGATGATCAACATGACGATCATCAGTTCCATCAGCGTAAAGCCGGAGTCGAGGGTCGAGGTACGAGGTTCGATGTTCGAGGGTGGCAGGCGTCTGGCAGGCAGCGCCCTGGACCTTGAACCTTGAACCTCGAACCTGGCGGGCGAGGAGCTGGGGCCGAGTTGTGTGAGGCTTACCATGACTTGTACTTTGTCCCGTCGAGTGCGGTGTCGTCGCTCTTGGAGTAAACGTCGAAGACGTTCTGGCTGCCCCAGGAGTCGGAGTCGGCGTCGTCCTGGTTGGAGCGCAGTCCCCAGTCGGTGGATTTGGTCATGGGGTCGACCGGGATGGCGCGCAGGAAGCGCACCTTCTTCTCCTTGACGTCCACTCCGTCCACCAGGGTCTGCAGGTCGGGCGGATAGCCCATGCTGTCCACCTTGCCCTGAATGCCTCCGCGATCGTAGGCGTCCTTGTACTTGTCGATGGCATCGCGCATCTCCCACAGGTCGCGGCGCAGTTCGCGCTCCTTTTCGCGCTTGACCTGGAAGCGCGCCACCGGCAGCGCGGCGCAGGCCAGAATGGAGACGATGGTCACGCAGATGATCAGTTCGACAAGCGTGAGGCCGGAGTCAGGTCCAAGGTTCGAGGTTCGAGGTTCGAGGCATGGGCCTCGCAACCAGCGCCTTGACTCCTGCACCTTGTCCCTTGAAACTCTTCTCTTCACCAGCCACCTTGAACCTCGAACCTAGCACCTCGCACCTTACTTCACATGCACCACAGCCTGGGAGCCGACCGCGGGCAGGTTGGCCTGCAGGCTGTTCCTGGCGCCGACCTTGACCAGGGCGATATTGGAGTCGCCCGCCGCGAGCGCCTTGAAGGTAAAGATGCACAACTGCCCCTCGCCGTTGACGCCATTGACGCCGGGCGGGCGCGAGGCGGAGACCGTGACGTGGCCGTTGCCTTCGTCGCGGTGGACCAGGGCGACCGGCTGGCCGTCGCCGCCCAGCAGGCCCCCGGTGTCCACGTTCACCAGTTGCAGCAGCTTGGGATCGAACTGGATCTCCAGCGGCACGCTGAAGACATCGTGCGCGTTGGAGAGGAACACCGAGGCCTGGAAGGTGCTGCCCACCGTCTGCGTGGAGTTGATCGGAATCATGGTAAGCGTCACCGGCGGGCCGATGGCGGCGGCTGGCTTCGCTGCCGGCGGATTGCCTCCCGCGCTGGGCGGCATGGCCTGCTGCCTCATCTGCTGCACCATGGCGGTTGCCGCGCTGGCGGCGGTGGTATTCGAGGCCGGCGCGGCGCCGGCCTGGCCCGCGCTCTCCGGAAACAGCTTGTCGATCGGCGAGTGCCGCAGTTCGATGTTGGCGCCTGTGCCCGTGTCGATGGAGCGCGTGTTCAGCCGGGTCAGCACCGACTCGCGCACGATGTGCGGGATCAGGATGAAGACCACCTCGTCGTCCTGCACCTCCTTGTTGATGCTGCCGAAGAGGTATTTGATCAGGGGAATCTGCGAGAGTCCCGGCGTTCCGCTGTTGCTGTAGTTGTCCTGCTTGCTCAGGATGCCGGCCAGCAGGCATGGTTCCCCGTCCTTCAACTGGATGACGGTCTTGTCCGAGCGCTGCCCGATGATCGGCTCCGTGACGCCCGAGATGGTGACGTTGCCGCTCTCCGTCGAGACCTCGACCGTGAGCTTGAGAGTCACCTCGCGGTCCAGATGGATGGTCGGCGTCATGTCGATGTTGACGCCCACGTCGATGTAGGTGAACTGGGTCTGCACGCCGATGCCGGCGGTGATTCCCGTGGCCGCGCCCGCCGAGTAGCTGCCCGTGGCGACCGGGATCTTGGAGCCGATCTTCATGGTGGCCGTCTGCCCGTCGGTGGCGCGGATGCTGGGGTTCTGCAGCACCTTGGTGTCGGTGTCGCTCAGCAGCGCGTTCAGCGTGCCCCCGCCGATGGTGACCGCGAAGTTGGTGGCGTTCATATTGGCCAGGGTGTTCAGCGTGAACGCGGAGTTGCTGGTGGTGCCGGAGGCCGTGCTGGTCGGCGTGTTGTTGGCCTGCGGACTGATGCCGAACGACTGCGGCAGGCTGATGCCCAGGTTGCGCATCTTGTCGCGGTTCACCTCCAGGATGGCCACGTCCACCACCACCTCGGCCTTGGTGCGGTCCAGGTCGTTGAGCAGCTTCTCGGCAAGCACCAGATGCTCCGGCGGAGCGCGCATGATAACGGCATTCTGCGACTGGATCAGATAGATCTTGTCGTCGGCGGGCAACAGGTTGCGCAGCGCGGTCACGATCTCGTTGGCGTCGCTCTGCTGGCTGGCATTGGTCAGGTAGAAGGTCTGCACCGCCAGATCGTCCAGATCGGTGTGCTTGGTGTGGTTGTTGGCTGCGCACGAAGATCGTGTCCGCGGTGACCGCCTTGTAGAAGGTGCCCGAAACCGTGCCCACGATGCGCAGCGCGTCGGAGAGGCTGACGTTGGCCAGGTCCACCGGGATGCGCTTGGAGACGTATTCTGGATCGAAGATGACGTTGAGTCCGGCCAGCTTGCCGATGGCCTGATAGATGTTCTTGCTGTCCTCCACCATGTGCAGCGTGATCGGGTCGTCGGAGACGGGCTTCAATTCCAGCGGCGGGGAGATGTCGGAGATCTCTTTCAGATTGGCGCCGTTCTCGGTGGCCCCCAGCGGCGCCGCGGAGGCGCCCGGCGTCTGGTCCTGGCGCTGGGTGATCTGCACCTCCTGCGCCGCCGCCTCGTTGCCGGGATCGATCTGCAACGCGCGCGTGAACTGGTTCAGCGCCCCCGCGATGTCTCCGCTCTGCCGCAGCACGCGGCCGCGGTCCACATGCATGGCCGCCGCCTGGAAGCGCATGCGGGCCAGCCGCTCCTGGTAGCGCAGGTCGCCGGGCTTCTTCTGGTGCGCCTTCAGGTAGTCCTCGTAGGCCGCGTCGTAGTCCTGGCGCAGCTCGGCTGTCTCTCCGCGCTTCTCCCACCCGCCGGCGGTCTGGGCATGGGCGCAGGGTGTGAGCGCCAAGGCTGCCAGCAGGACCGGCAGCGCCGCGACGAATCCGCGATGGAAGCGGAAAGAGAGTCTGGGGAGCAAGTGTAGGTACCCGCGAGTCATGCCGATGCTGTCTGCTTCCTTTGCGCCAATCTGTTGTGTTGCGCCACAGTTCTGTCTCCGTTGGATCGCCGCGCTGGATGAGGCACTGTGCCAACTGGAGAGACCGCTCGCCCCCAGCCGCACGTACGGAAATGCGGCGGGAATCGAGCTGCGCTCTGGGGTGACGGTTGCCAGACGGCCGCACTCCTTGGACTTGTGGAACTCTGGCGAGTATAGCATTCGGATCGCGATGGGCCTCTTCAAGTTGTGCGCCATATCCCCTGTCTTTGAACGAATCTTCCCCGCCCAAAAAACTGCATCGCGCCTGCGGGGTGGTTGTTAGACGTTGCCCGCGCGGACAGGTGAGTCGGTTTGCGCCCGCATGTTAAACTGAGACGTTTCCCCATGCCCCGCTCGCTCTCCAACCCGACCGTCGCCGCGCAGCCCAAACCCGCCGCGAAACCGAAGGACCGCGACCCGGTGGCCTCGGGCGTGCGCGACGCCGCATTCAACCGCTCGGCCAGCTTCCACTACGCGCTCTTCGACCGCTTCGAGGCCGGAGTCGCCCTGCGCGGCACCGAGGTCAAATCCATCCGCGAGGGCAAGGCCAACCTCAAGGACGCCTACGGCCTGCTGAAGGACGGCGAATGTTTCCTGCTGAACGCGCACATCGGCCCCTTCTCGCACGGCAACGCCATGAACCACGACTCGCTGCGCACGCGCAAGCTGCTGCTGCACAAGAACGAAGTCCGCAAGCTGGAAGCGGCGACCCGGCAGAAGGGATTCACCCTCGTCCCCACGCGGCTCTACTTCCGCCGCGGGCGCGTCAAGTGCGAACTGGCCCTGGCCAAGGGCAAGCAGCAGTGGGACAAGCGCGCCGCCGAGCGCAAGCGCGAGGCCGACAACGAGGCCAAGGCAGCCATCGCCCGCAGCCAGCGCCGCTAGGGCTGTACTCGATGGAGCTAGGGAAGCGTGGAAGATGGCTGCGGGCGATAGCGCGTGGCCAACGCCGCCGGCGTAGCCTCGGTCGAAGGCGCCGCGGGCAAGGAGCGTAGCCAGGGCCGCAGGCGTAGTGCCGGTTGCAGCATCGGGCACGGGCGCGGGTATCGGCGCAGAGACAGGCGCAGACGAAGCGAGAGGCGTCCTGCCGGGGCCGGTGTTGGCCGCCTGCACTGGCCCGGGCTCGCCCGGCTCCATCTCGTTGTCGTTCACATTGAAGACCAGCGCGTTCTTGGGCAGCTCCATCCTGCCCTTGGCCATGTACGCCACCACCAGCCCGCCGGTCAACTCCGGGGTCAGGATGGTCATGGGGATCAGGTACTTCTTGCTCTTCACCAGCGACTGGGCCACGCCATCCACCGGCTTGCTGCGCTTGATGGTCCCCGGCACCTGGGGAATCACGAACGCACTCATCTCCAGCTCGGGATGCTTCCTGCCGTACTGCACCAGCGAGCGCGCCACCTGCTTCGGCGTGGTGATTCCCACGTCCGCCACGACGCTGCGATGGATTGCATCGGGCAGGTAGATGTTGAGCGCCGCGCGCGAAAAATCCGCGCAGTTGTGGAAGATCAGGTTGAAGTGGCCTTCGTTGTGCCGGTCGTTGAACAGCGCGATGAAGCGCTCGTCCTGCTCGGCCGTGCTCGTCACCTCAAAGCCGTGGATGGTGCGGTTGTAGGACTCTCCCACCAACTGCGTCCACTCCCCTTTGGGGGCCTTTCCATGTTTGCCATTCATCGCCAGGTCCAGCAGATGCTTCCTGCGATAGGCATCGCGCAGCGCGTTCACCTGGGCCTGGTCCACCGATTGCGGCACCTGGCCCACGTCCTCCACCGCGTAGAGATACGGAATCAGCGGGATCGCAACCCAGTCCAGTCCGCTGATTTTGTGGTAGCGGCTGATCACCACCCCGGACTCGCCCGGCTGGCACAGGCGCAGCTCGGTCGGCGACGCCGCGCACACGTGGTTCAGGTACACCGCCGAGTGGCCGGTCGGGTTCATGGCGCCGAAGTGGCCGTACGGCTCCTCCATCAGCAGCGCCACGGAGGCATGGGCGCAGATGGCCAGGACCAGGAACAACAGCAGCAGAACACCTGCCAGCAGCAGCACGCCCGACAGGTGACCCAAACCCTGGTTCAGCTTGTAACTTGCCCGTTGGCCCGTCCAGACCCTGTTCATTCCAACCCCATCCCCACCGCTGTTCCGCCCGTTCGACACGCATCGCGACAGACGATCGTCCGCGGAACAACTCTTCGCTTGCAGCCCTGCTCTCCGTTGGATGCAGTTTTTGCCCGCCGCGGGCGTCCCTCTGGGTCTCAATCGGCTGCGAGGCGCCGTTTTGCTTAAGGGCACGGCTTCAGAGCCTGTCCTGAGCGAAGTCGAAGGATGCCGCAAATGCTGCACTTGTATTGCGGCTTTACAGGCTGCGGACCCCCCCATTTTTGCCTTTCGGAGGGAGCAGGGGGCTTCAGCCCCCTGAATAAAGCCAATGGATTCAATGGGCTTTAGCCCCGGGCCTTCTGCCACAAGCGCCAATCAACCCTTTTCCGCAGCCTGTTTATACTACAGTTGTAGATCGCAAATTCCGGAGGGAGCCGGGGGCTTCAGCCCCCGGAAAGAGAGCGTATTTGCGGGGCCTTCAGGCCCGGGCTCTTGACGTTTTTCGAGGACCTAAAGGAAATACAACTGTAGTATTTAGCCGCTGAGGAATGTTTTTCGTCTCCGGCCGCGACTATTGCCGCAGGCCCAACCCCAGTCCAGATGCAAATCGGAGGTCCGCTTATTTTGACTTTGGCTGCTGCTGTTGTTGTTGCAACTGCTGCAACTGCTGCAACTGCTGGAAGATCTGCTGCGGGGTCAGCACGCCGTTGGGCGACTGCGGGTTGCCGGGGACTGTAGATGGAGGCGGTGCGCTGCTGGGAGCGGCGCCCGGTCCGGCTGCCGGAACGGCCACCGGCCCTCCGCCAAACCCGGAGGCCTGCGGAGCAGACGGCTGCGGCGGCCCCTGGCTCTGCGGGCTGGGCGGAGCGGCCGGGCGTGCCGGGCTTTCATCAATGGCTGGCGCGTCATCGTCCGCGCCGGAGGCGAACGGGCCGGGCGGCGTCGCCCCTCCCCCGCGCGGCGTCAGAACCAGCTCCACCGGCGTGTGCGCCGCGTTCTCGCGCAACAGCATATTGCTGCCCGTCCCATCCAGCAGGCCGGCCAGAATCTCCGCCGGCGCGCCCGGGCCAACCTTGCCGAAGACGCGCTGGTCGGCGACCCCGCCCGTGATCTTCATCCCCGTCTGCCGCGACACGTCGCGCAGGATCTGGTTCAGGCTGGAGTCGTCGGCGATGATCGTGAGCTGCCCGCCGGAGTAGACAACCTGGGCGCGATGTGCGGCGGGCTGCGCGGTCTTGGCCGCCGCCGCCGGGACGCTCGCCGCCGTGGGTGGCGTCGCTGGCAGGGCAGGGGACTGCGCCAGCGCAAGCCCGCCTGCCACTAAGACGCCGCCTCCCGCAAGCAGCAGGAGGACGGAGCGACGCATTCGGACGATGCAGTTCATTCCCTTCTAGGGTATAGGACGCAGCCCGTGCGCGAATGTTTTGTTTGCCGCCGGGTCACTCCCCCGGTTCCTGCTTGAAACTCCCCCCGCACCGCGCCTGGCCGGCGCGCGCGCCGCCGCCCATCGGCCCTCTCTATGCGCGGAGAGCTTGGAATGCTATCTTGGGAGTCGCTGAGTGTTCTGTTTGAGCTGGCGGCCAGGTTCCTATCGAAGAAGCGTTCAGTAGCGTCCAGGACGGGAAAGAGCGATGACGGCGAAGACGGCGAAGCACGAGAAGACTTTGAGCCAGGCGATCCGCGAGCGGCGCGCAACCCCCAGCTTCGATGGGACGCCAATTCCGCCCGAGGACCTGCAGCGCATCCTCGAGGCCGGGCTCAGCGCGCCCAGCGGATACAACATGCAGCCCTGGCGCTTCATCGTCGTGCAGAGCGACGAGCAGAAGAAGCGCCTGCGCGCCGCCTCCTACAACCAGGGCAAGGTCGAGGAGGCATCCGCCGTCATCGTGGCCTGCGGAGACGCCGACGGCTGGCGCAAGGACCTCGACCCCATGCTCTACCAGGGACGCGAGGGAGGAATGCCCGAGGGCTACGCCGCCCAGGCGCGCAACTCCGTCCCCAACTTCCTCTCCCACTTCTCCACCGAAGAGATGCACGCCTGGCTCAACAAAATGGTGATGATCGCCTTCACCCACATGATGCTCATGGCCGAGGTGATGGGATACGACACCGCGCCCATGGAGGGATTCGAGCAGCAGAAGGTACACGAGGTCCTGCGCCTGCCCATGAGCTACTGGGTCGTCGCGCTGCTCGCCATCGGCCACCTCAAGGGGCCGGACAAGTTCAACGGCGGCCGATTCGACCCGCGCCACACCGTCTTCGCCGAGGAGTTCGGCAAACCCCTCAAGTAATCACTGTCTTGTTAAGGGCACGGCTTCAGCCGTGCCGTATGTACTTCCTTTACAGAAGGGCTTTAGCCCGGGCCTTCTGACGGCTGCGACAATCACCCATGCCGCTCCTGCGTCGCGCCGCGCGCAATCAGCACCGCCGTGTACGCCGCGCCGAATCCATTGTCGATATTCACCACCGTCACATTGGGGCTGCACGAGTTCAGCATTCCCAGCAGCGCCGTCGCCCCGCCGAACGACGCCCCGTAGCCCACCGAGGTCGGCACCGCGATCACCGGCACCGACACCAGCCCGCCCACCACCGACGGCAGCGCGCCCTCCATCCCCGCGCACACAATGATCGCGTTCGCCGACTTCAGGTCGTCGCGCACCGCCAGCAGACGGTGCAGTCCCGCCACGCCAACGTCGTACAGCCGCGTCACCTTCGCCCCGAAGGTCTCCGCCGTCACCGCCGCCTCCTCCGCGATCGGCAGATCGCTGGTGCCCGCGCAGATCACCGCGACGTGTCCCTTCGTCTCACCGCCTTCGCATCGCTCGCGCCGGCCGACTGCCGCAGCGCCACCGTCCGCGCCACCGCGTTATAGATCGCCGCCGGATGCGCCGCCAGTATGGCTTGCGCCGTCGCCGGCTCAACCCGCGTGGCCAGCACATCCACGCCGTCGGCAGCCAGGCTGCTGAAGATGGCCACAGTCTGCTCCGCCGTCTTGCCCGCCGCAAACACCACCTCGGGCAGCCCGATGCGCAGGCTCCGGTGGTGGTCCACCCGCGCATGTCCCAGGTCCTCGAACGGCAGCGTCGCCAGCCGCGCGGCCGCGGCCTCCGGCGTCAGCGTGCCGCGTTCCACCTCGGCGAGAAGTTCCAGCAGAGCAGAGCTTGTCATGCCTTTCCGTCTTCC
>CAVYDK010000014.1:0-296539 GCA_963767315.1 uncultured Acidobacteriaceae bacterium | reverse complement strand
ACGTATCGCCAGATGGTCCCAGTGGCAACTGTGGCAAGAAGTCTCGCGCCGCCAAGATGGGGGCCCGAAAGAGGAGGAACCAATGCATCACGATAGACCGTACTATGGGAGCATTGTTCTGGCAGTCATTCTGCTGCCGACAATGCTGAACGCAAGCCAATCGAACAACTACGATTTCTGGATCGAGCACTCGGCATTCAAGGTTATGAAAGGTTCGCCTCGGCCCGCAAATGCGAGGGTTGCGGCCGACCTCGCGTCCGCAAGGAACGAATGGGAGTCTTTCCAGTTGGTCCTGCGGGCGAATTCCGACTTGAGAAACGTGCGCGTGCGGGTGTCCGACCTTACGGGCATCAAGGGCTCGATAACCGCATCGAATATCAGCCTCTACAGGGTTGGGTATCTGCGTATTCCGGACGGTTGGCCGGACCCACTTCTGCCGCTCACGGCATTTAGCCTCAAGCGTGGCGAAACACAGCCCTTGTTTGTTACGGTAAAAGTGCCGGGAAGCGTTGCGCCGGGTGGATACAGGGGGTCGCTTACAGTCGCTGCCGATGGGATCAGGCCCCGGACAGTTTCCGTCAGGCTGCATGTCTGGGATTTTGTGCTGCCTGTTGCTCCGAAGTGCAAGACCCTTTTTGGCATGACCATCGACTACGTGGCTGAAAAGCAAGGAATCGCCTACCCGTCAGCGGAGGCATACGAACTGCACAAGAAGTGCTACGAGTTCCTACTCGACCACAAGATCTCGAGCGAATTCATCCCGACGTTCGTCAGAAATCCGCCAATACCCAATATGATCCGTCTGCCCGAGTACTGGACTGAGGAGGCCAGAAAATACCTGGAAGACCCCAGGATGACATCCTACAGAATTCCTTACTGGGAGAAAGACGACGACTACCACAATTTAGGGGACATGGTTCACTGGCTGATCGACAACGACTACTTTCGCAAGGGCTACTTCGAGGTGGCGGATGAGCCGTTGTAGCAAAGGCAAGTACGACCAGATAGCCGCCGCGGCTCAGTATCTTAGGTCTATCGAGCCCCGGTATCGCATGCTGACGACTTTCTGGGCGCGCGCACAATTCGAGCCGATGAACAAGACAATTTACGATTACTGTGTGGGCCAGGTCAACGTCTGGTGTCCTATAACATCGTATCTCGCCGACGAGTTTCGTTCGAGGCCGTTCCTGAGGTATCGGAAGAAGCCGGCGATGAAGTGTGGTGGTATGTATGCTGCGGTCCACTGTCACCATATGCCAATTTCCATGTGGACATGCCTGCCACCGCACACAGGATACTCTTCTGGCAGCAGAAGCAGGAAGGAATAGAGGGACTTCTCTATTGGAATACTTCATTCTGGCACTATGTCGATGATCCCCTGGAGTCTATGCAGACAACCCCGGATATCAGGAAGACCCTCTACGGTGACGGGTCACTCATGTATCCCGGGAAGAAAGTGGGTGTAAATGGCGTCATCAGGCCCACTTCGCCTAGAAGTGATACGCGACGGTATTGAGGACTTCGATTACCTTTCCATGTCGGACGAGTTGGTGGGGCAGGATGCGAGCAAGCCCTACATCTACCGAATCAGCAGGAACTTATCCGATTGGGATCAAGACCCCTGGAAGCTGGAGGCCACGCGGCGCGAGGTGGGCAAAGCCATCGAAAAGGCTGTCAAGCTCCGCTTGTTTGATAAAGTAAAATGAGAAGAATCGGCGTTTTCACCATTGACAAATTAAGCGCTTCATTATACAATGACATTACGGACTGAGAATAGGATGGCGCCGAAAGTGAATGGCTTAGCAGGCAGAGTGGTTATGGTTACCGGAGGAGCCACGGGGATAGGCGCAGCGATCGTCGAGCGACTCGCCGTGGAAGGAGCCCTGGTGGCCTGCTGCTACAACAAGAGCGCTGAGGCAGCCCAGGCTTTGGCCGGCTCTCCGCGCGGAACCTGAGCGTTCTTTCGGTGAAACTAAACGTTACGGACAGGGAGCAGGTGAGATCCGCCGTGGACTGCGTCGCGGGGCATTTTCGAGATGTAGTCAGCATCGTCGTGAACAACGCCGGTGATGTTGTGAGGTCTGCGCCGGTCGACGAGATGGACGAGGACCTATGGGACCTTGTCATGGCCACTAATCTGAAGGGCGCGCTACTGTGCTCGATGCACTGCATCCCCGGTATGAAGAACGTGGGGTGGGGAAGGATCATCAACATCAGCTCCATCTCCGCGCGCAGCGGCGGCGGCCCTGGCGCTTCTCATTATGCGGCGAGCAAGGCGGGGCTTGAGTCACTCACGCGTTCTCTAGCCAAAGAGCTTGCGCCCCACGGTATAACGGCGAACTCCGTGTCTCCTGGAGTCATATACACGCCGATACACCAGAGACACAACACCCCCGAAAGCCTGGAGAAGCTGCGGCAGATGATACCGCTTCAGAGGATAGGGACTGTGGAGGACGTGGCCGGGGTGGTGGCATTCCTGGCATCCGACGATGCATCGTGACATTACGGGGGAGACGATTGCCGTCAACGGCGGAATGAGGATGGACTGAGGCTAGCGGCCATATTCGCAAGCTTGATAGCCTTGAGAAGGCGTTCGTCTTGAAAGAATTATCTCGCGCCGATCGTCACGCCTTGCGCTAGCGACGGTGGCATTGACAAGGAAGGACTACTGGGTGGATTCCATCGATGGCGTGCATTCGACTCTCGCCGGACACGTGCTTTTTGCACGAAAGTGGCTCCAGGCCGCTGGGAAAGGTTTGGGAGATGATACTTGCGACTAGGCACACGGGCATAGTGGTCCAGGACCTGGAGAAGAGTCTGCGCTTCTGGCGCGACTTCATGGGCATGGAGGTAGTGATCGACTTTCGCGAGGAAGGTGAGTTCATAGACACGGTACAGCGTCTGGAGGGGGTTAGGCTTCGGATGGTCAAGTTGCGAGCCGCGGACGGCACCATGATCCAACTGCTGAAAGACGACGCGCATTCCCCGAACGGCCGTGGGCACGAGGAGCTGTGTGACTACGGGATCCGCCACATAGCCTTCACCGTTCCTGATATCGATCATTCCTGGCGTGTGCTGCGAGATGCGAACTGCGACGTGCTCAGTGAGCCGGTGACCTCCCCGGATGGGAAAGCGAAACTCTTCTTCGCCCGCGACCCCGAGGGAAACTACCTTGAGATAGTGCAGGTAATCGACCCGCCGGTGTCAAGTGGCTGCAGAATCGATACCAGGTATCGCAGGATCGTGTCGGACATCCCTCATCCCGATTCAGCGGCACTCATAGAAGAGCTTCGCCGGATAGAACCGCGGTCCATGAGCGGGACGCCTCCTGTGGTATGGAATCGAGCGGAAGGCTTCCAGATTTGGGACGTCCGTGGGAACAAGTGGATAGACTTCACCTCGGCGGTCGTGCTTGCCAACGCCGGCCACTCAAACCCTCGGATAGCCAGAGCCGTCCGGGAGCAACTTGAGACGCATTTATGGCACAACTACTGCAATCCGTCCGAGATCCGGCTTCGAACCGTCAAGGCCATACAGGGGATTACTCCGCCTTACCTTGATAAGGTCTTCCTCCTTACCACCGGTTCGGAGGCAGTGGAGTGCGCAATCAAACTCATGCGAGTGCACGGGAGGAGTGCAGACCCTGAGAAGATCCACATTCTCTCTTTCCGCAACTCCTTCCACGGTCGGACCATGGGTGCGCAGATGGCTGGAGGATACGTCGATCAACAGGAGTGGATGGGGGCGAAGCCCTATGGGTTCCACCACATTCCCTTCCCGGACTGCGCTCGTTGCCCATGGGGCAGGTCCGAATATGCCAACTGTGGCCGCGAGTGCCTGGAGCGAAGCTTGATGCAATTGAAGATAGAACACGGCCTGTTCGCAGGGGCGATAAGCGAGACATTCCAGGGGCCTACCGCGGCATTCATGCCACCGGACTACGTTCAGGCGCTTCGAGAGTGGGCAACCGCCAACAATGTGCTGCTTACGTTCGATGAGATACAGGCGGGCTTCGGACGCACGGGCAGGTGGTTTGGCTTCGAGCACTATGGAGTGGAGGCCGATCTAGTCTGTATGGGAAAAGGGATGACCTCATGTCTGCCGATGTCCGCCGTGGCGGGACGCGGCGCGATACTGGATATGGCCGAGCAAGGCGAGATGAGCAGCACACACACCGGCAATCCACTGTGTTGCGCGGCAGCAATGGCGAACATTGAAGCCATCCGGAATGACGGTCTGATGGACAATGCGGCTGCGCTCGAGCCGGGAGTCAGGGGGCTGCTAAGCGATATGCAGTCCCGATTCCCAGAGACAGTGCGGACGATCAACGGACGAGGTCTTGTCTGGGCTGTCCTGCTTGGAAAACCTGAAACGAGGGAACTGGATGTCGAACTGGCCAAGCGGGTGACGACTCGATGCATGGAAAAGGGCCTGCTGATGCTCCAGACCAACCGAGGCACACTCAAGATTGCCCCGCCTCTCTGCATCACCAGGGAGGCCTTGACCGAAGGCATACAAGTGATCGAAGAAGCGCTGGCCGAATGCGCCGGCGCATTGCGGGGGGTTAGCGAATAGTGTCTACCAATCATCACGAGATCGATCGGATACTGGAGATGATCGAGCCTCGAATAGATATCGAGCATTGCCTGGAAGTTGACGAGCGATACAGAAGATCTCTCAACTATGAGGCGGTCGATCGTCCACCACTCGTAGTTCAGCCCCCATTCGGTGGGACACTCGTTCTGCCGGAGCCGTGGAACGAGTTCGGGCACTACAGCTACGCGGAGACTTTCGTGAATCCCTCCGCAATGATGCAGAATATGCTTCTGGATCGGGTAGTGCCGGGGGTGATTCTTGGAGACGACAGTCCGCTCTGCATTCGTGGGAACCATGGCACGGTTCAAATCGGGAGTCTTCTGGGCGGTAGATGGAAGCTGCACGAAGACAACTACCCATGGATCGAGTCGTTCGGAAGCTTGGAAGTCATTGAGAAGATCGCATGTTCGGACGAATTGAGCACCGATGGCAGCGTCATGCCAGTGTCATTAGACACGCTGAAGTTCTATCGCGAGAGGCTCGCTCAATACCCGTTGTGTGCAAAGGCCATACAAATATCGATGCCTGACCTGCAGGGACCTATGGACAATGCCGAGTTGCTTTGGGGCAGTGGCATATACTACGCATTCAGCGATTGCCCTGATTTGCTCGAGAAACTGCTCTCAAGGATAGTCGATGTGATGATATCGGTCTCGGGGGAGTATCGAGAATTCACCCACGACAGGCTTGATCCTCACGCGAACACGCAGCACGGATACTTCATTCCTGGACGGCTGATGATCCGCAATGATTCATCGATTATGTTGTCACCGGATGTGTATTCACGGTTTATTAGTCCGCACGACGGTCGCCTGCTCGACGCCATGGGGACAGGCTCTATTCACTTCTGCGGTAATGGACGCCACCTTGTGCCCGAAATGCTGAAGATCGACTCACTGAGAGGACTTGACTTGGGTGAGGCCCATTTGATGGACTGCTCCGAGGTGTTCTCACTCTGCCGCAACCACAGAGTCGCTGTCACCAATTTGCGCCCATCCAGGGACGACATCGTGAGCGGAACGGCACTGGATGCGTTCCCCACGGGGGTTGTCTTCGTGTATTGCACGGAGAGTATTGTAGACGCCGAGGAAGTGATGGCGGCATATCATTCATTGAACCGAAAGGACTAGCCCACATTATGCATAAGATGCTGCTTCGCGCCGCGCCGCGACCGAAGCCTGCCTCAGTTCAGGAATAATGCGGGCTAGGATGAAACTTACAGGCCGCACTGCGGTGGTAACCGGAGGCGGAAGCGGAATAGGGGCCGCAATATGTCATGCCTTGGCGGCGGAGGGAGCCTCGGCAGCCGGACGCGGCCACTTTCGTGGCTGCCGTCGTTGATGAGGATGAGGCTGCGAGGTATCTGCTTTGCAACGAGTATGGCATCGGGACTGAGCGACTAAAATGAACATGAGTTGGATTGACTGGACTATAATGGCTGTGGCCGTGGTTGCGCTGAGACTCGTGAGCCTCAGCACCCGCCGTTTCATGAAGGGCGTATCGGACTTCCTGTCGGCCAATCGAGTGGCGGGTCGTTATCTCCTGACGATAGCCTCACAGATGGGCAATACGGGAGTCGTGTCGTTTGTTGCGACCTTCGAGTGTACCTACGCTCGTGGTTTGGCGCCCGGATGGTGGTACGGCTTTCAGATCCCAATTGGTGTCATACTCCTGTTCACGGGCTGGGTGTATTATCGGTTCAGAGAAACGCGCGCCATGACCATGGCGCAGTTCCTGGAGATGCGCTATTCAAGGAAGCTCCGGATACTCGCGGGGGTGTTGTGCTGGACCAGTGGGGTGCTGAATTTCGGCATCTTCCCGGCTGTCGCGGCGCGTTTCTTCATCTGCTTTTGCGGGCTTCCGGACCATTTCCATATTCCGGGAATCGAGTGTGCGATCCCCAGCATAGCGCTGGTGATGCTAATCGATCTTGGGCTCGCGCTGACATTCGTGAATATGGGTGGTAAGATATCGGTTATGGTAACCGAGTGCGTGCAGGGGATATTCTGCAGCTTCGCGTTCATCGTTGTCGCGGCGACAATCCTCGTCAAGGTAAGCTGGCCGCAGATGGTGGCGGCACTGTCGATGGCTCCCAAGGATCAGTCCATGCTGAACCCGTTCCATTCGAGCGGAGTCACGGACTTCAATGTTTGGTATTACCTGATCGGTTTCTTCGGGACGTTCTACAGCTATATGTCGTGGCAGGGCGCTCAGGGCTTCTACAGCTCCGCTCGCACCCCGCACGAACAGAAAATGGGCGGAATTATCGGCATTTGGCGTGTGGTACCGCAGGGATTGGCGGTTGCCCTGCTCGCGCTGGCCACGCTCGCCGTCACCCGGTTGCCTCAGTTCGCGGACCAGGCTCACGCCGTGAGCCTGGTCCTGGCCAAGATACCCAACAAATCAGTGCAGGGCCAGATGCGCGTGCCAATAGCGATGGCGCACCTTTTGCCCGTGGCAGTGAAAGGCTTGCTCGCAACCGCCTTTCTGTTCTTCTCGTTCACGTGCCACGACACCTATATGCACTCCTGGGGAAGCATCTTCATACAGGACATCTACATGCCCATCAAGAACAAGGCGCTTGATCCCGAGCACCATATCAGGCTGTTGCGATGGTCCATCATTGGAGTGGCAATCTTTGCTTTCATATTCAGCCTGTTCTACCAACCCACCGAAAAGCTCCTCTTCTTCTTCGCCATAACAGGCACGATCTGGCTGGGCGGTTCCGGAGCGGTCATTATCGGTGGACTCTACTGGAAACGAGGCACGACTCCCGCCGCCTATGCAGCCTTGATAATCGGCGCGGTGATGGGAATAGGAGGGTTGATTGTCCCCAAGATATACCTGGCGCGCACCGGCCACGAGTTCCCTGTAAACAACCAGTGGCTCTTTCTTATCGCCATGGTATCCGCCGCGTCGGTTTACTATTTGGTTTCACTGGCTACCTGCCGAGAGGCGGGCGTGTATAACCTGGACAGAATGCTCCACAGGGGAAAATACAGGATCAAGGGAGACCATGTGCGGGAAGTGTGTTTGCAGAGCAAGTGGCAGCAGTTTGTTGGCATCACCGAGGAGTTCAGCAAGGGCGACAGGGTACTTGCGATAGCTCTGATTTCCTGGAACGGGCTTCTGTTTGTATGGTTCGTTGTCTTTTGCTTGCTGAACTTGTTCCACTCATTCAGCGATGCGGCTTGGGCGCGCTATCACTTCGTTAACATAATCCTCATCCCGGCAATTCTATCATTGCCCGTAACTATATGGTTCACTGTCGGAGGTGTGATGGACATTAGGGCGCTGTTCAGGGCGCTGGCGACAGCTACCAGGGACGCATCGGATGACGGAAGGTTCGACGGTTACAAGGACGATGTTCCCGAACAGACTCCAAGTCCGCAAATTTCTAAAAAATAACAGTTGACATATCCAAAATAATGGGGTATCCTATACAGTAGATGAAGCGCTTAACCCAGCGAACATTTGACACGTATACGAAACCTCTGAGCTAGACCTCAGATGAGGCGGTTAATGACTTCCGAGCACACTGAGGAGTGACCCCGGAGTGTTTGTACCGGGACACCCGGCAAGTGCGCTTTCGTAAAAGTAGTCGAGACGAAAGGAGGGATGGCGAGAGCACAATCGCTGTTGGTATGGTTTCCTAGAACGATTACAGGGTTATGCGGGGATCTTGCCCCGAAAATGGAAAGGAGAGCAGTGACTAATGAGACAAAGGTTGTATCTACTAGCACCGTGCGCGGCAATGATTGCGATCTGTTTTATGGCGGTATCCGCCCAGGCCGCGCCTATCGACCCGGACCCTATGGAGAGGTACGCCGTGGCATCTCCATGGACACCTGTTTGGGCGACCGACGGATGGACAACCATCCCCGGCGACGCCACTTTTTCAATCTCGGCCACGGCAGGTTCGACCGGCCAGGGGATCCATTGTGTCAACAGTGACGTGTCGAACAACGCGTTTGCCTGCTGGAACGCTTCCCTGGACACAGCGGCCAATCCGGGCCAGATACTGGAAGCCGATTTCAGGCTTGTGGCGTACTACTATCCCGGTTACAACAGTGCGGCTGTCTGGTACATACTTGATGATGGCCAGCCAACAAACAGTCCCCCCATGGGGACAGGCATCGTTGAGTTCAAGGTTGTAAACGGGGTTGGCCAGGGCACTATCTGGACCGGCAGCGTGGGCGTACCCGTTCCCGTCGGTTCGGGCATCTCACTGGGCAATTACTATCATGTGCAGTTCCAGAATGATTTTACCAACGCCCTTATCCGTGTTCGCCTCGGACAGGTGGGCGGAGCTTACAACAACTGGAGTCCCTGGGCGTCGATGGATCATGGCAGCATTCAGCCCAATTTTGTAACCGCGGGCTTCTTCGGCACCGCTGACATGGACAACTTCAATCTCTACTCGTACACTCCGGCACAGATGACGCCGGTCAACCCGGACGACTTCGAGCGATACACGGAGACCAGCAACTGGAATCCGAGTTCCACCGCCGAGGGATGGACCGTGGATACCCCCGGCGGAGGTTATTACATTCTGTCACGCCCGAGCCCTCCTGGGCCCGCCGGCCACGGCAAGTATCTCGAGATGGATGCCTATAATCCCAATCTGCCCGAGGTCGACGCTAGCTGGTATATGTCGCTGAGCAAGACACAGTATTCGCTGCAGCAATACAGCGGTGTATTCAGCATCCAGAGTTACCAGGCTGCGAACAACCCCTACCAGGGTTTCTATGTTCAGCCCATGTCGTCGAGTGGAAACAAGTATCCAGGTGTGCTCGAGTTCACAGTTCAGAACGGGGGCAGGATCATGGGCACGGGCGGCACGTGGACAACGCTGCCCGGTGGATCCCCAGCTATCTATCCGAGCTTCTACACCTATGAGTGGCAGATCAATTACTCTACCGGCCAGCAGCGCGCGTGCTTCGGTCCTTATGGCGGAGCAATGAACGCCTGGACGCCGTGGGTGAACATCAACAACCCGGACCAGCTCGGAAAGGTCGTGTTCGGGTGCTATTCGTACTTCGACTTGGATGACGTGGCGATAACCCAGGCCACTCCGGACCCGGGTTCCATCGCGGGCCAGATCACCCTGCAGGGACGCACCATCGATCTCGATCTCACGCCGGTACGAGTCCAGGTCATTCAGAATGGTCAGGTATTGCTAACCGAGACGGTGAGCCCCGGGGCGTACTCGATAGCGAATCTTCAGCCCGGCCTTTACGATGTGGCCTTCAAGGCCTGCGCTTGGCTGCGAACTCTCATAACCGGCGTGAATGTGACCAGCGACGGAGTAGCCCCGTGCAACCCGGTGCTTCTCGGCGGCGACCTCGACGGAGACAATGAGGTCACATCCACCGACCTGAGCTCTGTTCTGATGAACCTCGACGCTCAGGGCGCTCAAGGCAACTAACGGCAGTAAGGCGGAAAATCTTATAATCCGCCGCAATAACGGGAACCAGTGTTCCCCAACACAAAAGGAGGAAAGAGAAATGAAAACCTACTTGTTCGTGCTTTGTGTGGCGATGGTCGCGGTATGTTTATCTGCCCAGGCCGCGCCGATCAACCCGGATCCCATGGAGAGGTATGCCCCGGCATCTCCGTGGACACCTAACTGGACCGTGGATGGGTGGCAGACCGTCCCCGGCGATGCCACGTTCTCGATCTCGCCTACGGCGGGTTCGAGTGGCAACGGAATCGACTGTGTCAACAGCGATTCCAGCAACAACGCGTTTGCCCGCTGGAATGTTTCCCTGGACACAACGGCCAATCATGTACAGGTGCTGGAAGCCGACTATCGGTTCGTGTCGTATGAACAGGATACCAACTATGCACATGCCTGGTACATACTGGAAGCCGGCACCCCCGGGCAGAATGCTACAATGGGGACGGGCATCGTGGACCTGTGGATAAAGAATGGCATTGGCCACGGTGATATCTATTCCGGGTCCGCGGACATAACCATTCCCGGCGTCTCCGGCATGATGTTGGGCAACTACTACGATATGCAGTTCGAGAACGACTTTGCCAACGACCAGATTCGCGTTCGCATGGGAGCGGTCGGAGGGGACTACGACGATTGGAGTGCCTGGGTATCGATGGACCACGGCGTATTTCAGCCGAATTTCGTCACCGCGGGTTTCTTCGGCACCGTTGACATGGACAACTTCAGTCTGTCTTCCGTTCCCGAGCCGGGCTCGATGTTGGCCCTCGGAATGGGATTGCTTGGGCTGACCGGACTGGCGGCGCGCCGCCGGAAATAGTCGGGGTGCGCGTTGACTTCTGATGGGAGGTGGGAGTGATTCCCGCCCCACCTCCCATTACATGGAATGGAGGGCGTTGGCGATGGTGAGAAGACGTGGGTTTACTCTAATAGAACTCCTGGTTGTCATAGCGATTATCGCTGTCCTGGCCGCGATACTGTTTCCGGTTCTGATCCAGGCCAAGGAAGCCGCCAGGAAGGCGAACTGCCAGGGCACCCTCAGGCAAATCGGCACAGCCCTGCAGATGTACATGCAGGACCAGGGTGGCAGGTTCCCCGCGGCAATTTGGATCAACGGTGCTCCTTTCCTTGATGTTTCCAGCCAATTCGGTCCCTACTGCAAAAGCGTGCAGTTCTGGAAATGCCCAAGCGCGGCAGTCGACCCAAGCACCGGATATCGCTCCATAGGTTATGAGCACAACTGCCTGCTTAGCGACAGGGATCTGAACCCAAGCACGCATGACCCTGTCAGAGAGAGCGTATTCAAACATGCCGGACGCGTCGTGGCCGTATTCGATGCCGGTTACTCAGTATGGCCTTACATAGCGTATGAATATCATTTCTTCAACTGGTGTCATCAGCTTGAGCGCCATAGTGGGGGCGGGAACTATCTGTTCATGGACTTGCATGTAAAATGGTACAGGAATGTCGTGAGCGCCAGCGCGACGAACATCCCAGCTACCCTGACAGCATACGGCATCAGTTTTACGCCGGAGTATTGATTGTGCGGAAGGTAAACCATCTTTGCAATCATTGTGTCCGGCCCAACTACGTGAAGAAGTACTGGATTGAGTTCAGGCCGGGCGAAAGGATCATTTCCGATGAGGATTGGCGGCCGGGAGAAGAGTACGTTCCCGGCGAGGAGTATCAGCCCCCCGTTTTTCATCGAGCAAAGGGTGGAGAGCTTGTGTGCATTTATCACAGGCCCGATCTTTCTGGGCTGGGTGGAAGCGCGCTTACCTCACCCGCGGTGGACTACCCAAACGTCAATAACGAGCACAAAGCCTTATCGACAATCGACTCCGGGCGCACCTGGAGCGATTGGGGGCGGATATCGGGTTTTCCTGTCGAATGCACCAGCGGGGTCTTTCGCATAGGCGATGAACTGATACACATAGGCTATGGCGAGGGGTGGCAGCTTTTCTTGAGGAGGTCCGTCGATGATGACGGCACCTGGAGCGACCGCCAACTGATCCCCAGGGATGTAATAAGCGAGCAAAGACCCGGGCTGTGCGGACCTTTTGTAATGAACGACAGGATTATGGTGACCAGTCAGGGTCGGATCGTCATTCCGGTGGATTACTTGTTGGGAGCGGAGGGGCCGGACCCGGACCTGATTGGAACCGTGGTCAGCGCGGACGGTGGGCGGACGTGGGTGCGCAGCCCGTTGTTCGGCCCGCCGGAGGCTTTCCCTGATCGCCCTGAAGGTTTTGGCGAACCCGCCGTTGTGGAACTGTCCGACGGCCGCCTGTGGATGGTATTCCGCAGTTGCCTCGGTCATCTTTGGCAGGCTTTTTCCAATGACGGTGGTGAGACGTGGGGACCGCCGACGAGCACTTGCCTCGAATCGGCGATCTCTCCGTGCAACGCAAAGCGAATACCTGGTACGGATTCGGTATTGATAGTATGGGACAACGCCAGATATGGCAGTTTTCCAAACCCGTACAGGCCGAGATCGCCGCTTGTGATGGCGGTGAGCCACGATTGCTGCAAGACTTGGAGCAAGCCCGTGGTAATAGAAGAGAGTGGTACGTGTGCGTATCCGTCGATATGCTTTACGAATGACGAAGTCTTTATCTTCTATATGTGGCGCGTGGACAGCGACCCGCGTGGACGGGGGATACATCTGTCGATCTATGATACGAATAAGCTGATTAGCCTGGAGTATGGAGAGGACGAGGAATAAACAGTGAAACAAAGGTTGTGTCTGCTGGCAGCCTGTGCGGCAATGATTGTGATCTGTTTGATGGCGGCATCCGCCCAAGCCGCGCCTATCGACCCGGACCCTATGGAGAGGTACGCCGTGGCATCTCCGTGGACACCTGTTTGGGCGACCGACGGATGGACAACCGTCCCCGGTGACGCTACTTTTTCAATCTCGGCCACGGCTGGTTCGAGCGGCCAGGGAATCCATTGTGTCAACAGCGACGTATCGAACAACGCGTTTGCCCGTTGGAATGTTTCCCTGGACACAGCGGCCAATCCGGGCCAGATACTGGAGGCTGACTTCCGGCTTGTGGCGTATTATCCCAGTACGAGCCGGGCGGCTGTCTGGTACATACTGGAAGCCGGCGTCCCCACGCAAGCTAATACAATGGGGACCGGTATCGTTGAGTTCGAGATTCTAAACGGAGTTGGCTACGGCATTATCTATACGGGCGGCGCGAGCGTGACTATTCCCGTCGGTTCGGGCATCTCACTGCACAATTACTATCACGTGCAGTTCCAGAATGATTTTGCCAACGCCCTAATCCGTGTTCGCTTTGGACAGGCGGGCGGGGCTTACAACGCTTGGAGCGCCTGGGCGTCGATGGATCATGGCAGCATTCAGCCCAATTTTGTAACCGCGGGCTTCTTCGGCACCGCTGACATGGACAACTTCAATCTCTACTCGTACACTCCGGCGCAGATGACGCCGGTTAACCCGGACAACTTCGAGCGATACACGCAGACCAACAACTGGAATCCGAGTTCCACCGCCGAGGGATGGACTGTGGATACCCCCGGCGGGGGTTATTACATTCTGTCACGCCCCGCCGATGCCGTCCACGGCCAGTACCCTCGAGATGGACGCCTACAATCATAACATACCCCAATGCGCGGCGACTTGGTACTGCTCGGCGAACAATGTCTCGTCTCCATATCAGACATACAGCGGAGTCTTCTCGATCCAAAGCTACAAGGCTTCGAATAACCCGTATATGGGGCTTTACGTACAACCGTCCTCTTCCAGCGGCAAGTATCCGGGCGTTCTGCAGTTCACGACGACCTACGGATGCAGGCTGCAGCAGGGCAACGGCAGTTGGGTGACGCTGCCCGGCGGGATACCGGCGATATACCCCAGCTTCTATCAGTTCGAATGGCAGTTGGACTACCAATCAGGCATGCAGAGGGCGCGGTTCGGCCCTTATGGCGGGTGGTATTTCGGCCCCTATGGCGGGACTCTGAACATTTGGAGCGCTTGGGTGCCCATGAGAAACCAGGACCAGTTAGACAGGGTGGTTTTCGGATGCTACAGCTACGTGGACCTTGACGATGTCTCGTTAAAGGGGTCGGTATCCGGGAGCGGTTATGGAGCCTGGGTGGAGCACTCGGCAGTCAAGGTTTTCCAGACCGACGGTCCATTGTCCGGTTCGCAGACTTCCGCGAGCCTCCACGCGGCGAAAGGCGAGGCGGAGTCTTTCCAACTCGTGCTGCGCGGGGGCACAACCACGGTGACGAACATCACCGTTTCCGTCTCCGATCTTACGAGCTCGACCGGCAAGACCATTTCAGCGAGCAACATCACCTTGTACAAGGAATGCTATCTTCAGACTCCGGCTGGATGGCCCGACCCCCTGCCGCCCCTCACACCATTCGATCTGGCTGCAACCACCACCCAGCCGATATGGGTTCTGGTAAGAGTTCCCGGAAACTGCTCCGCGGGCGACTACAACGGCACGATTACCGTACTTAATAGTGGCTCAAACCCATGCTCGCTGCCGGTAAGCATTCACGTGTGGAACTTCTCTCTGCCGGTCACCCCGAAATGCATTACCGCGATGGATATGTCAATGCCGTACGTGGCAGCCAAGCACGGGGTAGCGTACCCGTCGGATGCCGCATACACCTTGCAGAAGGCGTATTACGAATTTCTGCTGGACCACAAGATTTCGTGCTATTACATTCCGCCGTTCACCGAGAGCCCCGCGCAATACTATACGGCGGAAGCGTTGGGCTATCTCCAGGATCCCAGGATGACCGCCTACAGGATGCCCTACTTGTATCCGGACAGATGGACACAGGGATACCTCCAGGGCTATCTGCAGACGAACAACTCTTACGCCAAGGGCTACTATTACACCGTGGACGAGCCGTATTCCCAGACCAAATACGATCAGATCAAGGCGGATACGACCTGGATCAAGAACATCGATCCGAACTACCGATACATTAGCCCGTTCAATCAAGACCCCGACCAGACGTGGATGCCGGGATACACCCCCTATATGCTCGACGATACCGTGGGCAGGCTCAATATCTGGTGTCCGCGCGAGGACTTTCTCGATACAGAGCCGCGCGCAACGTCACAGCAAGCAGCCAGAAAAGCTCTTGGAGATGAGACCTGGTGGTACATCTGCAACGCGCCTCGCAGCCCCTACGCGAACCTGGACGTCGACTTCTCGGCAATGCAGCACAGAATGCTTTTCTGGCTGCAAAAGATGGAGAACTGCGATGGCTTCCTGGTACCTGGAACACCACATACTGGTTGTATGTGAACGATCCATGGGTATCGATGGAGACTATCCCCGATATCAGCACAACCGACTACGGAGACGGGTCATTGCTTTACAACGGAAATGAGGTAGGTATCAACGGCCCGGTGAGCTCGATTCGCTTGGAAGTCATACGCGATGGCATCGAGGATTTCGACTATCTGAAGCTCGTGGAAGAACTGCTGGGGACAGCGGCGTGCAAAGCTTACATCAATCGGCTGGTGACCAGCCTTACCTCATACGCAAACGACCCGTGGCAACTGGAAGCGTGCCGCATCGACATGGGGAACGCCATAGAATCAGCGTACGACGTCCGCAGCATCTTTTCGGACGGGTTCGAGAGCAACAACCTCGTTACGGGGATTTGGACGTATGACGGGTGCCACACGCAAGGCAACAGCGTGTTTTCCGGCAGCTACGCCGTGGCTCTGAACGGCAGCGGATATCTCATCAAACCTGTCAGCACGGTCAGTTACGCGAACATCCAGGTCCAATATGCGCGAAGTGCAAGCCAGTGCGTTGCCAACGATGACTTTTTCGCGGAGTGGTATGACGGGACAACCTGGCAAACTCTGGAAGATGTGGCCGGCAACAGCCCGTGGACCCTCACGACGCTCAGTCTTCCGCCCGCCGCCGGGAACAATGCCGGCTTCATGCTCAGGTTCCGAACCAGCTACAATGGCACCACGGACTTCGCCTATCTGGACCAGGTTTCGGTAACCGGTGATCCTACCTACTCCGTCAGCGGACAGGTTGTCCTGAATGACTACACCGGCGATGTCACGAAAGTGCCAGTTCAGATTGAGCTGCGCCAGCACGGCGGGCCGACCACCACAATAACTGTCAACCTGGATGCAAGCGGCCACTTTGTCGTGGGCGGCGTAGTGGCAAGCACGTACGATGTGGCTATTAAGGCCTCACACTGGCTGCAAAAGGTGGTGACGAATGTTGTTGTAGGCCCTTGATTTCCTGCTTCGATCCAGAATGAATTGCTCTTTTGGAAGGCCGTGAACCGAAATCAGCGAGGTGGAAGTATATGGGAAAGCGCTTGGTACTCTTGATTGCGCTAGTTGTCGTGATGATGATGGCAGGTATCGCGCAGGCGCGCAGTGACGTCGATTTGGGAGTCATATCCCTGATCAACGGCGATGTCGACGGTGACAACGTGGTGTCGAATGCCGACCTCGCCAGCCTGCTGTCCAGCCTCGATGGAACCAACGCTTCGTGTGATCTTGACGGCGATGGTACTGTTACGACCACTGATCTTAGCATCCTGCTTAAAAATCTTGGCCAGACCGGCGATCCGTAATGCGCTCGATCACAGCAACGAACAATCAAAACGTGAATGGAGGAATGCAAAATGAGAAGGGAATGTTACTGGTTTATCGGGATTATCCTGGCGATTTTGCTAGGGGAAAGCGGCGCGTTGGCCGCGACATCAGTCTGGCTGTCCAACAGCCCGACTGGCAGTCAGATTCCTAACAACACAATTACAGTGCCGCAGAACAGCCGTGTGCAGCTCTACTGCTTCTTGACCACGGATGCTGTCGGCAACACGTTGGAAACGATGGTCGGCTACGACACGTCCAGCGCTACCGGCACTTCCTACGGGGGAGGCGTGGGCACGGCCCAGAGTGGGAAGATCACACTGGTCAGCGCGCAGTCGGACATCTATGGCAGCATGGATACGACCCACTTTGGTGGTGTCTTTACTGCTGCTTCACAGGCCGTGGTAATGAACGCGTCCGGAAGAGAGATATCCAACTCTTCCCTCAGCGGAAAGCCCTTTGGGTTTGTCGGCAGGCTGGCTACGACCAGCAACGCGGCGGTTAGCTCTGTTAAGTGCTTCTCTTTCACACTGCAGAATAACATGACCACTCTTGGAGACTCCCAGTATGTGGTAGTCTCCAACTATGCCGGGGCCAACTCCTATTCCACAGCCTGGAAGTATGGGACTGCCCTCTATGAGAACACCTATGCTCTGAAAGTGGTTAATGGTTCCAATCTACCGACTGTTGGCGCAACCAACAAGGCCACGCTCAGTGCATTGATGGGGACGACGAAATCGAATTACACCTGGAAGTTCTGGGGCGTGGTCTCCAACAGGACTGCCAGCGGCTTCACTATCGATGATGGCTCCGGAGCCCCGATCAATGTGGTAGCCCCAAGTAATACCGTCGCTAACGGAAACTACGTGTCGGTCAAGGGTACTCTGGACACAAGCACTAACCCGGCGACGTTGACCAGTCAGCAGGTGACCGATTACCATTAGCCCGCCGACTTGCGAGACACGGTTCATAGTAGCCGTGGTTGGAGGTCCCGGTCGTCTCATTGCCGGGACCTTCCCGCAAGAGGCACATTCCGATCTTGTGCGAGCAGCCAAGACCGGCTTCAGAGACGTCAATGTTGAGGTTTCTGCGCTCCGTGAACTTGACTTTCCCGCCATGCCTGCCGTATACTGAAACTAGAGTCTGAACCGCTTAATCTGGGACTCAGTCTTGCCCGAATCTGGACGACGTTAGCGGGCGAGTGTAGGGTATACGAACCATGGCAAGAAAGAACGGTGTTACTCTGGCCGATGTTGCTAGACAGGCGGGAGTCTCCACGGCAGCCGCGTCTGTTGCGATGTCCGGGAGACCCTCGAACACAACAGTCAGTGAGAAGACCAGACAGCACATAGTCGAAGTAGCTAAAGAGCTTCGTTACAGGCCCAGCATAATGGGAAGGGGCTTGGCGAGGAGGAAATCGTTCCTGTTGGGACTTCTGTGCAGAGAAGGCCTGGTCAACGTGATGATGGACGTTGTTCGTGGCATACAGGACGTTATTCAAGACACTGACTATTCTCTGATTACGTATTTTCACGGTGACAATATCGAGGATGAGGCAAAGCACGTTCAGTTCGGGCTCGAGCGGCAGGTTGATGGTCTGATAATTATGCCGGTTCTGGAACCGAGCGGCAGGGCGAACACGGACCTTTTCCTTGATGTGGAGGAAGCCGGAGTGCCTGCCGTGCAGATATTCACGTCGATTCTCAGGAACGTGCCAAGTATAATGGCCGACGACAGGCTTTCAGGATATATGGCGTGTAGGCATCTGATTGAACTCGGCCATCGGCGTATAGTTCATCTTACTCACGAGTCCTACGATGATGAGCGGATTCCCGGCTCATTCAAGGATGCGACGGAGCGGTGGCGCGGCTATGAAGACGCGATGAGTGAGGCGGGGCTGGAAGCAGAGGTCGTGACGTTTCCCTTGCTTGGGTCGGGTGTGAAGATGTTCGAATCGGCGTATGCGATCGGCGACCGGATCATCGAGCATCCAATGAAACCTACGGCTGTTGTCGCATACAACGATCACAGCGCTCTCGGTCTGATCAAGATATTGTATGAGGCCGGCACTCACGTGCCGCGCGCTATGTCCATCGTTGGCTTCGACGACAGGGACGCTTCCGCGGTGGGCGTGGTCGCTCTCACAACGCTGAATGTGCCTGGTCGGCGGATTGGGCAGGGAGCTGCCAGGATGGTCTTGGAGCTTACGGGAGATGAGCCCTCGGAGAATCTGGTAATTGCGCCAGAGCTGATTGTGCGCTCCAGCACCTGTCCGCCGTGTTCATAGGAATGAAGCAGTTCATCCGGATCGTGGGAAGAATATCATCCACTATGTGTTACGTGGTGACTGAGGAGTAGAGATGAACGTAACAGCCATTCGGCCCGCACTGGCGATCAATGGCGGGCCCAAAGTCAGGACCAGACCCTGGCCAGGCCGGGGATCGATAGGCCTGGAGGAGAAGGCGGCCGTTGACGCTGTGCTTGACGAGGCAATTGCCGGCCAGCAGCCCATCATTTACGATGGACCGAGGGAGAGAGAATACTGCTAGCGAATTCGCATCATACATGGGCGGCGGAGGTTATGCCGATGCTGTCAGTTCGGGTACCGCCGCCGTATACGTGTCATTGCGTGCCCTCAACCTCGAACCGTTCACCGAAGTTGTGGTAAGTCCGTTAACCGATGCCCGGCGGCATAATGCCCGTGGTGTTGCTGAACTGCATACCGGTGGTGGCTGATGCAGATGTTGGAAGCTTCAATGCGGGGCCGAATCAAGTCGAGCGCGTGCTTTCTCCTCTTACAAGTGCGATCGTTGTTGCGCACATCGCTGGTGAGCCCGCGGACATGGCTGGCATTATGGCTCTCGCCCGGAACTATGGGATACCCGTGGTGGAGGACTGCGCGCAGGCTCACGGGGCAAAGATGAACGGCAGTTACGTCGGTGCTTTTGCGGAGTTGGCATCGTTCTCGACTATGTACTCGAAGATCTACTCGACGGGCGGCCAGGGGGGAATGGTTTACACCAGGGACGAAGGACTCTACAACGAGGTCAGAAGAGCGGCAGACAGAGGAAAGCCGTTCGGACTACCGGAGGGCTCCACGAACTGCATGGCGACGCTGAACTTCAACATGGACCAACTATCGGCCGCGATTGGCTGTGAGCAGTTGAAAAAGCTTCCGGGGTTCGTGGCGAGGCGGCGGGAGATCGCAGCGCGCATCGCTGGTGGGATCGGGGCGTTGAGCACGGTGTCGATGCCGAAGCTGCTGCCTGGGACCGAGCCAAGCTACTGGTTTATTCGCATGCGCTTCAATTCGGAGGCTGCGAGCTGTGATAAGACCACTTTCTGCAAGGCACTGGTGGCGGAAGGGCTGCCAGTCGACCCGGACTACAATCACTTGCAGCATACGTTTGAGTGGTGTGCTGCTCGCCGGGTTTTCGGCAGCAGTGGTTACCCCTGGGCCAGCCCCGCGTACAAAGGCGACCCGGAGCGCAAGTTCTACTGCCCAAACGCCCATGACGCGATAGCAGACCACTTCATCCTGCAAGCGCATCAGAACTGGGGTGAAGAGGAGATATATGACGCGATCGAAATACTTGCCAAAGTGGACGCAGCACTCAGAAAATGAGTGAGGAGAGCGAGCATGTACTTGACTGGTTTCGCTGACGAGGCTGCCGCCGACATTGACGGCCAGATTCGTGCAACAAAAGAACTGGGTTGGGAGTTCATCGAAAGCAGGAATATCGATGGAATCAACATCCACGACATCAACGATGAGCAGTTTGACACAGTATACGGAAAGCTTCAGGATGCTGGTGTCGGAGTCAACTGCTTCGGCTCGGCGATAGGCAATTGGGGCAAAAGGATCGATCAGCCGTTCGATTCATCTCTGGATGAGGCAAAGCGCGCGATTCCCCGAATGCAGAGACTCGGCACGAAGCTCATACGCATAATGAGTTTCGCGGTGCTGCCTGACCGCGGACCGGACGACCAGATGGAAGACGAGCGGTTCCGGCGCATGCGTGAGCTTTACAAGATGTTCACCGCCGCAGGCATTGAGCCCGTGCACGAGAACTGTATGAACTACGGCGGAATGGGCTGGCAGTACACTCTCCGGCTCGTCGAAAACGTGCCGGGACTGAGGCTTGTGTTCGACATAGGCAATCCCGTATTTGAAGATGACAGGAGCAAGCCAGAACCGCAGCCCAAGCAGGACTCGTGGGAGTTCTACTCTAACGTCAAGGGCCATATCGCCTACATCCACGTCAAGGACGGCTGCTTCAGAACTTCAACATACGAGAGCATCTTCACATTTCCGGGCGAAGGCGACGCACAGGTGCGACGCGTCATAGGTGATCTAATCTCAAACGGTTACGATGGAGGCATATCCATTGAACCTCATCTGGCCGTTGTGCTCCACGACTCAAGCGTCGCTAGTGAAGCGGAAGTGAGATACCAGCAATACGTGGAGTACGGTCGCAGGGTGCAGCGAATGGTCGAGGAGATAGCTGTCAACAGGGAACAGATTGCACAATGCTGATTGATGTTCACGGTCATATTGGTCGCGTTCTGCCCGACCGTAGCGAGTTCATAGACATCACAAATCTGATTGCCAAGATGGACGCCTGGGGGATCGACAAGGCGTGCGTGCTGCCGTTGAGTGAGCACCCGGAGGGGGCCTATCTGGAGTGCGACAGCGGGGATGTGATCGTCGCATGCTCACGCTATCCGTATCGGCTCATCCCATTTTGCTTGATCGATCCACGCTATGGCAATCGGCCGGATATGGATTTCAGCCATCTACTTGACGAATACCGGTCGCGCGGCTGCAAGGGACTTGGGGAATTGCTGCCCAAGCTGGATTTTGATGACTTGCGATGCCTCAACCTCTACCGCCAGGCAGGGAAGTTCGGTCTGCCGGTACTTTTTGACATGCAGGATCGGCCAGATGGTTATGGCCTGCGCGACGATTTTGGCCTGCCGAAGCTCGAACACGCGCTGCAGGCGTGCCCGGACACGGTCTTTATCGGCCATGGGCCGACATTCTGGGCCGAAGTCTCCGCTGAGGTTCCTGCCGACGGCCGTTCAGGATATCCCGAAGGACCGATCAAGCCGGGTGGCGCCGTGTCGCGACTGATGCGCGAATATCCTGCCCTGTGCGCCGACATTTCCGCAGGTAGCGGCCACAACGCGCTCACGCGGGATCCAATCTTTGGACTGGAATTTCTCGACGAATTTCAGGACAAGCTTCATGTTCGGCACCGACTCTTGCGCACGCAGCGATGTCACCCGCACGTATCCAAACGTAGCCTTTGTCAGGGAACTGCGCGAGATGAAGAAGCTATCTGACGAGGCGCTGGAGAAGATCGAGTGGAGAAACTGCGTCCATCTGCTGGGCCTGGATGTGCCTGACGATAGGCTGTGATTGGGGCACGCGGTCTTTCGGATATGTCCGTTCCCGCGAGCGCGACGCGGGGCAACTGCGAATTTGCGGATCTGACCGACATGACTCTGAGACTGCCTGACCTGGGCGGCGACGCCGTGATAGCCGAAGTTCCGCAATGGATTGAAGCGGAACTCGGTTGTTGAGCGTAAAATGCGCCTTTGACTCGTGAAGGTCTGGGCTACATTTCCACTACTTTCAAGTGCGTCGGCAGGCTGAGTCGGAGATGCTGCAGCAGGATGGCCTGATGCTTCGTGGGTCTTGCAACGCAGCGTCTCCGTATCTCGATGCCACTTTTGGTCGGCATCACTACGTCCACGAGTTGGACCTGCCCGATCTCGTCGATGACTTTGCGCGGTTCGTCTCCCAGACCTGATGCACTGCAGAGCCGCGCGAGCGTCTTCCACAGCACATACGCCAGGAAGCACACCAGGATATGCGCCTGGACTCGTTCTCTCTTCTGATGCCAGATTGGACGCAGGCTCAGGTCGCCCTTATGGATGCGGAACGCCGATTCGGCTTCGGTTAGCTGGATATACGCTTTCCACAGGTCTTCGGCGCTCCAGTCATTGACGTTGCTGCGCAGAATGTAGCAGCCTTCGCTCAAGGCCGCCCAGTCCCGCCAAGCATCCACTTTCGACCACACAAGCTTTGCCGCGCCATCGTGATCGGTCTGGACATCCACCTTGAACAATCCAGCCGCCCGGCTGTTTTTCTCAAGGAGCCTGCCTATCCTCTGCGCGATCAAAGTGGGCTTGTATCGCTTATTCCTGCACGTCTGCTCCATCTTCGTCAGGCCCTCTTCAATCCTGCGCTCGAAACGCTCGTGCATGGCCTTTTCTTTCTCCTGACGCTTAGCGCTTCGGCACAGGATGAACGTCTCCTCACCGTCAGCGGACGGACACAGCTTCACTTCCAAACCCTCCCGGATATCCGTCCAATTCCCGCCGACAAGCTGCCGCTCGAAGTTCTTCAACTCACTCTTCGGCGTCCCAAGAATATACCGGCGACCGCCCTCGCGCAAGTAAGCGATGTTTTCCTCGCTGGTCATGCCACGATCCATCACCCATATCCGGTCTGCCTTGCCGTAACGCGACTCTATTATCTCCACGATCTCTTCGACAGTAGTAGAATCGTGACGGTTGCCGTCGAACACCTCGTAGCCCAGGGGCATACCGCAACGACTCACAACCAGAGCAATCGTGATCTGCCTACAGTCACCACGATGGTCCCGAGAGTAGCCGCGAAGGGCCTGTTCGTTCTTGGCGCAGTCGCCTTCAAAATAGGTCGAGGTGACATCGTAGAGCAGCAGATCGTATTCCAGACCGAAAAGCTCGCCGAGCCTGTTGGCGAGATAGCATTCAAGTTCAGGCTTGCGAACGAGCAGTTTGTCCAAGGACCGGTACAGCCGGTCGTCGTTTACCTTCTCAACGGGAACCCCGAGAAGATCCGGCAGGGCGCTTCGTTCATATAAGTGCTCCGCAATCCGCAATTCACTCGACGGATCGCAGAGCCGACAGAGAACAAGAATTAAGGACATTGCCCACCAGGGGATGTCTTCGAAGCCCCGTGGCATCATACCTCGTAAGAACTCCGGCAACCCCAGCATATTCATCAATTCCAGACCCAGCCAAGCGCCGCTAAATTGCCGAGTGCGCTCCACGCGCACACGTTTGGTGTCCACCTCGACCCATTCCGGCTCCACATCATCGAAGAGGGACCCCTGAGCGTTACCAGTCTGGTCCTCCGCCGCCAGCTTTACTCCCAATCGCTCGCCAGGTCCGACTACGCCCAGGTACGCCACCGACCTACGCCGCGGCCCCCGCGCCGTCCGGTAGGATTCCACCAACTCCCAGTATTCGTACTTCCTGCCGTCTTTGTTCCGAGTGCGCTTCTGCAAATGCATACAAGCATTCTAGCACGATGCCTCGAACGAAAAGTCTGGGCTACACAGCGTTCTTGCAAATACTCCGCTTCACCACCGCCGACCGCAAGCACGCCACACCACAGATAACTGCTTTTCAGACGCTCAAAGACCTCAAGAAAAAAGTTTCGCACTACTCACTGCGGAACCTCGGATAGCTGATATCGGGATTGCAACGGATGCCACATTCGGCTCGCGGATGGACGCATTTTGGCCTACTGCATGGGGTTGGGGTGAGGGGGAAACGCTGTAACCAGGCACAAGCTCATCAACCGCGGACAGTTGAAAGTTCAAGGTTAAAGATTGGGGAATGGCGCTCCCGTTCAGGCACTTCCTGTCAAAACGATGCTGCTGGCAAACTCCCTTGCGATCGGGTTGGTTTGGGTTCGCCCCGCCAGTCTGATCTGGCAAATATAAACTCTTCCTTTCCCATGGACTCGCTCGGCCGCCGCGTGGCTCGGATGCCAGCCCGACGACCAGTCACCGTTGCCAGCCGACAAAATACCTTGCCAACCCTCGGCGTCGAACGTGGCGCTCAGAATGGGAGCGATGCGGTCAAGCTCGGGGTCGAACCAGAAGCTGAAATCTCCGGTCCGCAAGCCCCCCACGAGCGGGTGCCCCGTATCGCGCGATACGAAATGCCGCTCTCCCATTCCGCACGCTTCAACTCGGACATCGGTGTCGCATATCTCATATTCACCGGAAGGCAGTTCGAGAAAGACCACGTTCGCCCCAGTTGCCGCCGCGCGCATGATCGACTTACGTTTCCTGGCAAAAGCCTTATAATCATCTATCAGGATGACTTGCGCATGCTCGATAGTATCCGTGGTCCTCAAGCCAAGTTCGCGGGCCAGCTTGCTTGCTGGGCCGCATTCTTGCCCGATTACCAATACCGACTTCTCGATGCCTTTTCGGCTTGGCGGAAAGACCTCGACAATCCGATGTGTATCGTGCACCACATTGCCGGACGCGTCGATCAACGCCAGTCTAACGACCGTATCGCGGCGTCCACGCACCGTTTCCGCGGCAAACCTGATGTGCCCCTATTGCTGCGCGGCGCAGTCGAGCGCGCCGCCGTCCGCATCCAAAAGGCGAACTTGTGCCTGATAAAGCCACGGACAGTCAAGGTCCCAAATCCTCGGGTTGGGCACGTCGAAAGCAAGCCGGAAGTAGTTGACACCGGGGCCCACCGGCCCGGGCGGATCGCAGGGCTTATCGCGAACCACCGATGCTTTGAAGTTCTGTCCATAGACCGAAAGCTTCAGCCGGACGTCCTGCCTGAGCTTATCGCGGTTATAGACCTCGACCCAGGCTTCCGCGCGATTCTCATCGAGGACGGGCCGGACGAAGATGTCCGATATGAAAACCTTGGAGCGGGCCTCGACAAATACCCTCTGATAAATCCCCATGCCCGGCGGACAGTGGTGCCAGCCGATCAGCGGCTCATCGTATCCCGGACCCGTGGCCGCGTAAATCTTGTCTCCATCGTAGAGGTGGCCATCCTCGCCCCACGACCCGTTTCCCATGCATATCGCGTCGTTTTCGACTCTTACCAGCAGCGTGTTCGACCCAACCCGCGCGAAACCGGTAATATCGAACTCGAACGGAGCAAAGAAACCCTCGTGAGACCCGGTGTAGTGGCCGTTCAGGAAGACATGCGCCTTATAATCGACCCCTTTGAAGCACACAAACAGCGAGCCTGCCGCAAACATCGACTCGGGGGCGTCGAATGTCGTGCGATAGTACGTGACGGCGCGCCCCAGAGGTCCACCATAGTGAGGTATGGCGACTCTCTCCCAATCGCCGCCGCCCGTCATCCAGGGTGACCCAATCCTGAATGTCGGGAGGACTGGGAACCCAGAGCCAGGCAATATCGTTTTTCTTGCCGTCGGGAAGAAAGTGCGGCAGGCGGTCCGGCCGCTGAAAATGGACCGCTCGCTTCACTCGCTGCACGGATGTCATCGAACTCTTCATCACGGATGCGTCCTTTGAAAATAGCGTAAAGCTGAAAGTGGAAAGCGGAAAGCCCGGAACCTTCGCCCCGCGCGGGCTGAGGCCAGAGGCTTCATGCTCGATTCCTCACTCATTGAACCGGGACTCCCCGTTTGTTGCGGATTTCTCAGCTTCATTGGCTCATTATACAGCTTTTTCTCCCCTTTTCTCGACCCCTAATCTTAAACTTTCAACCCGTCCAAATGTTGACGTTGACCTAACGATGTGGTACCCTCGACCAAATAAGCTGAGAAATCGGCAACAAACAGGGATTTGAATGGTTAAGAGTATAGATTGCGCCGCAGTAAGAGGCTTTAACTATCAGCCGAGCTACGCGAGAAACGGTCTTGATAGCTGGCTGGATCGTTTTGACCCGAAGGTTATCGAGCATGAGATCCGTTTGGGAAAGCGCTATTTTCCTGGGATCAACACACTCAGAATATGGCTGTCCTTTGAGGCGTACTTTATTGATGCCCGGACCTGTCTAAAGAACATCGACACCGTCATCGATATTGGCGGGGACCAGGGGCTGAGGTTTATCCCCGTGTTGTTCAACGGATGGCACAGCCTCCCGGACTTCGGCGGCGTGTGCCTGGAGCAGATAAACTCGGATAAACAAGTAAACCAATACGGTCCGTATGTCGAGGAACTTGTCGCCCGGCATGCGGATGATCCGCGCGTGGCGCTGTGGGACCTGTGTAACGAGCCTTTCAACAGTGCGCCCAGCGAGCAGGTTCGCGCTCCGATACTCGAGTGGCTGACGCGGATGTATGATGCGTGCAAGTCCGTGAATGCAATGGCGCCGGTGTCGGTGAGTATGTGCCCGGGTCTGGATGACATGCGGTATGTCGAGTCTATTTCGGATATATTGGCCTTCCATCCATATTTCGCGTGGAATGCATGGGTGCCGGAAAAGCACTTGTATACCGATTATGTCCGCATCCAGCACCCAGTTCACCTTTCTTCGGTGTTTCGGGATTGAGGAGCGGCCACGGCGTGATGATAGGGAGCCTAGTGACCAACCGCTCCGGAAATCCCGAAACGAAGTGATGTGACTGCGCAGGTGACAACCGCGCCGGATCAAGGCTGTGGAAGGCGAATGACGGGGCCTTTGACCCCTTAGCGGGAGGCTGGTTCGTTTCGGGATTTCCGGAGCGACTACGACGCTTGTGCCGTACTTGAGCCACTGTGCTCGCTCCTCAAATCCCGAAACACCAAACGCGCCAATATGGATGTGGACGCAGTTGTGGCCGAGACTACTGAGGTACGTCGATCTCAGCCCGGAAACCGCGGAACAGGTCTTCGGCCAGGGCTACACCTTCGTGCACATGGCCGACCCGGATCAAGGGAGCCTGCAGATAGCGCGCCGTGCCCCTGACCTCTCCATGATCCAGCCGCTGTTCAGCAAGGTTGCCTCAGAACTCGACATGGCGCTATACGATGCAGGCAGCCTACGCGAACAAGACGAGCACCGGCACTACTTCACCGACTTTGCTGATTGGGACAGGCGGTACCCGCTTCCGTCGCGCTGGAGGCGCGTTGTGTGAAGATGCTACACGCGGCGATGACAAGCGCGATCCATGGAAAGAACGGCGGCTCGCGGACCGAGACCTGCGGCTACCACTCACCGCCGCGCCCACCCAGCGTAGACTCCTTTTCCCGAAACGGGCCACCCAACCCGCGATCTACCGGATCGGTGGGTCCCTTCCCTAATTCAAAATCTCAGGATTTAGAAATTAGGGATCGTCGTTCCGCCACACAGGTGTCCCTTCTCGTTACCCGTTACTTTCCTTCTATTCCGAAGGCCAGTTGGCCATTATTCGGGCCCTCAGATTATCGAACGTGTACAGATACCTTATGTCGGCGGCTTGAGTATTCACTTTGTCGAATGCCCCATTTACCGTCAAGGAACCGTAACCCTCCGCCGAAGGCGGCGAAAGCTGCCCATTGATATACAACGAAATGTAGACCTGGCACTCGGAGTCCGCCAACGCGCTGATGACTTGCGACTGGGTCAGGCTCGACCCGCGTTCGTTCTCATGGTAAGGGCCGTCCGTAACGAGGACGATGTACCTGTTCGGGTTTCCCGGCGTGGAGTCCGCGTTCATCTCCTGTGCCGCAAGGTTCAGCGTGTCGAGTGCAGTTCCGGAATGTCGCCGCCGGCCGTCGCGTAGCCATCATCGACCCACTCGTTTATGAAATCGCTCACCGCTGAAATCGCTCCCAGTTGTGCGAACTCGTTCATATCGAAGCTGTCGGGCGACATATCGCCGGGGAGGTCGGGGGCGTTGAATTTCATCCCGCCGAGCCTCAAGATCACTCCCTGGTTCGCAAAGTCCTGGGGAACTGGCCCAGGCTGGCTGTGGCGCGGTGGTCGCCGGGTGCGTTATCTTGCCCGATGTCTTCCGGGTACAATCGATGCAGAAGAATATCTCGCAAGGAACACTCGGGCTGTGAGAGACCACCCTGAGAGTGGCTGCTGCCGTGGTGGAACAGTTGTCACTTGAGGTATATGCGGCGGTGATATGCGCCACGACTCCCGCCCCGCAGGCCGTAATGGTCGTGGTCACTTGGCCCGCGGAATCGGTGGATGCCGTATATGCTTGCGCACAGCCGGCGTCGCACGGGCTGAAATAACCCAGGTCGGTCGTGAGAGCCACCTTTCGATTGGGGATGGGTGGTTTTCCATCAGCACACGTAAATTTGGCCGTCACCGCAGCCGAGCCGCCGGACAGGATCCAGAACGGATTGACCGCAGCCGTCAGAATGTCGGGGGCGATAGTGATCCGGGTAATGCCGCATAACCCGAACCCGTGAGGCGAGGCCGTGACCTGGACCCATGTCAACCCCGTGGAGTCGGGCTGGAGATAGACAGTGGCCGTGCCGTTGGAATCCGTGACCGTGGGCGCCGGGCCGCCATGTTCACCGGTAATCGTGCAGGGAGGCATGTGGCCGGCGAAACGTGATCGGGACGTTGGCGATGCCGCCGCCGCCGTCCGTAAGAGTGGCGGTGATAGGCAGGATCTGGCATTGCGTCATGGTTGTGTTCGTCGGGGTTAGGGTGATGCCAGGCTGGTAGGAGTCGATGATGATGTAACTATCCATTTGATTCTGTTGGAGAGGCGCCCAGTCGCAAGCCTCCGCCGCTGCATCGTAGGCAATCCCCCGCGGTAAGGGCGCGTTCAGAACGCAGGTCGCCATAACCGCCGCATTGGCGCCGTTGGGGGTATAGGTGGCATACACGTTGACCTGAGCCATGCCATTGGAGTCAGTCAATGCCGTGGTGGTGCTCCGCGCGGAGCCGTCACTTGCGAACGTTGCGTTATCCGTCCAGAACTCGACTGTCCGCCCCGCGATTGGGTTGTGGTCCGCGTCGACAACATAGGTCGTTACCTCGGTCGACGCCGGGGTATCGCCGCCGCCGCAGGGAGATAGTTCGTAGGCGGCCGCAGTCGGAGGAGATATTTTGCGCAAGGGGACCAGGTCCAGCTCCTCGCCGCCGTCGGGAACGCTCGACGGACAGATGCCCGTCCTGGTGCGGGTCTTGAATCCCTCGCACTCGGCGGATATGGCGTAATATGGGGTTTGTGCGCCGTAGTCGATCTCGTCGGCGACACCAGGCCACATTACCGAGCCTGTGCCGACGCCGCTGGAATCATAGGTGATCGGAACGGTCCAGGACTGCCCGGTGTTTGTGAATACTTCCGCTGTGGGTGGCTGGTCCGAATCGCTATAGACCTTCACCGTTATGGGGACATCGTCGGAGTGAGTGACGCTGCCGCCCAGGCAAGTCGATATCGGCGCCGACGCGTTTGCCATGCTCGATGGGAATCGGATCGTTGGATAGGAGGCGCCGCCTTCCGTCCACTGCGAGCTTGATACCGTTCACGACGACATAATCGCCGATGTTTGTGGGATCGTATATGCTCTGGCCCCCTTGAGAATCGCAAAGAGACGACGGATCGAAGACCACGACCACGCCGCTCTTACTCGCGACGTTGGCCGTGGTGTCGAGACATTCCAGGAAAGTCCGGTCCCAGGGCACTTGCGAGCCGTCATCGATCTGGAGGTAGGCCAGATTGCCGGAATCGGAAGCGCACGGGTCTTGATAACAATAGCCCTTGCCGACCACCGTGCCGCAGGTCCTGACGCGGCTGCCGATGTTGTTGAGCCCGATTCCGCCGGTTACCCCGGGATTGCAGCCCAGCGCCGCTCCTCCAAGAGTACGGTTGGTCACGAAGACCGGATAAAGGTTTGTCAGGTCCCCGGCGCCGCTTGCCGGGTCCCCACAGCCATGGCCCCGAAACGTCGCTGGCCAGTTCCATTTCGACCGAGGATGGATTGGAGGTGTCGCCCAGCAGCCGCTCGCCATCCGGCGTGGAGACCTGGGCCATGACGTCCACCACATCGCCGATGTTCACGGCGGCGCCGTTGGGGTTCCATACCCTGATACCGGGCAGGCGGTCGAGGCTCTGGAGGTAGTACACGTTCGCGGCGCCGGATAGATCGCCACCCGTATAGTAGTAGCCGTATCCGGTAACGACGCGTCCCGTCAGATACAGCCAACCGCCATCAGCGGTTCCTTGAGGACTTAGGCTCGTCACATTTGCGAGTCCCTGAGAATGCACACCCAAGCCGGCCTCGCTCGGGGTGTCCGCGTATGCCGTGGTCCCGACTCCCGCAGTTGAAACTATCCCTGCGGCATCCTGTCCATGGGCATTCGAAGAACGGCGAGAGGCCGAGGAACGCGGTCAGGCACGTACACGCGAGAGGAAACACAATGCTGCATCTTCGCTTGCATTCCATCGTTGTTCCGTCCTTTCTTTGTCCCTACCGTGAGGAATGCCGGTAATATACCCATACATTTGTGGCTGTCAATGCTGGGACTGCCACTTATTGACAGTATACGGATTTATTTGTGACTACCTCTGGCATTCGAGCCGTATGGGTATGGCACAAACGCCGCAGAAATAGGTGGGGCTTCGTCAGAACATGTTTGCTGGGGTTGTCCTCGTGTCTAATATATATAGTCACCCGGACAATTGAAGTCTCCGTTGTTTCGGGAAACCCCTTTCCCGAAACGGCCGGGGTTTCCCAGCAGAGGTGTTTGGCATGCTCACCAAGCAGGATAAGATCGACATCTATCGCGAAATGGCGCTGATTCGCACCTTCGAGGAGAAGGCCGCGGAGCGATGTACGAGGCCGGCAAGATCCGCGGGTTCTCGCACCTCTATTCAGGCGAGGAAGCGGTTGCGTCGGGCTTCACGTGGCCGCTGAGGCCCGACGACTACGTCATCGGGGCCTATCGCGAGCACGGCCAGGCGCTTGCCCGGTGCGCCGAGCCGAGGCGGGTGATGGCCGAGCTCTGTGCATCGGGCGCGTGAGAAAGGACCGAAGGCCCATCTTCGTGGAAGCCGTTACATATCGCTACGGGGGGCATTCGGTCGCGGACCCCGGAGCGTACAGGTCGCGAGAGGAGATCGAGGAGTGCTGGAGGAGTTCGGCGAGTCTGCGGGTCCGGGATACCCCGATATCGGAGGAGGTGGTCGCCGGGGTCGGGATCGGCGCGGCTATGGTGGGGCTGCGGCCCGTGGTCGAAATGATGACCGTCAACTTCACCCTCCTTGCGATGGACCAGATAGTAAACCACGCCGACAAGCTCCGCTACATGTCGGGTGGGCAGGTCAAGGTCCCGCTGGTGATCAGGGCGCCGGAAGGGGCGGGGATGCAGCTTGGGGCCCAGCATTCCCAGAACCTGGAAGCGTGGTTCGTGCACGTGCCGGGCCTGAAAGTCGTGACGCCGAGCACTCCCTACGACGCTAAAGGGCTCCTCAAAAGCGCGATCCGCGATGATAACCCCATGCCCCATTCCCGTGAACTGGAGATCGCGGCCCTGCCCGACGAAGGCAAAGTGATCGACGCGGTGAGACGGTGCTTGGGGAATTGATAATTGAGAATTGATAATGGGGGGGCCACTATGCGGCGGGAACGACAATTCGAAGCAGTCCTCGCAAATGAAGTCCTTCGAGTTCCCGCTGCACGCCTGGGCACACCAGCGGGATATGGAGGAAGAGTCTTTTCCGTCGTTTCGGGAAACCCCAATGGTCTTGGGTTTGCAACCCGGACGCCGGCCAATTGGGCCTGGCGCCCCGTTCGGGCAGATTTGCAATCTGGCCCGTAAGGAGCAATCCAGGCATCTCCGATGCCCCAAACAACGTTGCAAATCGAGCGGTTGCTTCGGGGATTGCAAATCCCCTGCCTTGACTGTTTCGGGCCGGAATGCAAATCCGCCCGAACGGACGTCCCTTCTCGTTACTCGTTACTCTCCCTTCTGCTTCCTGAAAACCAGAATGTACTGGTGGTGGATGTTGGAGACGAAGGCGTATGGAATGCCGTAAGGATACAGGTTCTTGTTGTCCTGCACCAGTATCGTAATTGCTTCCAGGGCAAAGCCCGCGGATTCGACTATCCGGCTGATATCCGCATGATAGGCCACGAAGCGCGATTTGTGCCGGAAGTCCGACACCACAACGCATAAATACCGCCTGCCGGGCAAGCACGCGGTTGCACTGAGCGAATGTCCCGCCGAGTTCCGCTAGAAACTCACTGTATGATTCCAGGTTGCCGAGGTCGCTTGCATCGTCGCTATATCGCGTGCTCAGGCCCTTGGCCTTGCGTTCCGCCTTGACTTTGTGGTCCCAGTCCTTCCTCAAGATCATCCAGTAAGGAGGGCTGGTCACGATAAACTGAAATGAGCCATCCTCCAGCGTGGGCAGGATTTTTCGCGCATCGCCCAGGAGCACCCGCTGATCGAGGTCGGACGCCTCCGCCGCGACGCGCCGGCGGGCGACATCGGCCCAATGCTCGACTAACTCGATCCCGCAGCCCGAGCGCCCGCTCCGAGCACACGCGACCAGAGTCGAGCCGCTGCCCACAAATGGGTCCAGCACATTGTCTGCCGGCTTCGTGAAGAACTTGAGCAGCCGGATAATATCCGACTCCGCGAACGTGGCCGGGTGCTGCGCCTTGAGAGCATCTCGCTGGGGAGGACGGCTGAACCAGACACTCTTGGTTTCGGTGATCCACTCGACATTCGTGAGATCGTTCAGAGTGTTCCTGGGGTCCGCTATGGCTTCCATTTCAACTTCGTTTTGCATAGGTATCCGCCACGCTATTATTCGACAGCGTGGGCCTGGTATCCTTCGATGTTCGAGGTTAAGTAGGAACCAGGATTGCACGGTCGGAGTAAAATTCATCACCCCCGGACCGTTCGGATCGGCGACAACCCGATTTGGAGTGCGGCGGTCTCGACGCCGCTTTTCCCTTCACGCCGCTACCAGTCGAGAATGCGAGATCAGCAGCCCGTGCGTAAAAATTCCCCACTAAAAATTCACCAAACAGGAAGGATGTTGCCGGGCGGACGGCGGAGGCGAATAGGACAGGTCGCAAAAATTGTGAGAGGGAGGTAGCGGTAAAATGAATAGAGCGAGCGTCTTGCCCGCGGTACTATTGGTTTTGGGAGTGCTGTTTGGCGCTTGCGGCGTTGCGGCGGCGGATGACGGGGTGGCGCCTTGGAATGAGCGGCCAGGCACGGTGGCGTGGGCCAGGGATCTGCCACTATTTAGTCACGTTTATCTTGACGCGGAAAATATCGTCAAGATACGGGCGCAATGTTTCCAGCCATATATTCTAATCGCGGAGCCATTCGCACAGAGTGACCGCTGTATTGTGTTCACAAATCCTAATATTTCGGTGTTTCGGTGTTTCGGGAACTTGTTCCCGAAACGAACAGGCCCCACGTCGAGCGGGGATAGCCGGCAAGTGCGGCTAATGTGATACCGTGAAATGGAAGAACATCGACATAGGGGCAAGCTACTACTGCATAACGGGAACGTTTGTGGAGTGGCTGCCCTTGCTCAACAATGCAACTGTGCGGGATATCGTTTGCGATGAGATCGGCAGGGCGCTGCTCGAATGCGGTGGGTACGTGTCGGCGCTTGTGCTGATGCCGGATCACGTTCACCTGCTGGTGTACCTGCCTGACGGCGGTCAACTGCACCGGTTCAACAGGCTATGGCGCGGAAGGTCTGCTCAGAGGATAATAGCGCACGCAAAGGACGTGAACGCGACAAAGGTCTTGGAGACGATGGCGCGTCATGCTAACGGCAGAGCCCGCTTCGCCGTGTGGAGAGAACAAGTGCGGGCTCTTGCAATCTACAGCGAGAAGAAGCTCTATGCGAAGGTGAATTACGTTCATGCCAATCCTGTTCGAAGGGGGCTGGTCACGCTGCCAGAGCAGTGGTCATTCTCCAGTTGGCGCTTTTACGAGTGCGGCGAGAGGGTCGGCCTTGATGTCCAGCCTTTGACGCCTTGAAGTGAGTGAGTTCGTTTCGGGAACAAGTTCCCGAAACACCGAACTGGCAACACCATAATGGGTAACATCTCAGGTTTCATCGGCGGCGGCATAGACTGCGAAGACGGCTCGACTACGATCACGAACAACACAATATCGAGCAACACCGCGAGCGGCATAGGCGGAGGCATGGGCGGCGGGGGGATTTGCTGTCAGGGCGGCGCAACGGTATCAGATAACGCCATAACTGGCAATAGCTCGACGGGCCCGGGCGGCGGTATATACTGCTTGGGCTCCATAACGATCACGAACAATGCCATCACGGGAAATACCGCGTCTGGCAGCTATGGCGCGGGCGGCGGGATATACTGCTCCGCCTCCTCGCCGGCAATCACAAACAACACAATATCGGAAAACACTGCAACCAGCGCCGGTGGCATATACTGCTACTACCACTGCTCGCCCGCAACCTGCAATAACATAGTGGCGTTCAACTCTTCGGGGATGTATACGGATTCGACCGGCGCGCCGGCTATGCAGCACGATGACGTATACGGGAATACTGCTTACAACTACTCCGGCATGACCAATCCAACCGGCACCAATGGCAACATCTCCGCCGATCCGCTATATGTGAACTCTGCTGGCGGGAACTACAGTCTGTCCGCTGGTTCGCCGTGCATCAACGCGGGAAGCAACGCCGTTGTCGTATCGCCTCCGTTCCTGACAAATAGCAGCGGCTTTATCATCGATCTGGATGGTAACCCTCGCATTGTCGGAGGAACGGTGGATATGGGGTGCTACGAATGGCAGGGCGTTCCTTCTTTGGTGTCCACCATCAGCCAGGCAAGGTCACAGCCACAAGGTAATGCCATCCAGATTACAGGCAAGCCTGTGACTGCGACCTTTGGCAATGCGTTCTATATCGAAGAGCCGGACAGGACCTCTGGGCTAAGAATACTGTCATCTCAGTCAGTGAACCCCGGCGATCTTGTTACTGTTGACGGTCCGCTTGCTCTGTATAACGGGGAACTGGCTCTTGAGGCTACTTCCATATCGGACTCGTCCGGCAGCGCTGCCAACATCCCTAACCCTTTCGGCATGCCTAACTGCTCACTTGGTGGCGGGAGTTACTGCTACTCCACAGGCTTGACCTCCGCTGGACAGCAGGGTATCACCGGAGCCACCGGCATCAACAACATCGGGTTGTTGGTCACCACATGGGGCACTGTAACATACTCTGGCTCAAGATACTTCTATCTTGACGACGGTTCGGGCTTGCTCGATGGCTCGGGGCATACAGGCGTAAAGGTTTACAGCGCCGCACTGGTTGCGGTCGGCGAATATGTCGGCGTAACCGGCATATCAGGCTGCGAGACACTGGGTAAGGGCTTGATTCGGGTCCTGAGAACATGGGACTCGGCGAAGGTAGTGATAGTGAACTGATCGCCGACGGACTGATTCATTTCGAATGGTTCGGGCTGAAGTCTGGTGGGAAAGGACGTGGACAATGCGGGGGGTCTCCAAATCACTTTGTGAGTTGTCACCTCCACATCTCCTAAACGCATAACCGCGTGGATCACGCTTATGTTATGACATGGTCGATTCTGGGTAACAGCACAGCAATTGTGTGCGATAACTGTACGACGTGCGGTTCGGTCGCCAGCGGTGGCAGTTGGCGGGTTATGATTACGAGATCGGTATGCGGCAATGTTTTGGGGATGGTGGAAACGTGGGGAACGATGCAATCATTAATCTGGTAGCCTTGTGCGTCATTGCGTTTCTGGGATTCACCGTTCTTGTAGGTGTGTTCTACCGGATGCGAGGCGGCTTCGGTCCCTATAATCTTAGGATTGTCGGCATCGTTTTGGTTGCGACCTTGTCTGCAATGCTGGCAACCTTAGATAAAGGAACGGTTACGGCGGCAGTGGGAGTCTTGGGCGCTATAGCCGGTTATCTGTTTGGCATACGAACAAAGACGGACCAGGGCGACCCGCCAAACGACGAGGTTCAACAGGATCCCGGAAAAAAAAACAAGGGGTGATTATGATAGCTGAACTGTCCAAAATTGTCGAGGGGCCGACAGCAGCCAATAGTTGGCAGGAATTACCCAGGAGTTTCGTCTTAAAGAAGATCCGGAGAGGCGGACACGACTGGAACTATCTTGTCTACAGGCCTGAACTTGTTCGCTACACCCCCTGGCCCACGATAGTTTGCCTCGGGGGGTCCGGCGAATGCGGCTCCGATCCGTTCTTGCTGTTGACTGGATTGGCGCGCGCAATTATCTCGCACCCGGAGAGGTGGCCATTCGTAGTGATTTTTCCCCAGAAACACGTGATTTATCGGGAAGAGGAGTGGGTGGCTGGGGACGACATGGTAATGTCCATTATAGAGCATATCTGGCATGAGGGGTACATAGATGAGTCCCGTATCTATCTCACCGGCTTTTCAGAGGGCGGGCGCGGCGCATGGGAGATAGCAGCAAGGCATCCTGATCTATTCGCAGCCATCGCCCCAATCGCCGGGGGGCCGAGGCACGACGGAAACCCGGAGGCAATCGCTGATAATCTCAAGGATATGCCGATCTGGATGTTCCACAGTCCACGGGACAATGTAATACCTATTTCCGTCGCGTATAGGATGAAGGATCTCTTGCGGGAACGCGATGCCGCTGAGATATGGCTGACTTCCTATGACAAAGAGGGTCTTGGTCACGGTGGATGGGACGAAGCCTATGGTGAAAGTGATCTGCCTGGCTGGTTTCTTCAACACAGTAAGGAGAGCTAGAGGAACTTGACTCCAACCAAAGGCAGTCCTAATGAGTCGGAGCACGGCTGGTCAGAGACTACGATACAATGTGGAACTGGACAAGTGCTCATCTTGGGCTGTAGGGACTTGCAAAGTCGCTACAATAGCAGTTCTCAATTAGCCTGAATTTCCACAAAAACCATTCTGTGCCCACTAACTGCATAACACAAGCCATTCATAGGCTCGACTTTGGCCGGCTTGCTCTTGCAGGCGCGGTGCTGCACAGGTTACTTTGGTTTGAACTATGTGTAAAGCAGGCTCCGTGGGAGAGCGGTAGGAGGAAAGAAAATGCTCAAGAAGTTGATTTCGTTGGCGTTTCTCACGGGGCTGCTGATTTGTCCCTCGTGCGCAGACTCCGCTGTCATCTGCGTCAACTACAACTCCCCAAACAATGGTCCCGGCACCGATTGGAACCACGCCTTTCACACTGTGCAGGCCGGCTTGAGTGTCGCCAAGTCGGGCGATCAAGTATGGGTCGCCAAAGGAACTTATGTGGAGTTTGTCGGTTTCTCACCTGACCAGAATGTGGGGCTATACGGAGGGTTTACCGGAACTGAAACAGCCCTGTCGCAGAGGAATTGGACCACGAACCTCACCATTTTGGACGGAGGCAACTCTTGGACTGTGGTGGAAGCACCCCAGTTTGGAACCCAAGCGGCGCGCATAGACGGGTTCACGATACGGAACGGGAACGGGCAGGGCGGCTCAGGCGGTGGGATAACCTGCTGGCAGTCCTCGCCAACGATCACGAATAACATCATAACGGGAAGTAGTGCTGGATTCGGCGGCGGCATAGACTGCGAGGCCGGATCGTCGCCAACAATCACGAACAATACAATAACTGGGAACAGTGCTGAGACCGGCGGCGGGATCGACTGCGACTCTCAGGGGCCGACCGGGTGTTTGCCAATCGTCAGTAACAACACCATAACTGGGAACAGCGCGCAGGGCGGAGGCGGGATAGAGTGTGATTGCTCGGCAATTGTGACTGGCAACATCATAACAGGGAACACGACTTGGGGCGGCAATGTCGGCGCTGGGATAAACTGTGAGGACGGATCGCCAACGATCACCTACAACACCGTGAGTGGCAACGTCGCGCAGAACGGGGGCGGCATATATTGCGCCTGCTCGGCAACAATCACGAACAACATCATTACTGGAAATAGCGCGCAGGGCACTTATGGTCAGGGCGGTGGGATATGGTGCTATGGCAATCTTGCAAACATCACGAACAATCTTATAGTGGCGAATATCGCTAGCCGCTCTGGTGGCGGAGTTTACTGCGCCTATTCCTCGCCAACACTGCAAAACAACACCATAACGGGGAACAGCGCGCCCGGTGGCGGCGGAATATACTGCTACAACCACTCCTCGCCTGCAGCCTCCAATAACATCGTAACATTCAACTCTTCGGGTATATACACGGATTCGTCCGGCACGCCTGTTATTCAGCACGACGATGTATACGGAAACACAGGCTACAACTACTTCGGCATGACGGATCCTACCGGTATCAACAGCAATATCTCTTCTAACCCCCTCTTAGTGGACTCGGCTGGTGGGAACTACCGCCTGTCCACCGGGTCGCCGTGCATCAACGCGGGAATCAATAATGTGGTCGCGGCACCACCGTTCTTAAAGAACATCAGTGGCTTCATAATCGACCTGGACGGCAACCCTCGCATTGACGGTGGAACTGTGGACATGGGGTGCTATGAGTGGCAGTGCGTTCCTTCTTTGATGCCCACTATCGGTCAGGCAAGATCGCAGCCGCAAGGAAATGCCATCCAGATTACAGGCAAGCCCGTCACTGCAGTCTTTGGCAACGCCTTCTATATCGAAGAACCGGATAGATCGGGCGGGTTAAGGATACTTTCCTCTCAGTCGGTCAATCCCGGCGACCTCGTTACAGTTGATGGCCCGCTTGCTCTCTACAACGGAGAACTGGCCCTTGAGGCTACTTCCGTATCGGACTTCTCCGGCAGCGCGGCCAACATTCCGAACCCTTTGGGCATGCCGAACTGCTCGCTTGGCGGGGGGAATTATTGCTGCTCGGCAGGCTCGACCCCAACTGGGCAGCAGGGTATCACCGGGGCCACCGGCATCAATAACATCGGTTTGTTGGTCACCACTTGGGGCACTGTCACATACTCAGGTTCAGGATACTTCTACCTTGATGACGGCTCGGTTCTACTGGATGGCTCGGGGAACACCGGGGTAAAGGTCTACAGCACCGTGCTGGTTGCGGTCGGCAAGTATGTCAGCGTGACCGGGATATCAAGCTGTGAGACATTGGGCACTGGGTTAATTCGTGCGGTGAGAACGTGGGAGTCGGCGAATGTGACGATAGTGAAGTGAGCGTCGATGGGATGATAGTGGGTTATCTATCACTGGGATCTGACGCCAGGGCTGGGAGAGCCATTCTATGGACCCGGTTGAACCTTGGCTGGAAGCGAACCCGCCATCATGCAAGATACACAAGAGGCATTTGCGATAGACGAAAAACCGGAAATGACACTACTATATATGGCTGTTCGCCTCTCGCGGGCTACCACATATAGTATGCCTAACCGGTCCATCGAAGCCAATTTGCCTCTATCGCAATAGCCTCCACAAGCCTTGGGTTGTCATGTTCTCCTAAACGGCTGTTGACTTCCGCCGCCCGGTGTTGTCCGAACCATCGACGAGCGAGGACATCGCAGATCGAGTCCCGAGATGAACCGCAGTATCACTTGAGTCAGTCAGTCCGGTCGTGCGCTGCTGGCCATTCGCAGCATAACACGGTGCTTATAGGGGAATACTCAAGCCGTCCCGCCGCCGGCACCGCTTCGGTGACGACTGCGACGTGCAATAGCAATCTGTCCCCACATAGTGTTCTTGGACAGCGGATTTCCGGTGTGAGCAACGCAAGAACTGGGTAAAAACAAAAATCGGTGGGCATCTTCTGTATCCTGAGCGAGTGGCTAGGATCCGTAGTGTTATGCGGACCCACGAAAGCAACAACTCAGTAAGAATTTCGCCGTGACGAACGTTTATACAAGGAGTGAGCACAAATGAGCTTCTTCGGGGGTTTGGCAGATGTAGTAAGCCACATAGGGCAGTCCATATGCAATGCCGCCGGACTTGTGAAAGAACGCATAACTGACCCACTTGGAATGGGTAACCTGGGGAAGAATGTTCCGACGAGCTTCTCCATCTACCATAACATTGATGTCAGTGGAAAGGTTAACGTCAGCGTTAATGTCCAAGGGTCGGTCGATGTTAACGTGAATTTGAAAGACCTTATAGGTGCCGCCGCCATACTTAGGGATGCACTTACAAATTTTGACATCTTCGGGGGTGCATTGCGCCAGTTGATAGGGAGTTTTCAGCAGCTAAGTGACATTAAAACTCTACTTCTGGAATTAAGAAATATTGTCGGTGCAACTGCGAGTGATCATAAAGCTGATTACTACTACTTGGAACTGAGCTTAGTGAATGAATCTACGGTGCTCGCAAACAACGGTCTGACGAACGACATGAGACTGTTCCAGGTTCAGCAGGATTGCGCCTGCGCCTCAGCGATTACGATCAACAAGAAAGAGATTGCAGAGAACTTCGAGATGGGCATTACTGCCAGTAGTGCTATGACATCCTCTCCTGTAAGGGTTGAGGAAGTTTTACCTCTCGAAAACTTGGTTGCTGACAATGAACTCCAGATGGCCGTCTTGGCTCCGTTTGCTGACTCTGACCTTGAGGCTGCTCGAAAACTCCAGTCAAACGCGAAACTGCAGATCAAGTTGATTCACGCAACTATGCACTGGAAATACACCGTTGCCGAATACATAAAGAGTGGTCATTCCAGCATCAACTCCAATGTGCTTCTTCACTTCGTTGATGGACGATCACGAACGGCTTGCGGGGCACAATCAGAAAGGTCTCGGCAGATCACCGGTCAGATAGACAAGCTATTGTCTGCTTTATCTGTGCCCAATCTTCCGTCGAGTCCAGGGGAACCGGTGGCAACCATAACTGACCTTCTCCAGAATACGCTAATGGCATCATATCGAGCTAGGGTATCTTCTGCTGACGAGTTAGAACTGATCTTGCGTTCATCGGAGGAGAACGCGCGGGGTCTGATAGATGCGCGAGAATTAGTAACGGTAGCCATTAGTTGTGCCAAAGGCGAATTCAATGTTACTATGTCCTTCACTGTCCAAGATGGCGGCAAACCAACCGAGCAGACAGTATTCGTTGATGACACTGTATTGGCATCCGGAGACGAATTAGCCGTCAGATTGCCGCTTGATATAGATCTAGTCCTGCAAAAGAACATAGAACAGAATATTCAAGTCAAGGTCGAGGCGATAACACTCGACCAAACTTAGTAGGTGCACCATAAAAGTCTACCGTGGTTTTGAATGGATACTTTCGACTGTCGCGGCACGAACGGTAGTCGGCTCTACCGAATCCGATCCGTTTCTGTGCTTATTGACAGTTAAGGACACATTACTATGAGGAGGCAAGATCAAGATGGACGTCATTCCGCAGGGCACTATCTGGATGTATTATCAACATAACGGCAATATTCCACCAGGATGGCACGAATGTGACGGAACGAACGGCACCCCAAACTTGTGCGACAGGTATCCAATAGGAACTGCGAACTTTGAGGAAGTCGGGCAGGAGGTGGGGGATGCCAAGCATCATCACCAAGTTCATGTATCTGGAGGGACAGGAACAGCGGTGATCGGGGGATACGTGCCCGACCAGGCATTCGAAACGAGAGGCAATGAATGTCATAACCACAACCATGGCGTCGATTTCATAGTGTCCAGTGATGAAGCACAGTGGATTCCTCAAAGCGTTAAGCTCATTTTTATCATGAAATTATGATATCGCTAATTGGGTCATGGATATGCGTGGGGGAGATTCTTGAGACTAGCAAGTGCAGCATAGGTGAAGACCTTCCCACATTGTCTTGGCCTTATTCAGTGCTATATCCACTGCGGATGAGTCAGATTGCAGGCGGCGGGTTGCGACCTCTTATAGCCCGCTCTGCCGCGTTGTTGCTAGACGCCACGTTCAGATGCTCAGCGAATGTGAATAGCTCCGGCAAATAACGGCATAACAATTTCGCTGGCCTGTGCTGAACAGCGCGTTCCTGGAGCGCCCGGCGCAACTCCCGGTGTCGGCGGCGCGCCAAATGGACGCCCCGGATACGCCGGCGCGCGTCCCGGAGGCCCGCGTCCCGGCGGCCCTCGCGGCGGCGGCATGGACATCGAGACGCGCTATACCATGGAGCGCGGTGTCAGCGGCTTCTACACCTACGCCGAGTACACCCACAAGGCATCGTATCCGCCGGCGGGCGAGGGCGAGAGCCGCTTCATCCTGGAGTCGATGAACCCAACCTTCAACTGGCTCTCCGTCAACCGGGCCCGCAACCAGTTGATGACCACCGATGCGGACCTGCGCAAGGGCGTCGTCATCCACGCCAAGGAGCAGCGCATCCTGCTGAGCGGCGTCTACGCCAACTCCGTCGAACACAAGTACAGCTACAACGCCGTGATGTACCGGCTTCAAGCCTGGGGATGGTCCAGCACAACGGACCACATCGGCGTCTACTTCATCAACCCGTCGAATGAGTACATCGGCGGCGGCTCGGAGAAGCTCGACCTGATCGACCACATGAGCGGCACCGTGCTCGACTACTGGACCAGCGGTCACTACGCCGGAGGCGCCATCAATCACATCCCCACCGGCGAGGACTGGAAGCATGTCGTCGGGCCGATCTTCGTCTACTTCAACTCGCTGGCCGATCCCAAAGACCCCTCCCAGGCCGACCTCGACAAGCTGGCCGCCACCTCCGGCAGCGGTATGCCCGCCGTTCCGCAGGTGTGGCGTGACAACCAGCTCGCGCTGTGGAGAGACGCCGTCGAGAAGTCGAAGGCTGTAAAAGCCGCCTGGCCCTACGCCTGGGTCGAGGGCGTGGATTACCCGCACAAGGACGGGCGCGCCACCGTCACCGGACAGCTCGTCCTCGACGATCCCCAGGCCGCCACCAAGACCTTCCCCCACCTCACCGTCGGCCTCGCCCACCCCGACTACATCAACACCTCGGGCGGATACCAGCAGCGCTCAGGCAACGGCAACGTCGTCACCTGGCCGCACGACGGCGACTACTACCAGTTCTGGACCGACGGCGCTAAGGACGGCCGATTCACCATCGCCAACGTCCGCCCCGGCTCCTACACGCTGCACGCCTTCGCCGACGGCGTCCTCGGCGAGTACGCCAAGGCCAACATCACCGTGGAAGCGGGCAAGCCTCTGAACCTGGGCAAGCTCAACTGGCAGCCCGTCCGCTATGGCAGGCAGATCTGGGAGATCGGCTACCCTGACCGCACCGGCGACAAGTTCTTCAAGGGCGACGGCGCCAACTACTGGCTCTGGGGCTGGCCGCTGCGCTACGGCGACCTCTTCCCCAACGACATCACCTACACCATCGGCAAGAGCGACTACCGCAAGGACTGGTTCTTCGAGGAGGTCCCCCACTCCACCACCGACGCCTGGAAGAACCCCGCCGCCAAGGACCCCCTCAACCAGCGCTTCGGCTGGGTCAACAACCCAACCGGAACCCAGGACATGTGGCGTGAGTGGGGCCAGGGCCGGGCCACAACCTGGACCGTCAAGTTCACCATGCCCAAAGCCTCGAAGGGCTCGGCCGTCCTGCGCATCGCGCTGGCTGGGGCCGACGGCGGCAATGGCACCACGCCCAGCGCTCCCGGCAGCCTGACGATCGGCGTCAACGGGCAGGAGGTTGGCACGATCCATCCGGTCGCAACGAATGCTTTGCGATACAACACCGACAAGGGCGTCTGGTACCAATACGTCCAGAAGTTCGACGCGTCGCTGCTGAAGGCGGGCGAGAACTCCGTCACCTTCACCGTGCCAGCAGGCGACGTCACCACCGGCGTGGTCTGGGACTACCTCCGCCTTGAACTGAACGACGGAAGCAAGGCCTATCCCGTCGCGCCCGACAGCGGCAGGCCCGACGCGCCGCCCGCTCTGTAATCGCTTGGCCGCACAGACGCATTGCCCCGCATCCCGAAGCTGAGATGTGGGGCAATTGCTTCTATTTGCCGATGCAGAAGCGGGAAAAGATCAGGCGCAGGACGTCCTCGCTGGTGGTCGCTCCAGTCAGTGTGTCCAGGCCGCGCAGCGACTCGTAGAGGTCCAGCAGCAGCATTTCATGGGGAATCGCCGCGTCCACGGCGAGGCGCGCCGCGTCCAACCCGCCAAGCGCCTGTTCGACCGCCTGATGCTGGCGCAGGTTGGTCAGCATTGCCGCCTCGCGCACCCCTCCCTCGCAGCCCGCAACCGCCGCGACGATCGCTGCCCGCAGCTCCTCAATCCCCTCGCCCGTCAGCGCCGACGTTGAGATTGTCTCAACTTCACGAACTCCAGATTCCGAACCTCGAACCTCGAACCCTGAACCTCGAACCAAATCGCTCTTGTTCCGCGCAACCAGCACGCTGCTCCCACCCGATGCGCCCTGCTCGATGACCGCGCGGTCCTCCCGCGAGATGCCAACCGTGGCATCGACGACCAGCAGCACCACGTCGGCCTCGGCCATCGCCTCCCGCGATCGCGCGACGCCCAACCGCTCCGCCTCGTCCGCGCCCTCGCGCAGTCCGGCGGTGTCGATCAGCTCCACTGGAATGCCCTCCATCGAGACGCGCTCGGTCACGGTGTCGCGCGTCGTCCCCGGTGCCGCGGTCACAATCGCCCGCTCGCGCTCCACCAGCCGGTTGAAGAGGCTCGATTTGCCCGCGTTGGGCCGCCCCACGATGGCCAGCCGAAATCCCTCGCGCACCACGCGCCCGTAGGCGAAGCTGCGCTCCAGCGCCACCAGCGGCGCGCGCACCTCGGCGATCTTCTCGGCGATCCGCTCCGCCGCCATCACGTCGATGTCGTCCTCGGCGAAGTCGATGCCGGCCTCCATCTCCGCGATCAGATCCACCAGCTCCGCCTTCACCGGCGCAACCACCCGCGCCAGAGACCCGCCCATCTGCCGCGCAGCCACGCGCGCCTGCTGCAGCGTCGATGAGGCGATCAGATCGTTGACCGCCTCGGCCTGGGTCAGGTCGATGCGCCCGGCCAGAAACGCGCGCTGCGTAAACTCCCCCGGCTCGGCCAGCCGCGCGCCACCGGCGCAGCACTGCCGCACCAGATATTCCAGCAGCACCGGCGAGCCGTGCGCCGCGATCTCCACCACATCCTCGCCGGTGTAGGAGTTAGGCGCGGCAAAAAATGTCACCACCGCCTGGTCCAGCACGGCTCCGGTCGCGAGATCGATCACCTCGCCGAAGCGGGCGCGGCCCGCGGCAAGCGGATGGCGCAGGCGCAGCAGCGGCGCAACGATCTCTCGCGCGCGCGGGCCCGACAGGCGCACCACGCCGATCCCGCCGCGCCCTGCCGGCGTCGAGATTGCCACAATCGTCTCCTGCTCCATCGCGTCCATCACACTAGGATAGTCGCCAGGCGCAGCCTACAGGGTAATGGCGTGGGCGCCGCCGGAGGCGCGGCTGGTATAGATCTCCGGGGTGATGCCGGTGGCTTCCCGGTAGCCGGCGCGCATGGCCTCGGTGAAGGCCTCGACGTTGGCGGCGGCGACCAGATTGACGGTGCAGCCGCCGAAGCCTCCGCCAGTAAGGCGCGCGCCGAAGCAGCCGGGCTGTTTGCCGGCCAGCGCGACCAGGATGTCGATCTCCTTGCAGGACGCTTCGAAGTCGTCGCGCAGGCTGATGTGGGCCTGGCGCATCAGCTCGCCGAAGTGGGTCAGGTTGGAGACGCGGAAGGCATCGGCGGCGGCCAGTACGCGCGCGTTCTCGGTGACGACGTGGCGGCAGCGCTTGAGCACGCTGGGGGGCATCTCGCTGCCCCACTTGTTGAGGTCGGCCACCGTGGCGTCGCGCAGCGCCATGATCTCGGGCCGGTGCTTGCGCAGGATGTCCGCTCCAGCTTCAATCTCCGCGCGGCGGCTGTTGTACTCGCCTTCGGCTACCGTGTGCCGCACCATGGAGTTGCAGATGACGATGCGTACGTTCGGCGGGATGGGGGCGAGCTGGAACTCCAGCCAGCGGCAGTCGATCATGACGGCGTGGTCCTGCTGTCCGCAGCAACTGACGAACTGGTCCATGATGCCGCAGTTGGCGCCGACGAAGGCGTTTTCCGCGCGCTGGCAGAGCAGGGCGATCTTGGTCGGCGGCAGGTCCAGGCTTGTGGTGCCGAGGACGGCGAGCGCAGTGGCCACCTCCACCGAGGCCGACGAGCTGAGTCCGGCATCCAGAGGAACGTTGCCGGCAATCGTCATCGAGAAGCCGTTGTCGACGGGGACACCGTGTTCGCGCAGCGCCCACAGGACTCCGGCGGGATAGTCCGACCAATGGACCTTGCGGCCGGCGCGCAGCGAGGCAAAGCCGTCGTCGAGCAGCTCGGGCACACTCTTGTCGATGCGCTCGTCGTAGTTGACCGAGTGGATCAGGATGCGGCCGTCCGTGCGCGGCGAGATGGCGACGACCGTGGCAAAGTCGATCGCCGCGGGCATCACAAAACCGTCGCTGTAGTCGGTGTGCTCGCCGATCAGGTTGACGCGGCCGGGCGCGGCGTAGAGCGCGCCGGGAACATTGTAGGAGGCGAAGTGAAGGGCGGCAATTTCAGCGTGGGTCGGCATGGGCTCTTTCTAAGGCTTCAACGCATTGGGGATGCAATACCGGATACAGCGATTCTGAACTATTAACTGCATGACAGACAATAACTCAATCGAGGTAGTGCTTTTCGGGCAGGGCGCGCAGGCGTTCTGCCGCGGTCTCCGGCGCAAGGTCGCGCTGCGGGCTGCCATACATCTCGAAGCCAACCATGAACTTGCGAATCTGGGCCGAACGCAGCAGCGGCGGGTAAAAATGTGCGTGGAAGTGCATGAAATCGTGCGCTTTGCCGTCGGTCGGCCGCTGGTGGAAGCCCAGGCTGTAGGGAAAGCTGGTCTGAAAGAGGTTGTCGTAGCGCGTGGTCACTGCCTTCAGAATCGCCGCGAAACTGCTGCGCTCTGCCGCCGTGAAGTCGGTGAGGCTACCCAGGTGGCGGCGCGGCAGCACCAGCGTCTCAAAGGGCCACGTCGCCCAGAACGGGACGACCGCGACAAAATGGTCGTTCTCGGCCACCATGCGCTCCGCCTGCGCCAGCTCGGTCGCCGCATAGTCGCAGAGCAGGCAACGGTGGTGTTCCTCCCAGTACTCCTGCTGCGCGGCCAGCTCGCGCAGCGGCTCGTCCGGGACGTGCTCTGTGGCCCATATCTGGCAGTGGGGATGGGGATTGCTGGCGCCCATCATTGCCCCGCGGTTCTCGAAGATCTGCACATGGTTGATATACGGTAGTTCGCCCAGCGCGGCCGTCTCGCCGGCCCACGCATCCACCACGGCGGAGATTGCAGTCACATCCATGCGCGCCAGCGTCAGCGAGTGATTGGGATGGAAGCAGAGTACGCGGCAACGTCCGCGTTCCGGCTCGGCCACCAGCAGCGGAGAGGCGTTCGGCTGCGCCTCCGGCTGAAGGTCGCTGAGCAGCGCGGGAAAGTCGTTGTCGAAGGCGAAGACGCCCGTGTACGCGGGGTTGCGCACTCCGCCCGAGCGCGCGTTACCGGGGCACAGATAGCACGCCGGATCGTACGCCATCCCCGTGCCGGCGGCCTGCTTGCTCGTCTCGCCCTGCCACGGACGGTCGGTGCGCTGCGGCGACACCAGAATCCACTGGCGCAGAAGCGGATTGTAGCGGCGGTGCGGAACGAGATCGAGCGGGCGGGCCGAGGCGGGCAAAGGGGTTCCTCTTGGGAGAAAACTGCAACGCCTTCCAGTGTAAGCGAGAATCGGCGCGGAATCCCGTTTTGCTTAAGGGCACTGGTTCACAGGCTGCGGAATCGCCCAGCTTTGCTTAAGGGCACGGCTTCAGCCGTGCCATAAGTGGCCAATTATTCAATGCAGCTTTAGCCGCTGAGGTTTGAGTTTGAGGCAGCTTCGACACCGCCGCTCTCGGCCGCGGCCTTCTTCAAACTGACGTGGTTGAGCCGCGCAAACACAAGCCCGGTGGGAATGATGCAGAGGAACGTCACCACCAGCAGCAGCGCTCCGCAGGCGGTTGCGGCCTCGATCGGCGCGCCGTAGAACTCGTGCATCGCCGTCGCGGTCACGGCAATCTGCGTGAACCAGCCGATAACGGGCAGTTGCAGCAGCGAGCCGCCAATGCTCGCCCCCATCAGCAGCATGGTGCGCGAGAACGAAATCGTCGCCAGCTCCGGCGTATCGACGAAGGCGTGCAGCGTCTCGACGTACGCGCCGCCGATCATTCCCCACATTGCCAGCGAGATCAGCGAGACAACCACAAAGTCCTGCGCCGAGCTGACCGCGTCGAGCCCCTCGCGAAAGCCGCGAATCTTCTGCGCAACGCTCTCGCCGATCGGCTTGGAGAGCCAGCCCAGCGTCGCCCCGGCAACCCGCGCCACCGCGCCCCCGGCCACGCGGATCGCCACCGCGAAGACGGCGATCAACGCCGTTCCCGCCAGCGAAACGAGCCCCGTGCGCACGAATATCTCGTGGTGCGGCAGATCGCGCGGCGCAAACAGCAGCGCGCCGCTGAAGATCAGCGCCGCCGCGCCCAGGTCGAACATGCGCTCGATGGTGTACACCGCAACCTGCGAGCTGATGGAGAGCTGCACCCGCCGCGCCACCAGCGCCGGACGGATCACGTCGGCCAGCCTCCCGAAGAGCGCGACCGCCGTAAACCCGATGAACTGCGGCCCCACCAGCACCAGCGGCGAGACCTTCTTCGTCGCGCTGATAAATACCGACCAGCGGGCTGAACGCAGCCAGAAGGTCGCATAGATCAGAGCGATGCCCGCCGCGATATGCACCCAGCTTACATGGCGCAACTGCATCCAGAAGATCGCCCAGTCGAAGTGGATCCGCCCGCGGTTAAAGAAGACGGCCAGCGCCAGCACAATCAGAATTGCGGGCCAGACCATCCCCTTGCGACTCTTCATCGGTCTGCTCTCCAGTGCGTCATTCGGGCTACTTTGCGGCCGCCATCAGGCTCGCCTGCGCGGCGCGCTTGCGGCGGTTGAACTCGCGGATCACCCGCGCCACATACGCCCGCGTCTCGGCGTAGGGCGGAATTCCGCGGTAGCGGTCCACCGCCGCCGGCCCCGCGTTGTATGCCGCAACCGATAGCGCGATGTCGTCGTGGTAGCGCGTCAGCAGAGCGTCCAGATAGGCCGTTCCGCCGCCGATGTTCTCCTCCGGCGCAAACGAGTTGCGCACGCCCAGCTCCGACGCGGTCCCCGGCATCAGTTGCATCAGGCCCTCGGCCCCGGCGCGCGAAACGGCGCGGGCGTTGCCGTTGCTCTCAGCCTCGACCACGCTGGCCAGCAGGTCGGCGTCGATGTTGTGCTGCGCCCCGGCCCGCGCCAGCATCTCGCCCATTTCGGCCGGCGTCAGCGGAGACGTGGCTGGCGTGAGTGGAGAAGTGCCTTTCCGCGCGGGTTCCAGTAAGACCAGGGGCAGAGTGAGTGGTGCGGCGGATGGAGTTGGTGGCGCGGGAGGATCGGGAATCTGCTCCACCCGCAACACGGAGCTGGCCGCAACCTCGATGTAGTTCGCGTCCTGCACCGCCATCTGCCCGGCAGCACCGGCGCGTACAGTCGGCAATAGATAAATCCGCACCCGGTCGCCCACTGCCTCGCGCCGCGCGCAGTCGAACTCGAAGCCATTGCGCAGCGTAATGTGTTCCGCCCCATAAGCACGCAGCCACGGCCCGGCAATCGCCGCCAGCAGGGTTAGCGTCAAGCCGGAACGGATTGCTCCGCAGCGAAGTTTGCAGCGCAGTTTCATCTCAGGTTCAGACTCCATCCTACGACTCTGGAGCGCCGCATGGATAGCCTTCCGCGGACCGCCTTCGGGTCCATCCCCGCCCACGCCCCGTCATTCGGGAAGCGCGACGCGAGTGTTCTTCATAACCTTTAGACGCTGTAGAATCTTGCGCGTAAGCCCGGTAAGCGGAAGGCTGGCCAGGCTCGCGGTGCGCGTCCAGTGGAGATCGTGGGCGGCCGCGGGGATGGCAGAGCGCAGCGCCTGGGCCGTCGCCCCGCTGCGCTTGCCAGTGCTGGCACGGCTGCCGGCGCTGGCGGGCGCCCCGCGGCGCGCGCTGAAGACCTGCACGTAGTAGTTCGTATTCGTGATGGCGTGGCGGATCCGCAGCGCGGGCTCCAGCCCCTCCACCGCCTCCAGCGGCAGCGGCGGCAGCTCGACCATCGCGGGCATCACACTGGCGTCCGCGGGCCGGCGTTCCAGCAGGACCTCGGTGGCCGGGCCGCGCTTGCGCAGGTCCAGCAGGCAGGCGGCGGGCTGGCTGCGCTGCGGCGCGCGCGCGGGCGCCTCGTGCTCTCCGCGTGTGCGGCACAACTCGCGCACAGGGCACTCGCTGCAACGCGGCGCGCGCGGCAGACAGACCATCGCGCCCAGCTCCATCATCGCCTGATTGTGGTCTCCCGCAGGGTTGTCCGTGATTGGCGTGCCCAGGCCGCCGCCGGATTGCCCCTCCCGCCGCAATGCCGTCCCGCGCCCCTGCGGCAGCAGGGCCTGGGCCTGGGCGCGCACGAACCCCCGCGCGGCGGCGGTGTTCTCGCTGGCGCGGCCCGTGAGCCGCAGCACCACCCGCTCCACGTTGCCATCCACCACCGCAACGCCCTCCCCAAACGCAATGCTTGCGATCGCCGCCGCCGTGTACTCGCCGATCCCAGGCAGCGTGCGCAGCTCCGCCGCCGTCGCCGGCAGCCGTCCCTTGCGCTCGCCCACGATGAACTGCGCCGCCTTGTGCAACAGCCGCGCGCGGTTGTAGTAGCCCAACCCGGACCACGCCACCAGCACCTCTAACTCGCTGGCCAAAGCCAGCGAGACCAGCGTGGGAAAGCGCCGCAGGAACTCGTTGTAGTGCTCCACCACCGCAGCCACCCGCGTCTGCTGCAGCATGATCTCCGCGACCCAGATGCGGTATGGGCCGCACCTCTCGCGCCAGGGCAGCGCGCGCGCGTTCTCGTGGTACCAGGCCATCAGCCGGCGGCGAAAAACAGCGGGGTTGATCTCGCATCGAGCGCCGCCCGCAACTTCGCCGCCGCTCCCTGTACGCTTCATTGTTTCAGTCTATTCCGCTGCCCCCGCCTGCTCTATGGTTTATTGCGGCCGCGCCTGAGAATCGCTATCCAACAGCGGCCCGCGCGCCTTACACTGTTGCGCATGATTAAGAACCAGCCCCGCCGCGATTTCCTCAAACAGTCCGCGTTCGCCGCAGCCTCTGTCGCGCTTCCCGTCTCCCCGTTCGCCTCATTCGCCCAATCGCAGCAGGCTCCCGCGCCAGCCGCCGTTCCGCGCCCAGCAGCAGCTGTCCCGCCGCATCCGCCCACAACGCCCCGTCCTCACTTCCCCACCGCGGACCCCGCATGGGCCGCCACCTGGGACGCCGCGCTCGGCGTCCTCGCAGGCAACGTGCGCACCATGCCGCGCTACGACCACCCCGTCCTGGTCGAGGGAAGCACCTACGCCGGCATCTGGCAGGAGTGCGCCCCGCAGGAGGGCCTCGTCTACGGCACGCTACAGAAGTACGTCAATACGCCACCCGGCGCGCCCACGCCACTTCAGGTCGCCCGCGCCAACCACATGGCCTTCTTCGCGCAACAGAAAGAAGACGGCCAGCTCCCCGCATCCATCAAGCTCGCCGATAAGGTCGGAACTGACGCCGGCTACGGCCAGATCCAGATGGTCGCCCCCATCGCCGCAACCGCCTGGGACCTCTTTCTGCTCACGCACGACCAGGAACTCCTCGAAACCGCCTACGCCTCATGCGCGCGCTGGGACGCGTGGCTGCGCCAGTACCGCGACACGCGCAAGACCGGCCTGGTCGAGGGATTCTGCACCTATGACACCGGCATGGACTACAGCCCGCGCTGGAAGGGCATCCCCAACCGCTGCCCCGACGCCGACGCGCGCAAGTGCCCGCCCGACCCCACCATGCCGCGCCTCTGCCCGGACCTCTCCGCCACGGTCTACGGCGGCCGCATCGCCCTTGCCGCAATGGCCCGCGCCCTCGGCAAATCCAGCGACGAATCCCGCTGGCTCGCCGACGCCGAACACATCCGCCATCTGATCCTGACCAAGCTCTACAGCCCGGAGGACGGCGCCTTTTACGACCTCGACGCGCAGAACAACTTCGTCCGCGTCCGCTCCGTCGTCACCATCCGTGTCCTCGGCGAACACGTCCTCGATCCCGTCAAAGATAAAGCCATCTTCGAGGCCGTCTGGACCAAACAGGTCCACAACCCCGCCGCCTTCTGGGCGCCCTATCCATTCCCCTCCTCGGCCCTCAACGAGCCCACCTTCGTCCGTCCCATCCCGCGCAACAGTTGGGGCGGGGCCAGCCAGGCGCTCACCGCTCTGCGCGCGCCGCGCTGGATGCCCCACTACGGCAAGCACGCCGAGCTCACCCACCTCATGCAGCAATGGTGCGCGGCCATCATGCGCCACACCGAGTTCCGCCAGCAGATGGACCCCCTCACCGGCGACTTCACCCAGCCCGACCCCGGCGGCTACTCCCCCGCCGCCCTCACCTTCCTCGACTTCGCCCGCCGCCTCAGCATGGGATAACTAAATCGTGGCCCCATCTTCAACAAGTGGGCGCAGCAGCTTGTTTATCGCGGCAGCTTCGCTTTTCCGTTGCCTTGGTGATTGAGCGCCACGGCAGCGCGGATGAGTTCCTTTAAGGCCGCCTCGTCGATCTTGTCGCCTTCGTGAATATCGATGGCGCGCCTGACATTCCCGTCCAGGCTGGAGTTGAACAGGCCCACAGGGTCGGGCAACGCAGCTCCCTTGGCAAACGTCAGCTTGATGGCGTTCTTGTACGTCTCGCCCGTGCAGACGATGCCACCGTGGGAGAAGACCGGAGTCCCCGGCGATGTCGGCTTCACCCACTTCAGCTCTTCGACGATCTCAGGGTCTGCCGCGTGGATGATTGCGCGCACCTTCGCCAGCGTCTTCCCGCGCCAGTCTCCAAGTTCTTTGATCTTCTGGTCGATAAACATAGAGGCAGATTCCATCGCGACCATCCTTTCCTGAACATCTCCAACGCTCGCACCTAATTTAGATGCGCTACGCCGGGTGCGGGCGCCCCGCATCTCGATTCTGGATGGTGTCCTGGGGTCCGAGTGTAGGGCCAAATGGGCTGTACGCTAAGTCGTTAAATTTGTGAAACTTGCTAAAGTCACAGTTACAGATAATGTTCCATGACTCCTTTTGGGGATGGAATTCGCCCAGGCGCGCCACTACTCTTGTACGGTCACCGCATTCCTGAATTGACACGGTTTGACAGATTGGCTGTGTGCGTCATCTCGGACGCGAACATCTGATAAGAAATGGCCTCACCGCACGCTCCGGCCCTGTACCTAGAAAGGACTCCATGAACCTCCGTATCCTCGCCGTCCTTGCCCTATCGCCCATCGCTCTCTCGGCCCAGACGCCAGCCGCGTCGCCCGCCCTCTACGCGGAGACGGCAGCACCCGTCTCGTTCTCCAGTTCCATCGCCGCCGACGCCCTCGATGCTCCCTCCGCCGGCGCGCAATCCTCCTCCGCCCCCAAGGCGTCCAAGCAAAGCTCGCTCCCCTTCTCAGGTCTGGCCATCGGCGTCAAGGTCGGCCTCGCCGGCATCGGCTTCGACGTCGCCACGCCCCTGGTGCATCAGCGCCTCAACCTGCGCGGCGGGGCCTCCTTCTTCTCCTACACGCCCAGCACCATCACAACAGATAACCTCAACATCAATGGAAATATCAAGTTCCAGAACGCCGCCGCCATGGTCGACTGGTTCCCCTTCCACGGCAGCTTCCGCCTCAGCGGCGGCGCAACCATCTACAACGACACTGGCCTCACCGCCACCCTCTCCGTCCCCACCGGGCAGAGCTTCACGGTTGGCGGCACCACCTACTACAGCGAGCCCTACAACGCCGTCACCAACCCCGCCGGCCCCATTCAGGGCACCGGGGTCTTCACCTTCGGCGACAACAAGGTCGTTCCGCGCGCCACCATCGGCTTTGGCAATATGCTGCCCAAGAAGGGCCACTTCCGCTTCGAGAGCGAGATCGGCTTCCAGTACTTCTCCGCGCCCACGGTGCAATATACCTTCACCGGCACCGGCTGCCAGAATTACACCGCACCCAACACCTACAGCAACTGCGGCCCCATCCCTCAGGCCAACATCACCTCGGAGCAGAACAAGCTGCAGAACGACCTCTACGACCTGCGCTTCTTCCCCATCCTCTCCTTCGGCCTCAGCTACAAGATCCACTGACGCCTTTTCGCGGTTCGCGTGACGCCGGAGAGATCGCGCGATAATAAATGCGCATTGCATCGTCCTCGCGCGATGCCGGATACGGTGAAACCGCTCTAGTATGGAGAAGAGCGCCGTGTCTTCTCCAAAAAAAATCACGCACGCAGCACACAAGCCGGCCGCCCCTCGCAACGATGAGGCCGAGGACGAGCGGTACCTTGCCGCCGAGCGCAAGCACATTGCCGAGCGCAGGCACATCGCCGAGCGCAAGCACATCGCCGAGCGCAAGCTCCCTTCGCTCCACGACTTCTTCGCGCCCACTGGCCTGCTCTCGCGCTCCGGCCTTGAGTTCGAGCATCGCAAGGGCCAGTACGAGATGGCCCGCGCCATCGAGAAGGCCTTCGCCGACAAGCGCCACCTGATCGTTGAGGCAGGCACCGGAACCGGCAAGACGCTCGCCTATCTGCTGCCCGCGCTGCGCCTGGCCCGCGAACGCCAGCAGCGCGTCATCATCTCGACAGGCACAAAAAACCTTCAGGAGCAGCTCTTCTTCAAGGACGTTCCCTTTCTGGAATCGGTCCTCGGCCCGCTCAAGGTCTGCACCATGAAGGGCCGCGGCAACTACCTGTGCAGGCACAAGCTCTATGCGCTGCGCGATTCGCCGCTGCTGACGGGGCTCGACGAGATCGGCCAGTTCCACGCCATCGCCGCCTGGGAGAAGACCACCGCCAGCGGCGACCGCGCGGAGATCGACGCGCTGCCGGAGAACTCCGCGCTCTGGCCCAAGCTGGACGCGCGCGGCGAGGCATGCCTCGGCCAAACCTGCCCCGACTGGGAGAACTGCTTCATCACCGCCATGCGCCGCAAGGCGCTCGAGTCCGAGATCGTCATCGTCAACCACCACCTCTTCTTCGCCGACATGGCCATCAAGCTGCAAGCCGGCGCGGCGCCCGACGCAGGCGTTCTTCCCGCCGCCGGGGCCGTCATCTTCGACGAGGCGCACGAGCTGGAGGACATCGCCAGCAACTTCTTCGGCATCAGCCTCAGCACGCAGCGCTTCGACGAACTGGCCCGCGATGTGGAGACCCTGCTGCGCGCCAGGCACGCCTCCACCCCCGCCATCGAGAGCGCAACCGCGACCCTGCGCGAACGCGCCCGCCTCTTCTTCGCCGCGCTTCCGTACGACGCTACGCAGCCGCAGCCGGACTCCATCGCCGCACTCGACGCGCCCGCCAACATCAGCCCCTACGCCGGCTTCGGCCGCATGCCCTTCGACCAGCGCGCCGAGTTCCTGGAAGAGCGCGGCGACACCTACACCGGAGCGCTCAACGCCCTCGCCCTCCTGGAGGGCGAGCTCGACCGCCTGAAGAACGTCGACGAGGCGCCCGGCCTGCGCAAGCGCGCCGCCGACATCGCAACCCACCTCAAGTTCCTGCTCGAATCGCAGGACCCCAACACCGTCTTCTGGATCGAGCGCCGCGCCGCCGGCGGAGTCCGCGCACTTGCGCAAAAGGGGGTTCGCGCCGTCGGCCACGTCAGCCACCACACCCACCTCCAGGCCACGCCCATCGACGTCTCCCAGCTCCTCGCCGCCACGCTCTTCGAGGCATACAGCTCGGTCGTACTCACCTCCGCCACGCTCACCGTGGCCTCGGGAACCGACGAGTCGGGCAGCCCCGTCTCCGGCTTCGAGCACATCTCCCGGCGCCTCGGCCTCACCCTGGCGCGCGAGCTGGTCGTCCCCTCGCACTTCGACTATCCGCGCCAGGCCCTGCTCTATCTGCCGCCCGGAATGCCCGACCCGCGCGAGCCCGAGTACTTCCTGCAGGCCGCCGAACGCACCCGCCGCGTGCTGGAGATCACCCACGGCCGCGCCTTCTGCCTCTTCACCAGCCACGCCCAGATGCGCGCCATGCACCAACGTCTCGCCGCCGAGCTGCCCTACACGCTGCTGCTGCAGGGCACCGCGCCGCGCACTGTTCTGCTGGAGCAGTTCCGCGACACGCCCGGCGCCATTCTCTTCGGCACCTCCAGCTTCTGGCAGGGCGTGGACGTGCAGGGCGAGCAGCTCAGTTGCGTCATCATCGACAAGCTGCCCTTCGCCGTTCCCTCCGACCCCATCGTCAAGGCCCGCATGGACGCTATCGCCGCCGCCGGCGGCAACGCCTTCTTCGACTACCAGGTTCCCAGCGCGGTCATCACGCTAAAACAGGGCTTCGGCCGCCTCATCCGCTCGCTCAAGGACCGCGGCGTCCTTATGCTGCTCGACCCCCGCATCCAGCGCCAGCGCTACGGCCGCATCTTCCTCGACTCGCTGCCCCCCTACCGCCAAACCCAATCCATCGAAGACGTCGAAGCCTTCTTCGCGACGGACGCGTGAGGCCCCCCTCCGCCCGTTCGCAGGTGCAGTCCATTTCGTACTTGCGCGAGTGACACGCTGCATCCCAAAAAAGAACGGGCCGGACAAGACCCCGAAGGATCTTGCCCGGCCCATTCATCAGCACTTCCTAGTTGATGGTGATCGGAACCACGAACGACCGGGTCACTGCTGCCCACTGGCCCGTTGGTGTGGGTGTGGTGGGGTTCGTGTATGAGGCGTTGACGGTTACGGTCTGCGGGCCGGTGGGAATCGGGGTGTAGAAGTCCACCGAGTTGCCGCCGCATCCGCTCATTCCAACGCTCACTGCAGCAATGGCAATCAGCATCCACAACGCCTTGCTCAGTCTGCGCCGGCGGCGCATGCAGAAAGCGAGGACGCCAAACGGCAGGAACGCCAACACGGTCCTGGTAGCGGAAGTCCGCACTTGAGACGTGTTGAAGCCGAGTGGCTCGGTTGCGTATGTCGAGACGCTGAAGACAACTGCCACCGTCTCGGTGGACGTCGTACCGCCCGGCGCCGTATATGGCAATGTCGTAGAGTTCACCGGCTGCGTCGCGCCATTGACCACTACGAGCTGACCAACGGAGCAGAAGACCCAGGTCGGATGCTGGGTCACACAGGTGGTAGAGACCTGGCCGGCAAACGACAGAATCCCGCCAATCGTAAGAACCGCCGACTGCGGATTGGCGCTGCTCTGGTTCGGTGCCGAGGGCAGACCGTTACCGCTCGGAACGGTGCCCGGAACGACGCTGATCGGGCCCGTTGTGGAGGTTAAGGTGAAGTCCGGATTGTCGACGATCAGCGCGAACGGAATCGCATTCGTCGTCGGGCAGGATGCGGTTGCCAGTTGCCCAGACACCGTGCAGGCGAAGTCGCCATGGCTGTCCCCGTTGGTGCCGGCATCCCCGCTATATACGAAGCTCAGGTAGTGGGTCCCGGTCGTGGTTGCCTCCGTGGCGGGCAGAGTGAAGCTGCCTGTCCCACTGGATAACGTCACCACCGTGTTGCAGGGAATGGAGGCAGTGCTGGTTTGTCCTGTCGCGCATGGAGGAATTAGAACGGTTTGCACGCCGTAAGTAGCTGTCGTCGGCCAAGTGATAGCGCCATTTATGACTTGGAAGGTCCCTGACGTTGGGGTTGGGACGAAGACAGTCGATGTGATTGGGACAAAGTTATCGTAAACAGAGACCGTACCCGTAGGCGTTCCCTTGCCCGCCGTGACCAGGGAGTTGAGCGCGATCGTGTAGGTGGCAGACGCCAACCCAGCCGTCGTAGCGGCGACAGAGGTCTTGGCTGCCGTGATGGCGATGCCCGCAGGCGCCGGAGTTATTGTATCCGTGCCGTTGTTGATCGTCACCGTGTAGTTGCCGATGGGCTTGCCGGTCATGGTTGGCGTCACCGTGTATGGGGATCCTGGAACCACATCCAGAACGGATGAATCGGCCGGACGTGAACGTCGCGCTCAACTTCTTGACATCGGCGGCCAAGGCCGGGGGCACGGTGATCACCATCCCCCCGATGGGCGCAGGCTGTCCTGTGGCATAGTTTAAGGTCGCAGCTCCGAAGACCGTCGTGTACGCGGGGATCGTGACGGTCATAGGAGCCTTGTTTTCAATCACGTTAGCTTGACCAGTGGTCACAGCCGGGAAGCCATAGCTGCAGGCGTTGGCACCGGTAAAGACAACCTCAATCGGATAGCTGCCGGTAGCTGTCAATTGACCGGCGCCGCTGGTGCAGGTCGCCCCGGCCACCGTAACACCACCCGCAGTCACAGTGCAGGCGGGGGTAGGAACCGTTCCCCCATAGGTATAGGTGAGCTGGGCGAGCGTGGACGTCACCGTCACCACAACCGGAGTTCCAGCAACCGTGAGCACGATCGGAGTTGCGGTCGTTGTGCTGTTGTTCGTGTCGCCGTTGTAGACCGCGCTGACGGTGTAGACCAGGCCCGTGGCAAGCGCAGGCATGGTATAGGTTGCCACGCCGCCGCTCAGAGTAACCGTCGCTGAGCCACCTGCACCGCAGGCGGTTGCAGACTGAAGGCCGGCGGCCGCGGCTGCAGCGTCGATCACATAGGTAAAGGTGACCGTACCCGTGGGCGTGGGACCTCCTGTGGTGAACGGTGCTACGGTCGCGGTAATGGTCTCTGTTCCAGGAGTAGCGATGTTGTAGTTCGGCGACGTTCCAGTAGTAACTGGCGTGGCCGAAGGAGTCAGGGTGATGAGGACCTCCGGGTTCGCACCATTCGCCTGCAAGGAGATCGTCTGAGTCGTGCTCACCGTGTTCACGGAGACAGTCGCAACGTTCGAGACGGTGGTCGTTGGAGTGAACGTCGGCGAGATGGTGCAAGTGGTTCCCACCGGAATCGGACTGGTGCATGTGGTTGTTGCGCTGAATGCGGCATTCCCGGTTGACCCCAGGAAGGTCGAGGGCAGAACGACAGGCTGGTTGCCGATGTTCGAGACGGTCAACACGCCAGTGCAGGGTGAGTCGCTTCCGAGAACCGGGCAACCCGCCGGCGTACCGGCCACACCTGAAGTTCCCATGGACTCCGGCACGGTCCCAAACGGAACAACCGGGTTCTGCCGGTTCATTTTCAGGACTTGCTTGTTCCCTGAGTCCGCAACAAACAGGTTTCCGTTCGCGTCCAGAGCAAGACCTGCCGGAGCATTCAGCCCAGCAAAGCTGAGCTGGAAAGGAACGACGGTTTGGTTGACCACAGCGGGCGCCTCCCAGACCGCGTTGCCTGTGCTGTCCGAGATATAGACGTTCCCGGCCGCGTCCACCGCAACCCCGTTCGGGGTTGAGATGACCTGGCCGCCAAAGAGCGGAAGGGTTGTAAGTACCGACAGCGCAGAGGTGCTGCCGCCGCCCGGCGTGGTCGTCGTCGGCTGCAGGTCGCCGCCGCCCGGCGGTATGCGAACGATCTCACCGGCCGGATTCCCCGAGTCGGCAACGAAGATGTATCCAGGCCAGATTTGTCCGGTCGTAGGGACCACCGGACCGATCGCAACCGCGACCGGAGTCGTGAATGTGGGCGCGCCAGGATACTGGAAGAGTTGAGTTGCGCCGCCCAGCTTGGTGTCGGAGGGAATCTCCACAATCACGGAATTGCCAGTGTCGGCAACGTAGACGTTACCCCACTGATCGACGGCAAGGCCCTGAGGATTCTTGAACTTGTATTGCGGAGGGGCCGTGGTGGGCGTTACGGAGGCCCCAGGTTCATTCAGAATCGATGAACTGTACCCTGCCCCCGCCAAGGTATATGCGGTATAGGTGCAGTTTGCAGCAGCCGGTGTAATACCACCGTCGCAGGTTGCGCCCGGAATCCAAAGATAATTGCCAAGCTGGTTCGCCGTGCCGGTGACCGGGTTGTACTTGAGGATCCGGCTGTTGCCGGTGTCGGCGATGTAGACATTGCCAGCCGCATCGACCGCAACGCCCATCGGGTTGCTCAAGGTTGAACTGGCGGTTGTCGTCTGGCCGTAGAGCATGTTCGATACCGTGATGCTGGGACCAATGACGGTCTGGACCGTCGTCTGGTTCGTGGGAGTCTCAACCACGATTCGGTTGTTCGTCGGGTCCGCAATGTAGCCGGTGCCCCCTGAGGTCACAGCGATGGACGAGAGGGTGCCCAGACCATTGGCCGCAGAAGTCGCAACTGCTTGTTGCTGGCCGCCATCGATCGCCAACTGCCCGCCCGTGCCAGTACCGGTGAGCTGGAAGTTGTAGACGGACCCGTTCGCGGTGGTTGCCACCAACTGGCCAGTCCTCAGCCCCGGCTGCGTCGGATTGAAGGTCACATAGACCAGACAGTCCCAACTGTTGTCGGGCGATGAGAGCCCCAGTTGCGTGCAGGTTGGATAACCGGTGCTTCCAAACACCGGGTACATCGCAAAGTTGGTTGTCTGTGGGGTATTTCCATAAACCCCACTCGCCTGCCACAGCGAGCCCAGAGGATATTCCGGGTCGGTCGTGTCGATCGAGAAGTCCCCGGAACCTGTAATTGTGAACGCATTCGTCGTGTACCCAAGGGAGGGGCCGTCCGGAATCGATGTCGAAATAAACCCTGTCGAGGCCTGTGTTCCGCCCCCGGTGAAGGGAGGGTTCGTGATATCGAAGTGCACCTGGATCGGCTGGGTCTCCGACACCATTCTCCAAACGGCTACGCCGGACGCTGGAGTCACGTTAGGTATGTTCCCGGTATTCGACGCAATCAGCGAGATGTAGTACGCCTGCGGGGTACCAGTGCAGGTCACCCCGGTCGGGCAGGGCAACGTATAGCTCACTATATTGTTCAGCCCGTAGGTGGCCGTCGCGGACCACGCGCCCGCCGTCGCCGGCACCACCGGGGTTGCTGGGAATTGAGTGCCCAACGGCATCTCGCGGATAAGATTGTTATAGTTGTCCCCGAAATACAGGTTCCCCAGACCGTCGTTATCGGTAAAGTAATCGCCATTGCTGGTACCGGTGCTGGAGCTGACCGCGGCGATCATCCCTGGGCAGCCATCTCCAACAGAATCATAGGTTTGCGGGCCCCAGGTCCAGGGATGGCCCGCCGCCCCATAGATGCAGTCCCATACGTTCGGAGTGGGCGATGCTAAAGTGGTCGAAGTGGTCAAAGCGGCCGGCTGATTGTAGTTGCTGGTGTTATGGTACGTACCGTCCGCGTTGTAGTTTGTAACGTTGTTGAGGCCAGCGACCGATGACTGAGGCTCTCACCTTCCCAGCCCAGTCCGAACTGAGAAGGAGCCCATCCGCGGTGTATTGGTCGATTCGACTGATTTCCTGAAAGTGGTTGTCGTAGTAGTAGAGGTTGCCAAAGCTGTCGGGCTTGACCGAAACCGGCCGAATGGCAAACTCATTGGTGGTCGTGACAATCACATTCAGGAACCCCGAAGGCAGAGCGCTGTTGAGCGACGGGTTGCTGATATCGACGTATATGTTGCCATAGGTGAGCGGCAACTCATTCGGCGTCTTTGAGTCGGAGCTGGGGACCGGGTAAGCAGTCTCGGTCGCGCTATAGACGGACGAAAGCGTCGGCACCTCCGCGGTCAGCAGGCTGGTCAGCGGTGCGCCGCCGGCGTACCCCACATTTTCGTAGTATCCGGGAACGGCGATGCTGCCCCCAGTCCCATTGAGTTGATATACATTGCCGTACGCGTCGGCTCCGGCGTACACATACTGGCTGTTGAAGACAATCCCGTTCGCCGGACCATTGATGCCGGTGCCGACCGCAGCGGTGACGCTGGCCGCGCAGGGGGTGGTCAGTAGCGCGTTGCAGTTGGTGATCGACCGCATGTACCCAGGCTGTACCGTGTACTGGAAGAAGGTCTGGGGGGTCGCCTGGGTGTTGATCACCCGCACCGTCGCGTTTCCCACATCCGAGATATAGATATTTCCCGCGCTGTCCAGCGTGATCTGGGTGGGAGCGCTGCAGGGTGGCGCCCACAGTGGCGCCCGGGGCGGCGGTGTTCTCGAATGCCGGCGCGTTGTCGATGACGACGCCGCCGTTGGATGTCGAGCCCGCGCAAGTGGCCCCAGTGTTGAGGGGGTTGCCTAGACTGATCTCTCCCGCGATGTGGTACACATACCCCACCGTTACCTGGCCGTTGGGGGAGTTCGCCACCGCGGCCGGGTTCACCAGCGCGATGAAGTTCGCAACCTGCGTGCCGCCGCGGTAGACCACGGAGACGGTCGAACTGGTGTTATCGGCGAAGTACACGTTGCCATACGCGTCCACGGCAACGCCTTCGATGCCGCCGCCGATCTTGGCCTGATACGCCGCAACGCCGTCCGCGCAGCCGAGGTTCGCCGTGCAGGAATATGAATTGATCGTGCCGGTGGTCAACGATTTGCAGCCGCTGGGAGTCATTCCCGCGACGATGTCAATGAGTCCCGTCGAGTAGTTGACCTCGCGGACGAGGTCGTTGGCTTTGTCGGCGATGTAGATGTCGCCCACCGAGTCGACCGCAAATCCATACGGCCCGTTCAGCGTTGCACCCGGCACCAGAGTGCCCGCGCTGTTGATGTACGGGACCGCAGGTCCGCCATCCACGGGGGGAGTCGAAGTGCCTAAGGAACCGAAGCCGCCAACGATGCCGGGGGTGGCCGCGAAAGACCACTGCGGTGTGCCGGCGACCGTGTAGATCGTATACGGAACCAGCACCGGCGTGTTGCCTGTGTTAGCGGCAACTGCCGCTCCCACTGCGGCCACGAGGAAGAGCACGGCCACTGTCAGTTGGAGGAGAGTTCGCGTCGAGACGATGTGTTTGCGGAAGAGCATCGGGGTCACCTGATCCTTGATAAGTGCATTTGCAATCCGGCAGGCTGAGCAACAATGCTCCCAACCACCGGCAAATTTCCTGGCTGATTTCCCAAGGGAAACGGTTTCCAAAATAAGCGGCATACTACGCGTTCGCTGAAGTCACTTGCAAGAGAAATCTTCAAACGCGCTTGCCTCACGGAGAGAAGGGTCTTATTGTCACCGTTTCCCCCAGACTCGCCGGCCGTGGCAGCCGGTCTTTTCGTCGCCGCCAACGCGGTCCCCAGCGTGCCCGCCTCAGCATTATTATTATATTGTCGATGGCGGCCTGGTCCACGGGAAGCGGTTGCGAAGCGTCCAGCCGGAGAACACCGGCCGCGCCGGTGGCTGGGGCCGGCGGAAGACCAGGATGAACATCGGACGGCAGCGGTGGCGGAACGCGCTCCGCCCGCGCAGCGGCCGCAGCACCCGCAATCGGAGCGAACGCAGCGAAGATCGTCCTGCGGGGCCGCATGGCCCCATTCCGGGTGGAGCGGCCCGCCGCTCGGACACGCCCGTCCGGTTTGCCTGCCTGCGCAACATCGCGGTGCCGATTGCTTAGGATTCCGCTCTCCAGATTCCCCCCCCCTGTCCGGTCCCTGTGTCGCAATGGCCGCCAGACATTCGGGAACAAACCGATTGGGCTTTTGCCCACCTGTCGATGAAAACACAGAAAATACAAAATCGGTGTTGAATTGGGGCAAAAACAAAGTAGCATGTTGGGTGAAGCTTTGAAAACTTAAATCTTCCGGGCAGTCCTCCGCCCGGCTCCCAGCCGGGCGCCCCCCCGAACGGGGCCACTCGACCGGCTCGTGCCGTTTCAACGGGAAAACATTTTCTTATTGACAATCGCGCCTGTAAACAAATACTTTTTTCGCGTTCCGGCTCATCGGTATTTTCAGTTTTCTAGTCACCGGCGCAAGGTTTTTTGGGGGATGCTTCAACCGGAAACAACCGGAATCCAAGCCCAATGCCTTCCAGCGCAAAATCAGATGGAGCAAAACTATGTATCGCAACACGACAGTTGGGTCTTTGCCGCTCGGGCTTTCACGCCGTCTTCTCGCACAGTGCTTCGCCACCCTGTTCGCCTGCCTGACGGTTGTCTGCGGGCTAGCGCTCGCCGGCGGCTTGCCGCTCCAGGCGCAGAGTACCAGCGGCGGCGGCATCCAGGGGACCATCACCGATCCCAGCGGCGCTGCGGTTGCCAACGCGCAGGTCACCGCCACAAATACCGATACCGGGGTTGCGACCACTCACACAACCAGCGGCACGGGGACCTATTCCATCCAGCCGTTGCCGGTCGGCAACTACAACGTCGAGGTCGTCGCCAAGGGCTTCCAGAGGCTGCTGCAGGAGAACGTCGAGGTTGACAACTCCTCGGTGGTCGGCCTGCCCCTGAAGCTCACCGTCGGCGGGGAGAACACCACCATCACCGTCACCGATGCCCCGTCGCCCCTGAACACCACCGACGCCGTGCTGGGCGGGACCATCGAGAACCAGCTCTATTCTACGCTGCCCCTCTCGATGAACGGCGGCCCGCGCGATCCCACCGCCTTCCAGTATCTGATGCCGGGCGTGCAGGAGAACCCGGGCAATGCTACCAACCAGGGCTCAACTGCGGGCGTCTCGGGCATCTATGGAGGCACCGGCCAGACCAACCTGAATGCGAACTACGTTGAAGGCGTGCCCGTATCCAACATCAACGCACAGGGCAGCGGCACTGCCGTCGCGACTGCGGTGTCGGTCGATGCGGTCAACCAGTTCTCCGTGCAGACCAGCGGCGCGTCCACATCGTTCGGCGGCGCCGGAGTCACCAACTACACCATCAATTCCGGCGGAAACCAGTTCCACGGCACCGTCTTCGACTTCGTCCGCAACACCATGTTCGACACTTGGGGCTACGTGAAGCTGGCCAATGGCGCCTCAGGTGCTGCGGTGAAGCCGGGCGAGCACCAAAACTCCTACGGCGGCTCGATCGGCGGGCCCATTATCAAGGACAAGCTCTTCTTCTTCGGCAGCTACGAAGGCTACCACTACACCAAGATCAGCAATACGCCCAAGGCCATCACCATCCCCACCATGATAAATCGCGTGGGCAACTTCACCGATAAACTGGGCACCACCAACCAGAGTATCTCGGACCCCACAGCCGCCTCCAACGGCTCGCGTCCCGCCTTCCAGGGACTGCTGAACGGTGTGCCGACCTTCAACGTCATCCCCCCATCGGAGATCTCCAACATCTCGCTGGCGCTGCAAGCCGCGCTTCCGCCCCCCACCACCAACGCGACCTTCGGCAACTATCTTGCCAACCTTCCGCTTTCGAACCAGGACTACACCATCGATGTCAAGATCGACTACACGCTCAACTCGAAGAATAAGTTCTCGCTCACCAGCCTGGGCGGTCTTGTTGGCTACGCAGGCGCGCCCGACTATACCGGAGGCAATGCGTACAACCAGCTCCCCATCCCCTATGCCGCCGGCCAGTATACCAATCAGAAGACGGCTACCGGAATCATCCGCTACACCTTCATTGCCTCGCAATCCCTGATCAATTCGCTCAGCTACGGATACACCCGCAACTGGGGTGAAGGGTTCTCCCTGACCAAGGGCACGGCCAATACCGCGACCAAGGTCGGCATCAACAACCTGCCCCCGGGCAACGCCGCGGACAGCATGCCCTCCGTCAGCTTCAACACGGACAGCGGCCCCACGGCCCCCAGCAACTGGTCGTCCAACTCAAACACTGGCCCCGTAGCGACAAATACCTACTCCATCATCGACAACCTGACCTGGATCAAGGGCCGCCACAACATCACCTTCGGCGCCCAGGTGCAGTGGCTGGAGAACAACGGCGGAAGCTACGGAGGCTACAGCCAGACCCTCGGTCTCACCTACCATGCCTACGATACGGCGGGCCCCGGTAACGGCGACACATACGCCAGCTTCCTGGTCGGCGCCGTCTACAGCGACTCCGTCCATACGCAAACGATCCAGGACGTCGGGGCACGATACAGGCCCATGTCGCCCTATGTTCAGGACAACTGGCAGGTCAGCCCCAAGCTCACCCTGAACCTCGGCATTCGCTACGATTATCTCCAGCCCTACCACGAGGTCCAAGACCGCATCGCGTTCCTCAACCCCACAACGATCAATCCCATCGTGGGCATCCCCGGAGTGCTGGAGTATGCCGGCTTCCCCAATATCAACAACTTCACGGCAGAAACGACAGCGCCCTTTTTAACTGCTGCTCAAGAATTGGCCATGTACGCGCCCTACATCTGCCACTGCACCACCCCGGTCCATCCCTATAACAACAACTGGGAGCCGCGCCTGGGCTTTGCCTACGCCTACTCCCCGTCTACGGTCTTCAGCGGCGCCTTCAGCCTCTCGCTCACCCACTCCGGCGGCGTAGGCGGCGGAACGGGAGCACTCAACGCCACGGGCAACAACTCTGAGTTCAGCGCCGCCAGCGGCCCCAGCCAGAGCGGAAGCACCGGGAATCCGGCTTTCTTCCTGAATCCCAACTACTTCGCCGCGTCGGCTTCGCCGCCAGCCATCGTTATTCCCCCCACCCAGGGCACACAGGGCTTGGCGCCCCTGGGTCAGGTCCTCGGACCTCCGGTTCCATGCGTTGCGGCAGGCACATGCAGCGCCTTTTCCAACATCCCGTCGTGGACTGCGCCCGGAGTCAATGTCAATCCGCTGGCAACGACCGGCAGCTACGACTATACGTCCTATAACGCAGACCACCTGAACGATATAGGCTGCTCCACATCGGGCACCTACTGCAACGCCCAGGGCGTCAACTATGCCGACCCCTACTATGGCGGCCGCGGCCCGCAATATATCAGCTATAACCTATCGGTCCAGAAGATGATCAACAAGAAGGCCGTTCTCACCGTCTCCTACTCCGGCTCAGAGACCCACTTCCTGCCGGGAGGCACTGGGCGCGGTTACGCCTACAATACTTTCTCTCCGGACTATAGCGAGCAGTTTTCGGGCGCGCTCACAGGCACAAACTTGGTGGGTGGCGTTACCGCTCCCTTCCCCCGCTTCGCCGGCCCGAGCGCTACCTTTGCCCAGGCCCTCAGGCCCTTCCCCCAGTTCTCCGGTTGCAGTTCTTCGAGCATGGCCGGAGGTGGCTCCAATCGTTGCGGTAACGACCTCTGGGGACAGACTGGAAACTCAAACTACAACTCGCTTCAGGTGACCCTGATCCAGCGCCCGTGGCACAACCTCCAAGGCATGATGAACTACACTCGCGCCAAGGAGATCGACAACACCGGCTATCACAGGTCCGAGTTCCCGGTGGGTCCGCAGGATGGAAACTTCGTTCAAAGCATGTCTGCCAACCGTGTCGACCGCAGCCTGGGAACGTCCAACCAGACCAATGGGTTCAACCTGACTTGGAGCTATGCCTTCCCAATTGGCCGCGGCCAGGCCTTCTTCGCCACCAACCGCATCGCCGGTCTCATCGGCGGAGGCTGGGAGTTCTCGGGCATCTACAAGTATCGCGATGGCACTCCGCTGCAGATCAATCTGGGCACCAACTGCATGGCCAACGCAGTCGGCGGCCAGGGGGTCTGCATGCCCGACTACACTCCCGGCTTCAACAAGAGACAGGCGCGCATCAATGGCAGATGGGGCCGCGGTCCGGGATCCAATGCCGCCAACTACACCACCATCAACTATCTCAACACGAACGCCTTCGAAAGTCCCGATTCTTCTCCCACTGACCCGTCCTACAGCACCGGTACAACGACGGAACCCTGGACTACCTTCAAGATCGGCAACATCGCAAGTACCGCTCCGGATGGAATCAAGGGACCGGGATGGTGGGACGTCGACCTGGGTCTCCGGCGCACCTTCAATGTTCGCGAGACCGCCACGCTCCACCTCACCTTCCAGATCGAGGCAGACGTGAGCAACGCCACCAACTCCACCTTCTTCCACGTCGCCAGCCTCGGCCTGTCGGCAAACAGTGCCTCTCCCTCAACCAATTGGTCCAGCACCTTCGGCACGATCGATCAGCAGAACGTGCAGATTGCTCCGCGCGACTGGCAGTTCGCAGGCCGCTTCCGGTTCTAACCTCAAACCATCAAGAATGGCGGTCGGCAGACAATCTGCTGGCCGCCATTTTCTTTGCACGCCATTCTCTCTCCTCCTGTTCCTGCTGTAGAAAAGCCGCAAGAGTTCTTGAACTCGTACGTCCCACGGCGAACAGTTACTTCGGCAGACGGACGACCCGTATCTCCCGTGCAACCTCGCGGGAGAGATCGAAGACCTTCGAGGAGCGGCCGGTCCGCACCGAATAGCCCTCCGATGACGCGCTTTTCCTGACCCGCAGCCGCGCCCCCGGAGTGATCCCGCAGGCCTCGATCGACCTCAGGCTGTGCGCGTCCCGGTCGGAGATGCTGTCGATCGCAAACGTCCCGTCCTCGACGACGTCCGCCAGCAGAATGGACTCCCGCGCCGGTCTCTCCCCCTCCGGCATCTCCCCCTCCAGGGTGGGAATCGAATGACCGTGAGGATCGATCCTGGGGTTCCCCAGCTTGGCGGCGATCCGCTGCTCGAAGCGCTCCGAGATGAAGTGCTCCAGCCGCTCCGCCTCTTCATGCAGCTCTTCGATCGGGTAATCCAGCACCCGGTACAGAAACGTCTCGATCAACCGGTGATGGCGCACCACCTCCAGCGCGCGCCGCTTCCCCGCGGACGATAGCTGCACCCCGCCGTGCCGCTCATACTCCACCAGCGGCGCCGGCGAACCAGCCAGCTTCTGCAGCATGTTCGTCACCGATGCAGGCGCCACCGACAGCCGGCCGGCCAGAGCCTTGATGGTCACGCGGCACTCCTCCGGCCCTCCCAGAGACAGAATGGCCTTCAGGTAGTTGTCCACCGATTCGGTGTTGCCATTCGTCCGCCGGCGCGCTGCCATGTTGTGGCCTCCCGTCTCCATTTCAGTTTGACTCATTTCCTGTAGTTAGGTATACCTAATTCGTAGGCAAACCTAATTGATTTGTGCTGTGAGTACCCCAGGCCCGCTTCCCCGGCGCCCGGACACAGGAGATGAATGCCCGATCGTTCGCCAACGCAATTGCGGCCCACACCCTCCGATGAGCTGGAGGCGGGACCGTTCGCAGTCCCTCCAGGCGCGGGCGCAGCGGTTGCCGATGCGCTCCCTGCCCGGCGCGGCTTCTTCTCCAACCTGGGCCGCACCGAGATGTGGACCTACTTCGGTCCGGCCTTCGTCGCCTCGGTCGCGTACATCGACCCGGGCAACTTCGCCACCAACATCCTGGGCGGAACGCAGTTTGGCTACCGCCTTCTCTGGGTGCTGCTGTGGTCGAACATCATGGCGATGCTCATCCAGTATCTCGCCGCCAAGCTGGGCATTGTCACCGGACTCACCCTGCCCCAGAACTGCCGCAAGCACTTTTCCCGGCCCACGACTCTCGCCCTGTGGATCGCCGCCGAGATCGCCGCCGTCGCCACCGACCTCGCCGAATTTCTGGGCGCGGCGCTTGGCCTCGATCTCCTCTTCGGCCCGCTGCTCATCGCCCACGGCTACAGCCCCAAGGAGACGATGCTGGTGGCCGCGCTGGTGGCCACCGTCCTGGTCTTCGTCTTCCTCGCGCTCGACCTCATCGGCTTCCGCTGGCTGGAGCGCGGCATCATGGGCTTCGTCGCCATCATCGGCGTCTGCTACGCCTTCGAGATATTCCTCGTCCACCCGGACTGGAAGCTGGCAACCCTCTACACCCTGCTGCCCACGCTCGACCACTCCTCCGCGCAGAACTTTCACGACAGCATCTATGCCGCGGTCGCCATGCTGGGCGCGACCGTGATGCCGCACGTCGTCTATCTGCACTCCGCGCTGGTGCAGCCGCGCCTGAAGGAGCTCACCGGCTCCGCGCTGCCTGCCACCGCGACGCTGAAAAACCTCGAAGCCCGCAACCAGCCAACCCAGCTTCCGCGCCGCTCCATCCTCAGCCGCTTCCTGCGCTACGAGCTGATCGACGTCTTCGTCGCCATGAACGGGGCGTGGCTCATCAACTCCGCCATGGTCCTGATGGCCGCCGTGGCCTTCGTCCACACCAGCAACTTTCAGCCCACCATCGAAGAGGCCTACCACACTCTCGGCCCGCTCTTCGGACGCGCCGCCGCGGTCGTCTTCGCCGTGGCACTGCTCTGCTCCGGCCTCTCGTCGTCCACCGTCGGAGTCATGGCCGGCCAGGTCATCATCGAGGGCTTCCTCCACATCAAGTTCCCCATATTCCTGCGCCGCGCCATCACCGTCATTCCAGCCCTCATCATCATCGCCACCGGCCTCGACCCGCTCAAGATTCTCGTGCTCTCGCAGGTTGTACTCAGCTTCGCGCTGCCCTTCGCGCTCATCCCGCTGCTTCTGCTCACCAGCCGCGAGAACGTCATGCACAGCTTTGCCAGCGCGCGCCGCACCCGCATCGCCGGCTGGCTCACCGTCACTGTCATCATCGCACTCAATGCCATCCTGCTCGGCCAGCTCGCTCTCGGGCAATGACCCGGCGCCGCGCTCTTCCTCGACTGCAAAGAAAAAGCACGGCAGAACAAGCCTCATAGCCTGTCCTGCCGTGCTTCCGTACTTTATCCACTAGCGGGGCTTCTCCTCGGTCTGCGGGCGTGCCGCCGGGGCGGGTCGCGCCTGGGGCTGAGGCTGCGCCTGCCTGATTTGGGGCTGAGGTGCAGCCTGTTGCGGCTGGGCCTCCCTCATCTGCGGCTGTGCCGGCCTCACCTCGGGCTGAGGCTGCGCCTGCCTGATTTGGGGCTGAGGTGCAGCCTGTTGCGGCTGGGCCTGCCTCATCTGCGGCTGTGCCGGCCTCACCTCGGGCTGAGGCTGCGCCTGCCTGATTTGGGGCTGAGGTGCAGCCTGTTGCGGCTGGGCCTGCCTCATCTGCGGCTGTGCCGGCCTCACCTCGGGCTGGGGCTGTACCTGCCTGATTTGGGGCTGAGGTGCAGCCTGTTGCGGCTGGGCCTCCCTCATCTGCGGCTGGGCCTCCCTCATCTGCGGCTGTGCCGGCCTCACCTGCGATTGGGGCGCAGCCTGCCTCATCTGCGGTTGTGGCTGGGCCTGCTGCGGTTGCGCCTGCCGCAGTTGCGACTGCGGCTCGTCACGATTCTGCTGGACGGGCCCAGGCCGCGACTCGGGAGTTGCCGGAGAGTTTCGCATCTGCTGCCCCGCCTGAGGCTGAGGACGTGCTCCTTGCGCCGGCGCCTGCACTGGCCCCGGCCTCGCGTTGCCGCGGACCCCAGGTTGACCAGCCGGCGCGGCCACTCGAGGCACTGCCGCCGGCAGCACTCGGTCCTTGGCGATCGGGCGAGCTGCCACAACCGCGGCGGGCCGCCCCTTGTTCTGGGTGAAGAGCTGCTGCCGGTTCCCGGCCGCCTCATGCTGCGCCTGCACCTGTGTCGCCATCGGCGGAATGCGCCGCTCCTGCAGCACGCGGACCTCCGCCGCCAGCGGTCGTGCAACAACGCCGCCGCGCCCGCCGTTGAAGCTCACCCTGTTGCCGATTCGCCCGGTGATCACCACATTGTTTATCCTCACGGGGTGAACGTACACATTGCGAACCACGTCCCTATTCACGCGTGTGATCGTCGTGTTGTAGAAGAAGTGGCCGCCGTTCCAGTAGCCGCCGTAGTAGCCATGCCCCACGTATCCGTACCCGTAATCCACGCCGCCATAGAAGCCGATGTGCAGCCCCCAGTATCCGTGGTGGAAGCGGTAGAACCCGCCGAAGAAGCCCCAGTACCCCGGAGTCCACAGCGCGCCCTCATACGGCGCCTCCACCCAGCAACCCGGGACCCAGTAATACCCAAACGGCCCCCAAGCCCAGTAGCCCGGCGTCCACAGATAGTCGGGATACGGCGCGGGCGGCTGATCGTACTCCGGCAGCGGCGGCGGAGCTTCGCTGGCCTGTTCATCGGTCAGATCGTTGGCGTAGTCGTCGGCCGCCTGCTGATCGCTGAGCTGGCCGTTGTCCGCGGCGCCGTTGTCGTAGCTCGGCTGGCCTGAATCCGGCGCCTGGCGCACAATCGGAGCGGGCGGCTGCTGCGAGTAGTCCTCGCCCTGCTGCTGGCCCGGGTCCTGCGCGCGCGCGTCCAGCACCTGCGCTGGCTGCCCAGCATCTGCCTGCGCCATATTCGCATCCGCCGGGTCGCCTGCGTTCTGGTCGACCGCGCTCTGCAAGCCTGCCGCCTGAGCCGACTTATGGCCGCCCGGAATGCTGAGCGCCAACGCAATCCCCAGGCCGGCGCCAAGAAGGCTCCGCCCAATCCGGGCCAATCCAGCCCTCCGCCACTCGCGCTCCGCTGGTCCCGTTCGCACCTCGCCTGCCTTCGCCTCTTCGATCACGTCGTCCTCCGTTCGCGCCCTGCCGCTCTGGTTCATTGTCTTCTCCGTTTCTGTCCTCAATCGGTTTCCGCGGCCTTCGTCACTCTGTCGAATCGTAGGTCCGCGAGTTCCCTGCTTAGGTAGGATGCAATCCGTCGCGCAAGATCATCCCGCCCGGCCAATCATATTACGGCGCGGGATACTCTACCGTCTCGCCGGTGCGCCCGTTGGTCACCGCGATGCTGCCGTCCATCCGGCCCGTCAGCTTCAAATAATTCCCCGCGTCCGGTCCCGGCAGGTTGGCGATGCGCGGCTCCGCGACGTTGTGTTTGGCATCGCTTCCCTCGGCTGTGTGCAGCTGCCACAGGTCTTTCAGCCTGGATGAACCCTCGATCGTCTCAAAGGTTGCGGGCGCGCCGCCCTTGCGCGGGCCGTTGTCCTCGATCGCCACCCGCGGCGCAATCGCATCCACCAGCGCCGGGCTGCCGCTGTTGGTCAGCCCGTGGTGCGACACGATGTATACATCCACCTTGCCCAGCTTGTCCACCGGACACATCAGTCCCCGCTCCTTGTTCCACGTCAGGTCGCCCAGGTCGAGGATCCGCAGCTTGCCAAACGTAATCGCCAGCCCCAGCGAGCGGTCGTTCTCGGTCCCCTCCGCGTCCTTCAACGGCGACGCCGCGCAGTACGGGTTCTGCTCGCCGCCCGCCGCCAGTGGCTTGGAGATGCCCTCACCGTCCCCGCTCACCACCTCCACCCGCATCGCCTTCACCGGCAGCACGTCGCCCGGCTTCACCGTCAGATGCTCCGCGTGGCCCTCGGCCAGTACTTTTTGATAGGCGTCGTATCCCGCAATCGTCGACGAGCCGCCCTGCACATCCGCTGTCTCGCGGTTCACGCCATGGTCGATGAACCGCCCCACCGGAACCATCCCCACCAGTTGCGGCAGCCCGCCCACGTGGTCGGAGTGGTAGTGCGTCACCACCAGGTTGTCGATCTTGGTCACGCCCGCCAGCTTGCACACCGCCGCAATCCGCATGGCGTCCCTGGGCGCCGCCGGGTTTCTGGAATCCGGCGATCCCGTATCCACCAGCAGGCTCTCGCCACCCGGCATGACGAACAGCGTAGACTGCCCGCCCTCCACATCCACAAAGTAAACCTTCAGCTCGCCCCGCCCGCTCCGCGCCCCGCTGGTCGGGCCTCTGTGCTCCCCGCCGCTCTGCGCCCGCGCGCCCACACCCAGCGCCAGCAACACCGCCAACCCCACGCTCCACATCTTCCCAATGCGCATTTTTCCCCTCGACTTCGTGAAGATCGCCGCCCTAGATCGCACAGATCGGCCAGCCTTGGCATCATCGCACAATCCACCCAACCCACGCACCAGCCCAGAGTTGACCAAAGCCGGGTGCCCCATTCATGACGCGGTCTCATCGCGGCGTGGGTGGGGTCCGCCGGGTGCCCCATCCTTTCGCCTTTGCGAAAGGGTGGGATTTCGGGTGCCCCATTCATCGCGCGTCCTTTGCGCGATGGGTGGGGTCTCGCGCGGTTACGCGACCCGGAGGGAGCAGGGGCCTTCAGGCCCCTGAAACCATCCCCTCGAAGAAACGGGCTTCAGCCCCGGACCCTGTCCTTGCTTTTGCTTCTGAGATAGGCCCAGGCTTTAGCCTGGGCAATCCCGTCCCATCGAAGAAACGGGCTTCAGCCCCCGGGACACGCCTTTGCCGTTGTCTGTTCTTCACTCACAACTTACAACTCACAACTTTTTTCCTTGTCAAGCCCCTCGGCCCTCCAAAATCCAACTAACCCACTCCCCACCAACCACTTCCCCCCGAAAAATACTTGGCATACTAGTTTCCCTCCAACCCGTATAATTAAAGCAGGGGGAAATTGTTCGCAGAGCGGATCTGTTTCAATAACTCGATTGTTTTCTTATATTTGACCTGTAAGTCGTCTTGCATGACGACTTTGCAGACAAATTCCTGCATCTCATTGCATTTGGCTACTTTAGCGGGGGAGGGGGGAGGGGGGTGGGGAGAATAAATAACGTATAGAAAGCGAAATAACGGCAACTCGCCAGCGTAATCCACCCAGAATCGGGGCAACGCAAGCTCAGCCCAGCTACGCCAGCAGCACTTCGATGCCCTTGCCGCGCAGCAGCTCCACGTATTCGCCGTCGAGTTCGCTGTCGGAGACAACGGTATCGGCGTCCTCCAGCGGCCCCACCGGAATCATCGCGCCGCGGCCGAACTTGCTGTGGTCGGCGACGATGATCACCCGGCTGGCGATCTCGATCATCTTCTGCTCCGAGCCCACCACCAGCGTGTTGTTGTTGCTGAACCCGGCCTCGGTGACGCTGCCGATGCCCATGATGAGCACGTCGGCGCGGATCAGGCCCAGCATCTGCTCGCACAGCGGCCCCAGCATGACGCGGAGGCGCGGATCCAGGTAGCCGCCGGTCAGCGTCAGCTCGATATTGCGCCGCGCCTCCAGCGTCTCGGCGATGGGCAGCGAGTTGGTGACGATGTGCAGCGACTTCGAGGCCAGCTCTCCGGCCACCGCCGCAACGGTTGACCCGCCGTCCAGGATCACCGTCTGGCCGTCTTCAATCAGCCCGGCGGTGAGCCGCGCGATGCGGCCCTTCTCGTCGCTGAAGCGCCCGCTCTCCACGGTGAAATCGAATGCGCCGTTGCCGGACTGGTGTACCGGAACCGCGCCGCCATAGACGCGCCGGAGAACGCTCTCCGCCTCCAGCACGTCCAGATCGCGGCGCACGCTGGACTCGGAGGCCTCCAGCTCGCGGCAAAGGGTCTCCAGGTCGAGGAAGTCCTTGGCCTCGAACATCTGCCGGATTCTCAGTTGCCGTTCAGCGGCTTTCATCGTGCAGTGGCCGAGTGACGCGGGTTGCAGTACGTATCCGCTTCTCTCAGCGCGCTCCCTTCACGGCTTCAGGATTCGCCCATGGCGCTCATCACCGCATCGGTGACCATCTTCACCAGGCGGTCCATCTCCGGAGCGTCGGCTGTGATTCTGGTGGCGCCGTCGCGCACGCACGGAAGACGCGCGATGGAGTTGGGGTCGTCCATGTCGGACAACTGGCACTCCTTCATCGCCGCAGGGTCGAAGCGCGAGTCCGGCAGGCCGAGCTTCTTCTTGATGGCCAGCAGGTCGGTGGTCTGCCGCTCGGAGATCTGCGAGATGGGAACGCCCAACTGCGACGCCAGGATCAGAGTATGGCAGTAGGTGTCCACCACCTCGGCGTACCACTCGGCGTGGGTCACGCTGTCTGCCCAGCAGATGATGCCGTGGTTGGAGAGCAGCACCGTATTGTGCTCGCGCACATAGGGCAGCACAGTCTGCGCGAAGGCTGCCGTGCCCGGCGTCTCGTAGGGCGAGATAGCGACCTTGCCCACGAAGACCTCGAACTCCGGGATGATCCCGTTGGGCGGGACGCGCCCGGTGATGGCGTAGGCGGTGGCATGAGGAGGATGACAGTGGACACAGGACTTCGCCTCCGGAACGGCCTTGTAGATCTCCAGATGCAGAAAGATCTCGCTGGTGCGCGGCTTGGTCCCGGCAATCTGAACGCCGTCCAGGTCCACCAGGCACATATCTTCCGGCGTCAGGTCCAGCTTGCTGAACAGGGTCGGCGTGCACAGTACCTCGTTGGGCCCGATGCGGTACGAGATGTTGCCGCCGTTGCCATCGACATAGCCGCGGTTCCACAGCTTGCGGCCGACGGCGCATATCTCCTTCTTCACCGCCTCGGCCTCGGGCGTGGAGAAGAGCCGCGGATTGGCCGGGCTGCGCGTCGCCTGCACGGGGCTGGCTGCGCTCCGGCTGGTCGAAGCCGCAACCACAGCGCCCGGGCCCATCACCAGCTCAATCTCGTTCTGCCGCAGAAAGTCGCGCGCCGAAGGTGTGATGACGCAGCGCTCGCAGACCCGCACCTGGGTCGCCCCCGCGGCCTGCGCGCTCTGCGCATCGCGCATAACCAGAACATTCCGACCTGTATGTTCAATTGTTTTCACTTCGCCCTTCCTCACTGCCGCACCTCAGATTCTTCTTCCTATGAATTCCCTGTTGTGATGGAGTCGACAATCAACGTGCAATACGCGTCCACCGGAGCTCGATTCGGCCAGAAAGGGTTCGCGGCCTCGGTGCCTTCTGTAAACGCCACCATCTGGCCCCTGGCCGCGCCCAGCGCATCCACGGCCACCAGGGACTTGCCGCCGCCCAGGCCATTCTTCGCCCGCAGGTTGGCCATCGTCATCGGCTCCAGCACCACCAGCGTCAGGCCGAGCAGCTCCGGAACGGCCGGCGTCAGCGTGACGTGTCCGCGAACGATGCCAAGTCTCATGCCGCCCTCCCTGCGCCCTGCGCCGGGTCCACAATTCCCACCACTACCATGCGCGCCGGCGTCGTGTTGCCAAAGCGCTCGCGCGCGATGTCGCCGTCGGTGGAGACCAGCACGGTGGAACCGAATGCTGCGCCCAGCAGATCCACCAGCACCAGCGGCTCCGCGCCGGTGCTGCCGTCGGCCTCCAGCCGCTGGGCAACCAGAAAACGGCAGCCCTCCAGCGTGGCGTGCTTGGCCGCCGGAACAACCGTGCCGTCGATGCGGGCCAGAAACATGGCTAGACGATCCTCAGCGCGCCACCGATGGTCAGTTGGCGCTCGCGGGTAAATGTCAGCGGCGTGGTGATGCCCTCGCCGGTCGGTGTTGCAATGCTGTGGCTCAGGTATCCCGGCCCGCCGAAGCCCAGCGACGCCAGCGAAGAGGCGTTGCTCACAAAGATCGTCGTGTTCATGGCGCGCGCCATGCGCGTCACCGCGTCCACATCCTTGGAGTGAATGATGGCCGTGTGCCGGTAGCCGTGCTCCGCCTTCACCGCCGCCCTGATGCCCGCGTCCACGCACGACACGCGCACCACCGGAATGAAAGGCATCATCTGCTCCTCGACGACGAAGGCATGGTCCTCGTCCGTCTCGCCGAAGAGAATCTGCGTACTGGCGGGAACGCTGACCCCGGCCGCCGCCGCCAGCACTGCGACATCCTTGCCGACCAGCTCCTTGCGAACATGCGCGCGCGCGCATCCCTTGCCGTCGCCCTCGAAGGTGAAGGCGGCCTTTGTCAACCGTTCGATTGCGGCCTTGTTCAACTCGAAGCCGCCGGCGCGGCGCATCGCATCCATAAACGCCGAGGCGACGGATGCGACCACGAAGACCTCTTTCTCGCCGATGCACAGCAGGTTGTTGTCGAAGGCTGCGCCCTCGATGATGCACCGCGCGGCCAGGTCGAGGTCGGCGTTCTGGTCCACCACGACGGGCGGATTGCCTGGCCCGGCCGCGATGACGCGCTTGCCGTACTTGCTCGCCGCGGCCACCACCATCGGCCCGCCAGTGACGCACAGCAGCGCGACCTTGGGATGCTGGAACATCTGCGTGGCGGTTTCAATGCTGGGCTCCTGTACGGTGGTCAGCACGTTGGCCACGCCGCACTCGCGCTCGATCTCGCGGTTGAAGAGCTGCAGCGCGTACTGCGCCACGCGCTTGCCCGACGGGTGCGGCGCAAAGATCGCCGTGTTGCCCGCAGCCAGAATGTTGATCGCGTTGGCCGCCATGGTCGGCACCGAGTGCGTCACCGGAAGCGACATGCCGATCACTCCCCACGGCGCGTGCTCGATGATGCACAGTCCCGACTTGTCGCTGCGCGCCTCGGTGTGCATCGCCTCCACGCCCAGCACATAGCGCATGTTCTTCAGCTTCTGGATCTTGTGGTCGAGCCGGCCCACCTTGGTCTCTTCCAGCTCCATCTTGCCCAACTCTTCGCAACGGTCGATGCAGATGTTGCGAACGACGGAGATCATGCGCCCGCGCTCTTCCAGGCTCATCTCCTCCACCTTCTTCTGTGCCGCGTGCGCCGCGTTGACCGCCTCGTCCACGGTGAGGAAGACGCCGTCGTGTGCGTCGGCGCTGCTGGCATGCCTGGCGGATGCTGGCGCGCTGGCTGGCGCGCTGGCCGGCGTCGTGGCCGGCTGCGCCTGCTGCATCTGGGCGCGGAGCCGTGCCACAACCTCCCGCGCAATCTCCGCGATCACCTGTTCCTGGTTCGTCATACTTTCTCCAAACCCGTCATTTACGGCTTCTCCAATATCTTGCCGTCCACCTCGACCGTATCCACGATGCCGACAAGCACCGCATCCACCGGCGCATCCTTGGTCGCCGGCGTCAGCCGCGCCGAGCTTCCCTGCGTAAACAGCACGCACTCGCCGATTCCCGCGCCAACACTGTCAACCGCCACCACCGAGCTGCCGGAGATCTCCAGCCGGCCCTCCCGGTTGATGTACGGCTGGACCAGCAGCAGCTTCATCCCGCGGAACTTCTCGTTCTTCTGCGTGGAGACGACATTGCCGATTACTTTTGCGATAAACATGCCCGCTCACCTCATTGCGCCGCACAGGACCGTCGCCCCGCGCGGTGTCCGTTGCAACTACTTGGGCAATACGGACCCCAGGCTGCTGTGCGGCCGCGCAATCACATGCACGCTCATCACCTCGCCGGCCTCCTTGGCGGCTGCCGCTCCCGCATCCACTGCCGCGCGAACGCTGCCTACATCGCCTTGAACGAACACCGAGCACAACCCGCTGCCGACCTTGTTCCATCCGACGAACTCGACGCTTGCCGCCTTCAGCATTGCGTCGGTGGCCTGCACCAGGGCTACCAGGCCCTTCGTCTCAATCATCCCAATCGCTTCATTGGCCATTTCGTTTCTCCCAATCTTCTTAGTTCCGTATTATCCCGTGACTCGCGTCCAATCCCTCGAACCTCGAACCTTGTACCTCGGACCTTGGTCCGCTTACTTCAGAAAGCTGTCGACCAGCGCATCGTGCGGGCGCGCGATGACATGCGAGGCCACCAGTTCGCCGATTGCCTTGGCGGCTGCGGCCCCTGCATCCACGGCTGCGCGCACACTGCCCACGTCGCCGCGCACGATCGCGGTCACAAATCCTCCGCCAATCTGCACCGTCTTCACCAACTCGACCGAGGCCGCCTTCACCATTGCATCGCTCGCCTCGACCAATCCGACGAGGCCCTTTGTTTCGATCAATCCAATTGCTTCACTCATCTTGTCTCCTCTGCCCGCTGGGGCAATTCTTCCACTTGCGATACGCTGGGTGCCCCATCCTTGCGGCGCATCTGTCTTTGTCGCAAGGGTGGGATGCTCCGCTATTTCTTGACTGCGGCCTTCTTCTCCGCTTGCACGAAGGAGGGCAGCTCGTCGTGGGGACGCGAGATCACCTGAACGCTGACCACCTCGCCGATTCGCGATGCGGCTTCCGCGCCGGCATCGGTTGAGGCCTTCACCGCGGCCACGTCGCCCTCAACAAAAGCGGTGACCAGTCCCGACCCCACCGACTGCCAGCCGGTAAAGGTCACGTTTGCGGATTTCAGCATCGCGTCAGTCGCCTCGAACAGCGCGACCAAGCCCTTCGTTTCAATCATTCCAAGCGCTTGTTTCATCGAGTCCTCTCTTCTTCCTTCCAAATTGCTAAAACCCTTGGTTCCCTGAAACCTTACTTGAGCAGTTCAATGTCCTTGGTCAGATGCAGGCCGCACGCATTGGCCTCGTCGGTGTCCATGTGGACGTTGAGCCGCGAGGTTGGGTCGATGCGGACATGTACGTTGTTGAAGGTCGTGCTGGCCGCGCCGCCGATGCGCAGCTTCATCAGGTCGCCCTGCTTGACCCCGAAGTAGGCTGCCTCGCCCGGGTTCATATGCACGTGAATCGCCGCGCGAATGATGCCTTCCTTCAGCTCGATGTTGCCCTTCGGCCCCATGATGATCGCTCCCGGCGTTCCCGCGATGTTGCCGGAGAGCCGCACCGGAATGTCGTCGAAGCCCAGGCTGATGGCGTCGGTGAACGCCAGCTCCACCTGCGACTGCTTGCGCATCGGCCCCAGGATGCGCAGGTTGGAGATCAACCGGCTGCGCGGCCCGATGATCGTCACCTTCTCGTTGGCGGCGAAGTTGCCCGCCTGATAGAGCTCCTTGTAGACCGTCAGCTCCGTGCCCGGCCCGAACAGAACGTCCATGTCCGCGCGGCAGATGTGCATGTGCCGCGCCGAGGCCAGCACGGTCAGCAGCGGAGCTTCGCCGGCGCCGCGCCCCGCGCCATCGCGGCCAAGATACTCCAACGCGACCTGACGGACGATCTGCTCGACCACCGACCGGTCGATCGGTTGCGATGAATTCGTTAGTGCTGCGCTTCCGCTTGCCATAGTCTGACCTTGCTCACCACGCTCGGTTTCATCTCGCTGCTTCGATTGATTTCCCTATATCTGCCCGCTTCACTCTGCCCCGTTCCACGACGCTGACGGTGTCGCGTGCAACCACACTCTCTTCATCCGCTGGAACGATCAGCACCTTGGTGGCGGAGGTCTTGCTGGAGATCACCTGCGCCGTGCGCGCCGTGCGGTTCACCGCCTCGTCGATCTCGATCTCGAAGGCGGCCAGGTTCCGGCACACCGCGCTGCGCGTCTCCGGGCTGTTTTCGCCGATGCCGCCGGAGAAGCTGATCGCATCCACCCCGTCCAACTCCAGCATGAACGCCCCAAGATAGCGGCGGATGGCGCGCACATACACATCCAGCGCAAGCCGCGCGCGGTGGCTCCCCGCCGCCGCAGCCTCTTCCATGTCGCGCATGTCGCCGCTGGTGCCGCTGATGCCCGCCAGGCCGGACTGGCTGCCTAAAATGCGCGCCATCTCGTCCGGGCCAAGGCCCAGCTTTTTCATCATGTACAGCACGGCAAAGGCGTCAATGTCGCCCACGCGATTGTTCTGCGGCAGGCCGGACTGCGGCGAGGTGCCAAAGCTGGTGTCGATCGCAACTCCATCGCGGAATGCCGCAATGCTGGAGCTTCCTCCCAGATGGCAGGAGATGTGGCGCAGGCCCGGCTTGTTGAACTGCTTGCGCACATTCTCGCTGGCCGCGCGATGGCTCGCGCCGTGGAACCCGTAGCGGCGAATGCCGAACTCCGTGCGCCACTCGTACGGCACCGCGTAGGTCGTCGCCGCCTCATCCAGCGATGCGTAGGGAATGGTCTCGAAGACCGCGACCAGCGGCACGCCGGGAAGTGCGTCGCGAAAGGCCTTCATGGCGGCGATATACGGAGGATTGTGCGCGGGCGCGAAGAAGGAGAAGGCGTCCATCGCCGCCAGCAGCTCGTCGTTCACCAGGCATGGGCCGGAGAGCGGACCGGCAAGCACAGCCTTGAATCCGACCGCTTCGATCTCCGAGAGGCTCTTCAGGGCCTTGCCCGGTCCCACCACATCGGCGATGCACTTGCGGATCGCGGAGGGGTAGTCGGGACAATCGCCGCCGGGCTGGCCGATCCGCTCCACGCGTCCATTGGCCAACACCGTCTCCTCCGGCATCTTCAGCACGCGATACTTGAAGGAGGTGCTACCGATATTGGGGATCAGACATATCATCGTGACGAACGATTCAGTTTGGCGAACTGCATTGCAGCGCAGCGGAGTGCATTCCGTAGTGACAAACTACATATTGCACCAGTTGTTACTACGGACTAAGTTAACGATGAACTACGAACTGATAAGTCCGCCAAACTGCCAATACTGACGGACTATGAACGTTCTTGACTGTATAAAAACCATATCGTATATTGACTGTCAGAGTCAATCAGAATTGTGAACGACTTTGAGGATTTCGCCCGATGGCACCAGAGGCAGGTGGAGCGCTAATGGCTGCGGCCAAAGGTAGATCGCAACCGATAACCCCAGCTCGCGTGGGCGAGCTGGGCATTGTGGGCGCAGGCGGCGGAGGATTTCCCACGGCGGTGAAGCTGGGGACGCGGGTGCCGCTGGTGATCGCCAACGCAGCCGAGTGCGAGCCCCTGCTGCACAAAGACAAGGAGCTGCTGCACCACCACGCCGAGCCGTTCCTGCGCGGAATGCTGGCGGCCATGGAGATGGTGGGCGCGCCGCAGGGCGTCATCGGCATCAAGGAAAAGTACCACGACATTATCGCCGCGATGGAGCAGCACGCGCCCAGCAACATCCGCGTCGCCACCCTCCCGGATTCCTATCCGGCGGGCGACGAGTTCATCCTCGTCCACATCGTCACCGGCCGCGTCATCCCGCCCGGCGGGCTGCCCAAGGACGTGGACGCGATGGTCGCCAACGTCGAGACCCTGATGAACATTGGCCTGGACCAGCCGGTGACGCAGAAGTACCTCACCGTCGCTGGCGCCGTCCGCAACCCCATTACGCTGCGCGTGCCCATCGGCATCACCATCGGAGAGGTGATCGCGGCGGCGGGCGGAGCGACCGTCAACGACTTCAGCGTGCTTCTGGGCGGAGTCATGATGGCCAAGCCAGCCGCCGGCCTCGATGTTCCCGTCACCAAGACCACCGGCGGCATCATTGTCCTTCCCTCATCGCACAGCCTGATCCAGCGCCACGCCGCCAAGTGGCCGGTGATTGCGCGCGTCGGCCGCTCGGCCTGCGACCAGTGCCGCTTCTGCACCGAGTTCTGCCCGCGCTACCTGCTGGGCCATCCCATCCAGCCGCACCGCGCCATGCAGTCGCTGGGCTTCAGCCCCAGCCCGGCGGAGATCGTCGCCGGCACGCTCTACTGCTGCGAGTGCAACCTGTGCAGCCTGTACGCCTGCCCCGAAGACCTCGATCCCAAGAACGTCTGTGTGCAGTCCAAGCCCGCGGCGCGCGCCAACGGGCTCTTCTTCACCGGAACGCCGGAGTCGGTGACGCCGCACCCGATGGCGGACTACCGCCGCGTGCCCATGACCCGCCTGATCTCGCGGCTGGGGCTCTCCGAGTTCAACAACGTCGGCCCGCTCACCGAGCACAGCTTCTCGCCCAGCCGCGTGACGTTGCCGCTGAAGCAGCACGCCGGCGCGCCCGCGGTTGCCGTGGTCAAGACGGGGCAAAAGGTGAACATGGGCGATCTCATCGCCGAGCCTGAAGCAGGCAAGCTGGGCGCGCGCATCCACGCCAGCATCGGCGGCATAGTGCGCCTGACGCACGACTCGGTGGTGATCGATGCATAAGCTTCCCAACACGCCGATGGGTCCGTTTTGCTTAAGGGCACGGATTTATCCGTGCCGTAAAAACTCGATCTATGACCGCGGCTTTAGCCGCTGAGGTCGTGTCTTTCTTTAGCTCGGAAGGAGCCAATCTCGTGGCTGATATTCAATCGATAGGACTCATCGAACTCTCCAGCGTTGCCACCGGCTTTCAGGTCGAGGACGTGATGTTGAAGGCCGCCAAGGTCCAGGTCCTGATGGCGCGCAGCATCTGCTCCGGCAAGTTCCTCATCGCGGTCGCCGGCGACGTGGCGTCAGTGACCACTGCGGTTGAGGCGGGCGGCGCTACCGCCGGCGCTTCGCTCATCGAGCGGCGTCAGATCGCGCGCGTGCATCCCTCCGTCCTTCATGCCATCTCGCAATCGGTGGAGATCAACCCCTCGCAGTTGCGCTCCATCGGCGTCATCGAGACCTTCTCCGCGTCCAGCATCATCGACGCCGCGGACGCCGCCGTGAAATCCGCCAATGTAACCCTGCTTAAAGTGCATCTGGCGATGGCGCTGGGCGGCAAGGGATTCGTGCTGATGGCGGGCGATGTATCCAGCGTGCAGGCAGCGGTCGAGGCGGGTTCCAAGGCTGCGGCGGAAGAGGGAATGCTGGTTGCGCGCGGCGTGATTCCGGCGCCATCGGAGGAGCTTTTCCGCGACTACATCTGAGCCTCGTCGTTGAAGAGGCTGCTGAAACACTCTCGTTTTTGCCTTTCGGAGGGAGCAGGGGGCTTCAGCCCCCTGAAAAAAGCCAATGGATTCAAGGGGCTTTAGCCCTGGGTTTTTTGCTCGTAGTTCCAATCAAGCCTTTTTCAGCACCCGCTGTAGCCGGCCCATGCGCGTCCGCGCGGACCTCGAATGGGGCCAGCAGTGATATATGTCACATTCAGCGTCTCTCTCTCCATCTACAATAAGTGTCAACATCCGTTTTTTCAGGCAATAACGCCGCATTGGGGCAGCTTCCGGCGACAACAGTGTTCAGGCAGCGTAGTAGGATAGAAGGAGCAGAAACCTCAATCTTGCAACCGGCTGCAAGCTCACGCCGGAGTTGTGCAATCCATCTGTAACCGGCCCGCGATGGGCGGTTGGACCGTGCGAGCCTGACCGGCTTGGAGGAAATGTCTTGCGTCTTGTCATTGTGAAGGAAGCAGCCGTTGGAGAGACCCGTGTTGCGCTGCTTCCCGATGCCGTCAAGAAGCTGATCGCCAATGGCCTTGAGGTTGCGGTGGAAGCCGGCGCGGGAGTGGCGTCGGGCATCTCTGACGAAGCCTACGCGCAGGCCGGGGCCACGCTGGCCGCCGGCCGCGCCGCGCTTCTCGCCTCCGCCGACATCCTGCCCGTGGTGAACGCTCCCCCGGCCGAGGACCAGCGAAAGATCAAGCCCGGCTGCGTTGTGATTGGATTTCTGCGTCCGCTGGACGACCCCTCCGCGCTGCTTCCGGCCATCGAGACGGGCGTCACGCTCTTCTCCGTCGAGTTGGTTCCGCGCATCACGCGCGCGCAGGCCATGGACGCACTTTCGTCGATGGCCACGGTCGCCGGCTACAAGGCGGTGATTCTGGCCGCCGACACGCTGCCGCGTCTCTTCCCCATGCTGATGACCGCGGCGGGAACCATTGCGCCGGCGCGTGTCTTCGTCATCGGGGCTGGGGTTGCGGGCCTGCAGGCGATCGCCACCGCGCGACGGCTGGGCGCCGTGGTGGAGGCGTACGACGTTCGCGCCGCCGCGGGCGAGCAGGTGCGTTCCCTAGGAGCGAAGTTCCTCGATGTCGACCTCGGCGGACTTTCCACCGAGGACAAGGGAGGCTACGCAAAAGAACTCAGCGAAGAGGCGCTGGATCGCGGGCGCGACCTGATCGCCAAGACGGCCAAGACGGCGGACGTGATTATCACCACGGCGCAGGTTCCCGGCCGGCCCGCTCCGCTGCTGCTGCGGCGCGACGCGGTGGAGAACATGCGCCCCGGCACGGTGCTGGTGGACCTGGCAGCCGCTGGCGGCGGAAACTGCGAGCTGACCAAGCCCGGCGAGACCCAGGTATACAACGGAGTGACTCTGCTTGCCCCGCTCAATCTTCCCGCCGCTGTTCCCGGCCACGCCAGCCAACTCTACTCGCGCAACATCTCCAACTTCCTCGCCCTGATCGTGAAGGACGGCGCGCTCCACCTCAACATGAATGACGAAATACTCAGCGGCTCCTGCGTGGCCCATCAGGGCAAGGTCGTCAATCCGCGCGTGGCTTCGGCCCTGGAAGCCGCGGCGGGCAGTAAAACAGTTTCGCAATAAACCCGAGAGGCCTATGAATCCTGCTGTTCTGATCGCTTCGGTCTACGTCTTCGCGCTGGCCGCCTTCCTGGGCTACCAGGTCATCAGCCGCGTTCCGCCCCTGCTGCATACGCCGCTGATGTCGGCGACCAATGCCATCTCCGGCATCTCGCTGATCGGCTCGCTGGTTCTGGCCGGGGCCACCCGCTCGCCAGTTGCGCACATTCTGGGCTTTATCGCCGTCACCGCATCCACCATCAACGTGGTCGGCGGATTCGGCATCACCGACCGCATGCTGAAGATGTTCGGCAAGCGCAAGGACGAGGGGAAGAAGGCGCCTGCCCCGGGGGCGTCCCAATGAGCCTCACTTCCTACTTCATGGAAGCGACCTACCTGGTCGCCTCGATCCTCTTCGTACTCGCCTTGAAGGGCATGTCTCATCCGGAGACGGCGCGGCGCGGAATGTTCATGGCCGAGGGCGGCATGTTCATGGCCATCGTCGGCACGCTGATTGGCGCGCATATCGTCACCTGGGGATGGATCCTCGTCGGGCTCACCATCGGCTCCATCATCGGCATATGGATGGCGCTCTTCGTTCCCATGACCTCAATGCCGCAGCGGACCGCGCTCTCCCACGCCTTTGGCGCGCTGGCGGCGGCGCTGGTCGGCGTCGGCGAGTTCATCATCCGCGGCTCGGAGATGACCGTCGTCACGCGCGGCGCACTGGGATTTGAAGTGATGCTGGGCGCGCTCACCACCACCGGCTCGCTCATCGCCGCGGGCAAGCTGCACGGCACCATCCCTGGCAAACCCATCCAGTTCCGCGGCCAGAACGCCATCAACCTGGTCATCTTCCTCGCCATGACGGGCAGCTTCGTCTACTTCTGGATGCACCCCTCCGTCATCGCGGCCTTCTACACCATGCTTGGCGTGGCCTTCGTCTTCGGCGTCATGCTGGTGATCCCCATCGGCTCGGCCGATATGCCCGTCGTCATGTCGCTGTTGAACTCCTACGCCGGCCTGGCTGCCGCGGCCACCGGCTTCGTCCTGGGCAACAACGTGCTGATCATCGCCGGTACGCTGGACGGATTCTCCGGCTTCATCCTCTCGGTGCTGATGTGCAAGGCCATGAACCGCTCCATCACCAACGTGCTCTTCGGTGGATTCGGCTCGGTCATCGCCACGGCCTCGACGGAGACCGGCGGAGTGATGCGCGAGATATCGCTGGACGACGCGGCCATGCAGCTTGCCTTTGCCAACCGCGTCATCTTCGTCCCCGGTTACGGCCTTGCCACCGCCCAGGCCCAACACGCCGTGCGCGAGCTGGGCGAGCTGCTGGAGTCGCGCGGCGTCACCGTCAAGTACGCCATTCATCCCGTCGCCGGACGCATGCCGGGACACATGAACGTGCTTCTGGCCGAGGCCAACGTCCCCTACTCGCAGCTCTACGAGATGGAGCAGATCAACCCCGAATTCCCCTCCACCGATGTGGCCGTGGTGATCGGCGCCAACGACGTGGTCAATCCCGACGCGCGCGACAATCCCAACTCGCTCATCGCCGGAATGCCCATTCTGGAAGTGGACCGCGCCAAGAGCGTTATCGTGCTCAAGCGCGGCCAGGGACGCGGCTTCTCCGGGCTGGAGAACCCCCTCTTCTTCAAGTCCAACACCAACATGCTCTACGGCGACGCCAAGAGCACCCTCAGCCACCTCGCCCAGGCCGTGCAGCACGTCTAAGGAATCTCTGAATCAGTCTCCGTTTTGAAAGGGCGGGACTTTAGTCCCGCCACAAGCGGCCTATTTCCAATGCGGCTTTAGCCTCCGAGGGAATCTCGAACACTTGTACAAGCCGTCCTTAACTTGCCGCGCGGGCTGCGTGAAGCAGACAGGTGTTTTTTGCGCGTTACGCTGAAGACGCTCGGGCGGGCAGATTCACCGTGACTTCGGTGCCCGTTCCTACCGCGCTCTCGATGTGGATGGTTCCGCCGGACCGTTCGACGATGGCTTTGCAGATGGAGAGGCCAAGCCCTGCTCCGCCGCTGGCCCGGCTGCGCGAGCGGTCGGCGCGGAAGAAGCGCTCGAAGACATGCGGCAGCGCGGATGCGGGGATGCCGTCGCCCCGGTCGGCGACGCGCAGTTCAACTACTCCTTCGATTCCGCCGCACACCTGCACAACAACGGAGACGCGCCCGTTCGCCGCGCTGTGCTGCAAGGCGTTCACGATCAGGTTCGAGCAGAGCAGCTCCGCGTCGTCTATGTGCATGGCGACGGCGCGCGCCTCAGCCGCGCTGACTTCCAACACGACATGTTTCAGCTCGGCCAGCGGCCGCAGCCGTTCCGCAACATCGCGCACAACCGACGGAAGATCGCACGACGCGCGCGCTTCCACCGCGGCCTCTTCCAGCCGCGCCAGCGTCAGCATTCGGCTCACCAGCTCTTCCATGCGCTCGGAATCGAGCAGCAGGCCCTCCAGCCCGGCCTCGTACTGCTCCGCCGTTCGCGGCGCCATGGACAGCAGTTGCAGGCTGGACTTCAACACCGCGATCGAGGTCTTCAACTCGTGCGCGGCGTCTCCGGTGAGCCGGCGCTGGCGCTCGAAGGCCAGTTGCAGTCCCTTCAGCAGCTCCTCCATGGAGAGCGCAATCGGCGCAAGCTCCGTGGTGCGAAGCACGGCAGCCGGCGGCACAAACTCCCACGAGCGCGTGGAGACGCGGCCGGCAATCGCGGCCAGCTCCTGCAGCGGAGAGAGCCTCCGGCGCAGGAACCAGACCAGCGCGATGCCGGTGGCGGCCAACAATAGAGCGCTTGCAGCAATGTAAAACCACACCGCCTCCACCGCTCCATGCCACAGGTCGCGCGTCGGCGAGGCGTAGAGCACCGTGACCGGGCGGCGCAATCCACCGTTCACTTCGCGGTCGATGACGCGCACGCCCTCGAAGCGCACCGCGCGGTAGCGCTCTCGTCCAACCCTGAAGTTGAAGCTGCCGTCGGCGCGCGATGCACTCAGCGCAGCAAGCAGTTCGGCGGACGGGCCTAACGAATGGCCCAGCACGCGGCCCGTTGGACTCAGCACCTCGTAGACATCCTGCGCGGGCACGACCAGCTCCGTGGGGTCGACCGTGACATTGTCCTCGGGGTCTTCGGCGTCCTGCACCGCTCCCATCAGCGAGTCCGCGCGGCCGCGCAGCATCACGTCGAACGCGCGCCGGCGACCGTGCATCTCGTGGCCGATGGCAACCGCCGAAAACAGCGCGGCGCACAGCAGCTCCGCCAGCAACACTCCGCAGATCAGTTGACGGCTGAGCGAATGCGTCCGGACCGCCGCGGCGCTCATCGCTGCTGCTCCGGCGCTTCCAGGCGATAGCCGCGCCCGCGCAGGGTGGCGATGGTGGTCTCTTCGCCCACCGCGCGCAGTTTTTTGCGCAGGTTGGAGATGTGCGCCTCGATGACGTTGGAGTGGTGCTGCCAGTTGTAGTCGTACAGGTGCTCCAGCAGCTCGCGCGCGGAGACGATGGCGCGGGGGCGGAAGATCAGATACTCCAGCAGGCGGTACTCAGTCGGCGACAGGTCGATCAGTTCGCCCGCGCAACGCACCGTCTGCTCCACGGTGTTCAGGCAGATTCGGCCCACCGTCAACTCTGGCTGCGGCGCGCCCTTTCCGCGGCGGATCAGGGCCTTGGCGCGCGCCAGCAGTTCGCCCAGGTCGAATGGTTTGGTCAGGTAGTCGTCGGCCCCGGCGTTGAGCAACTCGACGACCTGCGCCGGCTGGTCGCGCGCGGTGAGGATCAGGATGGGCGTCATGTCCTTGCGGCGGCGCACCTGGCGCACGATGCTGAGGCCATCCAGGCCCGGCAGCATCAGGTCCAGCAGCAACAGGTCGTAGTGCTTGAACTCGGTCAGTGCGGCCCCGTCCGTGCCATTCTCGGCGCAGTCCACCGCGAAGCCGCAGCGCTCGCGCAGCGCTTCGGCGATGTTGTTGGCCAGCCGGACCTCGTCTTCCACCACCAGCACTCTCATCACGATTCAATCTACTCTTTCACTTCTGCCTTAATCTTTGCTTAAGCCCATGCTGGCACAGTTAGACTTGGAGCGACGGAAAGCACTGCTCGCGCCAAACTTGAACGCCCGCTTCCGCACAGGTCCACAGGGAGCAGCGGACGGCCAGTGCGCTCCTTGTTTTGCCGGAACGGTCCGATAACGCCTTATGCCACTTCTTCACGCACCTTTGAGTCATCCACTCCTGCGCAAGCGCCTGCTGCAACTCGCCTGCCTCGCATCGCTGGCCTGGGCGGGCCTCGCCCTCGCGCAGACAGAGCAACCCGCGGCATCGCAACCATCTGAGCCGGTCGGTACTCCGCAGACCGCGCCCGCAGCCATCACCCTGGACGATGCCATTGCGCGCGCGCGCACCAACGAGCCAACCTTCGCGGCTGCAATGGCCGCCAGCCGCAATGCGGCGCTCGATCAGTCCATCGCCCGCGCGGCGATGCTGCCCAACGCCGTCTATAACAACCAGTTCATCTACACCCAGGGCGGCGCGGGGCTCATCCCCGATCCGGCAAAGCTGAAGGACCCGCAGCAGCGAAGCGCCTCGTTGCCCCGCTTCATCGCCAACAACGCGGTTCACGAATACCTCAGTCAGGCTTCGGTGACGGAGAACATCGGCCTGCAGCAGTTCAATGCCGCCAGCAAGGCATCGGCCGCGCTCTCCGTCGCCACGGCCGAACTTGAGGTCGCCCGCCGCGGCCTGGTCGCCAGCGTCGTCGGGCTCTTCTACACAGCCTCGTCTGCCAACCGCCGGATCGCGGTGGCACAGCGCGCGGCCAACGAGGCGGCAAGCCTCACCACCCTCACCCAGCAGCGCGAGACGGCCCGCGAAGTCGCCCATGCCGACGTCGTCAAGGCGCAGCTTCAGCAGCAACAGCGCGACCGAGACCTGACGGATGCGCGCCTGGAGGCAGACCGCGCCCGGCTCGACCTTGCCGTGCTGCTCTTTCCCGATCCGCGCACGCCCTACACGCTCGCCCTGTCCGGTCCACCCCCGGTGCCCGCGCGCGCCGATGTGGAGGCGGCGCTGGCCAGGCACAATCCGGAACTGGCCAGCGCACTGGCTGGCGCGCATCTGGCCGACCTGAATGTCACCTCCGCCCGCCTGGGATACCTGCCCGATCTCTCCCTCAACTACTCCTACGGCATCGACGCCGCGCAGTTCGCGCGCTACAACCAGCTTGGCGACCGCAACCTCGGCTACTCCGCCAGCGCCACGCTGAACATCCCGCTATGGGACTGGTTCGCCACACGCGACCGCGTCCGCCAGAGCGAGATCAACCGCGATTTGGCGCGTACCGCCCTCACCAACACCCAGCGCAAGCTCATCGCCGACCTCGAAGAGTTCTATGCCGAAGCCGTGGCCGCACACGATCAGCTCGAAAGCCTGGACCTCAGCGTAACCACCGCGGTGGAGGGCCTTCGCCTGACGCGGTTGAGTTACTCCGCCGGTGAAACACCGATTCTCGAAGTCGTGGATGCGGAAAACTCGCTCACCGCCGCCGAACTTGCACGCGAGGACGGCATCGTCCGCTACCAGACCGCTCTCGCGGACCTTCAGTTGCTGACAGGAACGATCTAAATGATGAATCCGCCAAGCCTTCTTCCACGCCTCGCATCGCGCGCGCTCCAGCGTTCGGCCCTCCTCCTCTGCGCATCGCTGTTGTTGCCTCTCGGCTGCAAGAAGGCCGAGGAGGCGCCCGCGCCCGAGGTCGCCGTTCAGGCCGCGCATCCCCAGCAGGGCAGCATCTCGGAGCAGATTGCAGCCGACGCCATCCTCTCGCCGCTGGCGCAGGCCGCCATCTCGCCCAAGGTCAGCGCGCCGGTGAAGAAGTTCTATGTTCAGCGCGGCTCGCAGGTCCGCGAGGGCGAACTGCTGGCCACGCTGGAGAACAGCGATCTCTCCGCCGCCGCCCTGGACAATCAGGGCAGCTACACCGCCGCGCAGGCCACCTTCGATACCGCAACCAAGGCCACCGCGCCCGAGGACCTGACCAAGGCCCGGCTCGATCTGGCCCAGGCCAAGGCCAATCTCGACCTCGCCCAGTCCATCGTCACGGCGCGCAGCCAGCTCTTCAGCCAGGGAGCGATTCCCGGCCGCGATCTGGACACCGCCAAGGCGACTCTGGTCGAATCGCAGGCCACATACGACATCGCCAAGGAGCATTTTGACTCCATGCAGAGCGTCAGCCACCAGGCCGCGCTCGCAAACGCGCAGGGCAATCTCGACTCCGCCAAGGGGAAGTATCTCGGCGCCCAAGCCGAACTCAGCTACACCGAGATTCGCAGCCCCATCGCCGGCGTCGTCACCGACCGCCCGCTCTTTGCCGGCGAGACCGCAGCCGCCGGAACTCCCCTCATCACCGTAATGGACACATCCGCGCTCATCGCCAAGCTGCACATCGCGCAGATGCAGGCCCAGCAGCTCGAGATCGGCGCTCCGGCCACGCTCACCGTCCCCGGCGTCGCCGGGCCCGTACCCGCCAAGGTCTCGCTCATCAGCCCCGCGCTCGATCCCGGCAGCACAACCGTCGAGGTCTGGCTGCGCGTGGAGAACCCCAGGGGCTCGCTGAAGGCGGGAACGCCGGTCCACGCGTCCATCCAGGGCCGCACGATTGCCAACGCGCTCACCGTTCCCGCGGATGCGATCCAGAGCAGCCCGGACGGAAGCTCTAAGTTCGTCATGGTAATGACGCCGGACTCCACCGCGCACAAGCGGCCCGTCACGCTAGGCATCCAGGACCCGGATGAGGTGCAGATTCTAAGCGGGCTCACTCCATCCGACATGGTGATCTCCACCGGCGCCTACGGCCTGGATGAGAACACCAGGGTCAAGATCGGCGCCGCCACAGATTCCGGAAAGGACGCCGAGTGAGCCTGCGCGCGCCCAACTCATCTTCCGACCCGGCACAGGAGTCGTCGTTCTGGCTCGCGCGCGCCTCGCGCACCATCTTCTTTCTGGTGGTTGTGCTCTCGCTGGCGGGCGTCTACGCGGCGTTCCAGGTGCCGACCGCGGTCTTCCCAGACACCAACTTCCCCCGCGTCGTCATCGGCGTCGACAACGGCGTCATGCCGGTCGAGCAGATGCAGGTCACCATCACCAAGCCCATCGAGGACGCGGTCAACAGCGTGCCCGGCCTGCTCACCGTGCGCAGCACCACCAGTCGCGGCTCGGCCGAGGTCAGCCTCTTCTTCGACTGGAACGTGGATATGTTCCACACCCTGCAACTGGCCGACGCCGCGCTATCCAAGGTGCGCCAGACGCTGCCTGCCACAGCCGTCATCACCACCAACCGGCTCACCTTCGCCACCTTCCCCATCCTCGGCTACGCGCTCACGGCGGACGACCGCGGGCCAGACACCATCTCCCCCACGCGCCTCTGGGAGATCGCCACCTACGACCTCAAGCCACCGCTGAACCGCGTCGCCGGCGTCAGCACGGTCACCGTGCAGGGCGGTCAGGTCCCCGAGGTCCACATTGTTCCCGACCTGGCGCGCCTGGAGAACTCCGGCGTCACCCTCACCGACCTGGTCAATGCGGTGCAGAACTCCAACATCATCGAATCGCCCGGTCTCTACCAGGCCAACCACGAGCTCATCCTCGCGCTGGTCGGTGCGCAGGCGCATGACATCGCCCACCTCGCCTCGCTGGTCGTCAAGACCACTCCCAGCGGCGCTCCCGTGCGCATCTCCGATGTGGCCGACGTACATCCCGGCACCGAGCCCGTCTACCACACCGTCACCGCCAACGGCGTCCCCTCCGTCCTGCTCAACATCGCCCGCCAGCCCACCTCCAACACCGTCGCCGTGGCCAATGGCGTCGCCGCCGAGGTCGCGCAACTCAGCCGCACCCTGCCCGCCGGGGTCCATCTCGCCCCCTTTTACGACCAGTCCGAACTGGTGCGCGAGTCCATCGCCAGCGTGCGCGACGCGATCTTCATCGGGCTTGTGCTGGCCTGCATGATTCTCTTCCTCTTCCTGCGCGACTGGTCCAGCGCGCTGGTCGCCGGCCTCGTCATTCCTGTAACCGTAGCGGTTACGATTCTCTTTCTCTGGGCCATCGGACAGTCCTTCAATTTGATGACCCTGGGCGGCCTGGCTGCCGCCATCGGCCTGGTCATCGACGACGCCATCGTCGTAGTCGAGAACATCGTCGTGCATCGCGACGCGGGCCAGTCGCGCTCAACCGCCATTCGCATTGCGCTGCACGAACTCGCCACTCCGCTCGTCTTCTCCACCATCACTCCCGTGGTTGTCTTCCTTCCTCTCATCGCAACCACGGGTGTCACCGGCAGCTTCTTCCGCGCGCTGGCCGTCACCATGACCGCGGCCCTGCTCACCTCGCTCGCGCTCGCCGTCACCTTCACTCCCGCGCTCTCGCTCTCGCTGCTGGGCGGCCGCAGGCCCGGCAGCGGCAAACTTCGCCGGCCGCTCTTTCCATTCTTCTCCCACGGCAAGGCGGTCGACAGCCCCGCCGTGCTCGATGCCGGGCCTTCCGCCATTGCACCGCTTCCCGCCGACCCCTCTCGTGCAGCCGCGCACGCGGGACATGTGGACGGCCCTGTGATGCGGCGCATTCTCAGCGCCCACGCGCGCGCGCTCACCTGGGCGCTCACCCGGCCCATCGCCCTCGCCGCACTCTGCCTCACGCTTGTCGTGGCCACCTGGTTTGCCTACAACGCGCTAGGCTCCGATCTGCTGCCCGAGATGGACGAGGGCGCGTTCATCCTCGACTACCTCACCCCAGCGGGCACCTCGCTGACCGAGACCAACCGCATCCTCCAGCACGTCGAGCAGATCCTGCGCAGCACCCCCGAGGTCGAGATCACCAGCCGCCGCACCGGGCTGCAACTGGGGCTCGCGGCCGTCACCGAGGCCAACTCCGGCGACTTCAGCGTTCGCCTCAAGCCCAACCGCGACCGCGACATCGAAGAGATCATGGCGGACGTCCGCGAAAGGATCAGGAAGTCCGAACCAGCCCTCGATGTCGAGTTCATTCAGGTCCTCCAGGACATGATCGGCGACCTCTCCAACTCGCCGGAACCCATCCAGATCAAGCTCTTCTCCAGCGATGCCGCCCTGTTGAACCAGCTCGGCCCCAGGGTGGAGGACGCCATCAAGAAGATTCCCGGCGTGGTGGACACGCACAACGGCGTGGACAACACCATCTCCGGCCCGGCCACCAGCTTCCAGGTCGATCCCGTCCTCGCCGCCCGCCTCGGCTTCACGCCCAGCGAGGTTGCCGACGATGCCACCGCAATCCTCGACGGCCTGCCCGCCACCGGGCCGATGATCGTCAACGGCCGCCCCTACACCATTCGCGTCCGCCTGCCCGACCAGAGCCGCGCGTCGCTGGACTCCATCCAGAACACGGTCTTCAACTCCAGTTCGGGCCACACCGCTTCGCTGGGATCGCTGGCGCAGGTGACCGAGCTGCCTCCGCAAAATGAGATCCTGCGCGAGAACCTGCAGCAGATGATTACGGTCAGCGGCCGCCTGGAAGGCTCCGACCTCGGCTCCGCCATGCAGCAGGTCCAGGCCACCGTGCAGGACCTCCACATCCCCTCCAGCGTGCGCGTCGAGTACGGCGGCACCTACCAGGAGCAGCAGAAGGATTTCCGTGCCCTCCTGCGTGTCCTCATCATGGCGCTGGTTCTCGTTTTCGGCGTGCTGCTCGCAGAGTTCCGCAACTTCTTCGCTCCCATCGCCATCCTCTCCAGCTCCGTGCTCTCCATCTCCGGCGTGGTTCTCGCGCTGCTCGTCACGCGCACCGACTTCAACGTCGCCAGCTTCATGGGACTCATCATGGTGATCGGCATCGTGGCAAAAAATGGCATTCTGCTGCTCGACGCCGACGAGAAGTTCCGCGCCCATGCCTCATCGGATCAGCAACAACTGGGTGCCCCATCCATCGCAGTCTCATCGCGATGGGTGGGAGATGACAACCAAACCGTCCCCCGCGACCTGGCCCGCGAGGCAATGCTGCACGCCGCCCAGCGCCGCCTTCGCCCCATCGTGATGACCGCGATTGCAGCGGTCTGCGGAATGCTTCCCCTGGCCTTCGCCATCGGCTCGGGATCGCAGATGCTGCAGCCGCTCGCTATTGCCGTCATCGGCGGCCTGCTGGTCTCCGTGGTTCTGTCGCTCATCGTCACGCCGGCCATCTACTACCGCCTGACGCGCAGCCGCCACGCCTGAGGCGGCTGCCATGCCATTCCGGAGTCGCAGGCCGCGTTGTCCAGGCCCTGCGCGCCGCGCCGCGGCACAATAAAACCACCAAATCACGTTGCATCAACAACTTACTACCACTCTGGGGGGAATGATTCGGTTGGCTTGGCAGGGTTGCGCGATCCAGAATAGCGGAACCAGAGTAGGTATACCCCGGGGGCAATCCCTCCGAGTGGCTTTTTCCTCAACCGGGGCCCCCGGCGACGGGTCTTCGTCGCTGGGGTGGAAGTAAAAGCCACCTTCTATGCTCTTCGCTTGGGCACTGTTACTCTGGTTCCGCTCTAAAATGAAGATGAAATCAGGGGAAGATCGACGCGAAGGGAGCCAGACCATGGAGATGGAGCAGCTTGGCAATTCGGAGATGTGGCTGACGCCGATCGGATTTGGCGCATGGGCCGTCGGCGGCGGCAACTGGGCCTTCGCCTGGGGGCCGCAGGACGATAACGCATCCATCGCGGCCATCCGCAAGGCCATCGACCTCGGCATCAACTGGATCGACACGGCGGCAATTTACGGGCTCGGCCACTCCGAGACCATCGTCGGCCAAGCGGTGAAGCAGTCGCCCGTCAAGCCTTTCCTCTTCACCAAGAGCGGCATGGTGTGGGACGACAAGCGCGGGATTCGGCGCACCCTGCTCGAGATCCGCCGCGAGGTGGAGGACAGCCTGCGCCGCCTGCAGGTGGATGTGATCGACCTCTACCAGATCCATTGGCCGGTGGAGGATGCTGACATCGAAGAGGGATGGACCGCGATGGCCGAGCTGAAGCGCGAAGGGAAGGTGCGCCACATCGGCGTCTCGAACTTCTCGGTCGAGCAGATGGAGCGCTGCCTGAAGATCGCTCCCATCACATCGCTGCAGCCGCCCTACTCGCTGCTGAACCGCTCGATTGAGGCGGAGATTCTGCCCTTTTGCATGGACCGCGGGATCGGCGTCATCAACTACTCGCCGCAGGTCTCCGGCCTGCTGAGCGGCGCGATGACCAAAGAGCGGATCGCCAACCTGCCGGAGGACGACTTCCGGCGCAACGCAAAGCAGTTCCAGGAGCCGCTGCTCAGCCGCAATCTGGCGCTGGCCGGGCTGCTGGGGCAGATTGGAACGCGGCGTGGCGTCTCGGCGGGCGTGGTGGCCATTGCCTGGACGCTGGCCAACCCTGCCATCACCGCGGCCATTGTGGGCGCACGCAGCCCGCAGCAGGTGGAGGAGGTGTGGCCGGCTGCGAAGGTCCGGCTTACCAGCGAGGAAATGCAGGAGATTCAGTCATTTATGGACTCCAATCTCTGATCCGAAGGTGGGGCGGCGTGCGGCGCGCCGGGTTGGAATCCGGGCGGTAATTCCATTCTGGTTACCATTGCCGAAAAAATGCAACTTATGTGTCATTGTGCCTAAATGGTGGGTGGCACAATGATCAAGTAGCATAAACTTTGGTAACCATACGGCTCGATGTGGGGCTATTATGGGTTCTCCAAAGGAGGAATCTTGACCGTTTGGCAGAAGCTTGGAGCGAGGGATGCCATCCGGACCGCTGTCCGCTTCCCTCTCAGGCTTGCGCTCCATTTGAAGACGGAGGATGGGATCGTCGAAGCGACAACACGAGACATCTCCTCCAACGGCCTTCTGTTCACAACCACCTATCTGCCGAAGATAGGCAACCGCATAGAGTTCACCATGGATATGCCGTCGGAAGTCATGGGTTGGGCGAGCGATGTTTCCATCCACTGCACGGGACGGGTTGTGCGCCATCAACATGTGGGACAGGAATCGATGGTGGCGGTTGTGATCGACGAATACTCTCTCAAGGTCTAAATCAATGATGACTTCAACTCTCAATTCGGAAAAGTCCAAGCCCATTGGCCACATGCAACCCGCCCCCAACGGCCATGTGCAGCCCGCCCACGACGACCATGAGCAGCCCGGCGCTGCACCGGGCATTCGCGTCATCCTCGCCGACTCGCAGGCAATCTACCGCGTCGGCATGAAGAAGGTATTCGCGCTGGAAGACGACATCCGGGTGGTGGCGCAGGCCGAGACGCTGACCAATCTGTACGCCGCGCTGGAACGCCACCCGACCGATGTGGTGGTCCTGGAAGGCCAACTGATCGCCGGCACCATCGACGCCATCCCCGACCTGGTCAAGCGCTGCCCCGACGCCAAGCTGATCGTCCAGGTGGTGGAGTCCGACGAAGACAACATCGTGGAGCTCTATCGCCGCGGCGTGCGCGGCGTGGTGCCCCGCTCCATCTCCCCGGACCTGCTGATCAAATGCGTTCGCAAGATCGCCGACGGCGAGACCTGGATCGACAACCAGTCCATCAGTTGGGTGATCGAGGCCTATCGCTCGCAGGCCAGCTCGCTCACCAGCCCGCGCGTCCTGCCCAAACTCACCAAGAAAGAGCTGGCCATCATCAGCTGCATCACGCGCGGCATGAGGAACAAGGAGATTGCCTACCAGATCGGCACCACTGAACAGGTCATCAAGAACTACCTGCGCAAGGTATACGACAAGCTGGGCGTCAGCGACCGGCTGGAACTGGCGCTCTACTGCCTGCACCATCAACTGCTGAAGAGCTACGTGCAGGAGACGGAGGTCATCCCGCTGCCTCCGGTGGCCCAGGTGACGCCGCTGCGCGCAAAGATGTAGTCGGGCGGGCCGCGCTCGTCATTCTGGCCGGGCCCCCAAAAACCATCCTTCAGGCGTAGCCCTGCGCCGTCATTCTGGCGCAGCCAGGATCTCAGTATTATGTCGCATAGTCTCGACAGCGTCGGGAGATGCGCGCTACTGCTTGTCGATCTCCACGTCGACTGTGAACTTCACCTCATCGCCGATCAGGGGCGGCGGAAACTTCGCCCCGAAGCCGTAGTCGCTGCGCTTGATCGTTCCGCTGGCGGAGAAGCCGCTGATCGTCTTGCCCTGCATCGTCTGTGGCGGCGTAGGGCCGTCAAGATCCAGCGTCACGCTCTTCGTCACGCCGTCGATGGTCAGGTCGCCGATCAGCCGCAGCTTGCCGCCGGAGTTGGTCAGCGAGGTCGACTGAAACGTCATTACCGGGTACTTCGCAATATTGAAGAAGGCGTCGGACTTCAGGTGCGTGTCGCGCTGCGCCACGCCGGTCGAGACGGTGGTGGTGTCGATGGTCGCGGCCACCGAAGATTTGGTGATGTCCTTCTCGTCCAGCGTGACCGTGCCCTTCACGTTGCCAAACGCCCCGTGGACGTGGCTGACGCCCATGTGAACCACTACGAAGGTGACGCTGGAGTGCGCCGGGTCGATCGCCCAGGTCGATGTCTGCGCGTAGGCCTGAGCGGAAAACAAGGTTCCAGCCAGGGTGAGTGTGTGGATCAGTCTCTTCATCATCGGGTTTCTCGTTCTTCTTTCTTCATTCAGACTCGCCGCAATCCAGAAGGCGGCGTACTGGTTGGATGAGCTCCGCGCCGTGCAGGATGCTGGCAAACTTGCAATCATGGAAGAATGCTAGGATTCTGCGATGCCATTTTTCAGTGAACTCCGTGCGCTTACCCGGGTCCAGCGCAACACGTTCTCTGCCTGCTTCCTCGGCTGGACGCTCGACGCCTTCGATTTTTTCCTGCTCACCTTCTGCCTGAAGGCGATCGCCGTCGACTTTCACGTCGGCGTCAAGCAGGTCGCTGAGGCCATCTTCTGGACGCTGGTCATGCGTCCCGTCGGCGCGTTGCTGTTCGGAGCAATGGCAGAACGATACGGCCGCCGTCCCACGCTGATGGTCAACGTCGTCTCCTTCTCCGTCTTTGAATTTGCCTCCGCCTTCGCGCCCACGCTGCACAGCTTTCTCATCTGCCGCGCGCTCTTCGGCATCGCCATGGGCGGCGAGTGGGGCGTCGGCGCCGCGCTCGCCCTGGAGACCCTCCCAGCCCGGGGGCGCGGCTTCTTCTCCGGCCTGCTGCAGGAAGGCTATGTCGTCGGCAGCCTGCTGGCTGCTGCGGTCTTTGGCCTGCTCTTCCCCCACCTGCACGGCGCCGGCATGATGACAAACTGGCGCGTGATGTTCATGATCGGTGCGCTGCCCGCGCTGCTCGCCTTCTACCTGCGATTCAAGGTCAAAGAGTCGCCCACATGGCTCGCCGGCCGCGATCGGCGGCGCCGGGCTGCAAAGGTTCGCACCGATATGGCGCGCATCAGGGCGATCTTCAAGATCTCCCTCGCTTATATTCCAAGCTTTCTCTTTCTTGTCGTCCTGATGTTTGCCTTCACCTCGTTCTCGCACGGCACGCAGGACCTCTACCCAACCTTCCTGCTCGACCGCGGCATCAGCGACAGCCACGTCGGCCTCATCGCCGCCATCGCCAACATCGGAGCGTTTACCGGCGGCATCTGCTGCGGGGCGCTCTCCGAAAAGCTCGGACGCAGGAAGACCATCCTTCTGGCCGCGCTCTTCGCCATTCCCATGGTGCCGCTGTGGGCCTGGTCGCACTCCATGGCAGCGCTCGCCGTGGGCGGGTTCCTGATGCAGTTCATGGTGCAGGGCGCGTGGGGAATCATCCCCGCGCATCTTAACGAACTGGCGCCCGGCCCGGTGCGCGCCGTCTTCCCCGGCGTCGCCTACCAGCTCGGCAACCTGCTCTCGTCGCGCAATGCGGTCTTCCAGGCGGCCTACGCAACACGCCACAACGGCGGCGCGTTGAACGTCGCTCTCTCCGGGACGGTGGTCATCGTCGCCGTCATCGTCGCCGTCGTCACTGCGCTCGGTCCCGAGGCCAAAGGAAGCAATCTCGCCGGCGTGAGCAGAGACGCAGACCTGGCAGAAATTACGGCGCCGTGATGACGACGTAGCGGTCGGTCGTCTCCCAGCGCATGTGCAGCTCGGTCGATGTCGCCGTGGTGTTCTCGAAGCTGAGGCTCATCCCCTCCTGCGGCGCGGCCATCGGCTTGGCCAGCATGGGAATGCGGCCCAGGTCCATGCTCTGGTTGTATGTCAGTCCCCACTGCCCGGTCTGGTTGTTGATGATGAGCTGCCAGGTGTCCGCGCTGGGCAGCGTGTAGATGGTGTGCGTGCCGGCCGGAACCAGCAGCGTGCCGAACTTCAGCGGCACCGTGGTAATCAGGGTGGTCGCGGGGTTCGCGCCCGTCCGCCAGACCTTGCCGTAGGGGACAAGGCCGCCCATGATCTTGCGCCCGCGCATCTGCGGCGTGTTGTATTTGATGGTGATGCTGCCGCCGGCCACCGTGACGTTGGCGGTTGCGGGCGGACTGGGCATCGCGGCTGGCGGTTGCCCGCCGCCCATGGGTGCTCCGCCCATCTGGGCGGTGAGGCGGTTGAGGCGACTGCCAGCAGCGCCACCGATGGAGGCGGCGAGCGAGCGGAAGGACGGGATGCGCAGGTGCGATGGATGAAGTCTCATGGGTTCTCTCTCCTTGATCGGTCGAATGTTGATCTGGGGGGCGGGGTGAGCGCCGAACTTCCTTGGAAATGGGCCGTTCCTGCTTGGTGAGTGCTATTCCTGTTTTGCCAGCCTCATCGTGCTCGATGCTCGACTCCGCGGGGGTGGGCTGTCAAGCACGCAGATGCGATGCGGATCCAGGGCAATCGCATGAACTGAAGTATTTTTCCCCGTTTTTCGGGCAAATTCGCCGGATGTCGAACCAGCCTGATAATCTTTCCTCGTTTTCGGGCACATTCCCTGTTGTCAAGCCCCTCGACGCCCAAAAATCCCCCTAACTCATACCAACTAAACCATATAAATCCGAAAAATAGTTGGCATAGTAGTTTCCCTCCAACGCGTACAATTAAAGTAAGGGGGAAAGTACCATTCAAGTTGTGGAAGAGCATTCGCATCCCGGCATCCATAACCCAAATGTTTTGACGACTTTGCCCGTAACCACAATGCAATGAAGACTTTGGCGGAATCACCCCAAAACAACCGTTTTTCCACCCGTAACTCTAATGTTTTGACGACTTTAGCCGTAAGAGTAATAGAATGACGACTTTGGCGGCACGCTCCTCCCGTAATCGCCTGAATCCAATCCACTTATTCCAAAAATCCCCCGAGGGGGGGGGGGGGGGGGGGGGGTAGGGCGAACAAATGACGAACAAACCCTGCGCCTTCCATGCCGAATCCGGGAACGAACGCGAGCACTGACGCGAAAGTGTCGAGAAAGCGAAAAAGGAAGAAGGAAGAGTGCAGCACGCAAAAAAACGCGGGCCCCGAAGGGCCCCGCGCTCGTTTGATTGATTGAAAAATTTACGCGACCACTTCGATCCCCATCGACCGCCCCGTGCTCGTGTGGCCTTGCGAATCGACCCTCTCTGATATGATGGTTCCATGCGTCCCTCACTTTCCTATCACGTTTCGTTTGCAGCGCACCGTGACAATAGCCGCCATCGCTCATGTGGGGATTGTGGGACATATTATTCTATAAATTATTGAAAATAAAGATTGCGGGAGTAACTCAGTGGTAGAGTCTCAGCCTTCCAAGCTGTTGGTCGCGGGTTCAATTCCCGTCTCCCGCTCCAGATTGTTGCAGGCGCTACGGAGGGAGTTGTTGACGGTTGTTCTTGACGCAGGAGTGACGTGTTGACCGCATTGCGCGAGCAGGGAGTGATTCCGGTGGCCGATCCCGAGAGCTACGGCACGGTGCGCGCCGCCATCGAGGCGGCCTTCTCCGCAGCGAGGGTCGAGAATTTTCTGAAGTCGATCGAGCGCGCCGGGCTGCGCATCCGCGACTTCGAACTGGTGTTGCGCGCCGGCATTCTGGGCGCGCTCACGGCCGCCGAGTATAACCGCCTGGGCAACGGCGACCAGGGACAGATCCGCGAGTTCTACCTGGCCAGCCTGGAAAAGGTCGCACCGGAGCTGCGGGTACAGTTTTGTAAGCTGTACGCATATTATTGATTGAGCGAGTTTTTGTTTTGAATCGCCGGCATGAGCCGGCCAATTCGAGAGAGGGAGAACCGCAATGGGCAAGGAAAAGTTTGACCGGTCGAAGCCGCATGTTAATGTAGGGACGATTGGGCACATCGATCACGGCAAGACGACGCTGACGGCGGCGATCACGAAGGTGTTGGCCAAGCACAACCCGAAGAACGCGTTTCGCTCGTTCGACTCGATCGACAACGCGCCGGAAGAGCGGGAGCGCGGCATCACGATCGCGACGGCGCATGTGGAGTACGAGACCAAGAACCGTCACTACGCGCATGTGGACTGCCCGGGCCACGCCGACTACATCAAGAACATGATCACCGGGGCGGCGCAGATGGACGGGGCGATTCTGGTCGTCGCGGCGACCGACGGGCCGATGCCGCAGACCAAGGAGCACGTGCTGTTGGCGCGCCAGGTGGGCGTGCCCTGCATCGTGGTGTTCCTGAACAAGTGCGACGCGGTGGAGGACCCCGAGCTGATCGAGCTGGTGGAGATGGAGGTGCGCGACCTGCTGAACAAGTACGAGTACCCGGGCGACGAGATCCCCATCATTCGCGGCTCTGCGCTGGGCGCTCTGAACGGCGAGCCGGAGTGGGAGGCCAAGATCGACGAGCTGATGGACGCGGTGGACAGCTACGTTCCGCAGCCCAAGCGATCGACCGATCTGCCGTTCCTGATGCCGATCGAGGACATCTTCTCCATCTCCGGGCGCGGCACGGTGGTGACGGGAAGAATCGAACGCGGCAAGGTGAAGGTGGGCGAGCCGGTGGAGATCGTGGGCTTCCGCGAGACGCGGCAGACGGTGTGCACCGGGGTCGAGATGTTCAAGAAGCAGTTGGACGAGGGGCTCGCCGGCGACAACGCGGGCATCCTGCTGCGCGGTACGGCCAAGGAAGACGTGGAGCGCGGCATGGTGCTGGCCAAGCCGGGATCGATCACGCCGCACACCAACTTCAAGGGCAGCGTGTATGTGCTGAGCAAGGAGGAGGGCGGGCGTCATACGCCGTTCTTCGACGGCTACCGTCCGCAGTTCTACTTCCGCACCACCGACGTGACCGGCTCGGCCAAGCTGCCCGCCGGCACCGAGATGGTGATGCCCGGCGACAACGTGGAGCTGGAGGTCACGCTGCATACTCCAGTGGCCATGGAGAAGGGACTGAGGTTCGCCATCCGCGAGGGCGGCCGCACCGTCGGCGCAGGCACCATCAGCGAGATCATCGCATAGGCCACGCGGACGGAGGGAGACGCGCTGCACGCGTGGATCGATAAAACACACAGCTTCGTCAATGCGGCGAGTTTCGGCTCGCCGCGTCTCTTTCCTGAGGATGGTGTTCGGCGACTTCCCTAAAACCGGTTTTTGTTGGATACTAGAGGAAGGTTGTGCGCGGCCTGAACGCACCACTTTCCGTAGGACAATTCAGGATTGGCAGAAGGGGCAAACAAGCCCTGTGTCGCGGCGTGTCATACCACACGCTGCTTGCCAGCCGAGGTGGCTGGCCACGTTAGGAGAACAGACAGAATGCGCGAAATTATCACATTGCAATGTCCGGTGTGCAAGAACAGGAACTACTCAACAACGAAGAACAAGAAGACGACCACGGGCCGGCTTGAGTTCTCGAAGTTCTGCAATACCTGCCGCAAGCACACGGACCACAAAGAGACGAAGTAAGTACCAGCAGGGAACGGGGAACAGCAAGCTCCGAACAGGGAACAACAAGCCCCCAGCGTTCATTCCCCTCCCGGTTGCGACCGGGGGAGTAAGCTCAACGGCTAAACTGTCGGTCTCCAAAACCGATCTTCTCGGTTCGAATCCGAGCTCCCCCGCCAGTTTTTCCGGTCCCGGCCGCTTATCTTCCGGGGCGTAGCACGGCAGTCCGGCAACACAGCGGAGTTTGGTCCGCATGAAGGTTTGAGGCAGCATGGCGAAGGCGATTGCAGTACCAGACAACAATGATGATGGGCTCAGCCGGTTGAAGGCGCGCCCGCGCGAGCTGAAGGAGTTCCTCGAGAACGTGCGCAGCGAGATGCGCAAGGTGGTGACGCCGACGCGCGCCGAGGTGCGGTCCACCACCACGGTCGTGCTTGCGGCGGTGTTCCTGTTTGCCGCCTACTTTTTTGTGGTGGATACCATCTTCGGCCAGGGCGTCACCCGCCTGATTCAGTACCTCACCAAGCACTAGCAGCAGGCCCTCCGGTTCGCGGCAGGAACGATCGTTGCGAAGCAGAGACGGACAAACAGACCAGATTTAAGCAGCAAGAAGGCACACTCCCCATGGCGGTAGACGAGCAGATTCCGGAGGCGCAGGAACCCGGCGGCGAACAGCCGGCCGAGCAGCTTGCCCCGCCGGTCAACGCGAATTACAAGTGGTACATCATCCACGCCTACTCGGGCTTCGAGCGCAAGGTGCGCGAGTCGCTGGAGAGCCGGATCCAGGCTTTCGGCCTGCAGAACCGCATTGGCCGCATCATGATCCCCACCGAGCCTGTGACCGAGCTGCGCAACGGCAAGAAGTACACCATCGAGCGCGTCTTCCTGCCCGGCTATGTGCTGGTGGAGATGGAGCTGGACAACGACCTGTGGCACGTCATCAAGAACACGCCGCGGGTGACGGGATTTCTGGGCACGGGCGACAAGCCGGTCGCGCTGTCGGAGGCCGAGGTCAGCTCGATCCTGTTCCGCACCGAGAGCGCCAAGGACAAGCCGTCCAGCAAGATCAAGTTCGAGAAGGGCGAGCAGGTGCGCATCAACGAGGGGCCGTTCGCCAACTTCAACGGCACGGTGGACGACGTCAACGAAGACCGCCAGACGCTGAAGGTGATGGTCTCGATCTTCGGGCGCTCCACGCCGGTCGAGATCGAGTTTTCGAAGGTCGACAAGATGGAAGAGTAGTTCCGTCGCCCGCACCGTGCAGGCAAGAGTTCTGCAACACAAAATCGGCAGCCGGCCACGCGCCCGCCGCCAGAAGACGATAGAGGATTGAACCATGGCACCGAAGAAGATTACTGGATACGTGAAGCTGCAGATTCCCGGCGGAAAGGCCACGCCCGCGCCGCCGGTGGGCCCGGCGCTGGGCCAGGCGCAGGTCAACATCATGGAGTTCTGCAAGCAGTTCAACGCGCGCACCTCCTCGCCGGAGATGAACGGCATCACCATTCCGGTGGTGCTCACGGTGTATGCGGACCGCAGCTTCAGCTTCATCACCAAGACGCCGCCGGCGGCGGTGCTGCTGATGAAGGCCGCGGGCGTCGAGAAGGGCTCGGGCACGCCCAACAAGGAGAAGATCGGCAAGGTGACTGAGAAGCAGATCCGCGAGATCGCCACCAAGAAGATGCCCGACCTGAACGCCAACTCGGTGGAGGCGGCCTCCAAGAGCATTCGCGGCACGGCGCGGTCGATGGGGATCGAAGTCGTCGCGTAGATTTTTCAGTCAAACAAACGAGCGCGGGGCCCTTCGGGGTTCCGCGTTTTTTTGCGTGCTGCACTCTTCCTTCTTCCTTTTTCGCTTTCTCGACACTTTCGCGTCAGTGCTCGCGTTCGTTCCCGGATTCAACATGGAAAGCGCAGGAACAATTCGTTATTTGTTCGCCCTACCCCCCCCCCCCCCCCCCCCTCGGGGGTATTTTTGGCATAAGTGGATTGGATTCAGGCGATTACGGGAGGAGCGTGCCGCCAAAGTCGTCATTTTATTACTCTTACGGCTAAAGTCGTCAAAACATTCGAGTTACGGGTGAAAAAACGGGTGTTTCGGGATGCTTCCGCCAAAGTCGTCATTGCATTGCGGTTACGGGCAAAGTCGTCAAAGCATTTGGGTTATGGATGCCGGGATGCGAATGCTCTTCCACAACTTGAATGGTACTTTCCCCCTTACTTTAATTGTACGCGTTGGAGGGAAACTACTATGCCAACTATTTTTCGGATTTATATGGTTTAGTTGGTATGAGTTAGGGGGATTTTTGGGCGTCGAGGGCCTTGACAGGAAAATAGGGGTCAGGGGTCAGGGACAGGGGTCAGAAAGGGCGGGGCGGGAGTTTCAGCGGGATGGAGGAAGGCGAGAGGGGTCGTTGCGGCTGCGGCGATTAAGGCGAAATCGGTCGTTCCGGCTGCGCCTGCACTCCGATCTCCCACCCCCAGCGAGCAAGCTCGCCGGGGACCCCGGGCCTACGGCAGTGCGGAAGCGCGCTTCGGACGCGGCTGGATTATGGCACGGCTAGCTGTGAAGTTGCAATAGGTTGTTGTCCATCTGACCGAGAACGAAGAAGCTGATTGTGACGAGCAAGCAGTAACTTCGGAGGCCAGATGGACTATCATCATCATGCTCGACTGACGATTTACAGTCGAGAGCGACTTGCCAAGAGTGTTGTGCAGGGCCGGTTGAGCCTGTGCGAGGCGGCAGCCGAGCACAGGCTCAGCCGGCAGACGGCTGCCAAGTGGGTGCGGCGATTCAAGGCGGAAGGCATGGCTGGTCTGGCGGACCGCAGCTCGCGTCCACACCGGTTGCGACAGCCCACATCGCCTGAGCTGGTGGCCCGGGTCGAGGCGATGCGCCGCGAGGTTTGAGAGGAGGCCAGACAATCGAAGGCAATCCCAGCTTCATGCGGCGGGCGATCGCGCTGGCCACGGGAAATGTTCTCTCCCGCACCGGAGGCCCGTTTGGCGCGGTGGTGGTGCGCGACGGCAAGATCATTGCCACGGGCACCAACCTGGTGACGTCGACCAACGACCCCACGGCGCACGCCGAGGTGGTCGCGGTCCGCGCGGCATGCCGTGCGCTGGGCGACTTTCAACTGACCGGATGCCAGGTGTACTGCAGTTGCGAGCCGTGTCCGATGTGCCTGGCCGCGCTCTACTGGTCGCGCTGCGAGGCGATCTTCTATGGCAACTCCGCCGCCGACGCCACGGATGCGGGCTTCGATGACGCGGTTCTGTATGAGGAGGTGGGCCGCCCGCCGGAAGAGCGCAGAATCCCCATGACGCGCCTGCTGGCCGGCGAGGCGATGGAGAGCTTCGACGCATGGCGCACTCTTCCCGATAGAATTGATTATTGACATGGCTATCAAACGTAAAACCTTGCGCACAAAGCCGGCAGCACGAATTTCAAAGACAACGGATGTCTCCGCAGCCGCGCCGGTGAAGATCGCGCTGCTTGGCTTCGGCACCGTCGGCAGCTCGGTGGCGCGCGTGCTGGCGTCGTCGAAGCTGTCCGACATCGAGCTGACCCACATCTTCAACCGCAACGTGGAGCGCAAGAGCGCATCGGACGCGGCGAAGTGCGTGCCCGAATCGGTGGTGTGGACGGGGAACATCGACGAGATCCTCAGCTCCGGCGCGGAGATTGTGGTGGAGCTGGTGGGCGGACTCGATCCAGCCGAGGGCTGGCTGAAAAAGTGCTTCGCCGCGGGCAAGTCGGTGGTGACGGCCAACAAACAGCTCATCGCGTATCGCGGGGCCGCGCTCTCGCGGTTGGCGGCAAAGCACGGCGTTCAGTTGGTGCATGGAGCGGCCGTGGCCGGGGGCGTGCCGGTGATTCCGGGGATTCTTCAAGGGCTGGGCGGCGACCAGATCACGCGCATCAGCGGCATCGTCAACGGGACGTGCAATTACATCCTGAGCCACATGGAGACGGGCGCGGAGTACGCCGTGGTGCTGGCCGACGCGCAGGGGCTGGGCTATGCGGAGGCCAATCCGTCGGCCGACGTGGATGGCTTGGACGCGCGCGCCAAGCTGTGCATTCTGTCGCGCATCGCGCTGCACGCGGAGCTTGATCCCGACGCGGTTGCTACGCAGACGATCTCTACGATCGAGGCCGTTGACTTTGCCTACGCGAAGGAGCTGGGCTGCACGATTCGCCAGGTCTCTCGCGCGCAGTTGGATGCCAAGAGCAAGCTGGTCCATGCGCGTGTTGCGCCGATGCTGGTGCCGCTCACTTCGCCGATTGCATGGTCGCACGGCACGCAGAATATGGTGGTCGCGTCGGGCCGCTTCGGCGGCGATGTGGTCTTCTCCGGTCACGGCGCGGGCGGCGAACCTACGGCGGTTGCCGTCGTTTCGGACATACTTGCGATTGCGCACCGCTCAGTTGCGGTCTCGCTTCCGGTGCACCGGCGCCAGGTGACCGGCGAGTTTCTTGCGCCGCACTACCTGCGCTTTGTGGTGAACGACAAGCCGGGGATCGTCTCCGGCATCGCGGGCGCGCTGGCCAGGGTTGGGGCCAACATTGATTCGCTGCTGCAGCGGCCGGGCTACCCCAAGCACAGCCTGCCGTTCGTCATCACGACCGAGCCGTGCCTCACCTCGACCGTCGAGAAGGCCGTCGCCGCGATCGCGAAGATGGACTCCATGCTGGAGCGGCCGCTCTGCCTGCAGATCCTCACCATCGATGACAAGGCAGAGTAGCAGCCGTCGGTCCTTAAATACTTAACACCGATCTACACGGATGTAACCGATCAAGAACGAACTCCTTTGATCGGTGCTTGTCCGCTTTGATCGGCGTTATGCCTTTCTCAGTACTTTGGCAGGGTGGGGTCGATCTTTTCGGCCCAGGCGAGAATGCCTCCGGCGAGATTTTCGACGCGGGGGAAGCCTGCGTTCTTCAGGATCAGCGCGGCCATCTGGCTGCGTCCGCCGGACTTGCAATGCACGACGATGCTGCGGTCTTTTTGTGCGGCCAATTCGCCGACGCGCTTGGGCAGATCGCCGAGTGGGATGAGAGGCGCGCCGATGTTGACGATCTGCACCTCGTGCGGCTCGCGCACATCGAGGACGAAGACGTCTTCGTGCGCGTCGAGGCGGCGCTTCAGTTCCTGCACGCTGATCTGCGGAATGCCGTCGACCAGAGGCGCGTCGCGGCGGTCGAGCAGCGAGACACCAAGCGCGCGCGCGGTTGCAATCGTCAAAGAGTTCCCTTCCTTCGTGCGCTGGGTTTCGATTCGCGCGGCTGGCCTTCTTGCGGAGTGCCGATTGAAGACTGGCCGTGGATGTGCGACAGTTAATCCGAGTCTAACGGACGAACATTATGGCCACAACGAAGCAGCCACGCAGCTTTGCCGACGCGCTTGCCACGCTCGCCGGCCACCAATTTGATGTAGCAGCGGCGCGCGACGCTTCAGGAAGCGGCGCTAAAGCCTTCCAGGTGCGCAAATACGGCTGCGCGGCGGAGATTGCGGCCGCCGCCGACGGCACCACCGAGCTGCTGGCGCGTCCGGGATGGCTGCTGAATGGCGCGATCTCGCGGCTGGTGGACCGCGGCTATCAGAAGTTCCTGAAGACGCCGCAGATGGAGATTCCCGCGACGGCGGAGCACCTGCACGCCATCCACGAGTTCAGCGAGGAGCTGAACGAGGGGGCCGGGGCGACCAGCCTGTACAACGAATCGCTGGGGACGACCAGCGACCGGTATCTCTACGACCGGGTGAAGGGGCGGGAGTAGGGGGAGCAGTCCCTATTTGCTTCGGTTGCGCTGTAGTTCGCGGTAGGCTTCGCTTTTGCCTATGTTGCGGGCGCGTGCGATTTGTTTGAGGGCATCTTTTTCGGAGAGGCCTTGCGATTTCATTAGCTCGCGAACCTCGGCGGCGATGCTGGTGGGGGCGTTGCCGGTGGATTCGGTGGCGGCGGGGACGAAGAGCAGAACGATCTCGCCGCGCACGGTAGCGCGGGCGGCGAGCGTGGCGCGAATCTTCGAGACAGGCCCGCGCAGGAACTCCTCGTGCAGCTTGGTCAGCTCGCGCGCGACGACGACGTGCTGCGCGGGGCCGAAGATGGATTCGATGTCGGCGAGCGTGGCCAGAATGCGGTGCGGGGCTTCGTAGAAAATTTGGATACCTGCGGCGTCATTCCCAGGTCTCAGAAGCGAGACCTGAGGCACCCGGCTCCCATGTCCCAAATTCGGGACATGGGGCACCCGATTTTTCAAGGCTTCGAGGAAGGTGCGGCGCTGGCCTTCTTTGGATGGAAGGAAGCCGTGGAAGGTGAACTGCTCGGCGTTCTCGTCGCTGCCGGCCAGCGCGGTTCCTATGAGGCCGCTGGCGATGAGGGCGCTGATAGCGGCGTTTGCGCCGGGCACAGGAAACACCGGCACACCAGCCGCGATGGCGGCTGCTGCGATCTGGCCTCCGGGATCGGCGATGCCGGGCGTGCCTGCATCGCTGACGACGGCGATGCGCGCGCCGGAGCGGAGCGCGGCGGCGAGTTCGATGGCGCGGGCGGCCTCATTGTGCTTGTGGTAGCTGACGGTGGGCGTGCGGATACGGAAGTGGTTGAGCAGCTTCTGCGTCTGGCGCGTGTCCTCGCAAGCAATTTTGTTGACCGATCGCAGGACGCGCAGCGCGCGCAGGGTGATGTCTTCCAGATTGCCGATGGGCGTGGCGACGAGGTAGAGGCCAGGAGCGAGGGGTTGGCCATCCTGATCGGGAATCATGCGTTCGCCCCCTCCTTCGAGACAGCTAACTGAGTGGAAGAATGTTCTCGAATCTCCGACCAGGTCTTTCCGGATAAAGCACGGGCCAGAGACCCCGCACCATCAACATTAAGATGGCCAATGTCGAAGTAGTGTTTGCTGCCTCAGTAGTGTTTGCTGCCTTGCATCCCACGAGGGCGATCTCTTTGGCAGTCTGTCACATGCGGATTCAACAACGAAGTGCAAAGCACTTTGAGTAGTATTTCACGAAGTCGAAGTCTGCGAGGAAGAGTTCGGCGGCCCTGCCGGACCGAAGGCCCGGGCCCTCGTTGGCATCGGTCCCTTCGGGCAGCTTATCCCTTGTGCTCCGCGGCCGTCGGAGTCGCGTCCGTCTGTTCGCGGATGTCGGTGTACTCCTTCGTGAACGGCGTCTTGCCGAAGATCGTCCAGAAGTAGTTGACGGTGTAGCGCAGCGCGATGCGCAGCGTCCCTTCCTTCTTCAGCCGCCGCGCCGACGAGAACATCTTCAGGTCGAAGGTGAACTTCACCTCGCCCACCTGGTTCATTCGCCGCGCAATGTCGGTGTCTTCGCCGTAGAACGCGATCGCCGTGTTGAAGCCGCCGATCTTCTCCAGCGCCGCGCGCCGCAGCACGAAGTTGCCGCCCTGCACCATCGATCCCGCGCGCAGCACGTAGCGGTTCAGCGCGTACACCAGATACGCGATCGCGTAGAAGATGCGCACGCTGACGCGCTGGCTGGGCGACATGTCGTAGTAGATGAACGGCCCGCTGAGCGCCACCAGCTTCGGCTCGGCGGCAAACTCCTTCAACACCGTCTGCAGCCAGCCCGGCGTCAGCCGCGAGTCGGAATCCACATTGGCGATCAGCTCGCCCGTGCTGGCCGCAAAGCCCGCCTGCCGCGCAAACGTCAGCCCCTTCCGCGGCTCGTCCACCACGCGCACGCCCACGTAGCTGAGCGCCACCTCGCGCGTGCGGTCGCTGCTTGCGTTGTTCACCACGATGATCTCAACCGCATCGCCCAGCTCGCGCGTCTGCGCCAGCACCGACTCCAGGCACGCCGGGAGATACGCCTCTTCGTTGTACGCCGGAACCACAAAGCTCAGCCGCATGAACTCACGCTAGCCCCCGAATGTTACAGGACAGCGACAATACCGCCCGCGAACCCGCGCCGATACCTGCCGTTGCCTGTCTCATGTTGGATGCGATTTACGGCGCGGGCGCTGGATCGTCCGGCATCACCGCGCCCGTCTTCACCCACTGCTCGATGGTGGCGATGTCGGCGTCGCTCATCTTGGGCGCCTTGGCCGGCATCGGCATGGGACCGCTGGCCGGCCCCCTCTATTAACCGATCAGTACACGGAACCTCGATGGTCACTTACTGCAAGCCTGCGTTCCAAGTAGGGTAGAAGTTGCTCTGGTGCCTCCGCACCTCCAAAAATTGATGATGCGCACAAAAGCCCCCGTGGCTGCCGTAATGGCGCTGGCCTGCCTGCAACTCTGCGCTGTGCCGTTGCTGGCCAGGCCGACGCGCTCGCTTGCCCGCCCCGCTGCCGGCAGGCTGATCGTCGCCCAGTCCACGCAGCGTCCCGCCCATGAGCGCGCCGCGCATAAGACTGCATCCGCCCACGCGAGCGCAGCGCACCTGCGAACCCATGCCGCTGCACGCGCAACCGCGAGCGGGCCGCGCGACACCCACATCGCAGCCAATCCTTCGCGCTACGCCGGCCCAACGGCGCCGCACAGCATCGTCACTCGCCGCGCGTCCGCGCCCGCTCTCGCCTCGGACCCGGAAGCAACCCGCGTCCACGACTGGATGCGCAGCCGCGAAGAGCGGCAGCGCTCGCTGGCCGCGCACAACGCCATCGCCGCCGCGGACCACGGCATTCGCGCGCCCCGCACGGAGCGAGCGGACCGCACGGAAGCACGCACCGCCCGGCCCACGCCCACTCTCGCCGAGCGGCGCAGGCCCGCCGCGTCGCGTCTGCCCGCCGACAGCAGCGCTACCGGCGACGATCCGGACCTCGACAACGCCACCGCGCTCATCAACGTCGGCGGCGTCCTCCGCCCCGCGACCGGAAGCGCGCCCGATCAATTGCGCCTGCGCTCCATTGAAGAGGAGGCTGCCACGCCCGTCCTTCTTCCTCCGCTGCGCGTCTCCTCGCTCTACGACAGCCGCGGCCGCCTCATGGTCCCGCCGCCGCTCTTCGGCTCGCGCGAAAACCTGCTCCACCAGAACCAGATGGCCGACCTCGACGGCCTCAACCGCGTGCGCGACGACACCGATCTGCTCGACCTCCGCCGTCAGCACAAGCTCGTCGCCCTGCCGGAGAACGAGGCCCTGCAGGTCGATGACCGCCTGCCGGAGGACCGCCGTTTCTCGCGTCCCTGGACCGCCGCGTTCCTCAGCGTCCTCGCCCGCGACCACTACGCCGCCTTCCACCAACCGTTGAAGGTGGACTCCGCCGTGCGCACCGTCGCCTTCCAGCAGCGCCTGACGCACAGAAACGCCAACGCCGCGCCCTCCACCGGAGACACCGCCTCGCCCCACCTCACCGGCCAGGCCGTCGACATCGCCAAGCGCGGCCTCACCATCACCGAGATCGCATGGATGCGCGCCTACCTCCAGCCGCTCATCGACCAGGGCAAGATCGACGTCGAGGAGGAGTTCCAGCAGGCCTGCTTCCACATCAGCGTCTACCGCAGCTTCGTCCCTGCCGCGCCCGCCCGCCTCACCCTCGCCGCCGCCCGCTAACCGCAGCCCCATGACAACTCAACTCTGCACCAAGTAGCATTGCTCTCGCACAGCGAAGCCGCCAAGCCTCGCAGCCAGCGACGACGCGGATTCTGGGGGCAACAATGCGAGCGATGCGATTCAAACGAACAACCCGAGTTTGCGCCGTACTGTTCTTCTTTGCCGCGATGAGTGCCGCCGGCAGCCTCGCGCAGACCACCGCGCCCGGGCACGCGCAGAACGCGAGCAGCAGCCTCGCGCACTCCGCCGCCGCCGCCCCCATCGATCGCCACGCCCTCGTCACCCGCCACAACGTCGTCGTCCACACCCTCGACCCCAACGGCGCAATGGCCGTCGGCAACGGCGACTTCGCCTTCAACTTCGACGTCACCGGCCTCCAGAGCTTCCCCGAGTACTACGCGAAGACCATGCCCATCGGCATCCTCAGCGACTGGGGATGGCACAGCTTTCCCAATCCCAACGGCTACACCCTCGACAAATTCCCGATGACCTCGATCCCGAAGTACGGTCGCCAGTTCATCTTTCCCTCCGCCAGCACCAGCCATCCCACGCCCGACGCGGCCTACCTGCGCGCCAATCCCAACCGCTTCGGCCTCGGCCGCATCGGCCTGGAGATGAGCCACGCCGACGGCTCGCCCGTCCTCATCACCGACCTCAAAGACATCACCCAGACCCTCGACCTCTGGGCCGGCATCCTCACCAGTTCCTTCACCGTCGATGGCGTCTCCGTCCGCGTCATCACCATCGGCCCATCCCACGCGCGACGAAGTCGCCACGCGCGTCGAACTCGCCGCTCATCGCCGCCGGCCGCCTCAAACTCCGCATCGCCTTCCCCTACGCATCCGACTCCTTCGGCCCCGACTATCAGGACTGGACTCACCCCGAATCCCACACCACCGTGCTCACCCGCCTCGGCCCCACCGACGCCGAGTTCGACCGCACCCTCGACGCCACGCACTACTTCGTTTACGCCCGCTGGTCGCCCGGCGCATCGCTAGCCGAGACCGCGCCCGCACCAGTTCTTCTGATTCCCACGCCAGCCAGATCGAACTCACCGCCTGCTTCTCCGACGCTTTTTCAGATCGCACTCCACCCCCGACACCGTCGCCGCCGTCGAATCCGCCTCGCGCGCCCACTGGCGGCACTACTGGACCACCGGCGGAGTCATCGACCTCTCCGGCAACTCCGACCCCCGCGCCGCCGAGCTGGAGCGCCGCATCGTTCTCTCGCAATACCTCATGGCCGTCCACGACTCCGGCGCGCTCCCCCGCAGGAGACTGGCCTCGGCGTCAACTCCTGGTTCGGCAAGTTCCACATGGAGATGTACTGGTGGCACGCCGCGCACTGGGCGCTCTGGGGCCATCCCGAGATCCTCGAACGCTCCCTCGACAGCCTCAACCGCATGATGCCTCCCGGCGAGGCGATGGCCAAACTCGAAGGGGCCAAGGGCGTCAAGTGGTCCAAGATGACCGACCCCAGCGGCATCGAGAGCCCATCTGGCGTCGGCCCGGTGCTGGTCTGGCAGCAGCCGCATCCCTATCTACCTCGCCGAACTCGTCTACCACGCGAGCCCAACAAAGATCGACAAGCCACCCTCGAACGCTACCAGCGCATCGTCTTCGAAACCGCAGATTACATGGCCACCTTCGTCGACTACGATCCCGCGCGCAAAGAGTACGTCCTCGGCCCCGGCCTCAACTCCGCCGACGAGAAGCACACCGATCTGGCCCACAACCTCAACCCCACCATGGAGCTGGCCTACTGGAAGTGGGCGCTCGAGACCGCCCAGCAGTGGCGCATCCGTCTCGGCCTCGCGCCCGACCCGAAGTGGCAGGACGTCATCGACCACATCGCCCCGCCCACCGTGCGCAACGGCATCTACCCCGCCATGGAACTCCCCGTCGAAACCACACCCTCGGGCATGACGACCTTCATGTACGGCGTCCTCCCCGGCCGCGGCATCGACAAGGAGGCCATGCGCAACACGCTTCACGCAGTCTCCACCACCAACGGACTGCGCGAGAGCGTCACCTGGGGCACCGCCATGATGGCCATGTGCGCCGCCCGCCTGGACGAGCCGGAGCGGGCCATTCAACTCCTCGTCGGGCAATATAACCGGAACCCATTCCGTCCATCCGGATACACCGTCCGCCGCCCCGACCAGACCCCCATGTACATGCCCGCCAACGGAGGCTGGCTCTCTGCCGTGGCCCTAATGGCCGCCGGATGGGACGGCGCCGTGGACAAGGACGGCAAGCCCATCCACGCCCCCGGCTTCCCCAGCTCCTGGCACGTCCGCTACGAAAACCTCCAGCCCCTGCCCTAGCCGGGTGCCCCATTCATCGCGCGTCCCTTGCGCGATGGGTGGGATTTCGGCGGGTGCCCCATTCATTGCAGTCTCTCCGCGATGAGTGGTTCGCCGCCAGCTTCACGCCCGCTTAAGGTTGGCGAGCCTATACTTAGTCTCCAGCACGCCGCACGCACCATCCCGACGCCGGTTCGGCGTTGCCGCAAAGTTTATAACCACCAGGAGACGCACCTCTATGTCACGCAAACTGCTCGTACTCGCAGCTCTCGCCGTTCTGCTTCCACTCGCCGCTCTTGCGCATGCCCAAGCCCCAAGCCAGTCCGGCCCATACAAGGTCCTCCAGACCGTCAAGGTCGGCGGCGACGGCGGTATGGACTACGTCACCGCCGACTCCGCCAACCGCACCCTCTATGTCGCGCGCTCCGGCCCCGCCGGCCACATCGGCGTCTTCAACCTTGACACCTTCGCCCAGGTCGGCGACATCCCCGGCACCAGCGCACACGGCGCGGTCGTCGACGACGCCACCGGCCACGGCTTCGCTACCTCCCGCGCCATCACCATGTTCGACGCCAAGACCTTCCAGATCATCAAGACCATCCCGGTCCAGGGCAATCCCGATGGCTACCTCAACGATTGGGTGAACCACCGCTTCTACGATCTATCCCACTCCCAGCCCAACATCACCGTCATCGACGATAAGGACGGCTCCATCCTCACCACCATCGACATCGGCGGCGCGCCCGAAGAGGGCCAGTTCGACGGCAAGGGCAAGATCTACGTCGATATCGAAGACAAGGGCGCCATCGCCGTCATCGACGCCAACACCATGAAGCTCGACCACACCATTGACATCAAGGCCAGTGGCGACGGTTGCGCAGGACTCGCCCTCGACGCCAGGAACGGCATCCTCTTCGCCGCCTGCCGCACGCCCCAGGTCATGGTCATCGTCAACGCCGCCTCCGGCAAGGTCATCACCACCCTGCCCATCGGCCAGGGCTGCGACGGCGCCACCTTCAACCCCGCCACCATGGAGGCCTTCAGCTCCCAGGGCGACGGCACGCTCACCGTCATCAAGGAGAACTCGCCCACCGACTTCGTCGTCGAGCAGACCGTCAAGACGCCCGTCCGCGCCAAGACCATCACCCTCGACGCCAAGACCGGCCACCTGCTGCTCATCACCGCCGAGTACGGCCCCCCGCCCGCGCCTCCCGCGCCCGCGGCTGCGCCCGCACCGCCCACACCCGGCTCGCCGGCCCCACCCACCGCTGGTGGCCCTGGCGGCCCTGGAGGTCCCGGCGGATTCCGTGGCGGACGCGGCGGGCCCATGGTTCCCGGCTCGTTCGAAATCGTCGTCGTCGGCAAATAGCCGCCGGCAATTCCGGGTGCCCCATCTCTTCGCAATCTTGCGAATCGGTGGGGCATTCGCGCATCTGCGCGAACCACACTTCTAACCAGTAACCTGTAACCAGCAACCAACAACCTCTTCACCAGCTACTATCAAGCTATATGTCCGATCTTGCGGCACTCACCACCGAAGCGCGCAACCCGCGCACCACGCGCATCGATGAGTTCTCCACGCTGGAGATGCTCACCCTCATCCACCGGGAGGACGCCGCCGTCGCCACGGCGGTCGAGTCGCAGTTGCCCGCCATCGCGCGCGCCGTCGACGCCATCGCCGAGCGCTTCGCCCAGGGCGGCCGCCTCTTCTACATCGGCGCCGGCACCAGCGGCCGCCTCGGCGTCCTCGACGCCAGCGAGTGTCCGCCCACGTTTTCCGTCCCGCCCACACTCGTCCAGGGCCTCATCGCCGGCGGCGACGCTGCCCTGCGCAGGTCCTCCGAGCACTCCGAAGACTCCCCCGAAGAAGGCGAGCGCGACCTCGTCGCCGCCGGATTCGCCGCCTCCGACACCCTGGTCGGAATCGCCGCCAGCGGACGCACGCCCTACGTCCTCGGCGCGCTGGTCCATGCCCGCTCGCTCGGCGCGCTCACCATCGGCCTCTCCTGCGTCGCCGATTCATCCGTCGCCCGCAACTGCGACATTGCCATCACCCCGGTCACCGGCCCCGAGGTCCTCACCGGCTCCACGCGCATGAAGGCCGGGACCGCAACCAAGCTCGTCCTCAACATGATCTCCACCGGCGTCATGATTCGCACCGGCGCGGTCTACGGCAATCTCATGGTCAACGTCAAACCCACCAACGACAAGCTCATCGACCGCGCCCAGCGCATCCTGATGGCCGCCACCGGTTGCGACCGCCCCACCGCCGCGCGCCTGCTCTTTGAAGCGGGCTCTGTCAAGGTCGCCATCGCCATGCACCTGCTCTCGCTGCCCCGCGCCGCCGCCGAAGCGCGCCTCGCCCGTGCCAACGGAAGCCTCGCCAGGGCCCTCGTCCCCAACACCTGAGCACCGCACATCCCTCATAGATTCGTCATCCCGATCCGTCTTGCTGTTGCCGTCTGTTCGTCATTCTGGCGTAGCCAGAATCTCAGTCGTTGCCCGGAAAGGGCCATCCGCCCGTGCTATCTTAGCTTCCGTGGGCGTAGCCCAGATCAGGCCCAACGTAAGCCTGCGGGCTGAAGACCCGCGATATAGCTGATTCTATGCTTCGATACCAATATCGCTATCCCGCCCTCGCCCCCGACCCCAACCCCAACCCTAGAAAATCACGAAGTTCACCTCGACGTTCAGATACACCGCAACCGGCTTGCCATTCTCCATCGCCGGCTTGAAGACGTACTTCTTCACCGCATCGACAGCACTCTGGTTCATCCCGTCCGCAGCCTTTCGCCAAGCCTTCTTGAACGTCGGGTCCGGCTTCCCATCTGGCCCGATTCCCAGTCCGTGGATCACATGCACATTCTGCGGCGTCCCATTCTTGTCCACAATGAGGCCGACGGTCACAACGCCCTGCACCTTGGCCTTCCTTCCCGCCTGCGTGTAATCGGGCTCCGGCTGGTAGATCGCCACCGGCCCCGTAACGCCACCGCCAATCTGCTTTACTCCGGCACCCGCCTCATCAACCGGCGGCATCGATCCCATTACTGTAGTCGAATCGCCCAGCGTATAGTTCACCGTAATGCTCGTCTCCACCTCCACCGGCCAGCCATTCAGCAGATACGGCTTGTACCTCCACTGCTTCACCGCATCCATCGCACTCGCAACCAGCATCGTTGGCCCGCTGACAACCTCTAGTTTCTCGATCGTCCCCTCCTTCGAGATAATGGCGTGCAATATGACCGCCCCCTGCACATGTGCAGCCTTCGCCTCCTCCGGATAGACAGGGTTGGGCTTTGAAAGCGCCATCCCCGCCACCGTCGCCGCGGAGACACGCACCGGGCCGCCCGGAGAAGCCGACACAACCGGTGGTGGCTCGTGTAACATCCCGGCAAGCGGAGCAGCCGCCGGAGGAGCCGTCGGAGCCTCCGCCTGCGCCATCGTCACCAGCCCCTTCAATCGGTACTCGCGCACCGCCGGCTCCGCAATCAGCGTATTCAATGGGGCCGCCGGTTCCAGCTCCATCGGCGACGCCACGCGCGCCGCATGACTCACCGCTCCGGACTCCGCCCGCGCCACCATCAACCCATACGATCCAGCCAGCGCCACAATCAAAGCCAGGACCGTGAACGCCGCAAACTGCGAGACCGCCGAATCTTCCTTGCATCCCAGCAACCGTTTGATCCTCATCTTGAGAACTCCTCCATTCGCTCCCAGCGCAAACTCCGGGCCATACGACCGCCGCTCCGCCAGCGCCGACAGCGCCCGCGCGTATGCCAGCCGGTCGCCGCCCACCGCAACCGCCATCTCGTCGCAGCAGCACTCCCGTTCGCGCCGCACCTGCCGGGAGACCCACCACACCGCCGGGTGGTAGAAGAGCAGTGTCTCGATCACCGACTGCATCACGCTCACCAGATAGTCGTGCCGCCGGATGTGCGCCAGCTCGTGCGCCAGGACCGCCTCAATCTGCATCGTCGAAAGCCCAGTCAGGCAGCTCGCCGGTACCAGCACCACCGGCCGCAGCCAGCCAATCACCGTCGGCGCCTGAACAAGCGCGGAGTGCATCAACCGCACCGCGCGCGCTACCCCAAGCCGCCGCCGCAGCGCATCGAAGGCCTGCTGCAACTCCGCCGGCACAGCCGTTGTCGCAACCAGCCTCATCCTGCGCGCAACCAGCAACCCCACATTCAGCCGCGCAACAAACAAGACCACGCCCGCGAACCACGCCATCATCATCCATGGCAGCGCATGGTCCAGCGCGACGGCAATCCGCTCCGGCCAGGGCGCGCTCAACTCCCTCGCCCCAACCCGTACCACCATCCCCGGATCGAGCACCACCGCCGGGCCGTCGAACGCGGCCCGCATCCGGTACTCAGCCGATGCCAGGTGCGCAAACGTCGCCAGCGGCAGCGCAATCATCAGCCCCAGCGCAAGGCACGCAACCGCATAGCGCGCCCGCGACGACCGCCCGCCCAGCGCAGCCAGCACGCACCACAGCCCGGCCGCAACCAGCGTCCCCTGCCAGCACAGATGAAGCAGCGTCCAGCCCAGCGCGTGAACCAACGGCAGCCCGCAAATTTCAACTAGAGTTGTCATAGCGGCCTCTTCTCGTACTCGTCCAGCATCCTGCGAATCTCCGCCAGGTCCGCCGCCGTCACCTTCTGCGACGAGAGCGCCCCCAGCACCAGGTTCTTCGCCGAGCCGTCGAACGCCCGCCGCACCAGCTTCCGCGCCAACTGCCGCTGCGTCTGCTCCTTCGCAATCCGCGCCTCGTACACATGCGACCGGTACCGCTCGCTGCGCTTCAGCAACCCCTTCTCCGCCATCACCTGCATCTGCTTCAGCACCGTGGTGTAGCCGGTCTCCTTCTCGCTCGCCGTATGCACGTCGCGCACCGTGCTCGGCCCATGCGCCCACAGAATGTTAAGGATCTCCAACTCAGCCTCGGTGGGAAGCTGCATCGCATCGCGGGTTTGAACTCTTCGCCTCATCATGCAGACACATTAGTACGACAATCGTCGTATGTCAACGATTATTTTCGTACTTCCTCCTCCCCTCCCTCCACTCCGCGCCGTCATCCCCCATGGGTCGTCATTCTGCTGGGTGCCCCAGGTGCCTCGCATTTGGGCACCTGGGAGAGCACCGAAGATTGTTTCCCCGTAAATCCCCTTGTCAAGACCCTCGAACTCCCAAATTCCCCCTAACCAACACCAACCAAACAACTTAAATCTTTAAAATAGTTGGCATACTAGTTTCCCTCCACCGCGTATAATTGAATCAGGATGCAAAACCAAACAGACCCGGCCAACCGCTGGGCCTTCGCTTTTAACGCGCCACGCTGGCCGTGGCCCGCAACCGTCGCAACGAAGTCCAGGCCAAGTCCAGACTTAGTCCAGACTTAGTCCAGACCTGGTCAGACCTGGTCACAAAAGTCCAGACTTAACATGCCTTTTTTGAATACTTTGATACTTTTTCGTACACAAGGGGGAACACGCAGCACCGAAGCAACCGAACCCAAACGGATCTTCGCCTTAAATACGTCTCGCGCGCTTAGCGCGAGCTTAACATTCATATTTTGAATACTTTACGCTACCCCCCCGGGGGGGGGTGCCCTCCAGCAACCGCAGCCCACAGCCGGACCAGAACCGCACTCACCCCTGCTTCTCCCCGCCCAGAGGCTTGCGGGCGAAGTAGTAGAGGCTGGATGCGAGCAGCGCGAACATCACTACGCTCACCCAGTCACGGTACAGCGGGTTGCGCGCGCTGAAATGGAAGAGCTGCCAATGGCCTCCGTGCTGCTCGGAGAGTCCCTCCAGCAAGCGCGCGCCAACGCCCAGCAACCCGACGATGCCGCCGGCGGCGATCAGCCCCGACGCGTACAGGCTACCCGGCGAGATATCGCTCTCGTTGTCCAGAGCGGGAGTCACGCTGGTGGGCACGGGCAGGCCGGTCTCGGGATCGTCAACCTCAGGATTGGCCGCCATGCGCTCGCGCGCGCGATGCTGAATCATCGCGCGATCGACCATCCAGCGCATCACGCCGCCAACAAAGATGGCCAGCGTGGTCGCGATCGAAAGATAAGCTCCAACCGCGAAGGTCAGCGACCGGATGCCCAGCAGCTCGACCACGATCACCAGGGCCACGCCCAGCAGAACCAGCGTCCACGGCAGCTTGCGCGAGAGGATGCCGTTGATGACGGTGGCCATCAGGCGTCCCTGCGGCGCGGCGGCCCGCTCGCTGCCGATGCCCTGGACCCACTGCACCTCAATCTGTCCGGTGGCCGGATTGAAGAGATACTTGCCGTCCTCCAGCGTATTCGAGCCGATGGCGTTCAGCAGGATGTACTGTCGCGTTCCGGTGAGCTGTTCCTTGGCGTGGGTGTCGGCGTCATGCGAGGTCAGCGAGATGCTGTCGCGGTTGAACTGGCCCTTGTTCTGCACGCCATCGGGAAGGTGGGCGAGCGAGAGCGCGACCGGCTTCTGCATCCGCTGGAACTGCTCCAGGCCTACGTTCATCGCGTTCAGCGTGGCGCCGACCGAAAAGATGCAGACCATGACGCCAAAGATCAGCGCCAGTTGCTGCTTCCACGGCGTCGCGCCGATCAGGTAGCCGGTCTTCAGGTCCTGGCTGGTGTCGCCCGCGTTGGACGCCGCGATGCAGACGACCCCGCCGATGGTGATGGCCAGCGCGCCGAACGCAGGCGCGGTCCATCCCTTCACCAGGAAGATCGCCGAAGTGGCCATCAGCGTTGCGATGGTCATTCCCGAGACCGGAGACGCCGACGAACCCACAATGCCGACGATGCGCGACGAGACGGTGACGAAGAGGAAGCCGAAGACGACAATCAGCAGCGCGGCGGCAAGGTTCGCCAGCGGCCCGACGTACGCTCCGGGTACGGGCCTGAACTGCAGGAAGAGGAACATGAGAACGATCAGCAATCCGCTGCCGCCGAAGACGACGCTGGGAGGCAGATCGTCTTCGATGCGTGAAGACCGCGCCGCCGCGAGCTTTGCCCCGCCCTTCCTGAGGCCCTGGGTCAGCGCATTGAAGATCGTGGGCAACGTGCGGACCAACGTGATGAGGCCGGAGGCCGCAACCGCACCCGCTCCCATCGGGCGAACGTACGCACTCCAAAGATCGGAGGGGGACATATCTTTGATCAGCGATGTGGCTGGGTAGAGAGGATGAGTGAGTCCCGATCCGAAGAAATGGATGGCGGGCATCACGACCAGCCACGAGAAGACCCCGCCCGCAAACATGATTGCCGCAACCCGCGCGCCGATGATGTAGCCGACGCCGAGGTACTCGGGCGTGCAATCGGCACGGATGCTGCCGCCCTTTAGCAGGTGTTGCGGCCCGAGATCGAAGTCGCGCTTGGGAGTTGCGGGCCAGAGGCCGAAGAGATTGTCGTTCTGGAAGAGGGTGTACAAGCCGCCGAGTCCGAGGCCGAGGAAGACGCGCGAGGCGAAGCTGCCGCCGCGCTCTCCGGCGATCAGGACATCCGCGCAGGCCGTGCCCTCGGGGTAGAGCAGCGTGCCGTGCTCCTCGACGATGAGTTGGCGGCGCAGCGGGATCATGAACAGAACGCCGAGCCATCCGCCGAAGAGCGCCAGCGCAAATATCCGGCTCGCCTCAAGATCGAAGCCGAGAAAGACCAGCGCGGGCAGCGTGAAGATGACGCCCGAGGCGATCGACTGGCCCGCATTTCCCGTCGTCTGCACGATGTTGTTTTCCAGGATGCTGGCCCTGCCAAACGCCCGCAGGATCGTGATCGACAGAACTGCGATGGGAATGCTCGCGGCGACCGTCAACCCGGCGCGCAGCCCAACGTATACTGTCACTGCGCCGAAGACCACGCCGAAGAACGCGCCCAGGATGAGCGCCCTCGCCGTCAACTCCGGCCGCGACTCGGTTGCGGGAACAAACGGCTTGAAGGCGGGCTTGATGGGTGTCGATGCGGCCATACGGTTGAACTCTCCCGCGTGAATACGCAGTTATTGGCTCCGATGGGAGTGTATCAGCGGCGGGGACTTTCGAGGTACGCAGTCTTTCGGCACAGGTTCGCGCAGGCTTCCTGCTGGCGAATCGGGCCGCGAGGCTTTATACTTCGACCATCGGCGCGGCCCAAGCGGCCTGGAGCGCCGTGTGGGCAGGTGCATCTTCAGCGTTAGCCTGAATGAGAGTACGCTCCATGGTTTTCCCGGCGCGCCGCCTGGTTCCAGCGCCACACCGGACGACGGTCGTGCAGGAATGCGCCTGCTGCAAGGGTTGGCTGGTCGCACTAGCGCGGCGTTTCGTTCTGTCCTCGATGATTTGGTTGCGACAGTGTTTCCCTCGGACTGCCGCGTCTGCAACCGTCCTCTGCTGCGCTCCACCGTCCTTCCCATCTGCAATCGCTGCCGAACTTCCGTCCAACCACAGGCGATGGCGATCTGTCAGCACTGCGGCGGGGCCCTCGACATCGACATGGAGAGCGCTCGCCTGGCCGGCCAGCACATGGATGAGGGACTGCTCTGCGACGGCTGCCGCAATGATCCGCCGAAGTTCGAACGCGCCGTTGCGTATGCCGTCTATCAGGACGAACTGCGCGAGATGATCCACCTGCTCAAGTACGAGAGGATGAGCGGTGTCGCAAAGCTGCTTGGCCCGATGTTGGCCGAAGCAATCCGGTCGATCGAGGCTGAGACCGCCCAGGACCTCGTCGTCGTTCCTGTGCCGCTGTTTCCCAGCAAGCTGCGCCAGCGGGGCTACAACCAGTCCGAGCTGCTTGCCAGGACCGCTCTGGCCGAAGTGCAACGGACGCGTCCGGATTGGCGGCTTAGTCTGGAGCCTGCAATCATGCGCCGCCGCCGCGACACGCGAAGCCAGTTTGCACTCAACCCGACCAGCCGCTACTGGAACGTCAAGGGCGCCTTCGCGGTGGATCGGAACCTCCTTCGTCCCGGTTGCGAAGTGCTGCTGATCGACGACATCTATACAACAGGCGCGACCGCCCGCGAGTGTTCGCGGGCGCTGCGCCGCGCCGGAGCAGGCAAGGTCTGGGTCGCCACGCTGGCCCACGCCCAGTCGCTGCGCGTTCCGGTCGCGATGTGGGACGACAGTCTGATGCACTCAGCGCAGGGATTCGGATAGAGGCGGCGCGAATGGGCAGGCGAGTTCAGCGGTCTTGAGCGTTCAACGGCATCGGCGCATCGGATTCGGATGAGGATCGGAAGCGGAGGGTTTGAGCAATGCAAGCGTCCCACAGTTCGTCGAAGGTGCGGAAGCAACGGGCGAGCGGAAACCGGCACGCGGTTCATGCCAGCGGTCACATCTCGCCGCGGCTGACCACGGAGCTGGATGTCCGCATCGGCGTCTTTCGCCAGCCGGCGATGCAGACTCCTGTGCTGGTGTTGAACGCATCCTACGAGCCGATCAACATCTGCGGCGCGCGGCGCGCGCTGGTGCTGGTGCTGAAGGGAGTTGCGCGCACCGAGGAGGAGCAGGGCGCGGTGCTGCACGCGGCGCGCATGAATGTGGCCATGCCGAGCGTGATCCGCCTGCTGGAGTACCGCAGAATCCCGCACCAGACGCGCGCTCTCTCGCGCAAGAACATCCTGCTGCGCGACCGGAATTCCTGCCAGTACTGCGGCATCGTTCTGACCGCCGGCGAGCTGACGCTCGACCATGTGGTCCCGCGTTCGCGCGGCGGGCTTTCGACCTGGGAGAACCTGGTGGCCTGCTGCCACGAGTGCAATCGGCGCAAGGGAAATCAGTTGCTGCACGAGCTGACCGGGATGAAGCTGCAACGCCAGCCGCAACCGTTCACCCTGCATACATCGCGCCACATCATGCGCATGATCGGCTCGGCCGACCCAAGTTGGAGGCGCTATTTGTACTTTGAATCCCAGCAGGAGTTGCAGTTCGTCGCATGACGCTCGCGCGCGTCCGCATCATTTTTGCGGTGCGGCTGGAGCTGGCGGCTGGCCAGAGTTCTGTTTTTGATTCTGATCGTCCGTGTCCTTGTTGTTGGTGATGTCCTGGCCGTTGTAGATGATTCGGCTGGTGGCGCGGAAGCGCTTGTAGTCGGTATAGCGCACGGTTGAGCGGATGTGAACGTCTTCGCTGAGCGCGCCGTTCTGTGCGGCGAAGTGCAGCTCGCCCTCGGCCTTGGTGTAGGTGGGAAACCAGTATTTTCCGTCGATCTGTTCGTAGTAGGTGGTGAAGGGCGGCTGTAGGTCTTCGTGGCCGGGGCGGGTGTCCTGGGGGACGGTGCGGCCGTTGATGAGGACGATCTGCAGGTCCTGCTGGTCGACCCACACCTTGCCCTGGAAGTAGTGGTGGCTCTTGACCAGCGTCTTCGGGCCGGCCTCGAAGACGTAGGTGTCCAGCTCATCCACCTTCTGGCGGCCGAGGTACTTCACGTCGTACTGGGGCAGGTCGTCGGTGGTGAGGATGAAGGGCAGGCGGTGCTCGATCTCGTCGAAGTCGGCGGGCGTCATCATAATGCGCTCAAGTGTGTTCTGGGGGGCGAAGATGACGTGCTCCTCGCGGCGGCCTTCGGGGGAGAAGGTGATGTCGGTGACCTGCTGGTACTCGCCGTCAACCTTGCCGGAGTCTTCGTCGAGGGTGTCGATCTTGACGGCCTGGCGGAAGACATAGTCTTCGCGGGCCTGGGCGAACTCGCTCTCGCGCGCGGCAAATTTTGTAATGATCTGATCGACGGTAAGGCCGGCGGGCGGCGTGGTGTCGAGCTGGCCGAAGCCGGAGGCGCCCTGCGCGACGGCGAGATGCGACGCCGCCGCAAAAGTGAGGGCGAGCAAGCTGGCGGGCGCTTTGGCGAGCAGTTTCATCGGCGTGGAACTCCGTCTTCGGGCTATCTGGAGGTTAGACGATTCTGGTTTGGCTGGGTACCCCCCCCGGTGCCAATAGCGTAAAGTATTCAAAATATGTAGGTTAAGCTCGCGCTAAGCGCGCGAGACGTATTTAAGGCGAAGACGCGGCTGGTTGCGGCGGTTTCGGTCATGCGGTTATTCCTTTGTGTGCGAAAAAGTACTAAAGTCTTCAAAAAAGGCATGTTAAGTCTGGACTTTTCTGGACCAGGTCTGGACTAAGTCTAGACTAAGTCTGGACTTCGTTGCGACGGTTGAAGGGTTAAGAGCGAAGGCCCGGCGGTTGGCCGGGTCTCTGTGTTTTGTTTACTGATTTAATTATACGCGCTGGAGGGAAACTACTATGCCAACTATTTTTGGCAGGTAAGTGGTTGATGGAGTGTCGGTTAGGAGGATTTTTTGGAGTCGAGGGGGTTGACATGCGATTTTGCTGAGGTTTCTTGCGGGGATTTTTTCGCGGACTGGATGGCTGCGGAGGGGTGGGAGAGAGCGGCGAGTGGATGTAGACTGGCGCGATGAAGAGCTTGCGTGCGGTTGCGATTGTGTTGGCGTGGGCCGGGATGGTGGCGACTCAGGGGATGGTTGTCGGGCAGACGGCGGCGAAGCCTGCGGCGAACCCCACCCATGACGGTGAGACCGTCATGAATGGGGCACCCAAGCGCCCAATGACCTTTGCCGACCTGATGGCGATGAAAAGGGTGAGCGATCCGCAGATCTCGCCCTCCGGCAAGTGGGTACTGTTCTCGGTGATGGATGTGTCGCTGGAGAAGAACACCAAGGTAAACCATCTGTGGGTGGTGCCGATTGATGGAACCGCGCCACAGAAACAGGTGACCTCCAACACGGGCGAGAGCTTTGGCCGTTTTTCGCCAGATGGCCAGTTTGTGTCGTACACGGGCGCGCCGACCAAGGACGACCCGGTGAGCCGGATCACGGTTGCGGCGTGGGACGAGAAGACGGGCACGATTGGCATGGGCCGGACGCTACAGGCGGTGAGCGGAGACGCCGACGGGGCGATCTGGTCGCCGGATTCGAAGCATTTTCTGTTTACGACGCAGGTCTATCCCGAGTGCTCGAACAAGCCGACGTGGGCTGAGGAGGATGCCTGCGACAAAGCGAAGGATGAGGCAGCGGAGGAGAGTCCGGTAAAGGCGCAGATTTGGGAGGCACTGCTGTACCGGCACTGGGACGCAGTATACGGGCGCGAAGCGGAGCCACATTCTGGTGGTGGATGGGGTTGGTAATGTGCGCGACGTGACTCCGGCGAGTGCGGTGGGAGATGCGGAGACGCCGACGTGGTTTCTGGGCGGGCCGCTGGAGCATGCGTGGGCGCCGGATTCGAAGGAGATTGCTTATGTGACGAACCTCGATCCGGTTCCGGCGGCTTCCACGAACAACGATGTGTTCACGCTGCGGCTGGACGAGCCGGGAGCGAAGGCGGTGAAGGTCTCGACCTCGCCGGGGAGCGACGACGCTCCGGCCTACTCACCCGATGGGAAGTGGCTGGCGTTCCGCTCGCAGAAGCAGGCGGGGTTTGAGTCGGATCGGTTTCGGTTAATGCTCTACGACCGCGAGAAGAAGACGATCAAAGATGCGATAAAGATGTGGGATTTGTGGGTTGACGAATTTACCTGGTCACCCGACTCTGCACGTCTCTACTTTGCAAGCGCAAATCGGGGAGAAGAGCCGGTCTACGAAACGGATGTGAGTGGTCTCATAGCTGGCCAGGTTGCTGGGATTATTCAATCGGGAGAGTTCGGAGACCTCAGAATTTCTCCGGATGGAAAACAACTTGTAATGTCAGGCATGCGATTGGATATGCCATCCACTATCGTCTCGATGCCAGTAGATATTCCGGTTGATAGTTTGTCTATCCTGTCCTATCTAAATGACCCATTGCTTAGCAAACTTGAGCTTGCACCCATGGAGACGTTCTGGTTTGTGGGGGCTGAGGGAACGAAGGTTCAGGGATTCATCTTGCGGCCGCCGGGGTTTGATCCGGCGAAGAAGTATCCGGTGAAGTTTGTGATGCATGGCGGGCCGCAGACGGCGTTGGGAGATTCGTGGAGCTATCGCTGGAACTGGGAGCTGCTGGCGGCGGATGGATATGTCGTCGTCGGGATCAACCGGCGGGGGTTGACGGGGTATGGCCAGAAGTTTGTGGATGAGGTGAGCGGCGACTGGGGCGGGCGCGCGTATGTGGACCTGATGAAGGGGCTGGATTACGCGGAGGCGAAGTTTCCGTTTTTAGATAAGACGCGGGAGTGCGCGCTGGGAGCGAGCTATGGCGGCTTCATGGCGGACTGGGTGTTGACCCATACCAACCGCTTCAAATGCGTTGTGACCCACGACGGGATGTTCGACCCGGTGAGCGCGTATGGCTCGACCGAGGAGATGTGGTTCAACGAGTGGGAGTTCAGAAGGCCGGAGGACTTTCCGAAGGGGTGGGATGGGTTCAGTGCGGGATACGATCCGATGGGGAGACCGGAAAAGGCATCTACGGAGATTCTGACCGGAGGTCAGAATGACGAACAAAGGCAAAATGCGGGGATTCTTCGCTCCGCTCAGAATGACAAGCAAGAGTCTGATGTGGGGCACGCGGCGGAGCCGTGGCGATATCAGTCGCTGCCGGCGAGCAGGACCCGTTCCGCAAGTGGTCGCCGATGCGGTTCATCGAGAATGCGAAGACGCCGACGCTGGTGATCCATTCGCAGAAGGACTACCGGCTGGATGTGTCGCAGGGCTTCGAGCTGTACACGGCGCTCGAGCGGCGGGGCGTGCCCGCGCGGTTTCTCTACTTCCCGGACGAGGGCCACTGGGTGCTGAAGCCGCAGAACAGCCAGCTCTGGTATGAGACGGTTGATGATTGGTGCGACCGCTGGACGAAGAGCGGCAAGTACGCGGAGAAGTAAGGCGCGATCCGAGCAACCGCAGGTCCTTCGACTGCGCAACTCGCTGGAGCGAGTTGCTCCGCTCAGGATGACAACCGGTGATGTGGGAGGGTTGAAGGTGGCGTTCAAGCGGGCGAAGAAGCGGGGGCCGTTGGACGAGGCGGGACTGATGGAGTATGCCGTGCGCATGCTGGCGTCGCAGATGCGCAGCGAGCGCGAGCTGCGGCGCTTGATGAAGCGGCGCGCCGTAGAGGGCGACGAGGGCGAGCGCGCGATGGACGCGGTGGTGGCCCGGCTGAAGGAGCTGAACTACCTGAGCGATGCGCGCTTTGCGGCCGAGTACACGCGGCTGCGCAAGGAGGGCGAGAAGTTCGGGCGGCGGCGGGTGCAGCAGGACCTGGCGGCCAAGGGCGTGGCGTCGGAGACGGTGGGTGCGGCGGTGGGCGCGGCCTACGAAGGCGTGGACGAGGCGGCGCTGGCGCGGGAGTACATTGCGCGCAAGCGGATGAAGCAGCCCGCGGGCGAGCGGGCGCAGCAGGAGGCGGCGCGGGTGATGGGGCGGCTGCTGCGGGCGGGATTTTCGGCGGGAACGGTGTACAAGGTGCTGCGCGCGTGGGGCGTCGCGGTGGAGGAGGTGGATGTCGTCGGCGATGCGGAGTAACGGTGTGGGGCGGAGGGTGATTGCCGAGCGCGTGGTTGCGGTGGACTGGTCCGGCGACCGCAGCGCGGCGGGGCAGCGGCGGAAGATCTGGGCGGGGGTGTGGACGGCAGGTGCGGGAAAGGTTAACGGTGGGCGCGTCCGGCTGGAGGGTGGGCGGACGCGGGCGGAGGTTGGCGAGTGGCTGATCGCGATGGCGCGGGAGACGCCGCGCATGGTGGTGGGACTGGACTTCTGCTTCAGCTTTCCGGCGTGGTTTGTGCGCGGCGAGATGGGCTGCGCGGATGGGCCGGCGTTCTGGGAGTTGGTGGCCGGCGGGTTGGGCGAACAATGGCTCGCTCGGGGAAATCCAGACCGGCGGTTCTGGGGCAAGCATCCCAAGCCGGAAGAATTTTGCGGCGACGGGCTGCACCGGATGTTGCGGGCAACGGACATCGACTGCAAGCTGGCGGCGCGAATTCCCGAGGCCGAGCGTGCGGAGCGGGTGCGGGGGATTGGGCCGAAGAGCGTCTTCCAGATCGGCGGCGCGGGCAGCGTGGGAACGGCGTCGCTGCGCGGGATGCCGGTGCTGAAGCGGCTGCGCGATGCGGGCTTCGCGGTGTGGCCCTTCGACCGGGCGGGACTGCCGATGGTGGTGGAGATGTATACGCGGCTGAATACGGGGCCGGTGCGCAAGTCGAATGCGGCGGCGCGGGCGGAGTACTTGCGCGCGAAGCGCAGGGAGGATGCGGGGTATGCGACGCTGCCGCGCGGCGTGATGGAGCGGGCGCGCGCGAACGAGGACGCCTTCGACGCTCTGGTCAGTTGCATGGCGATGACCGCGCGTCGGAGGGAGTTTGCCGGGTTGGCGATGCCGCTGGACCCGGAGTATAAGGTGGAGGGTTGGACGTGGGCACCCGATGTTGGAGCGGCGAAGTGAAAGGCGGAGATTGATGAAGGCGAATGTGATTACGCTGGTGGTCATTGTGGGGATGGCGGTATGGCTGGCGGCGCATGTGGGGAGTGTTACCTGGACGCCGGTGAAGGCGGTGGGCGGAGTGATGGCAGCGGCGGGTGTGGTGTTGTTAATTGTGGCGCGGCTGCAGTTGGGCGCGGCGTTCTCGGTGCGCGCGAAGGCTAAGACGCTGGTGACGACGGGGCTGTACTCGCGGATTCGCAATCCGATCTATGTATTCAGCGCGATGTTCCTGGTGGGGATCGTGATTGTGTCGGAGCGCTGGCTGCTGCTGTTGCCGATTGCGTTGCTGGTCCCGGTGCAGATCGTTCGCGCGCGGAAGGAAGAGCGGGTGCTGGCTGCGGCGTTTGGGGAGGAGTACGAGCGGTATAAGGCGGGGACGTGGTTCTAGTTGAGACCGACCGTACTCTGCGGTTCGCTGCGCGGTATTTCTCAACCGTCCGTGGTTTCGCCGATATACTAACGCTATCAGCGGCAATGGGTTGATGGTACCGGCATGAGAGAGATGGCGAAGACGAAGGTGAGTTTCTTGCGGCGATTGCAGGCGCATCTGGCGATTGCGCGGCTGGACCACTCGATCAAGAACCTGTTTGTGCTGCCGGGAATTATTGTTCCGCTGAGCATATATCCACGGCTGGTGAGCTGGCATCTGGTGGGGACGCTGGTGTGGGCGTTTGTCGCGATCACGCTGGTGGCGTGCAGCAACTATGTGCTCAACGAGGTTCTGGATGCGCCGTTCGACCGGCTGCATCCGACGAAGAAGAACCGGCCGGCGGTGATTGGGCTGGTGAACATTCCGCTGGCTTACGCGCAGTGGATTTTGATGATGGTGGCGGGCGTGGCGATTGGCTGGACGATCTCGCGGCCGTTTGCGGCGACGGCGCTGGCCCTGTGGTTGATGGGGTGCGCATACAACATCAAGCCGCTGCGCACCAAGGACGTGGCGTATCTGGATGTGCTGACCGAGAGCGTGAACAATCCGCTGCGCATGCTTCTGGGGTGGACCGCGGTGGCGGCGTGGCTGGTGCCGCCGCTGAGCCTGCTGATGTGCTACTGGATGATCGGCTGCTACTTTATGGCGCTGAAGCGCTTCAGTGAGCTGCGCGAGATTGGCGACCGCGGCGTGGCTGGGGCGTATCGCGCGAGCTTCAGGCGGTATACGCCGGAGTCGCTGCTGGTGAGCGTGGTCTTCTATGCGTCGGCGGCCATGCTGTTCTTCGGGGCATTTGTGATTCGTTACCGGATCGAACTGCTGCTGGCGTTTCCGCTGGTGGCGCTGGTGATGGCGATCTACTTCAAGCTCGCATTCAAGGAGCACAGCGCGGTGCAGAACCCAGAAAAGCTGTATCGCGAGCCGGGGTTGATGCTGTGGTTTACCGCGACCGTGGCAGTGATGGCGCTGCTGCTGTTCGTGCGCCTGCCGTGGCTGGAGAACCTTTTTATGCCGACGATTCCGGTGGTACAGCCGACCAGTGGCACGGCGGTTTCCTCGGTGGTCATCCCACTCACGACGGTGAGACTGTCGTGAATGGGGCACCCATAAAGTGCAGGCTGGCGCGCGTGCTGGCGGTGGTCTTTGTGCTGGTGACGGCGGCCCTGTCGCTGGCCTGGTCGCATAGCAAGCTGATGTCGCAGGATGAGATGTACGCCTTCCAGACGTACAGCGTGCCATCGGTGGCGACGTTGGTGCACGTGCAGCGGACGGAGCCGATCTCGCTGGACCCGCTGCTCTATCCTCTGCTCGCTCATGCGGGGATGAAGGCGTTCGGGGCGGGTGCGTTTGCGCTGCGGCTGCCGGCGCTGATGGGATTTCTGCTGATGCAGGTCTGCCTGTTCTTCTTCGTGCGGAGGCTGGCGGGCGAGCGCGCTGGGGTGGCGGCGGCCGCGTTTCCGGCGTTGACGGCGACGCTCTATTACTCGGCCGAGGGACGGCCGTATGGGTTGATGCTGGGGTTGTATGCGCTGGCGCTGTGGTGTTGGCAGGCGGCGAATAAACCCACGTCTGAAAATCCAGACGTGGGGCGCCCGGATTCCCGGGGATGGGCGCTGGTGGGGCTGGCTGCGGCGATCGCGCTCACGATCAACGCGCACTACTTCGGAATCCTGCTGCTGGTTCCGTTGTGCGCGGCGGAGGGAGTTCGCAGCCTACAGCGGCGGCAGACGGATTTGCCGGTGGTGGCGGCGATCTACGTGGGGATGGCAGTGTTTGCGGCGACGTGGCCGTTTCTGAAAGCTGCGGGCGAGTTTCGCAGAAACTACTACAACGCGGGGACCGTTGGGCCGCACGATATTTCGCGGGCCTATCGGTCGATCTTCGTGGACTACACGCGGATGTCGATGCGGGCGCAGCATCTGTGGATGGTTGTGCTGGTGGCGATTGCGGCGGCGCTGATGTGGGGGTGCGCGCGGCAGATCTTCAGGCGAGAGATGCGTGGGCGCGGGCCGCGGATTCCAGCGGCGGAGTGGGTCCTGATGCTCGTGCTGGCGGCGCTTCCCTTCTGCGGCTATCTGCTGGCGCGGTTTGTGACCCACTCGATCGAGGTGCGCTATGTGTTGGGCGCGGTGGTTGCAATCAGTGCAATGGTCGCTGTAGTGATCAGCCCGTGGCTGCGGCGCGATGGCGTGTTTGCGGCGGTGATGATCACGCTGGGCGTGGGGATTATTGGCGCAGGCGCGGCGCGGATTCATGCTGAGCAAAAGAAGTCGGAGGCGCGGCTGGCGAGTTTGGTGTTGCCGGCGGAGGTGAAGTCGGCGCTGATCGCAAATCCGGATGGACGGCTGTATGTGCAGGACATGGGCGCCTTCGAGGAGGACCGCTATTACGAGCCGGACGCGGATGTGCGCGCGCGCATGACGCTGGTGTACTCGCGGGCGGAGGAGCTGCGCTGGAACCGGCACGACACCATGGCGCTGACGGCGATGCACATTGCGCGATTCACCGGGCTGCCGGTGGTCTCGTTCGAGGCGTTGCGTACGCAGCCGGGGGAGCATCTGTTTGTGCTCTATCACACGGGATGGGACTGGACAGACCAGGCCTTTGCCGAGGATGGCGCGCGGGTGCGGCCGGTGGGCCATGCGTTGGCGGGAGACGTGGCCGCGGTGCGATTTCGCTAGGAGCCGCGCCTTCCGCTGATAGACTTAAAGCCATGGGATACAGGTCGGGAAGCCAGATTCGCGAAGATTATCTGCGGTTTTTTGAGGGCAAGGTCTCGCCTGTGACGGGGCAGGGACACCGGCGCGTTCACTCGTCGTCGCTGGTGCCGGCCAACGACCCGACGCTGCTGTTCACCAACGCCGGGATGAACCAGTTCAAGGACGTCTTCCTCGGCGCGGAGCGGCGGGAGTACACGCGGGCGACCACTTCGCAGAAGTGCGTAAGAGCCGGCGGGAAACACAACGACCTGGAGAATGTCGGCTTCACGCGACGGCACCACACGTTCTTCGAGATGCTGGGCAACTTTTCTTTTGGGGATTATTTCAAGCAGGACGCGATTGCCTACGCGTGGGAGCTGCTGACGAGCAAGGAGTGGTTCGGCATCGATCCGGCGAAGCTGTACATCACCATCTTCAAAGGCGAGAAAGGCGTGCCGCGCGACGAGGAGGCGTACAAGTTCTGGCGCGAGGTGGGCGTTCCGGCCGAGCGCATCTTCGAGATGGGCATGAAGGACAACTTCTGGCAGATGGGCGAGACCGGGCCGTGCGGGCCGTGCTCGGAGATCTTTTACGACTTCGGCGTTGCCGCAAGCGAGACCGGAGAGGACAAGCCATTCGGCGAAGACGAGCAGAGATATGTCGAGATATGGAACCTCGTCTTCATGCAGTTTGACCGCGCAAGCGACGGCGTTCTGACTCCTCTGCCCAAGCCCTCCATCGACACGGGCATGGGGCTGGAGCGGGTTGCCTGTGTGTTGCAGGGAAAGCTGAGCAACTATGAAAGTGATCTGTTTGTACCGCTGCTGATGAAAGCAGCACTAATAACGGGGTTCATGCCATCCGACGGTGAGTTTGCTCCCTTCTACGCTGAAATTGAACGCCTTGCGTTGAGTGATGATAAGAGCGCAGCTTCACTTAGGATCATCGTAGATCATGCGAGAGCTGCTACCTTTTTGATTTCAGATGGCGTGACTCCCGCTAACGAAGGCAGGGGTTACGTCCTAAGAAAAATCCTTAGACGTGGGATTCGCCATGGGCGGCTATTGGGGTGCGAGCAACCTTTCATGCATTTGATGGTGAGGGAAGTGCGTAATGAAATGGAAGCCGCTTATCCGGAATTGAAGGAGTCGTCGGAGAGAGTTGCGAAGGTGGTCTTGGCGGAGGAGTTGCAGTTTGCGCGAGTAATGTTGAAGGGATCGGATGAATGGAACAAGTTAATTGGCGAAAAACGTGTTGATTCGTGGATCGAACAAGAGGCATTTTTACGCGCACTCGGTAAAGATAAACCTGCCGTAGCACAGCTTCTTGTGACTGATGAAGTCACTCCAGATTACACGCTGATAAAACCCCATTACGACCAGGCTATCGATGTCATCAAGAGTCAGTACGAACCACTGCTCGCTAAGCCAATCTTAAACGCATGGAATGAACTCCGTAACAAAAAGCCGAACGTCTCTGGGCGAGAAGGATTCAAGCTATACGAGACTTTTGGGATGCCGCTGGATTTCATGGTCGATGCGGCGCGGGATGCGGGGATCGCGTTTGACATGGAGGGATTCGAGCAAGCGCGGGCGGAGGAACAGGCGCGGGCGCGGGCGAGTTGGAAGGGTGGGTCGCAGAAGACGGCCTCGCCGGTGTATCGCGAGCTGGCGAAGACGGAGTTTGCGGGCTACAGCGCGCTGCGCGTGGATGGAGCGCGTGTGCTGGCGCTGGTGAAGGACGGCGTGGGCGTGGCGGAGTTGCGCGCGGGCGACGCGGGCGAGGTGGTGCTGGACGCGACGAGCTTCTATGCAGACTCCGGCGGGCAGGTGGGCGATGTGGGCTGGCTGATGGGCGCGGGGCACTCGACCGTGGTGGCCGATGTGAGCGGCGCGTCGAAGCCGGTGCAGGGCGTGTGGGCGCATCGCGTGGTGGCGCGCGAGCGGATCGCGGTGGGCGATGTTGTCGATACGGTCGTCGATGGCGAGGTGCGCGCTGCGGTGACGCGCAACCATACCGGGACGCACCTGCTGCACGCTGCGCTGCGCGAGGTGCTGGGGCGGCATGTGAAGCAGGCGGGATCGTTGGTTGATCGCAGCCGGCTGCGCTTCGACTTCTCGCACTTCGCTGGAGTGGCCGACGAGGAGCTGGCGCAGATTGAGGAGATTGTGAACCGGCAGGTGCTGGCCAATACGGTGGTGGAGACGATGGTGGATGTGCCCATCGACGTGGCCGTGCAGGAGCTGGGCGCGATGGCCCTCTTCGGCGAGAAGTATGGCGACAAGGTCCGCGTGGTGAGGATTGGCGATTTCTCCACCGAGCTGTGCGGCGGGACGCACACGCGCGCGACCGGCGAGATCGGGCTGATCAAATTAGTGGGCGAAGGGTCGGTATCGAGCGGCGTGCGACGGGTGGAGGCGGTGAGCGGATGGGGCGCGCTGGGCGAGTTCCAACGGGACTTCGATGTGGCGAAGGTGGTCGGGCAGATCGTTGGAGGAGCGGAGACATCGGCCCCGGCGGATGCTCTGCGGGCGCGAATCGCCGCGACCGAAGAAGAGATGAAGAAGCTGCGGCGCGAGCTGGATGCGGCGCGGATGAAGTCGGCGTCTGCGGCAACCGGGGATGCGAGTGCGGTCGAAGTCAAGGGCGTCAAGCTGCTGGTGCAGCGCGTGGATGGGCTGGAGCGCGGGCCGATGCGCGATCTGGTTGACCAGATGCGGAGCAAGCTGGGCAGTGGCGTGGTGGTGCTGGGAGCCGCGTCGGAGGGTAAGGTTGCGCTAATCGTTGGCGTCACGAAGGACTTGACGGGCAAGGTCCATGCAGGCAAGATCGTTGGCGCGCTGGCAGCGCTGGTTGGCGGCAAGGGCGGCGGACGGCCGGACCTGGCCGAGGCGGGCGGAAGCGACGCGGGCGCGCTGGACGGCGCGCTGGCCAAGGCGGCGGAGGTGGTGGGGGGATTGCTGGGGTAGAATTGCTGCGAATCGCTTGGGCCGAGCTATTAGAACCGGGCGGGCGACGTTTGCCGACCTGCATCAGATCCGGAGGCGACTATGGAAGTACATGCACCGCATTATCCGATTATGAGCAAGAAGGAATTCCTGGTGCATCTGCTGGCGATTACCATCGGCCTGCTGATTGCGGTGGGGATCGAGGGCTGCGTGGAGCTGTACCGCGAGCACAGCCTGGTGAAGGAGGCGCGGCGGACGCTGCGCGATGAGATCCAGTACAACTCCGACAAGATGGCCGGTGCGCTGCCGGAGATCGACAAGGAGAGGAAGTCGGTTGCCGACAGCATCAAGTTCCTGACACGGATTGTGGAGCACCCAAAGGACAAAGCTGCGCAGAGCGGGTCGATTGGGGCGAATTATTCGATAGTAGGCCTGCATGACACGGCGTGGAAGACTGCCCAGGCGACCAATGCGCTGGCGTATATGCCGTACGCAGAGGCGCAACGCTACTCGGACATATACGGATCGCAGAAGGACTTTACGGCGCAGGAGGACAAGCTGGTGGAGGACGAGGCACAGCTTTTGGGTGTCTTCGCCAAGACAGACTTTGGCCATGGCGATATAACGCCGGAGCAGGCAAGCCTGGTGCTGGAACGATATGGGGTGTGGCGCGGGCATCTGATCTTTGTGGACGTGATGGCGAAGGTAACGGCGGCAAGCGACAAGGCCTTCCTGGAGGGGAAAGAAGGGCCGATCAGCATGGGAGAGCATATCTCGCAGTAGCGGTGACGGCTGCAATCGGTTGCGGCTGCGCGGGGGTATCGCAGGGAGTACCGGGTGGTTTTTGCGTGGGGCGGTGGCGCGGCGCGACTTAAACTGACAGGGAGATGTCTCTCGGGAAACAGATGCGGTGGGTGCGGTGTGCGGCGTGCGTGATTGCGCTGAGCTGTGTTGCGGCGATGTGCTGCGGCGCGGCGCGGGTACGTGCGGACACAACGCCCGCGGCGCGGGCCCATGCGGCGAAGAAGGCGGTGGCGCTGACGCCGTGGGAGCAGGCAGAGCGCGGGCGGCAGGCGCTGGAGGCGATCCCGGAGGAGAGCCGCACGCGGGCGGAAACCACGCGGGCGATGGACGCGTATCGCGCGATCTACCATGCGGACCCGGCGGACGTTCATGCGCCGGCGGCGGTGAATGCCGTGGCCGAGCTGCTGGCGGAACAGGGGCGCGTGCTGCACGATGAGAAGGGCTTGCGCGCGGCCGTGGGGCAGTATGAATTTTTGCGCACGCAGTATCCGGCGAGTTCGCTGGGGGTGCAGGCGCTGCTGGCCGAGGGGCAGATTGCACAGAACGACCTGAAGGATGCGGCGGCGGCGCGCGAGCGGTACAAGCTGCTGCTAAAGGAGCACCCGAAGAGCGAGCAGGCAGAGGAGGCGCGCGCGGGGATTGCATCGTTCGGACCAGCAAACGGGGATCAGAAAACTGGGAACAGGAACGACGACGGCGCGGATTGTTGCGGCTGGAACCCGCATCTCAGCGGCGAAACCCTCCGACCAGATTCGGGCAGGCAGTGGGGCGACCCCTTCCGTGGCGGAGCAACCCACTCATCCAACCCCACCATTCAAACTGGCGATGAGTGCGAATCGCAATACTGCTGCGAAAGATGGGACAACCGGTGGGGTCTCGTCGCTGCCGGCGATGGCGCAGACGTCGGGTACCGCTGATCCCACTCATCGCGATAAGACCGCGATGGATGGGGTACCCGGCGGCGAGGCACGGAGCGGGACGCCGGCGCTTGTGACGGGGATTCGTCACTGGTCGACGGCGACGTACACGCGGGTGGCGATCGACCTGGGCGACAACGTGACCTACGAGGCGGCGCGCGTGCCCAACCCGGACCGCATCTACTTCGACCTGCACGGCACGCGTCTGGCGCCGGAGCTGGTGGGCAAGAGCTTCGCCGTCACCGACGATGGGTTCCTGAAGAAGGTGCGCGCGGCGCAGTACTCGGACGATGTGACGCGGGTAGTCCTGGATGTGAACGATGTGACGGAGTACTCGGCGTTCCTGCTGCCCAACCCCTACCGTCTGATCATTGACATCCATGGGGGGAAAGAACAGGGATCAGGGAATGATGAGACTCCTGTTGCCACCGAGTCCCCTGCTCCGCGTGCGGCGGTACCGGTGAAGCCGACGGCGGCGCGGCCTGTTCCAAACAGCGTGGCGACTAAGAGCGCGACCAGCGAGGTTGTGGACCTCAGTGAATTGCCGGGAAGAGTAGAGGCGACGAGCAGACCTACGTCGAAGCCGATCTCGGCGGTGGTGGCGACAGGGACAGGTTCGAGGTTCGAGGTTCATGGTTCGAGGGACGATACGGAGGACACGAATGCTGCTGTTGTGACACCGACGGATGCGGGTGCGGACACTACGGCGAGTTCCGGCAAAAAGACGCACAAGAGCAAGGCGAAGGCGGCGGGCAGTTCGACCGCGACTGTGGCGGATGCGACGCCGGCGCGGGCTGCGATGCCGACGGCCGATGGCGAGACCTCGCTGGTGCGTGCGCTGGGGTTGAAGATCGGGCGCATCGTGATCGACGCGGGCCACGGCGGGCACGACTCGGGAACGATCGGCGCGGACGGGATCGAGGAGAAGGACGTGGTGCTGGACGTGGCGCTGCGCCTGGGCAAACTGCTGCACGACCGGCTGGGCTCGGAGATCATCTACACGCGTTCCGACGATACGTTTGTCCCGCTGGAGACGCGGACGGCGATTGCGAACAAGGCGCAGGCGGACCTGTTCCTGTCGATCCACGCCAACTCGTCGCCGGAAGCAAGCGCGCGCGGAGTGGAGACCTACTACCTGAACTTCACCTCCGACCCGACGGCGCTGGATGTGGCGGCGAGAGAGAATGCAGTGAGCGACCAGTCGATCCACCAGTTGAGCGACCTGGTGAAGAAGATCGCGCTGAAGGACAAGATCGCGGAGAGCCGCGAGTTTGCCGGCGATGTGGAAGGTTCGCTCTTTGCGGGGTTGCAGAAGAACAATGCGGGGCTGAAGTGACCGCGGAGTGAAGAAGGCGCCGTTCGTGGTGCTGATTGGGGCAAACATGCCGTCGGTCCTGGCGGAGATCTCGTTTGTGACCAATCCGAAGGACGCCGAGCAGTTGCGCGATCCGGAGTATCGCGAGCGCGTGGCGGAGAGCCTGTACAAGGGTATCGCGCGCTACCAGAGCGGACTGAGCGGCGCGCACGTGGCGACCGAGCGGGCCGCGGTGGGGCAGTAGAGAACGACGGAGAAGTGGTGGCCCGGGGCAGAGTCCAACTGCCGACCTTCGCGTTAGGAGTGCGCTGCTCTATGCAACTGAGCTACCGGGCCTCTCTGCCAGTGTAACTGGTAAACTGGGATCGGAGCGTCTATGGCCCAGATCGAGCGTCGGCGAGCTGTTTCGGTGAGGATTGGCCCGGTGGTCGTCGGCCCGGACGCGCCCGTCATGGTGCAGTCGATGACCAATACCGACACGGCGGACGTGGAGTCCACGGTGCAGCAGATTGCCGCGCTGGCGCGGGCCGGCTCCGAGCTGGTGCGAGTGACGGTGAACAACGACGCGGCGGCCAGGGCGGTGCCGCATATCGTCGATGCGGTCCGCGCCAAGGGCTGGGAGACGCCCATCATCGGCGACTTCCACTATAACGGCCATCTGCTGCTGAAGAAGTATCCCGCGACGGCGGAGGCGCTCGCCAAGTACCGCATCAATCCCGGCAACTGCTCCATTGGGCGCAAGGACGACGACAACTTCCGCACGATGGTCGAGGTCGCGGTGGAGCACCAGAGGCCGGTGCGCATCGGTGTCAACTGGGGTTCGCTGGACCAGGCGCTGCTGACCAAAATGATGGACGAGAACTCAAAGTCTGCCGCGCCGCTGGCCGCGCGCGACGTGATGATGGAGGCGATGGTCGTCTCCGCGCTGGACAATGCCGCGGCGGCGGAGCGCTACGGATTGCGGCGCGATCAGATCATTCTGAGCGCGAAGGTCTCCGGCGTTCGCGACCTGATCGACGTCTACACGGAGCTTGCCGCGCGCTGCGACTATGCGCTGCATCTCGGCCTGACCGAGGCCGGCATGGGGATGAAGGGCGTGGTGGCTTCGACCGCCGGACTCGCGCCGCTGTTACTGGCGGGCATTGGCGACACCATTCGCGTCTCGCTGACGCCGACGCCGGGCGGCGACCGCTCGGAAGAGGTTCGCTGCGCGCAGCAGATCTTGCAGTCGCTCGGAATTCGCAGCTTCATGCCGCAGGTGACCAGCTGTCCCGGCTGCGGGCGGACGACTTCGACCTACTTCCAGGAGCTGGCCGAGCGGATTCAGGGCTACCTCGTCGAGCAGATGCCGGAGTGGAAGAAGCGCTACGCGGGTGTCGAGGAGCTGAAGCTGGCCGTGATGGGCTGCATCGTCAACGGGCCGGGCGAGTCGAAGCACGCCAACATCGGCATCTCGCTGCCGGGGACGTTTGAGGAGCCGAAGGCCCCGGTCTACGTCGATGGACAACTCTTCACCACGCTGAAGGGCGAGCGCATCGTGGAGGAGTTCCAGGTGATTCTGGACGATTACGTCGAGAAGCGCTACGGGCGCGCCTGATACCCCACCCATGCGCGGTATAACTACGCATGAATGGGGCACTCGATGGCATTGTCTCGGACTATTTCAGCCGCTCTGTTTTGGGGTTTACCTGTTTGATTCCTCCATCGAGCGAAGGATTTTTCTTTTCTGCTTCCTCCTCCATTTTGCGTAAATCCTTCATTTTTTCTTGCATCAGTTTGCCAACTTGTTTAGTAATCATCATCAATTCCTCCATGCGAAGCTGAGCTTCGCGTGACTGGAGAGTATCTCCTCGAAAAAAAGCGAGATGGCTGTATAGAAAGACAGAGGGCTGCGATGGCAGTATAGAGAAGTACATGAAAACAAAAGTATTAGGCGGTATCTACGAGACTGCGGCGAACAAGAGCGCGCTCGTCCCCTTGTCAAGACCTATATTTTCTCCCCTGTTTATGCTTTCAACTACTGACTAGGAGGGAGTCCCATCATAAAGGGATCGGAACAGTTTGATGAGTCGGCAACGCCCTATTGTGCATAGAAAACGCCGCCCATTTGCAGGCGGCGTTTCCTACGATTTACAAGACAGGAATCAGGCGTTTCCCTTGGTGTCGATTCTCATGCCGTAGAACGACCGGTGCACGAAGAACGCCGACACCAGGAAGAATGCGACTGCCAGAACATGGGTGAGCAGCGCGTTGGTCGAATGGAGCGTCACGGCAAGCTCGACGGCAAGCAATCCGAACAAGGTGGTGAACTTGATGATCGGGTTCATGGCCACCGACGAGGTGTCCTTGAAGGGATCGCCGACGGTGTCTCCGATGACGGTTGCGTCGTGCAGAGGCGTGCCTTTCTGTTTCATGTCGACCTCTACGATCTTCTTGGCGTTGTCCCATGCGGCGCCGGCATTGGCCATGAAGATGGCCTCGTACAGGCCGAAGATCGCAATGGAGAAGAGATAGCCGATGAACAGGAACGGCTCCATGAATGCGAACGAAAGGGTGGCGAAGAAGACGGCGAGAAAGATGTTGAACATTCCCTTCTGCGCGTACTTGGTGCAGATTTCCACCACCTTCTTGCTGTCGCCGACCGATGCCTTCTCCGCGCCTTCCAGGTGGATGTTCCTCTTGATGAACTCGACCGCGCGGTACGCTCCGGTGGAGACCGCCTGCGTGGAAGCGCCTGCGAACCAGAAGATCACAGCCCCGCCGCAGATCAACCCGAGCATGAATGGCGCATGCAGCAGAGAGAGGTTGCCCACATACAGGGGGTCCAATCCGTGGGTCACGGCCAAGATGATGGAGAAGGTCATGGTGGTTGCGCCGACGACGGCAGTGCCGATGAGCACCGGCTTGGCCGTGGCCTTGAATGTATTGCCGGCCCCATCGTTGGCTTCCAGCATGTGTTTTGCGCGTTCGAACTTCACGTCGAAGTTGTAGTCCTTCTTCAGCTCCGCTGCGATGCCGGGGACCTCTTCGATCAGCGACAACTCGTAGACGGACTGCGCATTGTCGGTGACGGGCCCGTAGGAATCGACGGCAATGGTGACCGGCCCCATGCCCAGGAAGCCGAAGGCGACGAGGCCAAAGGCGAAGACGGCAGGAGCGAGCATCTGGGCTGCCATGGACGCGCCCGTACTGAAGTAATAGCCCAGCGCCATGAGCGCGACCATGCACAATCCCAGCCAGTAGGCGGAGAAGTTGCCGGCCACGAAGCCCGACAAGATTCCCAGGGAGGCCCCGCCTTCCTGCGCGGACTTGACGACTTCCTTGACGTGGGTCGAGTGGACTGAAGTGAAGACCTTGACCAATTCGGGGATGAGCGCGCCGGCCAGGGTGCCGCAGGAGATGATGGAAGCCAGCTTCCACCAGAGCGTTCCGTCGCCGAGAGTGGGGATCATCAGGCGCGTGACGATGAAGGTGAGGATGATGGAGACGATGGAGGTGATCCATACCAGCGAGGTCAGCGGCGCCTCGAAGTCCATCTCGTCGGCGTTGGCGTATTTGGCGCGGGCGATTGCGCCATTGAGGAAGTACGCGCCCGAGCTGGAGAGCAGCATGGCCACGCGCATGACGAAGATCCATACCAGCAGTTGCGCCTGCGTCGCGGGTTCCTTGACGGCGAGCAGGATGAAGGTGATGAGGGCGACGCCGGTGACGCCGTAGGTTTCGAAGCCGTCGGCGCTGGGGCCTACGGAGTCGCCCGCGTTGTCGCCCGTGCAGTCGGCAATGACGCCCGGGTTGCGCGCATCGTCTTCCTTGATCTTGAAGACGATCTTCATGAGGTCGGCGCCAATGTCGGCGATCTTGGTGAAGATTCCGCCGGCAATGCGCAGGGCCGCGGCGCCCAGCGATTCGCCGATGGCGAAGCCGATGAAGCATGGGCCGGCGTAATCGCGCGGGACGAAGAGAAGGATGAAGAGCATGATGAGCAGCTCGACGGAGATCAGCAACATGCCGATGCTCATGCCGGCCTTCAGCGGGATATCGGAGATGGGATACGGTTTGCCGCGCAGACCGGCGAATGCGGTGCGCGAGTTGGCGAAGGTGTTGACGCGAATTCCGAACCAGGCCACGCCGTAGCTGCCCGCGATGCCGACGAGCGAGAACAACAAGATGATGGGCAACGTGACCGCAATCGGATGACCCTGCACCGGCGCCAGAACGCCGAAGTACAGCGAGATGATGACCGCGATGAAGGCCCAGAGCAGAAGGATGAACTTGCCCTGCGTGATCAGATAGGTTTTGCAGGTCTCATAGATCAGCTCGGAGATCTCCAGCATGGAGCGATGCACCGGCAGGTTCTTCAAGTGCACATAGATGGCCAGGCCGAACAAGAGGCCGCCGACGCAGAAGAGCAGGCCGATGCTCAGAAGGGCGTGCCCGTTCAGGCCGCCAAAGTTCGCGAAATGCACGCTTTTCAAGTCCGGCAGTGTCAGGCTGGCTTCGCCTCCGCCGGCATGTTCCGACTGCGCGTAGGCGAATGTGGGAAACATGAGGCACAGGAGGGCCGCCACGGTCTTGTAGTGGCGCTTCGCAATCTTGATGGCAGCTGCGATCTGCTGCATCGCGGGAGTTCCGGTGTCCGAGCCGATGACCTCACGCGTGAACCACAATGCCACGATGAGCGACAACACGCTCACGGCAAGGAAAAAATAGACCCAGGCAGTAACAGACACAATCCCTCCCTCTCAACAATGCTTGATTTTGGATTACAGCGATTGGCGTTCTGAACGCTCGTAGAACGCCTATTTCCCGATATAAACAGATGATAGCAGCTAGTCAAGCCAGGCGGTGTGACGAAGAACACATACGGCAAGTCGGCGCGGCGGAATGAGTTGAGCCGGTCGCGCGCGGACGGCGAGGGAAGGCTATGAAGCCGCCGGGTGGCTGGGAACTTTTTGGGCAGGGAGGGACTTCCAGGGCAGAACAAAGCTTTGGTGCATCACATGGAGCGGAGCGTGGCGTTGTGGGCCGGCGGAGGGAGGCCCTGAGGGAGCGGGAAACGGGATGACCTTCGCCGAGCGCGGGGTTAGAACGACGAGCGGAGCGGTTGTTGGCTGGCGCCTGGAAGGATGCGGCTGGACCAAAGGCTGGTAGAGTGAAGTAGGGGCGCGACGGAGGAACGAAGCCAGAGTGCTGGAGAACAGAGCAAGGAGAGGGTGTTTCTCATGATTCTTCCTGGTCATTTTCTGTTCGCTCCGTCGCACCGTATCCACTTCATCGGCATCGGCGGGATTGGCATGAGCGGGATCGCGGAGATTCTGCTGACCATGGGCTATGCGGTATCGGGCTCCGACCTGCGCCGGTCGGCGGTGACGGACCGGCTGGCCGGGCTGGGAGCGACGATCTACCAGGGCCACGCGGCGGCCAACGCGGCGGAGTGCGACGTGGTGGTGACCAGCTCGGCGGTGCCGGCGGGCAATCCCGAGGTCGTTGAGGCGCGGGCGAGGAAGATTCCAGTGATCCAGCGCGCGGAGATGCTCTCCGAGCTGATGCGGCTCAAATACGGCATCGCGGTGGCGGGAATGCACGGCAAGACGACGACGACCTCGATGATCGCGGCGGTGCTGGGCGCGGGCGGCGGCGAGGAAAATCTGGACCCGACGGTGGTGGTGGGTGGAAGAGTCGATGCGCTGGGGTCGAATGCGCGCCTGGGCAGCTCGCAGTATCTGGTGGCAGAAGCGGACGAGAGCGACCGGAGCTTTTTGAAGCTGTCGCCGGTGCTGGCCGTGGTGACCAACCTCGACCGCGAGCACATGGACTGCTATCGCGATATTGCCGATGTGGAGGACGCGTTCGTGGAGTTCATGGACCGCGTGCCGTTCTATGGCGCGACCACGGCCTGCGTGGACAATGCACTGCTGCGCGGCGTTCTGGAGCGCGTGCGGCGGAGGGTCTTCACCTATGGCGAATCGGCGGGGGCGGACTTCCGGCTGCAGGGGCTCAGGCAGACGGGCGGGCACTGGCAGTTTGAGGTGAACTGCCGGGGGCAGGTGTTGGGGCCGTTCACGCTGCACGTTCCCGGCCAGCACAATGTGCTGAATGCGACGGCGGCGATTGCCATTGGGATGCAGCTTGGCCTCTCGCCGGAGGGGATTGCGGCGGGGTTGGCGAGCTTCCGCGGAGTCGACCGGAGATTTCAGATCAAGGGGACGGTGCGCGGAGTGACCGTGGTGGACGACTACGGCCACCACCCGACGGAGATCCTGGCGACGCTGAGGGCTGCGCGCGATGCAGGCTACACGCGCGTGCACGTCCTCTTCCAGCCGCATCGCTACACGCGGACGCGCGACCTGGAGCCGGAGTTCGCGCGCGCGTTTGCGGAGGCGGACACGGTACAGGTTCTGGACATCTACGCGGCCAGCGAGCAGCCGATTCCCGGCGTCGATGCGGCGGGCCTGGTCGAGGCTATCCGTCGGACGGGAACGGTGGGTGGCGGCGTTCACTATGCAGAGTCAATGGCTGCAGGCGTGGCCGCGCTGGTGCGGACAGCGCGCGAGGGAGATGTGATCCTGACGCTGGGCGCAGGGAGCGTCTCGCAGGCGGGAGCGATGCTGCTGGCGGCGCTGTAAGCTGGTTGCTGGTTGTTGGTTGAATCGAGCCGCCCTGAGGGTTGAGGGGCTTCGTTCGTGGGCGGTTGCTGAGTGGGTACGCGGGTGAGATTAATGTGAGGGCGGGGACGCGGGTGGGGGATATGATGGGGGTGGCGATTCCTCGCGACCCTTGCTCAAGGTTTGCGATCAGGCAATCTGTTTTCGAGGCATGACACGGCGGCGCTGGATGCGCCGGAGCGGGGTTGTGCCTTCCCAGAGACCGGGTCCGCAGAGGGAAGACGGCAGACCGGCCCCGCATGGGAGAGGCGGCGAGCCGCGGTGACCGAGATGCCCCTGCGGCGCGATGCCTCCTACGCAAACGACACCACCGACATCGATCCGGACGACGAGTTCGAGCGGCAGCCGCGGCGGCCGCGAGTCCGCCTGAGCTTCCACGGCGGCCTGCTGCCCAAGTCGCTGTGGGGCCGGATCGCCATGAGCTGCGGCCTGCTGCTGCTGGCCGGGGCGGGCGTTGCAGCCCTGCTGGCGGTGCATAGTTTCCTGCTGCACGATGAGCACTTCACGGTGGCAAGCTCGCAGTCGATCCAGATCGCCGGAAACAGCCGGTTAACGCGCGCGCAACTGCTCAGCGTCTTCGGCGAGGACGTGGAGCGCAACATCTTCCGCATTCCGCTGGACCAGCGGCGCGCCGAGCTGGAGAGCCTTCCCTGGGTGGAACACGCGACGGTGATGCGCCTGCTTCCCAACCGCGTGAGGGTGGCCATCGTGGAACGGACGCCGGTGGCGTTTGTTCGCCAGGGAACGGAGATCGGGCTGGTGGACGCCAATGGCGTGCCGCTCAACCTGCCCGGCATGGGCCTGGAGGACGCAAGCGGCCAACCGGACGGAGCGGCGATTGCGCGCACGGCCCCGCACTACTCGTTTCCCGTGCTGACGGGAATCTCGGCCGAGGACCCGCTGTCGACGCGCGCGGCGCGGATGAAGATCTACATGGGCTTTGTGGCGGCGCTGGACGCGTCGGGCGAGAACATCTCGCACCGGCTGAGCGAGGTGGATGTCTCGAACCCGGAGGACGTGAAGGCGATCCTTCCCGATCCTGCGTCCAGTAGCGCGGACACGGCGTCCGGCGCGAATGCTGCATCCGGCGGCGCGGACGTTCTGGTTCACTTCGGCGACGGCAGGTTCCTAGAGCGCTATCGCGAGTACGAGCAGCACCTGGCGGAGTGGCGGGCGCAGTATCCCCGGCTGGCGTCGGTGGACCTGCGCTACGAGCGACAGGTGGTGCTGGAGATGCAGCCGGGCACGGCTGCCGCGGCTGGCGATGCAGTCAGCGCTGCGGCATCGACAGCGGCAGGCGCTTCGGCACCGGAAACTGCGTCCACTGAATCCAGCGGCGCGGAGAAAACAAAGCCGCAGACACAGAAGGCCGCAGCCACTGCGAAGAGTCCTGCTGCCGCCGCGAAGTCGAAAGGGCCTGTCGCCGCGAAGCTGACGGGCAAGCCGGCTGCCGCTGCCTCTGCCTCGCAGGGGGCTGCTCGATGAATCCCCGGCAGGAGAATCTGATCACTGTGCTGGACGCGGGCAGCAGCAAGATCTGCGTTCTGGTGGCGGAGCTGCAGGACGGCGTGCTGCGCTATCGCGGCCACGGGATTGAGCCGTCGCGCGGGATGAGGAAGGGGCTGATCGCCGAGCTTGACCCGGCGGCCGCGGCGATCAACCGCGCCGCGCTCACAGCCGAGCGCGTCTCGCGCGCAACCATCGAGACCGCCGTGGTGGGCATCGGGGGAACGCATGTGCGCGGAGTGAACAGCCGCGGTGGAATCTCGCTGGGCAGCCGGATGCGCGAGATCACGCGCGAGGAGGTGCGGTCCGCAGTGGACCGGGCGCGCTCGGTGGCGCTGCCGCCGGACCGCGAGGTGCTGCACCTGCTGCCTCAGGAGTTCATCCTGGACGACCAGGCGGGCATTCACGATCCCATCGGAATGGTTGGCAACAAGCTGGAGGTGAACCTGCATCTCTCCACCTGCTCGGGCGGCGTCGCGCAGAGCGTGGTGACCTGCGCCAACCGCGCGGGGCTGGAGGTCGGCGACACGATATATGAGGGCATCGCGGCGGCCGAGGCCGTGCTCTCGGCAGACGAGCGCGAACTGGGCGTCTGCCTGGCAGACATCGGCTCCAGCACCACCGAGCTAGCGGTCTTCTTCGAGGGCTCCATCGCGCACACCGCTGTGCTGCCCATCGGCGGCGACCACTTTACAAACGATCTTGCCGTGGGGCTGCACGTCTCAGTCGAGGAGGCGGAGCAGTTGAAACAGGAGTTTGGAAACTGCGTAGTGACCGCCGTGCCGGAGTCCAGCGAGATCGAGATTGGTTCGAACCTGGCCACCGGCTCGCTGAGCGGGGACGGGCAGCCCACGCGTCTGGTGCGCCAGCGTTTCCTGGCCGAGATTCTGGAGCCGCGCGCCCGCGAGCTCTTCACCATGCTGCGCGACAACCTGCGCCAGGGCGGAGTGCTGGAGGCCCTCGGCGCGGGATGCGTGCTCACCGGCGGCGGAGCGCTGCTGGCCGGGCTGCTGGACAACGCGGAGAGCCTGCTGCGCGTGCCCACGCGGGTGGGATCTCCGGTGCCGCTCTCTCGGATGCCGCCGGAGCTGGCGCGGCCGGAGTTTGCCGTCGCCATCGGAATGCTGCTCTACACCCATCGCACCCAGGTGCGCCGCGCCAGCGAAGAGCAGGGCCTGCGCGCCAAGCTGAAGGCCATCTTCGCCGGCAGCTATTAGAGCGTTTTAGTAATAGTGCTGACCGTGGCGCAACGAGCAAAATGCGGGGATTCTTCCCCTTCGGCAAGCTCAGGGTCAGAATGACAATCCATCAATAACTCAGGATTCCGCCTTCAGCGGGCGAAGTCCTTGCCGCGGATGAGCGCGACGACGGCGGCCAGCGCAGCGGCCCACTCCTTCCACGCAGCGAGCGGACTGGGGCCGAGCGCCTTGACGTAAAGGCTGACGGCGAAGCCCTCGCGCGGGCCGTCCAGGTCAAGCAGCGCGGGCCGCAGCACGCAGTCCAGCGCGGCCCAGCGACGGGGGACCGGAGCCGCCAGGCGCGTGAGCCTGCGCAGCATCTGCTCCTGGCGGTGGAACGAATGGAAGAGCGAGCGCTCGCGCCAGATGAGGTCGATGTAGCTGGCGAATCCGAAGGACGGGCCAGCGGGATGCGCGTTGAGATTCAGTTGCAGATGCTGCAACTCCTCGCTGTTGAGCGGCCATGCGTCGCACTTGGCGGTGAAGACGGGCGAGCGTGTGGCATTGAGCGCGCGCAGCGCCTGCATCAGCGGCGGGTGCTGTTCCGCCTCGGCGACAGCGTCGAAGTCGCGCGGGTTGGCGCGCAGATCGATGAAGGCCGACCTCCCGTCGGGGTCCTTCCATGGGACGACGAGGACGGGGTCCTCGGCGGAGCATTCGGCGGACCACTCGGCAAGCATCTCTCCATCATACAAAGCCGAGTGGCACAGTCTGGCTAGATTGGTGGGACGCGACTTGCGTCGAACTTCCAGTCGGAGAAGGCGATGACGTAAACCACGATCAGTTTGACACCGGGAATCACCATGAGGAGGCTGAGCGCGGGCGCGAAGCCTGCCTTCTTGAAGATCATCCAGTACGGGATGATATACACAACAAGAAATACGGGAAGGAAGAAGAGGATTATCAGGTGCCACGGCTGGAACAGATCTCCCATATGAACCTCGGAGGTTTTGAATTTCGTCCAATGCTAGGCGCGCGAAGATTGGCGGTCAATCGAAATGCCATTTCGAGGGAGGAAATAGTGTGTGGGGCGCGCTTCAGGCGTAGGTGAGGAGGAAGCGGAGCAGCGTAGTCTCGGCCCAGTAGCCGTCGTCACCGCCGGCGTGGTTGGGCTTGGCGAGGAAGGCGCAGTGGCCGCCGCGCTCGGATTCGAGGAGGCTGATGAACGGGTTGGCGATGAGCGCGGCCAGCGTCTCCGGCGTGATGGGGACGAAGGGATCGTCGAGCGCGTGGAGCACCAGCGCAGGCACGCGGATGCGGTCCACGACGCGCGCCGCGGAGGCGCGGTTGTAGTAGTCGTCCGCCGACGCAAAGCCGGAGTAGAGCGCCGTGATGCGCTCGTCGTACTCGCGCAGCGAGCGGATGCCGGCGACGAGCCTGGGATCGTACGCGCGCGGGAAGAGACTCGCCTTGAGACAGAATCGCTTGATCAGGCTGCGCAGGAAGCGCCGCTCGTAGAGCCGGTTCGCAGGCCGGTGCAGGGCGTCGGCGGTTGGCCCGAGGTCGATGGCCGGCGAGACGGCGACGACCGAACGCAACTGGCTGGGTGCGTCCGTGCCGAGTTCGCCGGCCAGCTTGAGCACCAGGTTTCCGCCCATCGAGTAGCCGACCAGTGCAACGCTCTCCAGGCGCTCGCGCGCGATGAAGTGGCGCATGACGACCTCGACATCGCTGGACATGCCGGAGTGGTAGAGCGTGGGCGAGAGCCTCTCCGTGTCGCCGCAGTTGCGCATGTTCATGCGAATGACGTTGGCCCCGGCGCGCCACATCTTGTTGGCGTTGCCGACCACATACTGCGACTCCGACGAACCCTCCAGGCCATGCACCAGGACCACCGTCGGGCGCTTGGCCCGCACCCCCGCCGGATGCCAGTGGCACTCGCACAGCACGCCGCTTGCAATCTGCGATTCGCTGGCGGGCGACACCTCCACCAGCTCAGGCACCGGCGGAGGCAGAGTGTTTGTACGCGACAGGAAGATGCCTGCGACCGTCTGCAGGTGGCCGTTGCTCAGAAAGAGCCGCGGCACGAAGGGAAGCGTCTCAAACCGGACCGGTGCGTTCGCGCGGGCCACGCTGAGAGGGGCGCCGGCGGCAGAGACGGCTTCGTCCTTGACTGCGGCCTGTCCTGCGCCGTTCGACGGACCGAAAGTGTTCGCGTCGCTCATGGCTTCCCTGCTTTGGACGCATAGGCGCCGGCCACGGTGGGTCCACCGTCGCATGACGCACCTGATGCAATAACGCAGACCACCGCAAGCGGCCGTGCGGCCTTGGAGGAGTTGAACGAGGTGAAGTGGACCAGGGAGAAGTGGTTCAAGGCTGACTCGGAATCCGAAGACGTACGCCGTCGTGCGGTATCGATCGAGAGAAGATTGGGGCGGCTACTGGGATTTGAACCCAGGACATCCGCTGCCACAGAGCGGCGTTCTGCCACTGAACTATAACCGCCACATACTTGGGATTATAGCATCGGCGTAGGGAGAGTAAATGACCATCTTGCGATCGAGCGTGCCAATCTGAAACTCAACGATCGGACAGCCGCAGCTCCACCTCAACCCCCGCGAAACATCGAGGGAATCTCTGAATAAGTCCCCGTTTTGAAAGGGCGGGACTTTAGAGCGGAACCAGAGTAACAGTGCCCAAGCGAAGAGCATAGAAGGTGGCTTTTTCTTGAGGAAAAAGCCACTCGGAGGGATTGCCCCCGGGGTATACCTACTCTGGTTCCGCTATTGTCCCGCCGGAAGTGGCCTTTTCCAATGCGGCTTTAGCCGCTGAGGGAATCTCGAACACTTATGCAGAGCTTCCTTAGGTCGGGGGCTTTATAGTCAACTCAATAGAGCTATCATGGGGGGTCGGAAACTCCTCGGAGGACTAGGCCATGAACGTTACCCGTCGCCAGGCGATGAAGATGATTGCGGGAGCAGTGCCCGCGGTTGCCGGAGCGCACGCATTTGCCGCCGCACCGCAAGCCACTGGCGCGCCGCAGGCTGGTACAACGCCGCAAGCTATAGCAACTCCGTCCGCGACGGGCGCGGTGAGGAAGTTTGTCTTCGAGGGCGTCTCGTCGGAGATGCAGATCACGATGGCGGAGCTGGGCCAACCGACGCCGGCGGATTTCGCGGGCTATACGCATTTAGTCATGGAGATGCGGATGAGTTCGCCGCAACGGCTGTTTCTGTGGGCGTACACGACGCATGGGCCGCGCGGGGTGTCGATCATCGGGTTTGGGCAGAATGCGTGGCTGCGGGCGTCAGTGCCGCTGCAGTACTTCATTGGGCGGGACTCGAAGGGCAACGATCTGGCGTCGGCGCAGAACCGGAGGACGAGTTCGTCGTGGTACTCCGTGTGGGGGCCGTTCGGCGACCTGCATACGGTGGAGTCGATTGGGATTGCGATGGAGTACCCGCTGAACCGGCCGACGATCGAGCTGCGCAACGTGCATCTATCCACCAAGGACGAGGGCTCGGAGTTCCTGGAGACCGCGCCGGTGCTGGACAGCTTCGGGCAATGGGCGCTGGCGGATTGGCCGCGCAAGATCAAGAGCAAAGAGCAGTTGACGCAGGAGCTGGCGGACGAAGAGAAGGCCTTCGGCAGCGCGGCGGATTTTGGCTACGGGAAGTACGGCGGCTACAAGAACACGCAGGCGCGGGCGACGGGGTTCTTCCGCGTGGAGAAGATCGACGGGCGGTGGTGGTTTGTCGATCCGGAGGGGCACCTGTTCCTGTCCACCGGGACCAACGGCTCGCCGGGCGGAGGCGCTGGGTTCGGCGGCAACGACGCGGGCGCGGCGGCGGACCGGGCGGCGCGGCGGCTGGGTTCGTGGGGGATGACGACGGGCGGACGAGGGCGTCCGTCGACGGTGATGCTGCGCTGGCCGCAGAGCACCAGCTTCCTGGGAATGCCGGATGTCTACTCGCCACAGTTTGCGGCGGCGATTGATGCTGCGGCCAATACGCAGTGCACGCCGCGCAAGAACGATCCGTTGGTGCTGGGGTACTTCATCGGCAATGAGCCGCCGTGGAATGCGCGCGAGAGCGAGCTGTGCGGGCTGTTCCTGAACGGGCCGGAGACGGCGACCCAGGCGAAGCTGAAGGAGTTCCTGGCCGCGGGCGACACGGCGGCGCGCAGGAAGGAGTTTGTGCTGGCCAGCTTCCAAAAATACTTGGAGACGGTGTGCGGCGCGGTGCGCAAGTACGACCCGAACCACCTGCTGTTGGGCACGCGCTACGGCGGGACGATGGCGGATGAGTACTTCGTGGCGGCGCGCATCTTCGATGTGTGCAGCATCAACGTGTATGAGTACGAGCCGACGCGGCAGATCATCCACGCGGGACGGCTGACCGAGCGGCCGATCCTAATCGGGGAGTACCACATCGGCGTGCCGGCGGACGGACTGGCCGCGGGGCTGGTGCAGGCGGCGAGCCAGACGGAGCGCGGCGTGGCGTACCGGTACTACGTGGAGCAGGCCGCGTCGCTGGAGTGGTTCCTGGGCGCGTACTGGTTTGCGTGGAAGGACGAGCCGGTGCTGGGCCGGATGGACGGCGAGAACTACAACATCGGCTTTGTGGATGTGACGGACCGGCCATACAAGGAGTTGGTGGAAGCGGCGAAGGTGACGCACAAGCGGCTACAGGACGTGCACTCCGGCAAGCTACAGCCGTTTGCGCGGCATCCCATGGCGTCGGATGCGGGCGCGCCGTCCACGCCGTGGCCGCTGGGCGGATTGGTTTAGATTCGTTGGCAGTGAGTTCAGGTTGATTGAGAGAGAGTTCAGATTCGCTTGGAGAATGACGATGCAAAGAGGAATGTTCCGTTCTGCAGTTGTGTTGGTGTCCAGTCTGGCGATGGGTTCCCTGCTGCTTGTAGTCGCGGAGCAGATGAATCCGGGCGCGGCGGCGAAGGCGGGAGTGCAGGTTAGCTCCACTGCTCCGGCGAAGGCTACAGCGGCGACGGCGACAAAGTTGGGAGCGGTGCGGGTGTGGGAGGAGAAGGTCGTGATTCCGACCTACCTGCTCGGCGAGCCCGACCCCAACCCGCAGTTCTACTTTGGCGGGACGTCGCAGGGCGCGCAGCACCGCATCTATCCCTATCCCGCGTACGACAATCTGACCACGGAGAAGAAAGACAAGACCTACACGATGGTCTATCTGGAGAACGAGTATGTGAAGATCGGGATTCTGCCGGAGATCGGCGGCAAGATCTTCACGGCGATCGACAAGACCAACGGCTACGACTTCATCTACAACCAGCATGTGATCAAGCCGGCGCTGATCAGCCTGCTGGGCGCGTGGATCTCCGGCGGGATCGAGTGGGACCTGCCGCACCACCACCGCGCCACCAGCTTCCTGCCCATGCAGTACAAGGTGGAGGAGAACGCCGACGGCTCCAAGACCGTATGGATCGGCGAACTGGAGCTGCGCGACCGCATGGAATGGACTGTGGGCGTGACGCTGCGTCCGGGGAAGTCGTATATGCAGGCGTCGTTCCGCATGAGCAACCGGACGCCGGTGCCGACCTCGATGCTGAGCTTCAGCAACGTAGCGGTGCATGTGAATGACGACTACCAGGTGATCTATCCGCCAAGCACGCAGTTTGTCACCTATCACGCCAAGGTCGACTTCACTACGTGGCCCATCGCCACCACCAAATACATGGGCGCGGACTACACCAAAGGGGTGGATGTGAGCTGGTACAAGAACCATCCGACCGCGAGCAGCATGTTTGCGTGGAACTACTCGGACGACTTCATGGCCGGGTACGACCATGGGAAGAATGCGGGCATCATGAGCATTGCGGACCACAATGTGGTTCCGGGCAAGAAGTTCTGGACGTGGGGCGACAGTCCGCAGGGGCACGTGCAGGACCATCTGCTGACGGACACGGACGGGCCGTACATCGAGCTGATGGTGGGCGCGTACAGCGACAATCAGCCGGACTATAGCTGGCTGCAGCCGTACGAGACGCGCATGTGGAACCAGTACTGGTATCCCTTCCGCGACATCGACGGGGTGAAAAACGCGAACCTCGATGCGGCGGTGAACCTTGAAGTGAAGGACGGCACGGCGACGGTGGGCTTCTATTCAACCCAGGCGCGGCCGGCGGCCACGGTGACGCTGAAGCTGAAGGACCAGATTTTGTTGAATGAAAAGATTGCAATCAGTCCGGGCCACTCGTTTGTGAAGCAGGTTAAACTGCCCGACGGCGCGGACGAACACGATCTGCGCGCCGCGATCAGCGCGGATGGACGCGAGCTGGTTGCCTACTCGCCGATCCGACTGGAGAAGGAGCCGATGCCGGCGGTGGTGAAGGCCCCACCTGCGCCAGCGGAGATCAAGACCACCGAAGAGCTGTACCTGACGGGGCTGCGGATGGAGCAGTTCCGCTCGCCGACGGGCGATCCCAACGCCTACTGGCAGGAGGCGCTGCGGCGCGATCCTGGCGACATCCGCGTCAATACTGTTCTAGGCATCGACGCGATCAAGGGCGGACGATATGCCGACGCGGAGGCGTACCTGCGCAAGGCGCTGGAGCGCGACACGGCCAGCTACACATCGCCCAAGGACGGCGAGCCGATCTACTACCTGGGGCTGGCGCTGAAGTCGCAGGGCAAGCTGGACGAGGCGTACGCGGAGTTTTACAAATCGACGTGGAGCGCGGCATGGCGGTCGCCGGGCCACTTTGCTCTGGCGGAGATCGATGCGGCCAAGGGCGACTTCAACGCGGCGCTGATTGCGGATGAAGACGCGTTGGAGGCGAACGCAAATAACATTCGCGCGCTAGCGTTGAAGGCTGCGCTACTGCGCCACACCGGGCGCAACGCCGAGGCGCTTGCTACAGTTGCGGCGATCAACAAGATCGATCCGCTGGATGTGCATGGGATGGCGGAGCAGTGGCTGGCGACGAAATCGGCCGCAAGCGCGGCGACGCTGGCAACGACGGTGAGCGGGCATCCGGCGACCGCGCTGGAGGTTGCCGCGGACGATATGGATGCGGGACTGTGGCAGGACGGCACGACACTTCTGACGCATATTGTGAGCACGGCTCAGGACAAGGCCAAAGTATCTCCGCTGGTCTACTACTATCTGGGCTACTTTGCCGGGCAGATGCACGAGGCCGACAAGGCGCGCGAGTACGACGAGCTGGCTAAAAAGGCCTCGCCGGAGTACGTCTTCCCCTTCCAAATGGAGATGATCGCGGTGCTGAACGACGCCATGCGCGTGGACCCAACCGACGCGCGCGCACCGTACTATCTGGGAAACCTGTTGTACGATTGGCAGCCGCAACAGGCGCAGGCGCTGTGGGAGAAGTCGGCCGCGCTGGGTGCAGACTTCCCGGTGGTGTATCGCAACCTGGCGATGGTGTATACACGGCAGGGCAACCAGCGCGGGAAGGCGCAGGCCGCGCTGGAGAAGGCAGCGCTGTACGGCGGCAACGCGACAGTGTTCAGCGATCTGGACAAGATTTATGAGGAGGAGGGCGTGTCGCCGGCGAAGCGGCTCGCACTGATGGAAGCGCATCAGGGGGTGATCGACCGCGATGAGGCGATCGCGCGCGAGGTGAACCTGGAGATCTTTGCGGGCAAGCCCGACGCGGCGATCCAACTGCTGCGCACGCGCTTCTTCCGCGCATGGGAGGGCGGCGGAGCGTTCTCGCTGGGCGACTCGTGGGTCAACGCCAACCTGGAGCGCGGGCACCAGCAGATGGCCGCCAAGCAGTACGCGCAGGCGCTGGCCGACTACCAGGCGGCGCTGCAGGCGCCGGACAATCTCGCGGAGGCGACCGGCAATGTAAGCGGCCGCAAGAGCGAGATTGAGTATTGGATCGGCACCGCGTACGAGGCGATGGGCGACGCCGCGAAGGCACGCAGCGCGTGGAACGAGGCTGAGGGCATGGCTTCGGCTGGCGCAGGCGGGCCGGGCGCGAATGGGCCGATGCGCAGCCGGGCGAACATCGGCGGGCTGGCTGCAGGAGTGCGCGTGGAGCAGGCCGCGCCGTTCTATCAGGCGCTGGCGCTAGAGAAGCTGGGCCAGCCGGAGCGCGCCAAGGCGATCTTTGCGCAGCTCATCGATGCCGGCTCCAAGTCGCTGCGCAGCGCGCCCGAAATTAAAGGACCGGCTGTCGCGACGCCGGCGCAACGCGCGCAGGCGGCGGATGCGCATTATCTGATTGGCCTCGGCCAACTGGGGCTGAACCATCCGGACCAGGCGCGGCAGGAGTTTTCCCTCGCGCTGGAGACCAGTCCCGATCACTACGCCGCCATGCGGGTGCTCAACGACAGGACGCCCTGATACGGGACGACTGGATTCACAATTGTCAATATTATCCCTATAAATACAGAGGATCAGTAAATACGAATCAATAGTTACCGCGTTTCTGACCACGGTCTCAGAATCGTTACCCTCGCCCTTGAGAGCATCTATTTGTTCCGCTGGGCCTCGGTCCAGCCAGCCTGCGCCACATCGGCGAGGATGTCGCCGAACAACGATAGCTCGTCCGGAGAGCTCCAGCTACGCAGGCACGTCCTCGCAGAAGCAACTCAAACCTGCACGAGACTCTTTCCATGCCCTGGAGTACATACGCTCTGCGCGACATAAGGCCCATCAAAGGGAGCAGCGTCCGCCATCGCGCCCTCATGCACCCGCCGGGGCCCTTTGCCTGCCTGCCATCCCGGTAGGCCTCCTGAGGCCCCAGCGGAGAGCGATAAGCTCAAGGAGCTCCACAATCCCGATCAATGCTTTTGGATTCCCTTCACTCTGGCACAACGAGGTAAGAGCTATGTCGGGCGATACAAGAGCTACCGTGAATGGTCATAATCAAAATCGGCAGCGCAGGGTCGTTTGCATCAGACGCGCGGCATGATGCTGACCGCTCGCGCAAAGTGGCCGCTGGAGATGTTGCCCTCGATCGCCGCTGCACCGAAAAACCGCACATGGTTCACCAGATTGAAAGCTTTTGCTCGAAATCCTATCCACTTTTTCTAGCTACTTTGGAATTCATCACCTTGTATCACCGTTAGAGATGAATCCATCCGCCACGGACCGGTGCCAGCGATCCAATTGCTACTACGGTCCATAGAAGAATTCCTTGCAGCAGCGGCCGAACTCCGACCTCTTGCAGCGTCTTCTTCGAGAGGCCCGTTCCAATCAGGAAGAGCGTGACAGTCAAGCCTACGACGCCAAGGTGCTTGAGAACAGGATAGATAGGCTGGAATGTATGGACATATGTATTGGCGACAGCCGCGAAGCAGAAGAAGAGGATGAACCAGGGCCAGTGGATGCGCGCTTTGCTCTTCTTGGCCATAGCGGTTCCGACCGACAGCGGCACGATCCCTAGAGCGCGCGCAAGCTTGACGGTGGTGCCGACGGCCAGCGCCACTGCGCCGAACTTCGCCGTCGCGCCGACGACGGAGCTTGTGTCGTGGATGGCAAGCGCCGCCCAAAGGCCGAACTGGGTTTGGGTCAGGTGCAGCGCTGTTCCAATCGCCGGAAACGCGAGCAAGGCGACCGGGTTGAGCAGGAATACGGTCCCGAGAGAGACGGCAATCCCCTCTTCGCTGGCGTTGGTGATGGGCGCGATCGCGGCAATGGCGCTGCCGCCGCAGATCGCCGTGCCCGCCGTAATGAGAAACGAGGTCCTTTGCTTTACGGCCAGCAGCCTTACCAGCGCCCAGCCAAGCAGCATGGCGAAGCTGATGCTGCACGCGGTGTAGAGGAAGCCGGAGCGACCGACGCGAAGAACCTGTTGCAGATCCATACCGAATCCAAGGCCCACCACGGAGGCTTGCAGAAGAATCTTGGAGAGATGTTTTGCTTCGACGTGAAACGGGTGAACGAAGGTGAATCCGTAGAGGATGCCGCCCACCAGCGCAACCGGGGGAGAGACTAGGCCGCTGGCGGAGAGGACCATTCCGATGAAGAAGATGTTCTTGGACACTGATGCCTAACCTGCAACCAATTCGATCTTGATCTCAGGCGGCGACAGCAGCGTGTTGTGCACCATGCAGTGATGCACGGAGCGCATGAGGCCCGCGGTGTGGTCTTCGGAGAGTGCGACCGGGCAGATGACCTGGACGCGGAAGTTGCCCATCCGGGCGGGCTGCGTCAGCTTGTCGGCGGTCACGGAGACCTCGACGCCGCTCTCCGCCAGCTTGCGGGACTGTAGATACTGCACGGCATAGAAGGCGGCGCAGGAGCCCAACGAGGCGAGCAGCAGTTCCGGAGGCGTCATGCCGGAGTCTTCGCCGCCATTCCCGGCTGGCTGGTCGCAGAGGACCGTGTGCGAGCGGGACTGGATGGAAAACTTTACGCGGTCAAGATGCTTAATCGTCACTTCCATAATCGTCTTCACCTCTCAATAGAACAAAGACACGTGGGCGGCGGTTCGTTACAGCCCGGCGGAGATTATTTCTGTGCGCTCGGAATCCCCAGCAGGCGCATGTACTCCTGTGTGAGGATGGAACGCAGGCGAGGCGCAACGGCAGGGTCGCAGGGAACCTCCAGCGAGCGGCAGCGGTCGATGGCAACCCGCAGGTCGCGGAGGAATGCGACGCAGGCAGGGCAGGCCTCGATGTGGCTGCGCATCGCTTCGCAAGTGAGCGGCTCAACCCGGCCATCCAAATACTCAGAGAGATTCGAGAACAATTCGCGGCACTCGGTGGGGCGTGAACCGTCTTTGACTCGAACGTCCTTCGACTTCTTACGGACTGGCCTGCTGCCCTCCGGCGGATTGTGTACGTCGTCCAGCGTTTTGCCCATCTCCTTGCGTACAGCAAGGCGCGCCCGATGGAGGCGGACCCGGACCGTCCCAGGTTGCAGGCCGAGGACCTGCGCAACCTGTTCGGTGGTCAACTCCTCCATGTCGTGCAGCACCAGAACAATGCGTAGCTGCGCAGAAACTCGCAGGACTGCCTGGTGCAGCAGGTGGTGCTGTTCGGCGTGCAGCAGATTGGCCTCGGGTCCCGCTGCGGCGTCCTGCAATAATCGTCCCAACTCCGCCTCGTCGGGCATCAACTCATCGAGCGAGAGGATGTGTTTGGGAGCAGAAGCTCCCTTGCGGCGCATGCGCCAGCAGCGGTTTCGGGTGACGGTGTAGAGCCAGACAGCGAGAGCTTGCGGGTCCTGAATCTTCGCAAGGTGCTGCAGCGAACGGGAGAGCACCTCCTGCATTGTGTCTTCCGCGTCTTCGGGATGTCCGCAGACCTTCATGCTGAAGGAGTAGACCGTGTTCTGCAACAGGCCGATGGCCTCATCGACAGCTTCAGGGGTATTGCGGCGCAACAGATTGGAAGCTTGAATCAATTCGGGTCGCATCGATGGAGGTACTCACGATCAAGGCCAGTATAGTATCCCGATTCCTATTACGAAGGCTCCATCGCGCCTCATCTTCACCCGCCGAGGCTTTTGGCTCCGGCCAACTCGCCGCGCTACAGGTACGACTCTGCGCTTACTGGATACACGGTTGAACGGAGCTGCTCGCTTGCTTGCTGGCTTCGATCATAAGTAGGCAGATGGGGCAGATCTTCTTGAGCCACTCGCGCGATTTGGGCACTCCAGAATCGGAGTCTGAAACGAGCCATGCGCGCAGCAAGGCGATAGTCAGGTCCAAATCAGCTCCGGGACGGCCTGCCTCCAGACGAAACATCTGGCGATAGACCTCATCCTTGAGCTGTTCGCCATGATTTCGGCGAGGAGGTCTTGACCGGGCTGTGCCTTTGCATACAGTCATCGCTTCCTCTCACCTAGAACGAGCCACGAGTAGAGGCCTACGTTGGCAGTTGCGACCTTCTGAAATCCACTGGAGCGCAGCGCATCCACGACATGGGACGAATCCAGGCGATGCTCCAGAGACGGGCCGTGTTCAGGCAGGACATCGGGACGCCAATCGAGGATTGCGATCCGCCCGTTCAGTTTCAGAACGCGCGCGAACTCTCGCAGGACGGCAGCGTGGTCATCGAATTCATGCCAGACATTTGCGGCGAAAACGAGATCGCAACAAGATGCCGGCAGGCCCGTGTTGTCTGCCTCCGCGTGGATCAGTTCGACTATGGAAAGAGTGAACTTATCCAATTTCTGTCGCAGAAGCGAGAGCATTTCCTCCTGCGCATCCACGGCATAGATCTTGCCCTGCGGGCCGACAGCCTGCGCCAGTGGCAGCGAGAAGTACCCCGTTCCGGCACCCACATCGGCGATGGTATCGCCGGAGTGCAAGGCCATGGCTGCGAGCACCTCCGTAGGCGGAAGCCATACTCTGCGCGCGGAATCGTCGAGCCGATGTGCGTGGGCGGCGTTAAAGCGTCTCTCGTTCATTCCTGCCTCACTTGGCTCCGCCACAGCCTGCATTTTTCATCCCCATGGCGCGCAGGATCGTCATCGCCGGGCACCAGTTGGTAAAGGCCGACTGCAACAGGTTGAGCCCGACGAAGACCGCCAGCCACAGCCAATAGAGTGAAACATAGTGGGCCAGCGCCAGCGATACCAGTACAATCACGCCTGCCACCAGGCGCACACCGCGTTCGACGGTCATAATTGTTCTCCTTTATTTGTGTTGGGTTCGCAGGTAATTCCGGATTCACCCCGCAAGTGGACCATGTAGTAAAGCACGGGGATCGTGGGCCACGAGAGGAAGGTCGAAGCGACGGCCCCAGCGATCAGCGAGATCGCAAGCCCCTGGAAGATGGGGTCGGAGAGGATCACGCTTGCGCCGACGACGACTGCGGCGGCGGTCAGCAGCATGGGACGGAAGCGAACCGCTCCGGCGTCGATCACCGCCTCAGCCAGCGGCATTCCCTGGCGGCGGCGAAGCTCGATGAAGTCGACCAGGATGATGGAATTGCGCACAATGATTCCGGCCCCGGCGATGAAGCCGATCATCGAGGTCGCGGTGAAGAACGCGCCCAGCAGCGCGTGCGCCGGCAGGATGCCCACCAGCGTCAGAGGGATCGGCGCCATGATGATCAGCGGCACGATGAAGGACCGGAACCAGCCGACCACGAGAACATAGATGAGAATGAGCACCGCAGCGAAGGCAAGCCCCAGATCGCGGAAGACCTCGATGGTGATCTGCCACTCGCCGTCCCACTTCATCGAGTAGTGTTCGGTGGAATCCGGCATCACAGCGTTGTAGCGGGTCAGTTTGTATCCATCTGGAAGCGTGAGCCGGTCGAGGGCCTTATTCATCTTCAGGATCGCGTAGACCGGGCTCTCTTCCGCTCCCGCCACGTCTCCCGTGACGTACACCACGCGGCGCAGGTTCTTGTGATAGATGCTGGGCTGAATCGTGGTGTGTTCGACGGTCACCAGCTCACGCAGCGAGACCATGCCGCCGTCCGCGCCTGGCAGACGGACATTCTCCAGACCCTGCTCGGAGGAACGGTCCGCGCGGTCCAGTTCGACCGTTGCTGGCACAGGTTCGCGCGCGCTCTGATCGTGCACCAGCCCGACCTGCGCTCCCGAGAGCGCGAGCGCCAGAGCATGGGCTACATCGGAGACCGCGATGCCATGCTGCGCGGCTTTTACCTCATCCACGCGCATCACCAGCCTGGGTTGCGGGTCTTCGACGTACCAATCGGTGTCCACAACGCCCGCGGTGTTCTGAAAGATCGATTTGATCTCGTGCGCGATCTGCATTTGTCCGGCCAGGTCGGGACCATAGACCTCCGCCACCAGCGTCTGAATCACAGGAGGGCCGGGCGGGACCTCGCTGACCTGAATGCGCGCGCCGTACTGGTTGCCGATGGCATCCATCAACGGACGCAGCCGCTTGGCGATGGCATGGCTCTGCACGCTGCGCTTGTCCGCGGGCAGCAGGTTCACCTGAATATCCGCCTGGTTCGGCTGGCTCCGCATGTAGTAGTGGCGCACCAGCCCATTGAAGTTATACGGGCCGGAGGTACCGGAGTAGGTCTGGTAGTTCAAGACCTCCGGCTGCCGCGCAAGTTCCTCGCCGAGCGCCTGGGCGACCCGCGCCGTCTCTTCCAGCGGCGTGCCGTCGGGCATATTGACGATGACTTGCAGCTCGCTCTTGTTGTCGAATGGCAACATCTTCACGCGCACCAGTCCCAGCGGCACCAGCGCCACAGAGATGAGCAGCAGTACGATCACTCCGATAAAGAACAGGGTGCGATTGCGCGATGAGCGGATCAGCGGCGTCATAATACGTCGATACAGCCTGGTTCGCCAATTCTCGGTCTCAGGTTCCAGAATCTTTGCCCCGGCAAGATGCCTGCCCAGCAGCCGCATGGCGGCCCAGGGCGAGACCACAAAAGCTACCAGCAGAGAGAAGAGCATCGCCGCCGATGCACCTACGGGAATGGGCCGCATATACGGCCCCATCAAGCCTCGGACAAAGGCCATGGGCAGCACCGCCGCAATCACGGCGAAGGTAGCCAGAATGGTTGGGTTGCCCACTTCAGCGACCGCCTCTACTGTGACTTCACTGCACGGGCGGTCCCGGTTTTCCGGCAGCCGGAAGTGGCGCACCATGTTTTCTACGACGACGATGGCGTCGTCCACCAGGATGCCGATGCTGAAGATCAGCGCGAAGAGCGTGACGCGATTGATGGTGTAGCCGAGAAGGTAGAACACCGACATGGTGAGCGCCAGCGTGACCGGAATGGCCAGCAGCACAACGCCCGACTCGCGCCACCCCAGAAAGAGCGCAACCAAAAAGGTCACAGAGAGCGTGGCCAGCAGAAGATGCTCCAGCAGTTCGTCGGACTTGTCCTTGGCAGTCGCTCCATAGTTGCGCGTGGTGGTCACCGTCACGTCGTTGGGTATGGTTACGCCCTGCATCCGGTGAACGCTGCCGAGCACGGCGCTAGCGATGTCGGTGGCGTTGGTGCCCTTGCGTTTGGCCACGGTGATGGTTACCGCCGGATATTGCCGTGGTGTTGATGCGCCCGCGGCGGTTGTGCCGTAGACCACATAGTCCGCCGGATCGGCAGGGCCATCGACGATCTGCTCAGCAACATCCCGTAGATAGACCGGCTGCCCGCGGACTACACCCACCACCACCGCCTCCAAATCCGCGCGACTGGTGAAGATATTGCCCGCATCGACGCGGACTTCCTGATTGTTCTCCGCGAAGCTGCCCGCCTGCACCGTTGCATTGGCGGCCTGTAGATGCCCGACGATGGCCATCGGCGACAGGCCATACGCATTGAGCTTCTCCGTGCTGAGCAGCACGCGCATAGTACGCGGAAGGCCGCCGATGATCGTCGTCTCCGAGACATCCGTAACCTGCTGAATGTTGTGTTGCATCTCGGCCGCGATGGTGCGAAGTTGATAGCCGTTGTAGTGCTCGCCCCACAACGTCAGCGCGAGGATCGGCACATCGTCGATGGAGCGGGCCTTGATGATCGGCTGCGATACTCCCGGCGGCATCCGGTCGAAGTTCGAGTAGAGCTTGCTGTAGACCTTGATCAGCGCGTCTTCCTGCGGCGTGCCCACCAGAAAACGCACAATCACCAGGCTCCGGCCAGGACTCGAAGTGGAGTACACATACTCCACTCCCGAGATCTGATGCACCAGGTTCTCGATGGGCAGTGTCACGCGCTCTTCCACCTCTGCCGGGCAAGCGCCCGGCATCGCCGTGGTGATGTCCAGCATGGGAACCAGGATCTGCGGCTCCTCCTCGCGGGGAATAATCGCAATGGCAAACGCACCGATTGCCAGCGAGGCCGCGATGAATAGCGGCGTCAGCTTGGAGTTGAGAAAGGTGTGGGCCAGTTTCCCGGCGATGCCAAGCTCCTGCTTCATGGCTGGACCTCGATGCGCTTTCCGGCAAGATCGCGGTCGGAGGGCGCGTCCACCAGTTTTTCGCCGGCAGAGATGCCCGACAGGACTTCCACGAGGTCGCCTTGTGTCGCGCCTAACGTGAGGGAACGGAGCTGCGCAATCCCCTGGCCGTCGAGAACATACGCACAGGCCAGCGAGCCGCGCATGACAACTGTGGTGCGCGGAATCACAATCGCCTGGCGAACGCCGTTGGCAAACTCCGCCGTTCCATACATGCCGGCGCGCAGTTGGCTGGACAATGGAAGATCGATCTTGACCAGAAAGCTATGGCTGGCAGGATCGGCGGCTGGGTCGATCTCCGCCACAGTGCCCGTAAGGCTTGTGGAATTGCCGCCATCGATTGCAATCTGAGCCTTCATCCCCTTGTGAATCGCGCCAATCGCAGACTCATCGACCATGGCTTCGAGTTGCAGCGCTCCAGTCTGGTCCACCTGAAGCAGAGGCACGCCCGGCGTGGCCAGCGTCCCGGGATCCGCCATCCGCGCTGTCACCACGCCGGAAAATGGCGCCAGCAGATGTGAATAGCCGAGCATTGTCTGTGCGCCGCTCTCCTGGGCTCGCGCCGCATTGGTCTGTGCGCGCACTGCCTCAAGCCTGGCCGCCGACGCCTCGGCCCGCTGCGCGACTTCATCCATCTCCTGCGGACTGACGCTCTTCTCGGCCTGCAACTGCCGATACCGATCCAGTGTGCTGGCCGCGAGTTTAGCATCGGTCTGTGCCGCTGCCTGCGCGTCTTGTGCAGCCTTCGCGTCCGCTTGCGCCTGGTCCGCCGAGGCGCGCAGGGCCGCGTCGTCGAGTACAACCAGGGTCTGCCCTGCCCGTACGCTGTCGCCCTCGCGCACCAGCACCTGCTGAATGCGGCCGACAACCTGTGCGGAGACAACTGCCGTCTCCCGCGCGTGAATGGTTCCCGTGGCGCGTATATTTAGCGGCACCTGTTGCTGCTGGCTCTCGACCACCCGCGCCTGCGCAGTCTGTACCACAACCGGTGAAGCGGGTTCGTTGCCGTGACAACCAGCCATTAGCGCCGCGGATGCGGCAAGCAAACAACTCGTGAACATTTTCTTCATTGCAAATCCTCCGCTGCATCGGGAGTCAGTGTCCCGGTTGCATAAAGCAGTTCTGCATAGGCCATGGTGTTTCCGTAAACAGCCTTCCAGTACATCGATTGGCTCTGCCGCTCGGCGTCCTCGGCGCGCAGCAGCTCGGTGATCGTCGCCAGGCCTGCGCCGTAGCGGTTCTTGAGAATGCGCAGGCTCTCGGCCGATTGGTCCATCGCGGCCTGCGCTGTATCGAGCGTGAGCGCTGCCGTCTGCCGGCGAATGTGCGCCTGGCTTACCTCCAACCGTACATGCTGCTGCGAGGCACTCTGTTGCACGTCGATCCGCTGCTTCGCTGCACTCTCCTGGGCAAGCTGTGCGCGCTTGCCCATGGGCAGAATGTCGACGCTGATCTGCACACCGGCCACCCAGTTGTTGCCACCCGAGCTGCCCAGCGACGCACGGTCTTCCTCCCAGTTTCCGTACGCGCTCACCGTAGGCCCGAACTCCGACCTCGCCGCGGCCACAGCCGACGCCTGCGCCGATTGTGTCTGCGCCAACGCCATCAGATCGGGCCGCGTCTTCGCGGCTGTCGCAATCTCTTCGTCCAAAGCAAGCTGCACGAACACATGCGGCTCAATTGGCTTCAGCTCAGACGCCTTCAGCTCGGGGGCGCCCATCGCCTCGCGCAACTCCGCCCATCCCAGTTCCAGATCGCCTTGCGCCGCAATCAATTCCTCTTTGCGCGCGGCCACGTTGACCTCGGCCGACATCTGGTCCGATTCCACCGCAAGACCGGCCTTGACGTGCTCCGCAACCGAGTTCAGCAGTGCCGCCGCCGTCTCCTGTTCGTGCTGCGCAACATCGATCTCGCGCTGCGCATAGAGCACCGACTGATACGCCTCCACGACGTGGAGCACAATCTGCTGGTTCACCGCCTTGGAGGACGACGCGGCGCTGGCGCGCAAGAGATCGGCGCGACGAATCTCCCGTTGTGTTTTGAACGAATCGAATGCAGTCCAGGAACCGGAGAAGCGCGTGGCGAAGTTGCCAATCGGCTGTGGCCGGTTCAGATCGTTTAGCGCGAAGTCGTCCTGCGTGAACTGCCGCTGCCGCAGCCGCGTCCCGAATGCGTACACGGGGTCGTCTCCGCGAGAGATGTCTTCCGTGAAGTTGAGATGCGGCAGCAGTTGGGTGCGCGCCATCGTGGCCGCAGACCTGGCCTCCTGACCACCGGCGTTCGCCATCGCAGCCGCGGGGTTCTGCCCCAGCGCCTGATCGATGGCCTGGCGCAACGTAAGCGGCCCTTGCGCAGTGGCGGCCAATCCCCCCATAGAAAGCAGAAGGGCAAGGCCCAGAGTTTGATAGAGGCGAGACATCATTGGAGCAATCCCCTTGGATCGTGCATTCCAATGAATAAAGTCATGAACGATGGAGTTTGTTACAAGGAACCCGAATTAATTTGCATGAGACTGGTACGCCCGTTCCCCGGCGGCATTCAAGGTCACAGGTGAAAGAGGAAGAATATCCCCAGGCAGGTCAACGCAAGTCCATACCAGCGTTCGAGCTTTGCCGACCGGGTCTTGATCGCAAGGCGCGCTCCCAGCAGCGAGAACGGGATCGACCCCAGGGCCACCAGAGTCGTAACCAGCCAGGAGATGTGGCCGAGGTAGGCGTGGACAACGGTGCCCGGTACGGCAAGCGCGGCAGAGACCGCCAGGGAGCACGCGAAGGCCTTCTTCATGGGCTGCTTGAGGAACAACGTATAGCAGGGAACAAGAAGAAACCCGCCAGCGTTGGCCAGCAGTCCCGAGATCAATCCCACGCCAATCGCGACCGCGACAAGGCGAAGCCTCCAGTAGGCCGGTCGCAACCCCTCCGGGTTCTCCGCTGCTTCTTTAGCGAGCGACCGGTCCTTGGGAAAGAACAGAAAGGAGACTCCGAAGGCGAGCACCAGAAATCCCGTGACAACAAGCAGAGGCTTGGCACCGACATAGGGAGACAGGAAAGAGCCGGCCATGATTGCAGGGGTTCCAATGCCGATGCTCCACCACACAATCTCCCAATCCAGGAGCTGGGAGCGCCAGTACTCCGCGGTCGCAACCAAGGTGCTGGGTATGGCTGCGGGAAGAGGAGATGCAATCGCAACGAATCCGGGGAAGCCCAGCAGACTGAGCAACGGCGTGGCAATTGCGCTGCCTCCCTTGCCAAAGAGGCCGCCCAGAAAGCCGATCGCAACGCCCGTTAGAACTGCTCCCAGATGTTGCCAGGTCAACAGAATCCCCTCTTCTCTATGATCTGTACCGTCAGGCCTTGCGCAGTTTCAGTCTACCTGCCGCAGCAGGTGGTCGCTTTGGAGCCGGTGTGATGCGAGCCACAGCATGCGTGCGCGGAGGACACATCCGCAGCCTGCAGCCGCAGGTGCTCGAACATCTCCAGCGCTTGCTGTCCGCTGATATTCGCGGGAGCGACCCAGCCGCGGATTCCTTCGGCCTTCAGATGGCCCAGCGCGCCGTTGCCGATCTCGCTGAAGATTGCGTCGCTGCAGTTCTGGCCAGCAATTATTTCGACAACGCTCTTGCCGCCCGCCGCTTCGTTTTTCAGAAAATCAAAGGCATGGCACTCCGTGTCCGCCACCATGACCCATTCTGCCTTGCCGAAATGCGGCGACATCTGCGCCTTGACCTGGTTCTCCGACATCATCACCGCTACTTTGCTCATTGGAAATCCTCATTCTTTAATTCAGAGTTGCGATTGGCCCGCGTAGGGACACCTGCGAACAACCGACTAGATGTAATATACATCTATAGACGATCTGTCGCTGTAAAGAAGAACTGCGAATTGCGTCAGTAAGCGAATGGAGGTGCAGCGCATGAGGTTATCGGTCAAGGATTGCGGTCAACGCGGATGCAGGCAACCCGGCATGGGACATGCGTGCACCTGTGCGATGGGCAATGTCTCCCGGTTCATCGAGCCTGTGGTATTGCGGATACTCAAGGAAAGGAAGAAATCCTACGGCTATGAGATCGCCGAGTGCCTGCCACGCTACGCGCTGACGGACGCCACTATCGAGGGCGCGGCTCTCTATCGCACGCTCAGAACTCTGGAGGCCAACGGCTACGTCACCTCAACTTGGGAGGACGGGGAGGGTCCCGCTCGACGCAACTATTCCCTGACTCAGGCAGGGCATGCGCATCTGCGCGACTGGGCGCATCTGATGGAGACGCTGGGCCGGGAGATGATCGCATTTCACCGGGGAGTCACAGCACATCACGAACCATGACGCCGCCGCGTTCAACGACCAGACAAGAGCGGTTGCATCTGCATCTCGATTTTGTTCAGGTCCGTCTCTCCCTGAAACTCTGCGCGAATCACGCCGTGACGGTCGATCAGAAACGTAATTGGCAGGCCAAGCACCCCACCGTAGAGATCGCCTAACTTCACATCTCCCATGGCAACAGGGTAGTTCAACTTCAGCTTGCGATAGGCTTGACGGACGAGGGCCGGGTCGTCATCCATGGAAATTCCGATCACCTGGAGGCCGCGTTGGCCGTACTTTCGTTGCCACGCCACGAAGCTCGGCATCTCAACCTGGCAGGGAGCGCACCATGTGGCCCAGAAGTTGAGCAGGACCACTTTGCCCCGATAGGCATTGAGGTCGAGCCTCTTGTGGTCGAGGTCCGTGCGAACAAACTCCGGCGCTCTCTTGTGAACGAGCGATGTTGCCGCGTGGGCCGAGCGTGTCCCTCCTGCCGCAAGGCAAGCAGCCACCAACAGAAGGGTCAACGCGAACCTGCGGAGTGCGAAGCTCCGCGCATGCCCTGCCTCCGGCCCAGCGGCAGCCTTCCGGGCGATCTCCTGACTAGTGACTGCGTTCAACCGGATAGCCCTTGGCGACCCAATCGGCGCCCAGATTGTTAGCAATATAGAGGACCTTCACGTTGCTGAAGCCCATGTCGCGCAGTTGCTTGAAGGCAGGGCCAAGGTTGGGGCAGCGGTCCCACGGGCAACAGCCGCAGTAGAGGACGATGTACTTCTTCCTGGAGAGCGAGGCCACTGTGCTCTGCAGCAGTTGCAGACCGGCGGGTTGCGAACCTGCGCCGGCGTAGACGGAGCCGGGGATATGGGCCTCATCGAAGAGAAGATGCGAGCCAACCTGGAGCAATAACGGCTTGCCTGTTCCCGTGGCTTGCAGCATGTGAACCAGCTCCCCGGGCTGAATCAACTGCGCCGGGGGAATCGAGTACGCGCTTCCCGGCCCTGTCGAGGGGGTAAATTGCGCCGGGCATTGCGCGCAGACGAAGAAAAGAACCATCGTTGCCAGTCCCACAGCCACGGACGGTCGTGAAACGAAGCTGCATTTCATGAATAGCCTCCGCAGCCATCTTAGTCCAACGAGGCCGCCAAACAGATGAAGCAGCAAACCCGACGCCCTCAACACCATACTGAAACATGCTCCTGGCAAATAGGAGCCTGACTGCCCTCGGGATCGAAGCTGATCCCGGGTCGTTGGAGGCTGTTGACAGTGTCTCAGTCAGAGAATAGTAATGCATACTCCAAGGAGATTGACTGTGGAGCGAGAGCTGTGGATTATCAAACCACGGTCCAACGCAAGGCACATGGTTTGGCGGGAGAGCAACACATGGCGACGAATCGGCAAGAGAATAATCAGGAAGAACACAGTTTAGAGTGGCTTGGATTTGCAAAGTTCCTGTTTATCGTGGTTCTAACCGTCCTGCTCTATGTGCTTGTCGGCAGCATGGTGCGCCACCACTTTTTTAGCGGCGGCCAGATGAACCAGCACGAGGTCACCGGACCATAGCAGAGCTTGAGGCCAACGGCGAAGTGACGGGGCGCTCCGTTTTGGGCATCACCGTGAACCACGGCGTAATCGTTGTTGAATCAGCCAGTCAGCAACCGAATGGTCTGCTTCTGCGTCTAAATATCAGCAAGACCGCGATGAGCTACAAACGGGTGTTCGCTATCCGCTTGGCCCGGGTCAGGGTATTCTGAACACGATGCGCATTTCGTATCATCCTGGACGCAAGACCGCCCTGATGGTTCTGTTGGGGGCGATGTTCTGTGGGCTTCTGGTAGCTTTCGCGGTTACATCGAAGGTCGCTGCGTACTATCCCCACACCGATGCAGCGCGTCCGATTGCAGCAAACAAGATATGGCAGCAGCAGATTGAGGCCGTGAAGGATGCGCCGCCTGTGCAAGAGGCTCCCACGTTTCTTCTCTTCGTCCTCGTCATGGTTGCCGCGGCGGAGATCGTACGCTCCCATGCGTGGATGCTGATCGCCGCTGATTCTCCTTCCGCCACAAGATTCTGCTTTCGCAGAGCGCACGCCACCCGCCCACCTCCACGCAACTAGATAAAGACCCCGGCATTTTTTGTGCCGGTCTGTACGCCGCTTCTGAAGCGGCGTTGCTGTGTCTCTAGCCCAAGCGAGCCCACCATGAATGTTGTTTCCTCCGTCAGGCGTCCCGACCTCGGACGGCTCTCTCTGCTCTGTTGCACCCTAATCGCTTTGTGCGGATGCAACCGCGCCGTCCAGCAACCTGCCGGGTCAACCAACCCCATCGCTCCGGTGGTTGCGGCTTCGCGTGCGACGCTTGCCAATACCCTCACCGTCGCAGGCGAGTTTCTTCCCTACCAGGAGGTTGAGCTTCATGCCAAGGTCGCAGGCTTTATTCGCAGCATCCATGTGGACATCGGCGACAAGGTAAAGCAGGGCGAGGTGCTGGCTGTGCTCGATGTACCTGAGTTGCAGGCGCAGGTGCAGGGCGCGCAGGCGGGTGTGCAGCAGTCGCAGGCAGAGATATTGCGAGCGACCAACGAGGTGACACGAGACGAGGCGAACTACGTTGCGCTGCATGCCGCTGCGATGCGACTGCAACAGGCCTCCGACGCACGTCCAGGATTGATTGCGCAGCAGGAGTTGGACGATGCGCACGCCAAGGACGAGGCGGCGGCGGCGCAGGTGGATGCTGCAAAGTCTACGCTGAGCGCGATGCAGCAGCAACTGGGAGTCTCGCAGGCACAGAAGCAGCAGGTCTCGACGATGGAGGACTACTCGCGCATCGTCGCTCCATTCACCGGCGTTGTGACGTGGCGTTATGCAGATACGGGCGCGCTGATCCAGGCAGGGACGTCCAATGCCGCTTCTGCACCTGTGGTCAAGGTGGCGCAAACCAGCACGCTGCGCCTGCGGCTTCCGGTGCCGGAGGCGGTCGCCCCTTTTGTGCATGATGGCGATGCCGCTATGATTCGCATCGACGCGCTGGGCCGCACCATTAGCGGCAAGGTTACGCGCAGTACCGGAGAGCTGGATATGTCTACGCGTTCGATGCAGGTGGAGGTGGACGTGCCGAATGCTGACGGCTCGCTCACACCGGGGATGTATGCGCAGGTGACGTTGAGTGTAAAGCGCGTAGGCGATGCGCTTATTGTGCCCATCCAGGCGGTCGATACCAGTGGGCCGCAACCGGTCTTGCTTGTGGTCAACGCACAGAGTCGCGTGGAGAGGCGCGCGGTGCAGATCGGGATTGCGACAGCCAATCGCATCGAGGTCCTGAGCGGGGTGCGCGAGGGCGAGCAGGTGATCGTCGCCAACCAGGCGAGCTTTAAGCCGGGCGAGTTGGTGACCGCGAAGCAGAGTGCGATGGCCGTGGCGAATGATGCGACGGAGGCACAATAATGTCAGGCTTCGCCATTCGCAATCCGTTCTTCATCCTGATGCTCTGCCTTGCGATTGCCGTGGTTGGCGCGACCACGGTGGCGCGCATGCCGGTCGATCTCTTCCCGGAGATCAATATCCCCGTCGTCGTGGTGGCCACGTTCTACAACGGGATGCCGCCGGAGCAGATTGAGGCACACATTACCAATCCGTTCGAGCGATTCTTCACGCTTGGCAGTGGCATCGACCACATCGAATCGCGCTCCTTGCCGGGCGTTAGCCTGATTCGCGTCTACTTTCAGCCCGGAACAAGCTCGGATGCCGCAATCAACACCATCTCCAATCTTGCAATGGCGCAGTTGCGTCGCCTGCCTCCGGGCACGCTGCCGCCGGTGGTGCTCAAGTTCGACGCGTCGAGCCTCCCCGTCTGCCTGATTACATTGAAGGGGCAGGGGCTCAACGAAACGCAGTTGCATGACCTGGGACAATACGATGTCCGCAATCAAATTGCATCTGTTCCGGGTGCTTCCATCCCGCCGCCGTTTGGCGGGAAGTATCGGCAGATCCAAGTGTATGTTGACCCGACGAAGCTCGAGGCGAATCAACTGAGTCCGATGGATGTGGTGCGGACGGTGAATAACGCCAACGCAATTCTTCCATCGGGCGATGTTAAGCTCGGACCGACAGACTTCAATATCTACACCAATTCGCAGTTCCCCGACATGGAGGAGATCGACCGCCTTCCGCTCAAGAACAGCGGCAACGGACAACTCCTGGTCGCTGATGTCGGCAAAGCTCTGGACTCCTCTGCCATTCAGACCAACATTGTGCGCGTTGATGGACAGCATTCGGTCTATCTGCCGATCCTCAAACAGGGAGGTGACAGCAATACTATCTCGATTGTGAATGGTGTTCGTGACCAACTCAAGCATCTCGTTGATATTCCCAAGTCGCTCAAGACCGCCGTGGTCTTCGACCAATCGCAATTTGTGAAGACGGCCATCAAAAATCTTGGCAGCGAAGGCGGCATCGGACTTGTTCTGACCGGGCTGATGATCCTGATCTTTCTCGGAAGCATGCGCGCCACCGTCGCCGTCATGCTATCGATTCCACTCTCCGCATTGGCCGCATTCATGGCTTTGAACATGATGGGCGCGACAATCAATTCGATGGTGCTGGGCGGTCTGGCGCTGGTGTTCTCGCGCTTGATCGACAATTCGGTGGTGGTGCTGGAGAATATTTATCGCCATCTGGAGATGGGCAAATCGCCCGAGGATGCGGCGGAGATTGGAGGGCGCGAGGTGGCGCTGCCGGTGCTGGCGGCGACCTTCACCACGGGCATCGTCTTCTTTCCGGTCGTCTTCCTCTATGGCGTCAGCCGCTATCTGTTTACCGCTCTGGCGCTCTCGGTGGTGCTCTCGCTGATCGCGTCGTACGCGGTCGCAATGACGGTGGTGCCGCTCTTCTGCGCGCGCTTCATTCACAACCCGCATCTGAAGCAGCACACCGAGGGCGGCCATCACGGGGGCACGAGCTTCTTTCAGCGCTTCGTGCGTTGGTTCAATCATCGCTATAACCGCGGTCTGGCGCACTACGACAAGGCCGTGGCGAAGAGCCTTCTGCGACCGGGAGCCACGGTACTGGGCGTACTTGGCATTTTTCTGTTAAGCCTTGCACTCTTCCCATTGATGGGCCTCTCGTTCTTTCCGCGTACCGATCCGGGGCAATTCGTTATCAATGTGAAGGCGCCCAGCGGCACTCGGATTGAGCTCACCGATGAATATGTCGCACAGGCCGAGCAGGAGATTCGTAACGCAATCCCTGCGAAGGATCTCGGTATGATCGTCTCCAACATCGGCACGGCTCCCGGCTTCTCATCGATGTATTCCAGCAACTCAGGTCCACACACCGCATTTATTCAAGTAAGTCTGAATGCAGAACACAGCAAGAGCACCTTCGCCTATATGTCCTTAGTCCGAAGCAAGCTACGGGAAGATCTACCGGAACTATCCACCTACTTTCAAACCGGTAGCCTGATCGATGCGGTAGTAAACCTCGGTCTCCCCGCTCCAATTGATATTCAGGTAAGTGGAAACGATCTCAACGAGGCATCCGCTACCGCTGCCGATTTAGCCATGAAGATTCGTGCCTTGGATGGTGTTGGCGATGTTCTCGTGCCGCAGGATGTTGATTATCCCAGTCTGAAGCTGGACGTGAATCGTGAGATGGCGGGCCGCCTAGGACTCACATCGAGGGAAGTTGTGGACAACGTCATCACCGCACTCACCTCGAATGCAATGATCTTACCGAACTATTGGGACGATCCCAAGAGCGGAAATAGTTACGAGCTTGCGGTGCAATATCCCGAGTCGCAGATCAAGTCACTCCAGGATCTTGAACAGATTCCAATCAAGTCACCCGATGGAGCAATTGCCACAAACCTCGGCGCTGTCGTACAGATAACCCGGACGAAGGCTCCAACAGAGGTGAACCACTACCAACTGCGCCGCGTCATCAACGTCTATGTCTCGCCCTCCGGGCAGGGCCTCGGAGGACTGGCCACGCGCGTGGAACGCGTCATCGCGCAACAGAAGCTCCCGGAGGACCTGCAGGTGACGACGCGTGGCTCCGTGGAAGGAATGCGGCGCTCGTTCTCCAGCTTCGGCTTCGGACTGCTGCTCTCGGTGATCCTGGTGTACCTGATCCTGATGGCGCAGTTCTCGTCGTTCATCGACCCGTTGGTGATTCTGCTCGCCATTCCCCCGGGGATCACCGGAGTCATCCTCTTTCTTCTTGTCACGGGAACCACGCTGAACGTGATGTCGCTGATGGGCGTCGTGATGATGACCGGAATCGTGGTCTCCAACTCAATTTTGATTGTCGAATTCACGCGCAAGCAGCGCGATGAGGGTATGGCGATCGGCGATGCCGTGGCCATGGCGTGCCGGGTGCGCTTGCGCCCGGTGCTAATGACCTCGCTGGCCACGATCCTCGGCGTGGTGCCGATGGCGCTTGGGCTGGAGGCGGGCAGCGAGCAGTACGCGCCACTGGCACGCGCCATCATCGGTGGGCTGACGGTTTCGGTGGTGATCACGGTCTTCGTGGTGCCCGCGGCGTATCTGATGGTGCATCGCAAGGAAGAGACACAGAGGCCGCCGCACGGGCAAGGCATCGCAATCGCCGGAGAGGAAAGCTAAATGAGAACTGCACTCGCTCTGATCGCCGTGGCAACTGTTGCAGGCGCGGCTGTAGTTGGCCGATGCCAGACCGCACAAGCTCCTGCGTCTGCGCCGGCGCCTGTGACGCTGACCTTGGCGCAGGCGGAGAAGATTGCCGTGCAGCAAAACCCGCATGTGCAGATTGCGCGGCTGATTGCGCTGGCCGAGGGACAAGTTCGGAGCGAGGCGAGAGCAGCCAATCTGCCCGCGCTGACTGGAGATCTGACCGCTGTCGATTCGCACGATGGAAGCCGCATTACGGCTGGTGGACTCAATAACCCTGTCGTCTATCAACGCGCAGCTGGCGGGGTTTCGCTCTCTCAACTGATGACCGACTTTGGCCGCACCCACGCGCTGGTCAGCAGCGCGGACTTCAGCGCGCGGGCCGCTGCAAGCAACGAGAGCGCGTCGCGCGAGGATGTGCTGCTTGCCGTTGATGAGGCGTTTTATCACGCGCTGGCAAGCCAGGCCATCCTGCTTGTCGCCCAGCAGACGGTTACGGCGCGGCAGGCAACGGCAGACCAGGTTCGCGCGCTTACAGATGCAAAGCTTCGTTCGGATCTTGACCTGAGCTTCGCCAATGTCGATCTGCAACAAGCCAAACTGCTGCTGCTGAATGCGACCAACGAAAACCAGGAGTCGCAGGCCGCGCTGAACGCCATTCTGGGCGAGGAGCTGCCCGCGGTCTATACGCTCGTCGATGAGACGCCAGCCGCTCCAGCGCCAGCGCCGGAGGACGCAGCTCCGCTGCTCCAGCTTGCCTTCCAGTCGCGGCCAGACCTTGCATCGCTCAACCTGCAAGCGAGCGCGGCGGAGAAATTCAGTCAGGCCGAGCACGATCTCGTGCGGCCCACCATCTCCGCACTCGGCGTAGCCGGAGACGCGCCGGTGCGCGCCGACCAGATCACGACGCCCTGGTACGGGGCCGCCGGGGTGAACGTGAGCATTCCCATCTTTAACGGCTCGCTCTTCTCCGCGCGAGCGAACGAGGCAAAGTTCCGCGCTCAGGCCGCCAATCAGAGTGTGCAGCAGCTTCGCCAGGCGATCGCGCGCGACGTGACCGATACGGTGCTGGAGTCACAGTCCGGATTCCAGCGCATCGATGTGAGCCGCCAGTTGATGCAGCAGGCGAACTCCGCATTCGACCTCGCGCAGACGCGCTACAAGCTGGGACTGTCGTCCATCGTGGAGTTGAGCCAGGCACAGCTTGCGCAGACACAGTCACAGATTGCATACGCCAGCGCACGCTACGCCTACCAGCAGACGCTGGCCGAGCTGCGCTTCCAGACGGGTCAGTAGCTCTTCACGCTTTTTCCGTGCATCGCCTAAGCTGACTTTGGGATAGACGCCAACGGAGAGGGACTTTTCCTTGCCGGCCTGCCAATACCGCATCCCCCAATACTTTCAGCCGTCGCTATAAACCCACAGATAGAGGCCATCGCCATCGTGGAGCTTGCGGATACGCGCCCCATTGCTGGTGGCGTTTTTACACTCGACTGCCGATAGATGATTCGTGGCCATTGTGGTAACTCCTAGCCGATGCAACTCGTTTGCCACGATTCTTTCCACAATCAATGCCCGGATGCAAGAGGACATTTCGGTACGGATTTGATGTTGATTCTAGATAAATCTATTTGTTTTCTGCATATTGTGGACACTATCGGACGGTCTAGGAAGTAATGGTCGGGACGACTGGATTCGAACCAGCGGCCTCATCCACCCCAAGGATGCGCGCTACCAGGCTGCGCCACGTCCCGACTTGTTTCGCGCGTCGCCCGGGCGGGCAACGGCAGGGGTGCATGCAGCGTTAAGTGTACACGAGCCGCGCCGATCTTCCCACGCGTACCTGACCTCAATGCGTGGGCTCCACATACTCCTTGGGCAGCGCACCGCCGTCGCCCTCGCTGAAGAAGAAGCCGTTCATCTGCTCCACCAGAAACTCCTGCGCCTCGCGCGTCCACGGCTGCAGACGGTACTCGTTCAGCAGCATCTTCTGCCGCTCCACCCACTCGCCCCAGGCCTGCTTGGAGACGTTCTTGTAGATCTTCTGGCCGAAGTCGGAGTCGAACGGCGGTTCGTCCAGCCCTTCCATCTCAGCCTTGTACTTCGAGCAAAAAACCATGTGTGCCATGTGTGTTCTCTCCTGAGTCTCTTCCGATTGTACCGGGGATTATCTGCGCTTGCCTTTGGCCTTCTTGTCCCTTCCACGCGCCCTGGACTTCGTTTTGACCACCTTACCCCGCCGTTTGCCCGCGCGGTCCGGACTGGCGTGTTGGTTTGCCTCGCCGGGCAACTCCGCAGCCTTCGCGGCCTTGCCCTTGCCCAGCGACTTCGTTTCAGACTGCTCACTTGAAGGCACCAGCGCGAACTGCAGCCGCCGCTGTTCGCGGTCGATGCGGTCCAGCAGCACGTGCACGCGCTGGCCCATCCTGAAGGCGCGTCCCGACCGCGTACTCACAATCTGCTTGTCCGAATCGCGGAAGACGAAGCGCTCGTCCGTGCCCCAGCCGCTCAGTGAAGTGATGGGAACCAGGCCCTCGATGAAGAGATCGTCCAGCTCAACGAAGAAGCCGTACTTGGTGCAGGAGAGAATGATTCCCTCGAAGTCGTCGCCGACGCGGTCCTCCATGAAGCGCATCTTCTTCCACTCCATCAGCTCGCGCTCGGCGTCGTCGGCGCGCCGCTCGGCCTGGCTGGACTCGACCGCAATCGCGGCCAGCTCCGCCTCGGGAATCGGCTCTGTCGTGTAAACTCCCGGCCTGCGCGATGCGACTTTTGTATTTGTAACCGATTTAGTGTCTTGTCGCCAGGGCTGCGGATCGCTGCTCAAGATCGCCGCGCCGTGCGTGTCGGCGCCCGCGCGAATCAGATCGCGGACCAGGCGATGCACAATCAGGTCCGGGTAGCGCCGGATGGGCGAGGTGAAGTGCGTATAGCACGGGCTGGCCAGCGCAAAGTGGCCCTCGTTCTTCTCGCTGTAGCGCGCCTGCTTCAGCGAGCGCAGCATCAGGTAGCTCAGGATGCGCTCCTCCGGCTTGCCCGCGATCTTCGCCGTCAGCCGTTGGTACATCTGCGGCGTCACGGGGATCGCCTCGGCGACCTCATGCGTACGGACCTCGCGCCCGCGCCCTCCGCCGCCCCCGCGCCGCGCATTGCGCCGGTCGGACTTCATCGTCATCCGCTTCACCGGCAGGCTCGCAAATCCCAGCGAGTAGCCGAAGCCGCTGGCCGTCTCCTCGAAGTCGAGGATGCGCTTGGGGTCGGGCGTCTCGTGGATGCGATAGATGCCGGGGACTGCGTTCGATTCGATCCACCGAGCCACGCACTCGTTGGCGCTGAGCATGAACTCCTCGATGAGCCGGTGCGCCCAACCGCGCTCGGAGCGCACGATCGACTGCATGTTGCCGTCGGGATCGAACTCGATCACCGGCTCCGGCAGATCGAAGTCGATGGAGCCGCGACGGTGGCGCTTGGCATTCAACTTGAGGGCGAGTTGGTACATCAGGTCAATCTGAGGTTTGAGTGGTTTGAGTTCCGCCCAGTACTTTTCGAAATACTTCTCGTATGGAGTCTCAGCGGGCTTTCCATCGAGCAGCCATTGAACAAGTGTGTAGGTCAGACGCTTCGCACTGCGGATGATCCCCTCGCAGACTTCGTAGCCCAGGACCTCGCCGCGCGCATCGATCTGCATCAGGCAGCTCAGCACCAATCGGTCCTCGTCCGGGCGCAGGCTGCAGATGCCGCTGGAGAGCTGCGGCGGAAGCATGGGCACCGCGCGGTCGGGGAAGTAAACGCTGGTGCCGCGCAGGCGCGCTTCGAGGTCGAGCGCCGTCCCCGGCCGCACGTAATGGCACACGTCCGCGATGTGGACCTGAAGCTGCCAGTTGCCGTTGGCTAGCGGAGCGACCAGAACGGCGTCGTCGAAGTCGCGCGCCGTCTCGCCGTCGATGGTGACGATCGGCAGCCCGCGAAAATCCCGCCGCTGCGCAAGCTGGTTCGCCGTTAGCGAATCGACCGTCTGCGCCGCAGACGCACTCGCCTCCGCCAGCACGGTTGCGGGAAAGACATGCGGCAGGTGGTGCTTGCGAATCACAATCTCCACGTCAACGCCAAATGCATCCGGCGAGCCAAGCACCTCAATAACGCGCCCGCGCGCGGGGCGGCCGGGAGCAGGGAAGTCGGTAATCTCCACATCCACCGCAAGCCCTTCCAGCGGAGTGTGGCTTGGCCCATCCTCCGCCGCGCTCCACCTGCGTTGCTGCGTCTGCGCCTCTTCGCCGAGTACGCGGTGCGGCGTTTCAACGGGGGTTGCCGGAATCTCCGCGCCCTCGGGAATCAGGCCCGCGCCGCCGCCCTGCGTGCCCGTCATCCGCTCATCCAGCGGCGTAACGTAGCTGCCGTGCAGCAGCGGCGCATCGTCCCACGCGCCCCGGCTGCGCCGCGTCCGCGCGTAATGAAAGATGCCGACCACGGTCGGATTGCGCCGCGTCAACACGCGCGCAATGCGGCCGGAGCGACGCCCATCGCGTCCCGGCGGGGCCTCATCCACCAGCACCTCATCGCCCTGCATTGCGCCGTTCAACTCGTTCGGCGGAATAAACAGATCGTCGTCGCGATCCGTGCTGCCATTGGGACGCACGAAGCCGTAGCCATCGCGATGCAGATCGAGCCTGCCTGCCACCAGCCCGTCGCGCGTCGCCCTTCCACCACTCTGGGTGCCCCATTCACGCGCAGTATTATCGCGCGTGAGTGGGTTCACTCGCGCCGTCTTCTCCAACGCCGCTTCTGGCAGCGCCCACTGCTCCATCTCGGTCTTCACCAGCTCGCCACGCGCGGTGATTCGCGCCAGTTGCTCCAGCAGCAGACGACGCTCGCGCCCTCCGCCCAGGCCCATCTCGCGGACCAGTTGCTTGTATCCCGCGCGACGGCCCGCCGAACGCTCAATGCGCCGAATCAGTTCGCGGTCGGTTTGTGGGTACGGGGTCTTCGCCATAAGGCTTAGAATACAGTGCCGCAGGCGCTGAATCCCGCGCCGCCCATTCGCGTGCGCAGCTCGCCTACTTCGCCGCGGCCTTCAGCAGCCCCACCGCCTGATCCAGCGTCGTCCCCAGCGGCACCAGCGTGAACTCCGACTTAACCTCGTCCTCCTGCTGCCCGATGGTCTTGAAGAAGAGCGCGTGCCCGCTGATGTGCACATGCGTCTCGGTGATCTCCCAGTAGCCCGGCGCCACCTGCCTGCGCTCCACGTCGAAGGTGCTGCCCTGCTTGATGCGCGCCAGCAGGCCGAAGCCGATGGTCACATCGCTCTCCAGCCGGCCCTTCATGGTGCGAATGCGGTGCTGTGCCCGGTTGACGATCAGCGTCCCGCTCATCGCGCCCATCACGCGCGCCTCCATGTCCGGCGGATGGAAGTTCGGGTCGGGCCTGAAGCTGAGCGTCGTGCTCTCCGGCGTCTCGCTCACCACGCTCCACAGAAACGCCTGCGGCAGCAGGTTCAGCAGCTCTGCTGCGCTCTTGTCGTCGTGCTCCCCGTTCTGCCTCTGCTTCTGCTGCATCGCGGGATCGTGGATGAACTTCTGGATGTGCGCGTCGTCCTCCGCCAGCACCTTTGTCGAGGCGGGCCTTCCGTTCTCCTGCACATGGCGGCTGATGGCCCCGTGCTCGGTCTCGACGATGATTAACGAATTGCCGCCCGCCTCGCTCCTCAGGTAGCGCCAGTGCGACTGGTCGTCGCGGTTGGCCGCAAGCTCGGCATTCACCGCCTGCTGCACAATCGGCTTCGCGTCCTGCGCCCGCGCCCGCGCGCCCAGCGCCGGAACACAGAGCATCGCGCACAGCATCCCACCGCAAAGTTTCGTACTCAATTTCATCCATCTCCTTAGACGTGAATCTGTCGCAATGAGTTGATGCCGCGAAGGACGGTGGTGCAAACTAATTCACTTGACCCACTCCACGCGCATGCTTTTCTTGCCCAAACGCAGCGCGACCGAACCGCCCGTCTGCGCGCCCTTCAACAACTTCTCGCTGAACTTTTCGCCATTGACGCTCACTGCGTTTTCGCCCAGCTTGCGCGTCGCCTCTCCGGTCGAACTCGCGAGGCCGGCAAGCTGCAAGAGCTTGGGCAGGCGAACCACCGAACCCTCCTTCAGCCCCAGCTCGACCACCAACCCTTCCGCCGCCAGCGAAATCTTCACCACTGGAGCGTCCTCGGCGACTGCGCGCTGCTGAAACTGCTTTGCCCAGTTCTCCGCCGCATTATCCGCCGCCTTGGCCGAGTGGAAGTCGCGCACAATTCCCCACGCCAGGTCCTTCTTGGCCTGCATCGGATGCAGCTTGCCGCTTGCCACCTCGGCCTGCATCGCGGCAATCTCGCTCAAGCGCAGGTCGGTCAGCAGGGTGTAGTACTTCCACATCAGCTCGTCGGAGATGGACATCATCTTGCCGTACATCTCGCCCGGCGGCTCATGGATGCCAATCGCGTTGCCCAGCGACTTCGACATCTTCTGCACGCCGTCGAGTCCTTCGAGGATTGGCGTCATCAGCACAATCTGCGGCGGTTGCCCGTCCTTGCGTTGCAGCTCGCGCCCCATCAGCAGGTTGAACTTCTGGTCCGTCCCGCCCAGCTCCACATCGCACCGCAGCATCACCGAGTCGTAGCCCTGCGCCAGCGGATACAGCAGCTCGTGAATCGAAATCTCCTGCTCCGCCTTGAAGCGCGTCAGGAATTCCTTGCGATCCAGCATCTGGCTCAACGTAAACTTCGCCGCCAGCCCGATCACCCCTGCATATCCCAGCTTGTCCAGCCACTCCGAGTTGTAGCGCACCTCGGTCTTCTCGCGGTCGAGAATCTTGAAGACCTGCGCCTTGTACGTCTCGGCGTTGCGGTCGATCTCCTCCTGCGAGAGCGGCTTGCGCGTGACGTTTCGGCCGGTGGGGTCGCCGATCAGCGCGGTCGAGTCGCCAATCAAAAAGATGACCGTGTGTCCGAGCTGTTGAAAGTGGCGCAGCTTGCGGATCAGCACGGTGTGGCCCAGATGCAGGTCCGGCGCGGTGGGATCGAACCCCGCCTTGATGCGCATGGGCACGCCCGACGCCCGCGAGTGCGCGATGCGCTCGCGTAGCGCCTCCAGCGGAATAATCTCCGCCGCCCCTTTGGTAATCAGGTCCAACTGCTCCTCAACCGACGCAAACGTAGCCATATCTTTCAAGTATAAAGACCGGGAGCACTTCTTCACTGCAAAATGCCCGGGTGTACCATCCATCGCGCCTTGCGATAGGTGGGAAACAAGCCGCGCGCGCCTTGAACCTCGAACCTTGAACCTTGTACCTTCATGCCATGGATGCTGAACGCCTACGCGCGTATCTGCTGACCCTGCCGCACGTCGCCGAGACGATGCAGTGGGGCGCGAACCTCGTCTACTGGGCCGGGGACAAGGCCATTGGGGGAAAGATGTTCGCGCTCGTCAATCTGGACGGGCCGCCCGACCCCGCCGCGGGCAGGCCACACCTGCTGCTCTCCTACGCCGCCGGGCCCGAGCGCTACCCCGAGCTGCTGGAGATCGACGGCCTGGTTCCCGCGCCCTACATGGCGCGCATCCACTGGGTCGCCGCCGAGCGCTGGGAGGTCTTCAGCAACGCCGAATGGCAGCGCGAACTGCGCGCCGCGCATGAGATCACACTGGCCAAGCTGCCCAATAAGGTCCGCGCCACGCTCGCCCTGCCCGCCGCCCAGCAGCGCCGCTTGATCGCCGAGGCCCGCCGCAAGCTGGCCAAAAAATCCTGAGCGCCTCGTATACTGAAGCCAGCGAGCGGTCTGCGCGACCGAATAAAGAAGACCTGCATGAATCGCATCGTCCTGCCAGCCACGTTTCTCCTCGCCGCCGCGACCCTCCTTATTGCGCCTCAGCGTCTCCACGCGCAAGCCTCCGACATTCCCAGCGCCGCGCCCGCCGCAGCCAAGCTGTCCGACACCGAGCGCGGACGCCAGCTCATCGACCAGATGATTGCGGCGCTCGGCGGCGAGGCATGGCTCAACCGGACCTCCATGCAGATCGATGGGCGCGGCTCCGCCTTCTTCCACGGCGAACCCAACCCCTACATCACGGAGTACCACGAGCTTCGCCGCCTGGCTGTCAACGGGCAAACCGAGGCGGACCGCGTCGGCTTCCTCACCGAGCGCGGCATGATACTGCCCGGCAAGAAGATCGACGTGGTGCAGATCTGGACCACGGGCAACGGCTACGAGATCACCTACAAGGGCCAGGCCGCGCTGCCCAAGGAGCAGGTGGAGGACTACACCCGCCGCCGCGCCCACTCCATCGAGGATGTCGTCCATACCTGGCTCAAAGCGCCCGGCGTGATGATCGTCTCCGAGGGGACCATCATGGTCGATCGCCGCCTGGCCGACCGCGTCACCGTGCTCGCCGCCACCAACGACGCGGTCACGCTCGACCTGGACGTCGCCACCCACCTGCCACTGCGCCGCACCTTCCGCTGGCGCAACCCGCAGTTCAACGACTACGACGAGGAGGCCGAGACCTACGACGACTACCACACCATCCAGGGCCTGCCCACGCCGCTCACCATCACCCGCTACCACAACGGAGAGATGTCCAACCAGCGCTACCTGACCCGGGTGGTCTACAACCTGCCGCTCGACCCATCCCTCTTCGACCCCGCCGTCGCGCTCAAGAAAAAGTAGCGGGCATTTATACTCAAGCGTGAGATGAGCGACCTTCCAAACCAGCCCGCCGCAGCCGCCAAGACCATGGACATCCAAGAGATCATGTCCCTGCTTCCCCACCGCTATCCCTTCCTGCTGATCGACCGGCTGATCGAGATCGAGCGCAAGAAGCGCGTGGTGGCGCTGAAGAACGTCACCGTCAACGAGCCGCACTTCGCCGGCCACTTCCCGGACTTCCCCATCATGCCCGGCGTGCTCATCGTCGAGGCCATCGCGCAGGCCGGCGCCGCGCTGCTGCTCACCGAGTATCCCGCAGCCGACCGCGCCAGCAAGCTGATGGTCTTCCGAAGCATCGACGCGGCCAAGTTCCGCAGCCCGGTGGTTCCCGGCGACCAGTTGCGCATCGAGGTCACCGTGCTGAACTGGCGCAGCAACGCCGTCAAGATGCGCGGCGTCGCCACGGTGGACGGCAAGGTCGCCTGCGAGGCCACCGTCATGTGCGCCATGACCGACCGCAAGCCCGCCGAACCCGCCGCCGCGCCAACCGGAGACTCAGCCGAGTGAGCCGCATCCATCCCAGCGCGATCGTCGCACCCGGCGCGCAGGTTCCCGCCTCCTGCAGCATCGGCCCGTACTGCACTGTCGGGTCCAATGTTGTCCTCGGCGAGGAGTGCGAGCTCATCTCCCATGTTGTGCTCGACGGCCATCTCACCCTGGGCCGCGGCAACCGCATCTTCCCCTTCGCCTCGGTCGGCGTCGCGCCGCAGGACCTGAAGTACGCGGGCGAACCTACGCGCTGCGAGCTGGGCGACAACAATACTATTCGCGAGTCGGTCACCATATCGCGCGGGACGGTGGGCGGCGGCGGCGTCACCCGCCTGGGCTCGGGCTGCCTCATCATGGCCTACGTCCACATCGGCCACGACTGCCAGATCGGCGACGGATGCATCCTGGCCAACGCGGCCACGCTGGCCGGCCACGTCACCATTGAGGAGTACGCCGTCGTCGGCGCGCTCTGCCCGGTGCATCAGTACTGCCGCATCGGCCGCTACTCCTACATCGGCGGCGGGACGACGATTACGCAGGACGTGCTGCCCTACTCGCTTACCTGCATCGAGCGCAACAACCACGCCTACGGTCTGAACAAGGTCGGCCTGGAGCGGCGCGGCTTTACGCCCGCGCAGCTCAAGGCACTGCGCCAGGCCTACCGCCTGCTGCAGGCCTCCAAGCTGAACACCACGGACGCGCTGGCCGCCATCCGCGCCACGCTGCTGGCCGGAGGCGCAGCCCCAACAACCGAGCTATCCGCCGCCGCGCCCGTCGCAGCTTACGCGCTCGATCCATCCGCCGCCGAGCACGTCCGCTACCTCGCCGACTTCATCGCCGCCAGCCCCCGCGGCATCATCAAGTACGAACCAACAGCTATGTGGAAATTTGTCCTGCTCTTCGCAACCCTCCCCGCGCTCTCGCAGACGCTTCCCGCGCCCGCCACTCCCATCGACGTCTACGACGGCTTCGAGACCCCCACCCTCAGCCCTCTCTGGGAGACCACACGCATCGCCCCCGGAGCGCTCACCCTGCAATCCGCCATCACCCGCGCGGGCCACGGCGCCGTCCAGCTCACCATTCACGCCAACGACAAGTTCGAAGCCGGAATCAACGGCGACGCCGACAGCGAACGCGACGAACTCACCGAGGCGCGCCGCCTCACCGGGCGCGAAGGCGTCCCATACGAGCAGTCCTTCAGCCTCTTCTTCCCCGCTGACTTCCCCATCGTCCCCGTCCGCCTGGTTGTCGCCCAGTGGAAGCAGTATTGCGGCTCCGACTCCGCCCCCTGCTCCGACGACAGCCCGGTACTCGCCGTGCGCTACGTTGGCGGGGTTCTCCGTATTACGCAGAGCTTTGGCCGCAGCGAAAAGGCTGTTCTCTACGAAGAGAAGCGCGACCTGCGTGGGCGCTGGCTCGACCTCCGCTTCCAGGTGCGCTTCACCCCGCAGTCAACCGGACGTATCAAGGCATGGCTCGACGGCAAGCAGGTCGTCGATTACACCGGCGTCACCGCCAACCCGGAGAACGCGGCCACTGGCTACCCCGCTCCCAGCTTCTTCTACTTCAAGATGGGCCTCTACCGCGATGTCATGCCCCAGCCCATGACCCTCTACCTCGATGAGTACCGCAAACGCCAGCTCCCTGTGGACGCGTTCTAGCGCGTTTCTGTTTTACGCAACGCGCCATCGCAGACTAAACTGGGCAGAGGAAGAGTGGCCGAGTGGTTGATGGCTCCAGTCTTGAAAACTGGCGTGCCTGAAAGGGCACCGGGGGTTCGAATCCCTCCTCTTCCGCCATCTAGTCTTAAGTTATTCATTTTATTCAACTTGTGTAGCAATAAGCCCGCATGGTCGGGCTATTGCTACGAGTTTATGGCACCAGAGAATCTCCCACACGGCAGGAATGCCGCGCGTGAACTGGCCTTTTCTCTGACCGGACCCTCGAAGGTCCGTTTCTTGCAATTCACCGATTGATACAGGACCACCTGTGATCTTTCAAGAGGTTGTCCATTCGAACTGAACCGGAGAAGCTGGTTGTGACAAGCAACTAGAACCTTCGGAGGGAACGAATGGACACGGCGTGGGCTCCGGTAGCCACAGCGCCGACCACCAGAATGGCAGCGAGGACGTTGCGTGCAGTTTGCGGACGATTTATTGGACCGGAGGAAGCAGTCTGCATCGCTTCCTCATGAAATGCGCGTGGCGCACAGCATCAATATGGTGAAGAGCAGCGGCAGATAGAGCACGCTTACCTTGAGCAGATCGCGGGCCACCATGCGGCTTTCTGCCTCGGGGACAGGGCGCAGGATACGCATGAAGCGAAGGGTATAAGCCAGATAGATGAAGCCGAGCAGGACAGCCAGGACCGCATAGGTTCCGCTCGCCATGCCCAGCCGCCACGGCGCGAGGCTTACCGGAACCATCAGGACGGCAAAGACCAAGGCCTGGACCACGGTGGACCATCCATCCGGATGCACGACCGGAAGCATACGAATGCCCGCGCGCGCATAGTCTTCGCGATAGAGCCAGGCGATGGACATGAAGTGGGGAAATTGCCAGACCCAGAGAATGGCGAAGAGCGCAACGCCGGGCCACTCGATGCGTCCACGCGCCGCTGTCCATCCCAGCATCGGCCCCATGGCGCCTGGAAATGCGCCGATGAAGGTGGCCAGAGGGGTAACGCGCTTGAGCGGCGTGTACACCGCAACGTAGGCAAACGCGGTCAGCAGCGCCAGCAGCGTGGTGAGTGGATTGGCGAAGAAATGCAGGTCCAATGCGCCCAGGAACAGCGCGCCCATGCCGGCCATCACACCCTGCGCAAGCGAGAAGCGTCCAGCGGCGAGGGGGCGATCGGCGGTGCGTTTCATGCGCGCGTCGGTCTTGCGTTCCAGGGCTTCATTGAGCGCTCCGGCGCCGGCGGAGACCAGCCCGATGCCCAGCAATGCACCGAGCAAGCCGCGTTGCACGCTGGATACGCCGGAGTGCATCGCGCCCAGATAGTAGCCGCCCCACGCGGTGACCAGCACAAGCGTCACAACCCGCACTTTGAAGAGCACGAAGCAGTCGTGCAGCAGCGTTGCCGTGGCCCCGGGACTGGGCGCATGAATGTGAATCGGATGCGGGAGCGGCTGGTCCCGCGCGGGGAACGATGGCGGCAGGCCGCCGATGGAAACGAGCGGCCCTTCGGCTATTTGCAATAAGGAAGGATTCATGCGAGACGCTCCTTGGGTTGATCGAGCAGCCGAATTGTAATCCACATGGCCGGGCCCAGAAAGGCGATCGAACCGAAGACCCACATCACCATCGCGCCCAGTACCTGATCGTCGAGCAGCGAAACGCCAAATGGATTTGGGTTCCTGGCGTAGTAGAGATACACCGGGCGTCCGCAGAAGGCCAGCGAAGCCGAGAGCATGGTGTTGACCAGGTCCGCGCCCACCAGATAGGGCAACAGCATCCAGCCGAAATGCCGCTTGCGCGATGGCCAGGGGCGAATCAGGCAATTCCAGAAGAGCAGCGACGTGAGCAGAAAGCACAGGTGCTCGATGTCGTGCCAAGTCTCATTCTCCAGGGCAAAGTCGTAAGCCGCCGGCACGTGCCAGACGAGGAAGGTCAGGTTCATCATCAGCCATGCGGGAAGGGGCTTCAACAAAAAACCGAATGCGCGCCGCAACCATGCCGTCCTGAGCAGCGGACGCAGCAGAAACAAAGCCCACCGCGGCAGCCCGCGCAGCATGGGGACTACCGGCGCGGCCAACAGGACCAGCGGAGGAACAGCCGACATCAGCAGCAGATGCTCGACCATGTGCGCGCTGAGCAGAGCGTCGGCCAATTCGTCCATGGGCGAAGCGATCGCGCCCCACAAGACTGCCATGCCCAGTTCAAAGGAGCAGAGCCGCCAGACGGGAAACTGCCTGGGCCGCGTGCGCCGGATGCGCATCCATCCCACGAGATAGACTACGGCGGAGAGCGCGATGCTGCACGTCAAAGGCAGCGGCAGGGTCCAATCGCGCATGAGGGCCTGCAAGGCATTGGCATCGTTCATGGCGCACCCGATGAACCCCTGGTTGAGTCAACCGGGTGCGAGGCGTTCTGTGGCTGCAAGCCTTGCGAAGCATCGGCCGCCGGAGGCAATCCCGGCCCGCGCAGCGTTCGCAGGTACTGCGTGATGGCGGTGGTTTCTTCCGGGCTGAGCGCCTTGCCGTAGGCCGGCATATTGCCGCCGCCCTGCAGAATCTGGCGAACGATCTGGTCCCCGGTCATCTCGGTTGCAACCGCATCCAGAGCGGGGCCGCGCCTTCCGCCCACGCCTCCAATGGAATGGCAGTTGCGGCACTGCTTCTGTTGCAGCAGCAGGGCGCCTCGCCGTTCCAGCGGGGTCCTATGCTCTATGAAAGATGCCGGCACGGGATCGCTGGACCACGAATCCATCGCCGGACTCCACGGCGTATGAAGGCCAAGGTGAGTGAATGTGCCCAGCGTGACCGCGATCAGCGTGACCATGAGGCCCGCAACCGGCCGGCGCGACCAATGCTTCTCGCCCTCGCCTGCAATCAGCGGCAACAAGAGCAGTCCGCCGACAATCGCCACGGGAGCAATCAGCAGGGCTGGAGTCTCCATCTCCGGCGGCAGGAAGGCCAGCACGGCATAGAGCCAGAGGAAGAAGAAGTCGGGACGCGGCACGGTTTGAATGATGGCCGGATCCGGCTCTCCGCCCGGGCCAAAGGGACCGAAGAAGAAGGCGCAGGCCATCACGGCAAGCAGGAGGACTGCCGCAAAGACAGCGTCTTTCCACGCGGCATCCGGCACGAAGGGAACGCCGGTGGATTTGGTCAAAGCCGCGTAATTGCGGTCATAATCCGACTTGCGCACAAGACGCCCCGGCATCGGCCATTCATTGATTCCCAGGCGCAGAACCATCAGCAGGTGCAGGCCCACGAAGGCCAGCAGCAGAGCGGGTATCAGGAAGACGTGCAGCGCAAAGAAGCGCGAAAGCGTGGCGCCGCCGATGATCGGCCCGCCCAGCAGGAGATGCACCATGGGAGCGCCGGCGAACGGAATGCGGCTGATGACGGAAGCGCCGATGCCCAGGCCCCAGTAGGCGTCCTGATCGAAGCGCAAGACCTGTCCGGTGAAGGCCATGCCCAGGGTGAGCACGAGCAGAAAGACGCCCGCGATCCAGGTCAGCTCGCGCGGATATTTGTATGCGCCAAAGAGAAAGACCTGCATCATGTGAATGAGCACGATGGCGATCATGAAGTCCGATCCCCATCCGTGCATGGCGCGCAAAAACCAGCCCAGCCGCAGGTTGTGGTTGATGAATTGCAGGCTGGCGTAGGCGTTGCTCGCGCTGGGCGAATAGACCAGGGCCAGCAGAACGCCGGTCACCACCTGTAGGATCAACAGCACCATGGCCGCGCTGCCAAAGACGTACCACCAACTGGCGGCAGAAGACGGCGTAGGATGCCGGGCCATCTCTGCCATCGGCTTCAGCAGGCCGGTGCGTTTCTCGAACCACTGGAAGATGCGCAGCCCGCGCTGCTTCAGGTCTTTCATCTAGGACCTCTCTTGCGGCGCGGCGGCCGGCGCCTGAATGGCAAGCAAGCCCGGTGTGGACGGCTGCGCTGCAGTCTCGACCCGCGGAGCTTTGCCCGCGCAGGCCTGGGTGGTTAGCGTGGGCAATTGCCCGGCACGAATCATCAAATTGCCGCCTTCGATGCAGTGCAGGTACTCGAAGAGTCCACGCTCTGGCGGTCCCGATGCGCGCGAACCATCGGCATAATACGCGCCGCCGTGACAGGGGCAGAGGAAGAGCTTGGATTGCTCGAACCAGCGCACCGGGCAACCCAGATGCGCGCAATTGATGGCAAATACCTGAAAGTTTCCATCGTCGGCGTGACGAACCCATGCGACCGTCTTCGCGGTATCGCCATCGCTGGGGCTGGTGATGGGATTCACGAACTCGGCCAGCCGCGTCTCGCCAATCGGAAAGGAACCGACCGTGCCGAGCGCAATCCATTTGTCCTCCGCGCCTTCTTTCTTCATCGCCGGACCCAGCAGAAAGCCGACAATCGGCACAGCCAGAACCGCGCCCACCACAGCGTTCAGACCGATCGCCACCTTGAAGAGAAAGCTACGCCGCGAGGTTGCGCTGGTGTGCGCGTCCTCGATCTCTCTGGTCGTGCCGAGCCACACTGAGGGTGCAGGCAACGGAGTTTCTTCAGTCGGTTTACTCATGGCTCTTCTCCTTGCTTGGGGCGGTGTTCGGTGAAGCTGGCGTCTTGCGCAACGAGGCCAGCCACGCAACGATGTCGGTGACCTGCCGATCGGTCAGGGGCCTGGGTGCAGTGCCGCGCCAGTCCGGCATGCCTTCTTCGGGACGGCCGGAAAGAATTGCGGTGCGCAGTCCCTGATCGCTGATCAGCGCCAGATAATTCGCATCGGTAATGGGGCCTGCAGTGTGCGTCTGGTCGATTGCCTCCGCGGCGTGGCAGCGCGTGCAATATGCCGTGTAAGCCGCCTTGCCTGCCGAGGCATCGCCCGCCAGCGTGGCCGCATACGAAGGCGGGTTTTGCCCGGCCAGCAGTTGGGGTTGTCCCCAGTGCCGCACGATGCCGCCGGCCAGCACTTCAATCTGCGCATCGGTCAGCGTCCCGCCATAACTTTTGGCGAAAGCCGGCATCAGCTTGCCGGGCCCGCCTTTGGCCGTTGCATTGAGGATCGCCTCCTTACCGGCGATGGCGATGTAGACGGGGTTGGAAAGCGATACAGCCAGGCCGCGCTTGCCCTGCTCTCCGTGACAGGCGGCGCAGTTCTGTTTGTAGAGTTTGGCAAACTCCATCACCTGATCGGGCCTTGGTTCGGCAGGGCCGGGCTTGCCCGGAGCGCGGCAGCCAACGAGGACGAGCATCATGCAGCCCGCTAGAACGAGAGCGATGCGAGGAGTTGTTGCCGTGGTTCCGCTCATCGCCGGCCCTCGTCTTTGCCGATCTTAGAATCGGTATGCAAGCCCGCGCGCGTGGCGAAAGGAAGCGCCTGAAACTCGGCTGAGCGCACCTTGACGCGAAGATTGATCACTGCTGCCGCAACCAGTCCAAAGGCGACCTGGGAGAGCACGAACCACCACCAATTCATGCGTTCGCCGAGGATGGGGCTGACGATCTTCATCATGGAGCAGGCCAGGGCAGACCACAGCAGCGGAGCAATCAATCCGGCAGTCAGCAGCGACTTGCGCGGGAAGATTGGCAGCATCGCGCCATAGAGCAGGCCCACCAGCACGGAGACCATGGCGTGAATGGCCAGCGCGGCCATAAGTCCCTGCGGATGGAACTGGCTGAGGAAGCCGTCGGTCGCATCTGTCCATCCGATGAAGTTGCCCGCAGCCAGCAGATTGATGCTGAACCAGAGGCTGTGAAACTGGATCCAACCGAAGACAGTTGCGATTATGGCCATGGCCGTGCCGCCCGCCAGTCCGGCTTCGATGCCGGAGACGAAGCTGTAGGCGGGGCGCACGAGGACGGGCGCGCGCGGCGAACGCAATGGTTGCGCGGAGGCCTGGGCCACGGCCTCGGCAGAGACCGGCACCGTGATCTGCTCGTACTTCTCGCGCGGCAGCACGTTGCGGAACCAACCGACCGCGGCCATCGAAGAGAGGACCAGGCCCAGCACGGAGATGGTCTCGCTTGTGACGAGGCCGGCTGCAATCAGCGTGATGCCCAAGCCCAGCACCATGGGCCATACCGTGGGCGCAGGCAGATGCAGCGATGCGGTGTGTTCCGTGCGCATTCCTTTTCCCGGTCCTTGCACTGCGTTCACCTTACCTTCCCAGTCCATAGATGACGATGAAGACCACCACCCACACCGCGTCCACGAAATGCCAATAATACGAGAGGACGTGCAGTCGATGCGCGTGGCTGCCGTTCAGCTTGCCCGCCACCGCGAAGAGCAGCGCCAGGCCCAACATGCCCAGCCCCACGATAACGTGCGAAGCATGAAGACCAACCAGCGAATAGAAGGTTGTGCCAAAGAGATTGGTGCGAATGGTCAGGCCGTGTTGGTAGATCAGCTCATGCCACTCCACCGCGGTGTCGGCGAGAAAGATGCCGCCCAGCAACACCGTCAGTGCCAGCCACAGGGAACTCAGCCGCGCCGCGTTTCTCTCTAAAGCAGTCACCGCGAAGTGCACGGTGAGACTGCTCGACAACAAACACACCGTTCCCAGGACCGGCAGCTTGAGCACTTCCGCGGGCGTGGGCCCGCTGAGGCTTTTGCCGAGGTAAAAGATGTAGGCAAGGACAAAGATGATGAAGATTGCCGCCTCGGCCACGATGAGGCAGACCATGCCCACCTTGCCTTTGTCCGGCAACTGCCATTCGCCGGTGGATTGCGTCAGTGCCGCGGTATATGCGCTCATAAGCCTGTCTACTCGTAGTCGGAGTCGGGTGATTGGGGATGTTTGAGGTCCCACAGGGGACGGCGGCTATGCACCACCGGCTCCTCGGCAAAGTTGTAGTGCGGCGGCGGCGATGCGGTGGACCACTCCAGCGTCCACGCATCCCACGGATCGGGGCCGGCTTCTTCGCCGTGACGATAGGAGCGGACCACATTCCATACGAAGATGAGGATGGCCGCCGCCTGGAAGATCATGCCGATGCTCTCGATCATGTTCCACACGGCCCAGCCGCGGTCGGCCTCGTAGGTGTAGATTCTGCGCGGCATTCCCATCAAGCCGGGGATGTGCATGAAGTCGAAGGTGAGATGGAAGCCGATGGTGAAGAGCCAGAAGTGCCACTTGCCCAGCGTCTCGCTCAGCATTTTGCCAGACATCTTGGGGAACCAGTAGTAGAAGGCGGCGAAGATCATGTAGAGAATCGCGCCCACCAAAACGAAGTGGAAGTGCGCCACCACGAAGTAGGAGTTGCCCAGCTGCCAGTCGAAGGGCGCGGCGGAGAGCATGATGCCGGTCAGGCCGGCGATCAGAAATTGAAAGAGGAAGGCGATGGAGAAGATCATGGGCGTGGCGAAGCGGATCTTGCCGCCCCACAACGTGGCCAGCCAGTTGAATATCTTGATGCCGGTGGGCACGGAGATAATCATGGTGGCCAGCGTGAAGAAGGTGTTGCCCGCCGGTCCCAGGCCCACGGTGAACATGTGATGCGCCCATACGCCCAGGCTGATGAAGCCGATCAGCACAGTGGCGCCGACCATCGCCGGGTAGCCGAAGATGGGCTTGCGCGAGAAGACCGGGATGATCTCGTTGGCGAAGGCAAAGGCGGGGAGCACCAGGATGTAGACCTCGGGATGGCCGAAGATCCAGAAGAAGTGCATCCACAAGACAGCCGACCCGCCGGCCTGCACATCGAAGAAGTGCGCGCCCAGAAAACGGTCGAGGCCCAGCATCATCTGCGCCGCGGTGAGCGGGCCGATGGCGATGAAGACCATCGCCGAGGTGACCAGATAGAGCCAGGGAAGCAGCGGCATTCTGGCCATGGTCATGCCCTTGCAGCGCATGCAGACAATGGTGGTCACGATATTCAGCGCGGTGCCCACGCTGCCGATGCCGCTCAAGAAGACGCCGAGAATCCAGTAGTCGGTGCTGTGCCCGGGCGAGAAGAGCTTGGCTGTAAGCGGCGCATAAGCAAACCAGCCCACATCCGGCGCCGAGCCCGCGCCATACAAACCATCGCCGCCAATGAAGCTGAAGTAAAGCAGCAGCCCACCGAAGGCGGAGATCCAGAAGCTGAAGGCGTTGAGGCGGGGAAAGGCCATGTCGCGCGCGCCGATCATCAGCGGGACAAGGTAGTTGCCAAAGCCGAAGAGAATCGGCATGCCCACGAAGAAGACCATGGTCGTGCCGTGCATGGTAAACATGCGATTGAAGACCTGGGGCGAGACGAAGTGATTGTTGGGCACGGCCAACTGGATGCGCATCACGGCGGCTTCCAGCCCGGCGATGAGCAGGAAGACCAGCGCGTAGCCGATATACAGCATCCCGATGCGTTTGTGGTCTACCGTGGTGAGCCATTCATTCACCGCGTCGAGCCACAGCTTGGGATGAGCGGGCGGGGAATCAAAGGTCATCGCGCCGGCCGTCTGCGGGGGCATCATCCGTTTCTCCTTCTTGCATTCAAGGCGTGCTTTAGCGCAACGTGGCCAGGTAGGCCGTGATCGCGTCCAGTTCGTGGCTGCTCAGATTCATCTTCGGCATCAGCGCTCCGGGCTTCATCGAGCCGGGATCGTCGATCCATTGGCGCAGGTTTTGCGGCGTGTTCCTGATCGTGCCGGAAGCGATGGTGTCGCGGCTGGCCAGGTGCGTCAGATCGGGGCCGAATTTGCCATTGGCCGAAGTGCCGGTCACGGTGTGGCAGTTGACGCAGGCGATGTGTTCAAAGTCCAGCCTGCCCTCGGCCGCCGCCGGATCGTCTTCCGCCGCCAGTTTCTGATGGGCAATCCACCTGGCGAAATCCGCCGGGGAGTCCACGTAAACGCGGATCAGCATCCTGGCGTGTCCGGTGCCGCAGTACTGCGCGCACTGGCCCAGATAGAGGCCCGGTTTGTGCGGATCGATCCACATGACATTGACCTTGTTGGGAATCAGATCCATCTTGCCGGCCAGATTCGGCACCCAGAAGCTGTGATCGACGTCGGCCGAGGACATGGTCATGTAGGTGGGCGTGGGGGCCTTCGGGTCGCTGGCGGGAAGATGCAGTTCGTTGGCCGTAACCACGCCCGAGGCCGGATAGCGATATTCCCACCAATACTGATGGCCAATCACCACCACATCCAACGCGTTGGCAGGCTTGCGCGCCTGCTCGGTTACGGAGATGACGCGAGCGGTGGCCAGAAAGAGCACCACCAGAATCAGAATCGGAATCACCGTCCACAGCACTTCGATCTGATTGCTGCCGTAGACCTGCGTTGGATCGGCATTGGAGTCGCCGGCGCGATGGCGGAAGCGGATGATGGCGTAGAGCATCAACCCCGCCACGGCCAGAAAGATGGCCAGCGTAATGGCCAGCACCAGCATGGACAGGCTGAAGATGGTGTGTGCCGGCGTAGCCTGCGGAGAGAAGATGCTGGTGGGGGTGCTGAACAGGCCCGCAACCCATTGGATGGCCCGATGCCACCAGGATTCGTGCGTTTGCATTGCAGTCATTGCGTGTCCGGCAGGCATGTCGTCCATGTCGTGCAAAGCCAGAAACAAGGCCAAACTCATCCTACTCTCCAATCACCTGCCGTGGGCTGCCGCACCTGCCGTTTGTCCTTTGCGTTACTGGACAATAATAAAGGGCTTGTATTGTTTGTGATGCGCGGCAGTTGGCGGTGGATTCTCTGATTTACACTGATGGGGGGTCTGGAAGCTTCCATGACAATCTCGGCTGCTTCAAAGAATGCGCATAAGTCGCCTTCTGCTGCCTTGCGGCGCTTTGCCTGGGCCGTTTTGGCGTACTTTATCGCCGTAATCCTGTGGGGAACACTGGTGCGCGCCACCGGGGCTGGGGCCGGCTGCGGGAACCACTGGCCGCTGTGCAACGGGACCGTCTTGCAGCACTCCGCCAGCGTGAATACCCTCATCGAGTTCACCCACCGCATCACCAGCGGGCTCTCGCTGGTTGCGGTCCTGGGGCTGCTGCTGTGGACCTTCCGTTCCACCGGGCGGGGAGATATGGCCAGGGGATCCGCCGTGGCCGCGGCGGCGCTGACGGTGATGGAGGCGATTCTGGGAGCTTTGCTGGTTGCCCTGGGGCTGACCGCGCAGAGCCAGTCGCCGCTGCGTCCCCTCTTTCTGGCGCTGCATCTGACCAATACGCTGCTGCTGCTGGCGGCGCTGACCGTGACCGCGCACTTGCTGTGCCGCCGCACGGGGTATCGCTGGGAGAGCATTCGCCTGGTAAATCCGCTGGCCGCAATGGCTGGTATTTTCGTGGTCCTGGCGGTGGGTGTAACCGGTTCGCTGGCGGCGCTGGGCGACACGCTTTTTCCTGCGACTTCGCTGGCCGGGGCCCTGCATCATGATTTTTCCACGACCAGCGGCTGGCTGGTGCGCTGGCGCTGGGTCCATCCGATGGCCGCCCTTGCCGCCGGCGTTTTTCTGATCTGGATCCTGATGCGGGCGGCAGCGCAGAACAGCCAGCGCGGTCTCTCCGCCTTGGTGCTGGCGCTGCTCGCTGCCGTCTATCTGCTCGGCGTGCTGGATGTAACCCTGCTGGCCCCGGTGTGGACCCAGGTAGCGCATCTGCTGGCCGCCGACTCGCTCTGGATTGCGCTGGTGGTCCTGACTGCACGGCTGACGCTGGTTTCTGTAGAAGCAGAATAGAGATCGAGCGTTCTCAGCACTCCTGCCTATGCAGTACGTTCTGATGGGGCGCTCCGCCGGCTAGAGCGGTTTCACCGCAACTGTTATCACGCGAAAATTATTAAAGTGGCTTTTCTTGAGGAAAAACCACGCCACGGTCTTCGCTCTTGTAAAGACCTGCGATGAAACCGCACTATCGTTCGATAGAATACTCAGGGAAGATCGGCAAAGCGTGATCGGCAAACTTGCGATAAGCTCATCCTGCCAGGAAAGGGCCCTATGAAGAAACTTGTACTCCGCTCCAGCTTCTCATTTGCATTGCTTGTTCTTGCCATCACAGCATCCATCGCCTGGGCGCAAGCACCCATGGTTACCGATGACGGCGCGGCCGCGCGCATTGCCTGGTGGCGCGATGCCAAGTTCGGCCTCTTCATCCATTGGGGACTCTATGCCATTCCCGGCCGCGGCGAATGGGTGCAATGGAACGAGCAGATTCCCGTGGACGAGTATGCCAAGCTGGCCAGCCAGTTCACCGCGGACAAGTTCGACGCCGATGCATGGGCCGCCACCGCCAAGGCGGCCGGCATGAAGTACACCGTAATGGTGACGCGCCACCACGATGGCTTCGCCATGTTCGACGATCCGGGCAACGATTACACGGCCATGAAATCGGCGGCCCACCGCGACTTCGTGGCCGCATACGTCACGGCCGCGCGCAAGGCGGGACTGCGCATTGGGCTGTATTATTCGCCGCTGGACTGGAGGTTCCCGGGCTTCTTCTTCCCGGACCTTTATCGACCCAGCGCCATCCAGATGCGCGATCAGTATCATCGCCAGCTCAACGAATTGGCATCGAACTACGGCAAGATCGATATTCTCTGGTTCGACGGCGGCGGCGAGAGCTGGCTGGGCTTCGGCGGAGTCCAGTTCAAAGGCGGACAATGGTCGGGCAGGCCCAGGGGGCAGAGCTACTCCGGGTCCTTCTCCTGGCAGGACGACCAGGCCATCGCCAATCTCAAAAAGCTTCAGCCGTCGGTCATTATCAACAACCGCACCGATGCCCCGGCCGACTTTCGCGACCGCGAAGGAGACAAGGCGCTGGGCGACTTCGACAACCAGCACCCGTGGGAACTTTGCACCACAATGGCGGGAGGTGTGTGGGGCTACAAGCCGAATGGCAAAGTAAAGACGCGGGACGAGACGATCCGCCTGCTGGTCTCCGTGGTGGGACGCGACGGGAACCTTCTGCTCAATGTCGGTCCACGTCCCGACGGCCAGATCGATCCGGAGCAGGCCCAGGTCCTGCGGGATGTTGGCGACTGGCTGAAGCTGTATGGCCAGAGCATCTACGCCACGCGTGGCGGGCCTTACCTGCCGGGCGACTACGGCGTTTCAACCTTCCACGACAAGACGGTCTATCTGCACATCCTGCACGCCACCGGCAAGACCCTCTCGCTTCCCGCTCTTCCGGCAAAGGTCCTTTCCTGTTCCAGCCTCACCGGCGGTGACGCCAATTGCACGCAGACCGACACCAGCGTGGAAGTCACGCTGAGCGGCAATCCGGAGACAGTGGACACCATCGTCGCTCTGACTCTCGCATCTCCCGCAACGGGGATCAACCCGATCGCGACGCCCCTGGCCACCAAGACAGTCTCCGCCGCGGGTGCCAGCGGACTGTAAGCCAAGGACGGCGCACGCGATCGGGGTTCTCAGTTTATGGATTGTTCTCCTCTTTAACCTAGCGATAGTGATAGAAGGTAACCCGCATCACGGTCGGCGGCTGGTGCGTGGTGTCGCCCGCTCCGGCGCCACGGCCGCCTCTGCCCCCGACGCCCAGCGGTATCTGGGAGCCGGGCAGGTTGTTGTTGGCTGCGGCGGAGACGTCGTATCCGCGGCCCATGATATCGTCGCCGTTGGCGCGGCGTTGCATCACCCAGACGCCGTTCTTGAATGCGCCGTGCTCCATGATGGCGGGCGCAGCGACCCTGGCGTTGGGGATGTTGTTTGGCAAAGCAACGAACGGCAATGATGTGTTGGTCGCGAAGTAATACTCATCCGGGGCGGTGTTGATAATCAGCAGGAAAGGCCTGTCGAGGAAGGACAACCCAATAATGGCGCCGCGTCCTTCACTCTGAGGCGCAGCCTGGGCGCCAGGCCTCGTCGCCGGCGCAGCGGCGCCAGCACGTTCACCGGCTGCTGGGCCGCCACGAGTCCCTGCCACGGGGGTGAAATCGAAGATATACCGGCCCATCTCGACCTTCCCGGGATTCTGCCCCGGTTCAAGCTCGATCAGTTTGATCGCATCCGGCTTGCCTTGCGCCTCGGCAATCGCACCCGAGATCGAGTTGAGGAACCCATACGACCGCACGAACGGGTCTTCCGAGGTCGCGTTCAGGCGCCCGTCAACGCCCATCGGGGAGAAGCACAGGAGTTTGAGTTGCGTGAACCCCATCCACGCGTTGTTGGCGTTCTGCCCGGTTTCGGGATTCCAGGCGGGATTGCCGTTGCGCGAGTAGGTCTGGATGATTCCGGCGAAATCCGGCAGGTAGATGTCCGGCGCCAGGATGTCGATCGCCGGCCCGCCGGCCTTCCAGATGTCATGCACCAGCGGCTCGGGCCCGCCGCTGGGGTAGTCCCCCGCGCCGATGTCGTTGGGCTGCACCAGCCAGGTGTTGACATACATCGGGATCGGATATTCCTTCTTGCCCTGCGCAGCCACATAGCCGATGTAGCGGGAGTAGTTCCACGCCATGAAAATCTCATCCGTGTGATTGAAAAGCTCGGCGTTGGCCGGACGCTTAGAACGATTGGGGCTGTTGGGCACCGGTGGATCGTCCGCCGGACGCTGCACGTTCCTGCCGAAAACCTGCTCCCAGGTGCCGCTGGTCTTGTCGCCCGCGGCGTCCCAGATCTTCTTCAGTTCCGGCCGCAGGTGGTCCTTGTTCTTCTGAAGATAGTCGGTCAGCTCCTTGGGGACCGGGCCGGCAAAGGCGGCATTGGCGGCGGGGCCGAAGTCCCGGGTGGTGCCCATTGTGCCGACTTCATTTTCCACCTGGATTGCGATGACCGTGTGGGTCTTGTCCACCTCGCGGATGTGTTTCATGACGGCGGCGAAGGCCGTGGCGTCGGCGTTGCGATTGTTTTCGCTCAGCGTGGAGAGGATCTCAAGCGTCTTGCCCTGGGCGTTGACCACGCGCGGGAATCGCTCCTGGCTGGCCTTGACCCATAGAGGCGGGAAGTGCGACAAGCCGTTTTTCCAACTGGCCATCCAGAGGAAGATGAGCCGCACGTTGTTGGCGCGGGCGGCTTCAATCTGATAGTCGATCATCGAATAGTCGTACTTGCCTTCTGTGGGTTCAACCAGGTCCCAGGAAACAACCGAAAGGACGGTGTTGAAATTGGCCTGCGCCAGGCGCGCGATGGTGGCCTTGGTGGCTTCGCGGTCGGACGAGGCGGTATTGGACAGTTCGCCCGCAAGGCAGATGAAGGGGCGTCCATCCACAATCAGCTTGGTCATCCCATCGCGCTTCTCCAGGTGGGGGATGTCCTTGATGCTGACCGCGGCCGGCAGCTTGTTTTCAACCGCTGCCGCTTGCAGATTCGCCGTCATGAATGCGGCGCACAGGGCCGCAACCACAAAAAATGCTAAACGATATTTGGATGACATGTTTGATTCTCCATTTTGTTTCGAACCTTCACTTCGCCGAAATGCAAGATGACAAAGTTGACACAGCTTAGCACGATCCCCGATGTAAAAAAACCACACGGTCGAACATCTGCGAAATCCTATGGTACGCAATCGGGGGACAGCGACAGACCGGCGATCTTAGTGGACTGGGCAAGACGGTTATCAAGAAGTCAATCCGAATCCCTGTATCAGGGAATTGATATTCCCTGATATGTGGGTGGTAATTCCCTGTTCGGGATGGTGCATGAAAACCCCGAGTAATGCAGGAACTCGCTTAGATTCAGTGCTATAGAGAGAGCTGGTGGCAGCATCATAGGCCAAAAATCGTGAAATTCTCTGCGGATTTCTCTGTTAGCAGCGCGTACCTGGGGCTTCCTGCCCCAGCGAGCAAGCTCGCCGGGGACCCCGTCCGCCCCAGGCTAAATATAGGACGGGCCGTTGGCCCTTGCCAGACAACGGCAGATACGACCGATATGTCGATACGGCCGAGGAGAGGCAAAAACCGGGTTATAGTAACGACTAACGCAGTTTTCTTGATTGAACGTTGGCCGCACACGCCACACGGCGTCCCCTCTGTTTCGTTACCGAGCTAGCGATATCTTTCATGACACGTTGGCGTGATTTGCATTCTGGTTATTTCGCGGCAGCATCCATCGCACTCCTCGTCATCGCAATACTCCTTGCATGGCGGCTGGGAGCGTATTCAGGAATAGTGGTCGGACCCTCTCGCGTTACGCTTCCCGCGGATGGCCGTGAGCATAAAGTAGCCATATTCAAAGCGCGTCACCATCTGTCACTGGATGCAACCCAACTCCATCTCACCGGCGCTCAGCCCTCTAGCTATCGTCTAGAAGACCTGCCCGACGGCCATGTCGCCCTTTATCTCCGCGCGGGTGTGATTCCTGGCCGTCTTCGCCTTGGCGTAATGGGACGCGGCAGTAATCTTGCCCTTACGGTCACATCTGTGCCGGATGACCGCGACAGCTTTGGCGATGGCACGCCCGACTGGATGCGTCTGCACAGTGCCACCGATCGGCAGGCATTCCGGCTCTGGTTCACCGCGCTGGCAGACCGGGCCGCCGATGTTGAACCCAGTCAGCTCCCGCCGGAGATCATTGACTGTGCCTCGCTGCTTCGCTACGCCTATCGCGAGTCGCTCCGGTTCCACGATGAACGCTGGTATGCGCAGTACTCCGTTGAGCAGATGCCGGCGCTGACCTCCATCCAGCAATGGAGCTATCCCAATACCCCACTTGGCCTTAGCCTCTTCCGCATCCGTCCCGGTCCGTTTCGTGTGACTGATGTCACGGATGGCACGTTTGCCCAGTTTGCCGACGCGAAAACGCTCATCCAGGCCAATACATTCTTTGTCAGCCGCGACATCAGCGCCGCCCGTCCAGGAGATTTAATATTTTTTCGCTTGCTTGAAGCAGATTCGCAGTATCATTCGATGGTTATCACAGAACACAGCGAATGGGTTGTCTATCACACGGGGCCAATCGACAATCATCCAGGCGAGATGCGCCGCGTGCTGCTCGCGGACCTGCTGCATCATCCCGACCCACGCTGGCGGCCGACGCCCTCAAATCCAAACTTTCTCGGCGTCTATCGTTGGAATATTCTGCGCGAAGATTAGCGGCGCTCGTCATTCTCTTCCTGCTATTTGTGCCATGCGCGTTCGCCGCATCGCCCTACTTTACCCTCAGCACCTATAAAGCGTTTGCGCCCGGCGAGAACCCAAAGATCCATCTATATGCACGCAACGAGTCTGAGCTGGAGTTTCGCGTCTATCATGTCAACAACCCGGAAAAGTTCATTGGCGGTCTCTCGGAGATGCATAGCTTCGGCGAGACCATCAACAGCCCCGTCGAGCAGATCGACGAAAAGACATGGCTTGAGCGCTTTCACGACTGGAAGCACGACCTATGGATTGACGTTAAACACTTCTTCCGCGCCCAGCTCTCCCGTGCTACGCGCGACGCGCTGAAGGAGAAGCAGTCCGGGTTAGCGAAGCGCAGCCGAATCGTCGGCGTTGCACAGTTCGCGCAGGTTCCGTTGCTGAACGACAAGCAATTGGTCGCGCGCTGGCGTCAGGAAGTGCCGCCAACCTACGTCTCGGACAATCAGGTCCTACCCATCGATCCGCTTCCACCCGGCATGTATCTGGTGGAGGCCACGGACGGCCACCTGAAGGCCTATACGCTGCTCATGGTCAGTGAGACAGCGCTGATCACGCGTACGGTTGCCGGCCAGATGGTCGCCTTTGTCGTCGACCGTAAGACCGGCGCACCCGTCACCGGGGCCAGAGTTGTGCTTGCTCTCGGCAAGCAGCCACCGCACCGCGTCACCACAAAGGCAGACGGACTTGCCACCTTCGACGCTCCGCCTTCTGCAAAAAAGAATGTAACATCTGCGGATGATGAAGATGGGGAAGGTGGAGTTGAGACCGACACGGCTGACAGCAAACTCTGGGTCTTGGCCCGCTCGGGCGGCGACGTTGATCTTGTCGCCCCGTGGTACTCCTCGTTTACTCGGTCGCAGGACACTCTCTACTCCTGCTACGGCTACACAGACCGGCCCGTCTATCGCCCCGGCCACACGGTCCACTTCAAGGTCATCGTTCGCCAGCACGCAGGCGATGCTCTCATCCTCCCCAAACTGGCGCAGATCCATATCCTGATTCAGGACGACCAGCAGAAGTCCGTTTACGACAAGCAACTGCCTTTCTCCGCGATGGGCACGGTGCAGGGGGACTTGAATCTGCCGCTGACCGCTTCGCTCGGTTACTACAGAATCACGAGCGATACGCATGCCAACCTCTCATATCTTGGGACATTTCAAGTGGAGGACTATCGCAAGCCGGAGTACCAGGTGCACGTCACCGCTGCCCGCCAGCGAGTCATGCAGGGAGAGAGCGATTCCGTCACGATCGATGCGCGCTACTTCTTCGGTGAACCCGTCGCCAGCGCCAAGGTGAAGTACACCGTCTCTGTCAACCAGCACTGGTGGTGGAACGAGGATGACAGCGATAACAACAACGATCCTGCTGGAGAGAACGCTGACGGGTCGCAGAGCAGCGACTCGCAGGAGTCCATCGGCTACGGAGGGGATCAGCAAGTTGCAGGCGAAGGCCGTCTTGACGCCGATGGCAAGCTTACGGTTTCCATACCAACCGCCTTTAATGAAGACAAGCACTTCGACAAGGATTACGTCGTCGAAGCAGGCGTCACCGATGAGGCTGGCCGGGAGATCAGCGGCCGCTATCGCATTCTCGCCACCTACGGTAGCTTCCGCCTGCAGGTCGAGCCGCTCAGCTACTCCGTGCAGCAGGGGCAGAACGCCAGCTTCCAGGTCACTGCAATCGACTACGACGGCAAGCCCGTGCAGACTCCCGTGCACCTGCATCTCGAGGACCGCAGATACAACATGGGATGGCCTCGTACCTACACGGCTACAGCAGCAGGCGATGCCGACGCAACCACCGGCTCCGATGGCACCGTCGTTGTGCATATGCCCGCCAACATGGCGGGTTCACTTAATGTAGTTGCTACTGCCGTGACCCCAGAGAAGCGTACCGTGCAGGACATTGGCTGGCTATGGGTGAACGGCTTAAAGAACGCAGACTTCGGGGATGAGTCGAATCAGCAAATCCGAATTATCACCGATAAGAAGACCTACGCTCCCGGCGATACCGCACATCTTTCAGTCATCACCCAGGTCGATGGCTTCCACGCGCTGATCACCGCCAGTGGTTACACCGTAGAGTTCCGCAAGGTCCTGGACAGCTCCGGCAAGGTGCTTTCCTTCGATCTCCCCATTACCAAGGACTCCCAACCCAATCTGACGGTTGACGTTGTCTTCCTCAGCGACGAAAAGGTCTATCAAGGACAACGCAATATAGTGGTGCCGACGACCCAGCAGAAACTGCAACTGACAATTACACCGGCGTCAGAAACCTTCCAGCCGCAGCAGAGTGCTGCCTATGACGTGACGGCACACGATGCCACGGGTGCGCCGGTCTCCGCGGATTTTAGCTTCGGTGTCGTGGATGAGGCTGTCTACTCGGTCGAACCGGACTCGAGCGGCAATATTCTCAATGCATTTTACCCACAGCGCGAGACCTACCCCGACATAGATAATTCGCTCGTGTACTACTTCACCGGCGAGGCAGGCTCTCGTTCACCGCTGCTGGCCCAACGCCGCTTCCACCCGCAACTGGCGCAGGTTAAACCAAGCATCGACAGTGCGCCGCGCATCCGCAAGGACTTTCCTGATACCGCCTTCTGGCAACCGGACGTCCACACCGACGCCACAGGCCACGCTCGCGTCACCCTTACCTTCCCCGACTCGCTCACCACATGGCGCGCCACGGTCCGCGCCATTACGGTGGATTCCAAGGCGGGCGCAACAGTCAACCGGGTCATCGTGCGCAAGAACATCATCGTCCGCATGGGGCAGCCGCGCTTCCTGCGCAAGGGCGATGTGGTCACCATCCCTGTGATCGTGCACAACTATCTGCAACAGACCAAGCAGATCCAACTCTCGCTGGATGCCGCCGGTCTCGACATCGTCAGCGGCTCTGCGCAGCAGGTGACCGTCGCCCCTCGGGCCGATGCCACCATCCTGTATCGCCTGCGCGCCTCTGCTGTGGGCACTGCCACGCTGACCGCAAAGGCCATCTCCTCGCCTGAGAGCGACGCACTGCAGATCACGCTCCCTGTGCATCCCTCCGGAGTTGCGGAGACTATTGCGTCTTCCGGCGTCATCGCCAACACCGGGGACCGCACCAGCCAGCTATCATTCCCCGCTAATACCGACCCCGCCGCTCACTCGCTCACGATTCAAGTGAGTCCATCCATCGCAGGTTCGCTCTTCTCCGCGCTCGACTACCTCACCACCTTCCCCTACGGATGCACCGAGCAGACCATGTCCAGCTTGCTGCCGAACATTATTGTGGCGCAGGCCATGCAAAAGCTGAACCTCCCCTCGAAGATCGATCAGGCAGCCCTCAACGCCAAGATCCAGGCCGGTTTTGAACGTCTGCGCGACTATCAACATGAAGATGGCGGCTGGGGATGGTGGAAGGAGGACCAGAGCCAGGTCTTCATGACTGCCTACGTCGTCAGTGGCCTCGCGCAGGCGAGGAAGGCGGGCTATACCAAGGCAGATTTTTCCGGTGGCTGGACAGAGGGAGTGCCTAGCAGCATCCATTTTCTGCAGAATGCCCTGGAACAGCATCCTCACATGCTCCCGGAACTCCGCGCCTATGTGGTCTATGCTCTCGCAGAATCTATAGACATTCAGTCAAGTAATTTCGCATCGGCAAAAGCGCGTGAGAATTCCGCGCAGATATTGAAGGGTCAGCTCGACACGCTCTACTCCCGCCGCGACGATCTCGGCCCGCAGGCTCTCGCCTACACCGGCCTCGCCATGCTCGATGCCAAGGACTCGCGCGCCCCGGCCATCGCCCAGTTGCTCGAAAAGAAGGCCCGCATCGAGGGCGATCTTGCCAGTTGGCCCGAGAGCCGCAATAACCTCCTCGACATTGACTACGACGGCAGCGCCGAATCGACCGCGTTTGTACTCAAGTTTCTTGCCCAGGCCGATCCGCAGAGTCCGCTGTTGGTGAAGGCCGCACAGTGGCTTGTCGCCAATCGCTCCGAAGGCTACTGGTGGGGCAGCACGCAGCAGACCGCGTTCGTGATTTACGGCCTCACCGACTATCTTCTGGTCTCGCACGAGCTTGCTGGCGACACAGACGTTGAAGTCTTCGTCAACGGAGCCTCGGCAGGGAAGCGCCACTTCTCGCAGGCAGATGCAGTCAAGGGCGCCACGCTTTCCCTCACTCTGGACGCTGCGCATCTGCAATCGCAGCAGAACACCATCCGCATCGTCTCTACCGGCAACGGTCGTGCCTACTGGACCACACAGGCGACATACTTCTCAACCTCGCCGCATAGCTATCAGCAGGGCTCGCTTGCATTGAGCATCGCTCGCGATTATTCCATCCTGGTTCCCACAACGAAGGACGGCAACATCGTCTATACGCTCAAGCCTCTCAACGGCCCGGTGGAGCAGGGAGATGTTCTCGCTGTTCATCTCGGCGTTGGCGGATCGCCACAGAAGTATCTGTTGATCGAAGACCCCATCCCCGCCGGTGTTGAGTTCCTGCAGAACAGCGACAGCTACAACATCGTCAACCGGCCCGCCAGTTGGAACTGGTGGTACACACGTCAGGAGTTCCACGACGATCACGCCGCAATCTTCGCAGGCACATTCGACGGCCGTCATGATTCGTTCTATCTTCTCAAGGTTGTAAACCACGGAAGCTTTGCCATCAGCCCTGCCAGCGTCTCTCCCATGTACCAGCCGGGCGTGCAGGCCACCACGGATGAGCTTCGCCTCGACGTAAAAGAGGTAGCCAAGTGAATAATCTTTTCCTCGCTGCACGCCGCCGTATCGCCATTCGCATCCTGCTGTGGCAGATCTTCGGCAATCTTGGGTTGATAGGCATTGCAATTGCCGCTACAACCATTCCTGACTCGCATCTCTGGGAACTTGCGCTCTCGGCCCTTACCATCTGTCTGCTGGTTGCCGGGACTCTCGCTCTTTACACATACATCGTGCGCCGGCTCCGTCAGTCCGCCGAAAACAAACCTATCTGGCTGGGCGGTCTTCTGCTCGCGCTCTGGATTGCAATCTTCTCACTCGCAAACTACATCCTCGACCCGCTCAATGACCGCGCCTCGCAACGCGCGTCCTACTGGAACGCCATGCTCGGCCCGCACCTGCGCAGCATCTTTACCCAGCCGCGCCTGCTCAACTGGCAAGAAAATATTTTCGATTCCCTGATGTGGATCGTACTGCCTGCACTCTTTATCCCGGTAGCGATCGAGACCGTCACGCGCGGATGGCAGGCGCGACGCAATGCCTCGCGCATTCTCCTCCGCTGGCAGTATTGGCTTACTCCAATCCTGTTTTATTGCGCAGCCAATGTCCTTACTTCATTGATTGACTGGCATCCACCAAGCAACCCGACTGTCGAAGTTATCAGCGTCGTGCTGAGGCTCACCGTGGTCTATGTTGTCTTGGTCTACCTGTTCACCTACGTCGTGGCGCTCACATCCGAGCTACTCGCCCGCAACCAGGCCCCGCGGGACTCCGCTGCGTAGCCAGCCGCGCACCGCTTGCATTCCGTATTTGGCAATCAGTCCGCGCACCAATTCACAGGCTGCGCGATGCGCTTGTTCCGCCTCCTGCTGATTGCCTGCTCTGAGCAAGGCTGCGTCGATTTGAACTGGGGTCATGTTCTTCGGCCCTCCAGACTCGCCCGCCAGCGCCTCAACCAATCCCTCTCGCAGCCACAACGGCGCAGCATCCGTCGCTTCGCTTTCCACCATGCTGTGCAGAAACTCATGCAGCAGCAGCGCCTCTGCACCGCCATGCTGCTGCAATACGCTCACCGGTTGCAAGGCAATCGTGTCGCCGCGAGCGGTTCCCAGCATCCATCCAGGCACATTGGTAGCCTGCCGAAAGAGTTCCGTCGTCGGGTACACGGTCACCACTGGATGCACATTGCCTGCAAACAATGCGTGCGCCCGAAGCAGCGCCCGGTTCCCCTGTGCCATCAAACTCGCCGTATCTCCCGTAGACCGCAGTGTCCATCCATTCCCGTCGTGCTGCATCCATCCCGCATCATTGGCCTCCACCTGCAGGCCCGTAGTGGGAAAGTAGAACGCCAGAATCTCTCGATAGTTCTTGCCTGCCTTCGCCATCTCTGCCGCACCGGCCTGGCATAGCCCAACGCCATGCCCATATCCCTTTCCATCGAACACCACACGCCCATCATTCAAGGTCACTTCATACCAATCGCTGCGCAGACGGTTCCAGCCGAGTGACCGGTTCAACGCAAACCGCAGGCTCGCTGCCGGAATTGTCACTCGTTCAGCCCCTGCCGAAACCAGCAGCTTTCGCGCGCGACCGCTTCCGTCCCGCTGCACAACGCGTATGCCATCGATCGCACCACCCAGCTTCCAACCCTCCGCATACAGAGCCTCACGCAACTCTGTAACGCTCATCTCTGCGTGCCATTGGGAGGGGAGTCTTACGCAGTAGCGATCTGCATGGGACGTCAGCCACGGCTTTTCCTCTCCACCCCACATAACCGCAGCATCTTCCGTCATCCCACCGCAACTCTGGGTGAAGTATCCGGGCACACGCGCCCCATGCCACCACAGCGTCTCGCCTGCGGTTGCACGTACCGCGCGCTCAATCTCATCCGGCACATCACCCATACGCAGGGCCTGGCAATGCGTGCTGTCGCACAGCCCTTCCGTCCCGTGCCGATGCGGATTGGTCAGGGCAAAGCTGCGTGCCGTCACCGCCAGCGCCTTGAGTGATTCCGCGGATTCGTTTGCCCCTGCCTCGCTCTGAAGGACTGCCATCACGTACCGTTCACTGGGAATTGTCAGCAGTACATGAAGCCCATCCGGCGCCGCAGTAACCTTCCACTGTCCATAGCCCAACTCAACCTGCCCGCTGTCTGCGGTCAAGCGAACCTGTCCGCTTAAATCCAGTTCAGGCACAGCTTTTCCGCCTACTATCAACTGCGCCTTACTAGTACTGATCTGCAACTGCGCGGGAATCAAACTGGTTTTGCACCCCTTACACAATCGCATGACCGCATCCACCGGTGTAACCGTGGCAGCATGTATGGCGTGGGTGTAGTACAGCCGTACAGTGACATCCGTTGCAGATTGCGACCTTGCAGTTGAGGTAACCAACAGGCCCAGCAGGATTCCATGCGCGAGCCTCATTGCACTGCCTTTCGCTGTAATACTCTCTTTGCCAGCAATGCCGCGTCGTTGCCAGTGCCGCGGGGCACATAGATGACGAGGACGCGCCGTGCCTGCATCTGCCCGTCAAACAGGATGCCCACAAACCACCCATGACTCCACGGTGCAGGCGCATCCTGTGCTGTCCCTGTCTTGCCGCCAAGCATCACCCCGTCGGTCTGCGCCCCGCGTGCCATGCCGGTCGCGACCGATTGCAGCATCCCATCGCGCACTACACCTACCGCATGTCCCGTTGCTCCATTCATCTGCTGTGCCAGCATGCGATAGGCCATGGCCAGTTCGCGCGGCGACGTCTTGATCCCCACAATTCCCACCGCAAGCAGCGCACGGTCGTCGGGTACGGCAGCAGATCCTGCCGGATGCAGACCATACGCTTGCAATCCGTTCAGCAGCACCTGCGAAGTCATTCGCCGCGCCAGGGTAACGAAGTAGGTATTGCAGGATTCCGCCAGCGCTTGCCTCGCGTCCAGAACAGTGATGTCGCGGGGATGTCCGCACGTCAGATTATGTCCCTTTACCATCAGCGTACCGCGGCAGTGGATCGTCTCCTGCGCGGAAATCACATCAGCATCCAGTGCCGCCTTCAGCACGAATGGTTTTAGGGTCGAACCCGGTGCAGCCGGCATATCCAGAGCGCCATAGCTGTCAAGGATGCTTCCAGAGGGCACATCCACGACAACAGCGGTGGCGTGTGTCCCGTGGAGTGCACTTGCCAGGCGAGAGATATGCCGGACCTGGGCTTGGCCTACTAGCCCTCCCAGCCACAGCATGCATGTAAGTGTTCGCCTCACGGTGCTTCCATCCTAACCTGGCCAATGAGAGGATGGCCCGTGTGAGTGCATCTTCATCCTTGCGCTGTGTCGGCTGATATCAGGGAATTGCAACGTCACAGCCGCTCGCTCAGCTCCACGCGCAAGCGTCCGTCGCCTAAAGCGGTTTTGTTCAAGTCAGCATTTCGGAAAGTTCGCTGCCACAGCTTGGGTTGGCAGGATCGCTCCGTTCACCGGACCGTAGCTGAGGTTTCACGGTCCATGCCGCCTGCACCCATCAGGACTAGAGAGCGCTGTGCAAAGGGCGAGTAGACGAGAAGCGCCGTACACGATACTGCCAATCCGATGCTGATGTGGTGCAGCAGCAGGAATGGCGAGAGCGACCAAAGCTCGTCGAACAGAAACAGAAACGGCCAAATCCTGAGGAACTTCTCGCGCACTCGGGGCGCGTGCATGAGCACAGCAGTGAGCACGAAGGCACGAACAGGGATCAGAACTGCGGCAGTCACGATCAAGACAGTAAGTGCCTGCGATGCTTTCGGCAGTGGGGAGAAGAGTTCATCAATCTCCGGCAGATTTGACAGCGCACCGATATAGAAACTCAGGTACATGCACTGAAAGAGGACGAAGAGCGTCTGCACAACGGGATACGAGGCCTTCGGAAGTTCCTGCGGAGAGGCCAGAATCCGGCTGAGAAGGTCAGCCTCAGACTCGCTCGAAACGACCGTATGCTCGTTCGAACCCGAGGCCGTGGACTCGGAGACTGAGGGAGACGGATCTTCACCGAGGCCAATCCGTTCCACGGGAGCCACGAAGCGATATCCACGACGGGCCAGGGTCTCAACGAACCGTGGATTGCTTGCCGTATCTCCGAGGGCTTCGCGGATGCGATTGACCGCGGAGTTCACGCCATGTTCGTAATCGACAAAGGTGCCCTCGGGCCACAGCTCGCGGGAGATAGCCTCTCGAGTCAGCAGTTCGCCGGGCCGCTCCAGGAGCATGCAGAGTACCTGAAAGGGCTGGGCGTTTAATTTGGTTCGAATTCCCTGCCGCAGAAGCTCTCCCGAGGCAGCGTTTGCTTCAAATACACCAAAACGATAGCGCCGGGCTGGCCTTGTTTCCGTCATGTTATGTGCCAGTGTATCCGATCACGCGTTCAATCTGTACCTGTCGCCGAAGCGATAACTTTCAGAAAGTCTAATTACTGCAATCCCTTGCAGTGTGAGAAACAAACTCCAACGGGTGAGGTCCCATGCATTGATCTGGGAGGCCGGGGCGGAGCATTGTGCATTTTATGAAACGAGGAGTACCCGTGACGCGCTTCCAATCCACACGCTCCCGAACCTTCTCTCTTCTCTGCGGACTATTCCTCTTCGTCACTGCTCCCGACTGCGTTGCTGCAGGGCCCACACCGGCAGCCGTTGCAGCCTTCAACTCGTATACGCGTGCGGTTGAGACGCGCCTCGTGCAGCAGCATCGATCGCAGAGTGCTTTCCTGGCTCCGGCGGATTCTGATCCGCAGAGTGCGGACCGTCTGCGCCGGGGTGAGTTGATCATCGAGAAGCTGACACCGCCAGTGGGTGCGGATTTGCCCGGAGCGATGCTGCACCACTGGCGCGGCACGGCGTTTGCCCCTGGAGCCAAAGCGTCGGACTTCGAACGGCTGATGAAGGACTTCAGCGCCTACCCGAAACACTTCTCTCCGCAGGTGCTACAGGCACGTGTGCTGGCACAACAGGGAGACCGGCTGCAGGCAACGATGCGCGTACGCCAGCGGCACGTCATCACGGTGGTGATGGATACGGCCTACGACATCTCGTTTGGACGACTCGATGCGCAGCACGGATTCAGCACCTCGCAGAGCACGCGGATCGATGAGATCGACTCGCCCGGCACGGCCAGCGAGCGAGCGCTGAGCCCCGGCGAGGAGCACGGCTTCCTGTGGCGGCTGAACACCTACTGGAGCTACGAGGAGTGGGACGGCGGACTTTACATGCAGATCGAGTCGGTCTCGCTGACGCGCTCCATACCAACCGGCCTCGGCTGGGCGGTTCGGCCATTTGTGGAGAGCGTTCCACGCGAGTCGCTGGAGTTCACATTGCGTTCCACATGCAACACGCTGCGCAGATAGCTCGATCGACGAGCGACGAGATGACAACACGGAAATCAACAATTGGAAAGGAGACCATGATGAACGCACAGGCAACCATAAGGATGAATGAGAGATCGACTGCTACAAAGAATGCTGCGGGATTTCAAACCGCCCGCCGTATCAATCAGTCCCTCAGCGCTTCCATCGAGAAGCGCGCATTGCTGTGGATGGCCGAGCGAGCGCCGCAGTGGCTCAGCTCTGACCAGCTCACCCTGCTCGGTCTCGGCGCTCAGATCGCGGCGGGGATCTTTTATGCGCTCTCACGAACCAACCGCTACGCGCTGCTTCTGGTGGTCCTGTGCATCGCGCTCAACTGGCTGGGCGACAGCATGGATGGCACCCTAGCCCGAGTGCGCCGCCTGCAGAGGCCGCGCTATGGCTTCTACGTGGACCACATGGTGGATATCTTCGGCTCCATTGCGTTGATGGTCGGACTCGGCTGCTCCGGTCTGCTGCACTGGCAGACCGCGATCGCGATGCTGATCGCGTTTCTCCTCCTCTCCAGCGAGAGCTACCTCGCCACCTATACGCTGTCGTGCTTCGAGCTATCGCAGGGCATCTTCGGCCCCACGGAGATTCGCATTCTGCTGATCCTCGGCACACTGGCAGCGCTGCGCAGTCCGTACGCAACGTTGTTCGGGCACAGGATGCTGCTCTTCGATCTGGGAGGTGCGATCGCAGCGGTCTGCATGTCTGCGATGGCGATAAGCGTCACTCTGCGTCACACGGCAGCGCTCTACCGGCAGGAGCCGCTGCCATGAACACTTTTGCCCGCTATTGGAAGTTCAATCTGGTGGGAGCCATGGGGATGGTGGTGCAGCTTGCCGCGCTCGCTCTCTTCAATCGGGTTTCGGCGGGCCACTATCTCTATGCCACAGCTGCGGCCATTGAGCTTGCGCTTGTACACAATTTTGTATGGCACCTGCACTACACGTGGCGCGACCGCCGCGACCGCGCCGCACTGCTCACGCAATTCATTCGGTTTCATCTTTCCAGTGGTTTGGTCTCCCTGCTGGGAAATCTGCTGTTGATGCGAATCCTAGTCCATGAAGCACACATCCCCCTGCTCGTTTCGAACAGTATCGCGATTCTGTGCTGCTCCATTGTCAACTTTTGTATGGGAAATCACTGGGCGTTCGCGGCACGAACGCAGGCAATACATAACAAGACTGCGGTGTTGAGCAGACCCTAATCCGGCATATGGTCCATGGAAGGATGAGCATTGGTCGTGCAAAACCCCGCAGGAACGGTACAATTCATGCGAATTAGTGCCGAAGAGGAGATTCCAGATGAAGACGAAATCGGCGCTTGCTCTGTTGGGCCTCGTGCTCGCAACTGCTACAGTCATGTATTCCGCGCAAACCGCATTTCCTGCGAAATCGCTGGACGCGCCCAGGTGCTGGTATGGAAGGGCCACGGCGACGCGGCGTACAACCTGGAAATCATCTGCGAGAGGCTCGCTCCCGGACTCAGCGGGCCGCCTGACCATGTTGCCGCCGCGAAGTATTTGCAGATCGCCGCCGGCCAGGGCATCGCCGACGGGCAGTGTCTGCTGGGCACGCTCTTCGCCGATGGCAATGGCGTAGCCAAGGATAACGTCGCAGCCTATGAATGGATGACGCTGGCTGCACAGAATGGCAACGCAGGATGCTCCCAGAGAATCACGCCGTTTCTGCCTCAGATGACCCGGATCAGATTGCCGAAGCAAAGCGTCGGGTCGCGGCTTGGACCCCCAAGCCGCATCCACAATTCAACGATTGAGGGTGGATTTTGCTCCTGTTTCTCCAAGGTTGCCGTCCCTTGCGGCTGACTTCCTGGTCGTCACCGATGCTTCGAAAAAGACCAGACGGTATCGCCTCAACGACGAGTTTGAGGCCAAGGTTGCTAATCAGCCCGGTATTTCTGAACCAACGTGAGTGTTAGTCTTCGGCTGGTTTAAAGAGCCTGTTTAGTCAGCTTTATAGATATAGTGACCTAGGCTATACCACCGAGCGAGATCCCATGGTCTTGTGTCCACATCGGGATCCAATTCCCTGTAAATTTCTCTGTTAGCAGGTATTTGGCCCGGAGAACGGTTCGCTGAAGACTCCATCCACCGCCACATTTCAAAACATCCCCGGAAGGTCGCTTTGTGCCCACTCGCCGATCGGCCGGCCGGTTGGGGGCGTTCCTCGCAGGAGAGATTGGGGCGGAAAGATTGGGACGAGAGCGGCGGAAGATAGGGAAGGGCGTGGCGGGAAAATGGATGGTGCGCCCGAGAAGATTCGAACTTCTGGCCTACAGCTTCGGAGGCTGCCGCTCTATCCAGCTGAGCTACGGGCGCATCTTTGGTATCAACAACTTAGTAAAATGACCAGCCCCACAAACCCCGAAGATAGTATACAGAATTGCTATTACACGCGGGGAGGTTCGCGAGAAAGCCATGCCTTCAAGATACCAGATGGGAACAATCCGAAAGGTCAAAAGACGCAACGCAACTGCTTGGGAGTGGCACTACCGGGAAGGTGCCGGACCAGAAGCAGAGACAAAAGACGTTTTCGGTGCAGGAGTTTCCGACCGAGAAAGCTCTCCATTTCGCTCGGATGTAGTTTTGGCGAGGTGCTGGAATGCGGCAGAGGACTCTCGAAGCGCCCAGCCGGCGATCAGCAGACTCGGCGCGTCAAACGGCTCGGCGTTGCCGAGTGCGGCGAGCGTAGTGCAGCGAAGCTGCTGGCCGGGCTGAGAGGCTTGCGAGACGACGGCGCAGGGGAATTCGGGGGGCAGGCCTTCGTCGAGCCATTGTTCCGCCAGCAAACTCAGATCGCGGCCGGGCATATAAACCACGCGGGTTGCGTCTTCCAGTTGCGGCAGCGGCGCGCAATTGTGAGACTGGGCGTGATGGCCGGTGGAGAAGATCACATTCGATGCGCTGTTGCGGCTGGAAAGCGGGCAGCCGATGGCCGCGGCTGCGGCAAAAGCGGCAGAGAGGCCGGGGACGATCTCAAAGGGCACGCCGGATTCCGTGAGCGCGGCGATCTCCTCGCTGGCACGACTGAAGATCAGCGGATCGCCGCTCTTGAGGCGCAGCACAGTGCGACGAGCGCGGGCGCTCGCCACCATCAGCGCGTTGATCTGCTCCTGCGAGATGCTCTTCACGCCGCAGCGCTTGCCCACATTGATGATTTCGGCGTCGGACGGCGCGAGGTGAAGAATTGCCTGCGGAACAAGGTCGTCGTGGAGGATGAGGTCGGCTGACTGAATGAGGCGCAGCGCCTTGAGAGTGAGCAAATCTGGATCTCCCGGACCGGCCCCCACCAGATAGACCGTTCCTGCTGAATTGGCGTTCTCGTTTTTTAACGGCGCGAGGGCCAATTGGCGCGAGGGGCAGGACGCCGCTTCGCACACCGGACGCTGCGCCAATTGATGCAGCATCCGCCTGCGCGACTCGCCGCGCGGTTGCTTTGCCAACACTTCGCGGCGCAACCTACCCATATCTTCAAGCCAGCGGCCGAGGTCTTCCGGCAACTGCTCGTCGATCTCGCGGCGCAGACGCTGCGCGACGGCAGGACTCTCTCCGGCCGTCGAGATGGCAATTTGCAATTCGCCGCGACTGACCACGGAGCCGAAATAGAAATCGCAGTGGGGAGGGTCGTCCACGCTGTTGGCCAGAATGCCGCGCGCGCGCGCGCGCTGGTAGACGGCTGCATTGACCTCGGCAGAATCGGTGGCGGCGATGACCAGGAAGTTGCCATCGAGGTCGGAGAATTCGAAAGGGCGCTCGATCCATTCGAGCCGGCCTTCGATAGCGAGTTGCCGTACTTCAGGCACTGCATTGGGAGCGACAACGCGGAGCCGCAGCCCTGTCTTGAGCAGGCTGCCGATTTTTTCCAGGGCGACAGCTCCCGCGCCCACCAGCAGGCCGGGGCGACCATCGAGTTTGAGAAAGACCGGCAACAGGCTCATGGCTTGATCCTCAATCGGCGATGCCGTGGGGCACGCGGCCCGCGGGCAGGTCGCGCTCGACCGGCGGCAAAACCTCACCCGCCAAATCGGCGCGCAGCTCATCGTTCGTGTGGCGCAAGAACCAGGTGCGCAGGTTCTCTTCAGGCAGGCGGCTGGCGAGGTAGTGGCGGAGCAGACGCTCGATCGCTTCAGGCACCAGCGGCGCGGGGCAGCGATAGCCTACCGGGCGCGCGATGGAAGCGTGCCGGCCCACCGCTCCGCCGAGGCAGAAGTAATAAGCGTCGGTGAGCTTGCCCTCGTGCTTGATTTTTTTGCCCTCGATGCCGATGTCGGCGATCCAGTGCTGTCCGCAGCTATTGGGGCAGCCGGTGACGTGCAGCCGGAGCTGCTGGTCGAACGCGGGCAGCCGCTCTTCGAGCTCATCCACGATCCAGCGTGTAAAGCCCTTGGTTTCCGTGATGGCCAGCTTGCAAAACTCAGTGCCGGTGCAGGCGACCGCGCCGCGCCAAAAAGACGAACCATCGACATGAAGGCCGATCTGCCCAAGTTCCCGCGCTAATTCGGCTGTCTTGCGGTTGGGAATGTCGATGAAGAGCAGGTTTTGCGAGACAGTTGCGCGCAACGCTCCGCTTCCGAAGCGCTCGGCAAGTTCGGCGGCGGCTTCCAACTGCTCGCCGCTCATCCGGCCGCGCAGGACCGATGCACCAACGTAGCTCAAGCCGGGCTGGCGCTGCGGATGAATGCCCGCATGGTCGCGGAAGATGTCCTCGGGAACCTGCTCGGGCACGCCGGGCAACAGCGTGAAGTCGAGTCGCGACTGCAGTTCTGCAAGAAAACTCTCGGCGGTCCAGCCTTCTTTCAGAAAGAGATACTTCATGCGGGCCTGGCTGCGGTTTTCCCGTAGGCCCTGCTGATCGCGAAAGATTTCAGCTATGGCGCGCGCAACGCGGACCGCCTGATCGGGGAGAATGAAGGCATTGAGACGAACGGCAAGATGCGGTTCCTTGGAGAGGCCGCCGCCGACGCGCAGCGAGTAACCGATCTGGCCGTTGTTTTCGGTTGCAGTGAGGGCAATGTCGTTGATCTCCGGGTGTGTGCACCAGGAGGGGCAGCCGGTGACGGAGATTTTGAATTTGCGCGGCAGGTTGTAGAACTCCGGATTCGCCGTCAGCAGGCGCGCGATCTGCAGGGCGAGCGGGGAGGCGTCGATCAACTCATCGGCGGCGACTCCGGCCAGCGGGCAGCCGGTCACATTGCGCACCACATCGCCGCAGGCCCCCTTGGGCGAAAGCCCGATGGCGTCCAGCGCATCCACAACCTCGGGGAGCGACTCGATGGTAAGCCAGTGAAGCTGAATATTCTGGCGCACGGTGATGTCGGCAAGGTTGCGGGCGTATTTGCGCGCCAATCCGCCGATGACGCGAAGCTGGCCGGCGGTGACGATGCCGTTGGGAATGCCGATGCGCATCATGAAGAATTCAGAGGCCAGGCCCTCGCCGCCTTTGCCGCCGGTAGCTCCCACGCCGTCGCCCTGGGTGTAGACGCCCCACCATTTGAAATAACTGGAAGCCCAGTCGGGCAACACGCTGGCGCGGCCCTGGCGCGCAAAGGCGCGCACCTCATCGAAGGCTTCCCAGGGGTTCTTTTCGCGCTTCAAGCGTTCCGCCTGTTGCGCCTTGGTCTCTTTCTTCTGGATTGCTTCCGTCATATTATCCCTCGCCTGGAACAGAAAACCCGCGACAGCAACGGCTGCTTCGCGGGTATCTGAAAACCGGGATTTCGATCTGAACTTTAGACCCAGGTCATCTGTCCGCGCGAGGCTGTGAACAGCGGCGACAACAGAGCTGACCTTCCATAAGTAGACAGTAGGTGCAGCCCGGGCGAAAGTCAAGTTGCCCGCGGCGCGCAAAAAAAAAATCGGCGGGTCGCTGGACAGGAATTCCAATCTTCGCTAGACTGTGCCAGTCAGGAAGTTTTTTCAGATGCAAAACTTCTTTATCAAATTCGCGTGTTGTTGCTGTCTGCGCTAGCGCCCGCTGGCCTGTCCGCGATTTTGTCTTTCCCCATACAAACGCACTTCGTAGGTCCACCGAGTCCAGGATGCCCGTGTATACCCCGATCTCCGCACCCTTGTTTGCAAGCTTCGCCCGCGCGCTGAGCCGGCCGGGAAGAGCGCATTGTTGTGCCTGTCGATCTCGCGCGCCAGCCCTTCGCGGTTGAATTCTCACGCGGTAAACAAAACAAAAATCAAACGGAATGCATCATCCGGTCTGGCGCCATCCCCATGGACGGCGAACGCGGATGGACTGCATACAGGAGACTGCCATGGTACGCAAATTGATTGGAATGATTCTGGTCTTCGGCCTGGCTGTGCAACTCGCTCCCGCGCAGGTCGTCGGCGGCACCATCTCCGGCACCATTACCGACTCCACCGGCGCAGCCATCGCCAACGCCGCCGTCCTCGTCCACAACGATGAGACGGGCAACGAGCGTCATCTCCAGACCGGCCCTGATGGCCGCTACGCCGCGCCGTCCATCCCGGTCGGCAGCTACACCATCACCGCCGACGCCACCGGTTTCAGCCAGCAGCGCCGCACCGGAATCGCGCTCTCGGTCGGCCAGTCGCAGAGCGTCAACCTCACGCTCCCGCTCACCGGAGTCGTGCAGACCGTCACTGTCAACGACGAGTCCCCTGTCGTCAACCTCTCCACGCAGCAGACTGCCGGCCTGATCGACGCGCACCAGATCAAGGAACTCCCCCTCAACGGACGCAGCTACGACCAGCTCATCACCCTGAACCCCGCCACCGTCAACTACACCGCCCAGCGCTCGGGCTCCATCGGCACGTCGAACTCATCGGTGGGAAATATGTTCGCCGTCAGTGGCCGCCGCCCGCAGGACAATCTCTACCTGCTCAACGGCGTCGAGTACACCGGAGCATCGCTCATCAACGTCACCCCCGGCGGCACCAGCGGCCAACTCCTCGGCGTCGAGGCCGTGCGCGAGTTCAACGTCATCACAGACACGTACTCCGCCGCCTACGGCAAGCGGCAGGGCGCGCAGGTCTCCATCATCACCGCCTCCGGAACCAACAGCGTTCATGGATCGATCTACGAGTTCCTGCGCAACTCCTTTTTCGACGCGCGCAATTATTTTGACCCCGCACGCATCCCGGAGTTCCAGCGCAACAACTTCGGAGCATCGCTGGGCGGCCCGATCAAGACAGACAAGCTATTCCTCTTCGCGAATTACGAGGGCTATCGCCAGAACCTCGGCATCTCCAACGTCACCTTCGTGCCCGACTCGAACGCACGCAACGGCCTGGTGCCCAACGCGACCACCGGCGCACTCTCACCCGTCACGCTCGGCGCCGGAGTCGCTGGCCTGCTGAACCTGTGGCCAACGCAGAACGGCCCTGAACTCCTCTCTCCCACCGGCCTTCCCACCGGCATCGCCGAGGCATTCTCCTCGCCCACTCAGCACATCCGCGAGGACTTCGGCACCACGCGCTTCGACGCCAACCTCACGCCGAACGATCTGCTCTTCGCCGTCTACACCATCGACGACTCCATCGCCCACACACCCACGCAAGACCCCTACTCACTCGTTGAGGAGAATCTGCGCGAGCAGGTGGCGAGCGTGCAGGAGCAGCACGTCTTCTCGCCGCGCCTGCTCAACACCGCCCGCGCAGGCTTCTCTCGCGCCAGCTTCTTCTTCCTCGGCTCGGTTCCCGCCAACATTCAAGCCGTAACCCCGACCTTTCTCGTTGGCAAGCCCACCGGCGCGGTCGTCATCGCCGGCTCGACGGCCTCCAACGGCGCGTCCACCATCACTACGGCGGGCGTCAACGTTGGCTCCAACAACAGCACCACGCGCAACCTATTTACTTTTGATGATCACATCTACTACTCGCGCGGACGCCAGCAGATCGAGGCCGGTGGCTGGCTGCAACTGCTCGAGTCCAACGACAACCTGGCGCAGGACCAGGACGGCCAGGCCAGCTTCGCCTCGCTCACCACCTTCCTGCAGGGAACCATCAAGACCTTCACCTACGTCCCCTCCACCACCGAACTGGGCTGGCGCAGCACCTTCGTCGATGGTTACGTTGAAGACACCATCAAAACTTTCCCCAACCTCGAACTCCGCGCCGGCCTGCGCACAGAATCCACCGACGGATGGAACGCTTCGCACGGTCGCGCGCCGGTCTACGGATTCACTAGCGGCATCATCAACTCAACCCCCACCACCGGTTCCTCCTCCCTCACCACCAACCGAGCCAAGTTCCTCCCCGAGCCGCGCCTCGGCCTCTCCTACGATCCGTTCAGCACCGGCAAAACAGTCCTGCGCGCCAGCTTCGGCCTGCACCACGCTCTGCTCGACACGCTCGACTACCGCCTCGACCAGTCGGCCCCCTTCAACACCATCTACTCGACTTCAGGCAGTGTTGCAAATCCGACCTCTGGCGCTTCCTCTGTCTCACCCTCCACAGTGCAGCCCGACATCGCAACGCCATCTGTCTTCGCGTGGACCTTGCGCGTCGAGCAGCAGATCGCACCGAAGACTTCGCTCACCATCGGCTACGTCGGCTCGCACGGCACCCACCATATCCTCTCCGAGGATCTCAACGAGCCCGCCAGTGTCGTCCAGCCCGGCGGCATCATCTACTACCCGACGACCACCAAGCCCAACCCCGCGCTCGCCAACACCACAAGTTGGGTCTCGCAGGGGTCGAGTTCCTACAATGCACTCGAAGTCGATCTCCACCGCTCGCTGGCCAATGGTCTCACCTTCCGCGCCAACTACACCTACGCGCGTAATCTCGACGACGGCTCCGCATGGAACACCAGCGTCTCCGCCAACACGCCAGCCTTCGTCTCCTACCCCAACAATCCCGCGCTCGACTGGGGTCCTGCCGCCACAGACATCCGCAACCTTGCCTCCATCAACGCCAGCTACGACCTGCCCTTCGGCAAGAACCATCTCTTGCTGGCCAACGCCAGGCCTTTCGCCAACGCCGCCGTCTCCGGCTGGACGCTCTCCGCCATCGCAACCCTCGAGTCGGGCTTCCCCTTCAGCCCGCAGCTTGGCTATAACCCCACCGGCTCCGGCGACTCGCGAAACCCCGTCCGCCCCAACGTCAACCCCGCATTCACCGGATCGCTCTACACCCAGGGTACTACCGCACAAAAAGTAGCCCAGTACTTCAATCCCGCCGCCTTCTCCGCGCCCGCCTACGGTACGGTTGGCAACCTCCGCCGCGACACGCTCACCGGCCCCGGCTACAACGACCTCGACCTGTCGCTGGCCAAGACCACGCAGCTCACCGAGCGAGTCCGCGCGCAGTTCCGCGCCGAGTTCTTCAACGTCCTCAACCACACCAACCTGCTCACTCCGGCCGAGACAGTCTTCTCCGCCGGGCCCACCCAGGGCACCGCCGCCAACCAGACCAGCGCCGTTGCCCTCAGCCCCACCGCCGGAGTCATCACCTCCGCCGCCACCACACGCCAGATCCAGCTCGGCCTCAAACTTCTCTTCTAGAGCCTGTTATGAAGTCTGTACCTGGGTAGAATCTTTGCGTGAGCTTGTATTCTGCGCAGCATGGAAGGATGGGAAACGAGGGACGGGTTCGCTATCCGAGCGATGTGTCGCACGAGGAGTGGTCGTTTGTGCTGCCGTATCTGCTGCTGAGCCGTGAGGACAGCGCACGACTTCGCCGGCTACGCCGACCTCCGCTACGTCCTTCCATAATCCCGGAGGCAGATTGCAAAACAACCCCAGGACCCAGCGATGCGACTTGGGCATCCACCAAAAGTTTCCAATTGCGCCGGTGGCGAAGCGGCTAACGCGCAGGTCTGCAAAACCTGTATTCGCGGGTTCAATTCCCGCCCGGCGCTCCAACTTTATTGAATCGGTCCCGGCTTGATGCGCATCAATTCTGGATAAGAACTTCCAGCTCCGATTGTCCCGGCGAAATGCCACCAGGAACGTACCCATGGTTCGCGCGTCCCAACGCCGCTCTTGTTGTCGCCTGTCGAACATCTTCGACGGGTGTATGAAGTAGTCTCTGATTCCCCAATCGCGATTCATCAGAAGACGCACCCCTCGCTGATCGACCGGGTGCGAATCCATTGCACTGGCCTTCAGCGGAATCCCCACACTGAACGAGGTCGTGCATGGCAATCTCCGTAAGCGATTCATCGATCGCATCGCTGCCAGCCGGCGCATCCGCTGCGCGGCGGTTGGGCCATCTGCGCCTGCTGGAAGCGGAGAGCATTTACATCCTGCGCGAAGTGGCCTCGGAGTTTGAGCGTCCCGTCATGCTCTACTCCATCGGCAAGGATTCCTCCGTGATGTTGCGGCTGGCGCAGAAGGCCTTCTACCCCGCGCCGATTCCCTTTCCCTTGCTCCACGTCGACACCGGCTTCAAATTCGCCGAGATGCTCGCCTTCCGCGATGAAACCGCCCGCTCCGCGGGCGTCGAGCTGCTGGTCTGGCGCAATGAGGCCGCCATCGCCGCGGGCACGAATCCCATCGCGCTGGACACCAAGCGCTGCTGCGGACTGCTGAAGACGCAGGCCCTGCTCGACGCCCTGCGTCACTACAACTTCGATGCGGCCTTCGGCGGCGCGCGGCGCGATGAAGAAAAATCCCGCGCCAAGGAACGCATCTACTCCTTCCGCGACAGCGCCGGGCAATGGGACCCGAAGAACCAGCGCCCCGAGCTGTGGAACCTGTACAACGCGCGCGTCCATCCCGGCGAAAGCATTCGCGTCTTTCCGCTCTCCAACTGGACGGAGATGGATGTCTGGCAATACATCCATGAGGAAAAGATTCCGGTCGTCGATCTCTACTTTGCCAGGGAGCGCCCCATGTATGTGCGCGGCGATGCGCTGCTTCCCATGGAGCAGAGTTTTGTCGCGCTACCCGGCGAACAGCCGCAAATGGTCAAGTCTCGGCTGCGTTCGCTCGGTTGCAGTCCGTGCACCGGAGCGATTCGGTCTGACGCGGATACGATTCCCGCCATCATTGCGGAGCTGCTCTCCTTCCGCTCGTCAGAGCGCGCCAACCGTGTCATCGATCACGACCAGGAAGGTTCGATGGAGATCAAGAAGCGGGAGGGCTACTTCTAAATGGCCACACTCGCGGCACTCCCATTCTCGATCGCAGATTATCTTGCCGAGGAGCGCGAAAAGGATTTGCTGCGCTTTTCGACGGCGGGAAGCGTGGACGACGGCAAGTCCACACTCATCGGCCGACTGCTCTACGACACGCAGTCGGTCTACGACGATCAGGTACGCTCCATCGAAGGCAAGGGAACGACGGCCCCGGGGCAGATTGATTTCGCATTGCTCACCGACGGGCTGCGCGCGGAGCGCGAGCAGGGCATCACCATCGATGTCGCCTATCGCTACTTCTCCACGCCACGCCGCAAGTTCATCATCGCCGACACGCCCGGCCATGAGCAGTACACGCGCAACATGGCGACTGGCGCGTCAACGGCCGATGCGGCGGTGGTGCTGATCGACGCCGGTAAGGGCGTTCTGATTCAATCGCGCCGTCACGCTTACATTGCATCGTTGCTGCGCGTGCGCCACGTGATTGTCGCGGTCAACAAGATGGATTTGATTGGCTACGACGAGGCGGCCTTCCGCGCCATCGAACTGGATTTCACTTCCGTCCTCGATCGCATCGCAGCCGATACGGGCAACCCGGTCGATGTCAGTTTCGTTCCGGTCAGCGCTCTCGCCGGCGACAACATCGTTCACAGCTCGAAAGCGATGAAATGGTACAACGGTCCAACACTGCTTGAGCTTCTTGAGTCGCTGCCATCGTCGCTTGATACGCGCACTGCGCCTTTCCGCTTTCCCGTGCAGCGGGTCCTTCGTCCCAATCACGCCTTTCGCGGATTTGCCGGTCAGGTTGCATCGGGAATGGTTCGCCCCGGCGATCGGATCACCGTGCTTCCCTCCGGCAAAAACGCAGAGGTTGCGCGCATCGTCACCTTCGATGGTGAGCTTGCCGAGGCGGTTGCGCCGCAATCGGTCACGCTGGTATTGGATCGCGAGCTCGACATCGGCCGCGGCGATCTGATCGTCTCCACGCACACGCAGGCAACCGTCGCCAAGCGCCTTCAGGCCGCGCTCGTCTGGATGGATGCGCGTCCGCTGCAGCGCGATCGCCGCTATCTGCTGAAGCACACCAGCCAGACCGTGCCCGCATTCGTCTCCGCAATCGAACATCGCACCAATATCGCCAGCCTGACGCATGAACCCGCCGACACGCTGGAGATGAACGGCATTGGCGTGGTCACGCTGCATCTGCTGCGTCCCATCGCAGTGGACCTCTACGGCGTGAATCGCTGCACTGGCGCATTCATCCTGGTCGACGCCGAAACCAACGGCACCGTTGCAGCGGGCATGATTACGGCGGCGTCCGGAGGCGCGACGGCCGGCAGTCTCCACGCGGACGCGTGGGGCCCTGTGACCATCGGCGAACGGGAAGCGCGCTGGGGCCATCGCGGCGCGGGTCCTCGAACTGAGCGGCCCTGTCGAACTGATCGATTCCATCGAGCGTTCGCTCTTTTCCGTGGGAGTCGTTTCCAGCCGCATCGAAGCGGACGATGAAGCCTTCCTATTTCATCCGAGCCTGCTGGAGATCGTCATCCGGCTGCAGGTCCAATCCGGACTGCTTGCGCTGGTCGTGAACGCGAACGAAGGCGGAACGCTCCTGGTGCGCGCAGAAGACCGGCAGCTTACTCTCGACGCGAACGATCCAAACCATGCGGTCTCTGCCGTCCATCAACTGTTGCACGGCGCAGGGTTCTTCATTCCATGGGAAAAGGCAGGTTTGTGATGAGCACAGTGGGAGTCCATGGGCGGATGGAGACCGGACTGGGCAAGCTGCGCGCCGCGCTGGCGCGCGAAATCACCGGCAATCAGGATGTATGCCTCACATGCAGCTTTCAGGCCGAAGATGTACTGCTTGCGAAGCTGGCGATCGAGTTGGATGCAAAGATACCCATCCTCTTTCTCGACACCGGCTATCACTTTCCCGAAACCTATGCCTATCGGGACCGCATTGCCGGCGAATGGCGACTCAATTTGATCAACCTTCTACCCGAAAAGACGGTCGCCGAGCAGGAGGCCGAGCACGGCCTGCTGTATCGATCCGCACCGGACCAGTGCTGCAGGCTGCGCAAGGTTGAACCGCTCTTCAAAGCCGTTGCCGGCTATCGCGTGTGGATTACCGGCTTGCGCCGTGAGCAGGCAAAGAGCCGGGCGGCCCTCGAAGAGTCGGCGCTGTTCACGCTTCCCGGCGGCAGGCAGGTGCTTAAGCTCGCGCCTCTGGCGGCGTGGACGACGCGCGATGTTTGGTCCGCCTGCGAAGAACTGTCGATCCCACTGCTGCCGCTCTATGAACGCGGCTACTCCTCCATCGGATGCGAGCCTTGTACGACGCTTCCACTGGACCCGAACGATCCGCGCTCCGGCCGTTGGGCCGGCCGCAAGGTTGAATGCGGCATTCACATCGAAGCAGCGCCGCCGAAATAATACGGGCGCGACGGAATTGAGGAATCGACAATGCAATATCTTATTGGATTCATCATCGCTCTGTTTATTGCGTTCACCGGCGTTGGCGCTGGAACCGTCACCGTGCCGGTGCTGGTTTTGTTTCTCGGAGTGCCGGCGCCGGTTGCCGTCGGCATCGGCTTGATGTTCGCCACAGCGGTCAAACTGATTCTGGTGCCGGCGCAAATCCTTCGCCGCAACGTGGCTTGGCGGACGCTTGGGTTCATGCTTCTGGGTGGTGTGCCCGGCGTGATTGTTGGGTCGCTCTTCCTGAAGCATCTGGTGAACGCCGGTTCGCAGAACCTGACGAATGCAATTCTGGGTACGATTCTGGTGACGACGGCAAGTTGGCAGATTTTTGTTACGTTTCGTCCGCTGAAGCAGAACGCGAATCCGCGGGACCGCAGTCCCTGGTTGGCGTGGCTGATGTTTCCGGTAGGAGCCGAGGTCGGCTTTTCCTCCGCAGGGGCCGGCGCTCTGGGCTCGGCGGCGCTGCTCAGCCTCACTGCTTTGGAACCCGCGCAAGTAGTCGGTACAGATATTGCCTTTGGCTTTATCGTCTCGCTCATTGGCAGCGGCGCACATTGGTTCTCGCACGCCTCCAACCCGGAGTTGCTGACGCACCTGATTGTTGGCGGCGCCGCCGGGGCCATCGCCGGAACCATCTTCAGCACACGCGTTCCGCGCCGTCAGTTGCGTTTTGTCCTCTGGGTCTGGCTGCTCGTCCTTGGCGTTCAGCTCCTCTTCAGCAGCTATAAGACATGGGCAACCCCATATAAGCTGACAGTTAGCCAGTCTCGACCATTTCATCAAAGCTAGGATGCGCCGCAGTGGCTCGCCCTGATTGTGATTTGCTGATTCTGACTGATTGTTCTGTATTGGGTTAAGACAGCTTCAGCATGACGGGAGAGCATCTGCCTTGGAAACAGATGGTTCCCCCCTGGAACGCTGTACCAGAACAGTCGAGAAATCAAGAGCATCGTGGTTCACAACGATCTTAGGAATCTTCATCTGTAGTCGATTCTGTAGCTGTAGAATCCCCAGTGAACCACAAGATTCAACAAGCAGGCCTTTCTTCCCCAAAGAGAAGGCATAGAAAATAAAGGATTGTGCTGGTCGGGGCGGTCAGATTCGAACTGACGACCCTCTGCTCCCAAAGCAGATCAGACCGTTTATTGAATCCTGTTGAAATCGAGTGAAAATAAGTGTTTTCGATTGCATTGTTTACCGCAAATGAGCTGAACCCTGTTGATCTTTGTGGCTTTTGGGTGCTTTGTCAGCTACAAAATCGACTACAGCGCTTATTGTCCTGAGTCTTCCTGCGAGGTGGAAGATCGAGAAAACACCGGGTGGATTGTACTCATCTCGCGTTGGAGAAGGGAACTCCGGCTAGCCGAGAAGGCGAGGCACAACTATCACGATGCAGGTTGCATGGTCATCTCCATGCCAAGACTCGGTGGCCTGCATCATCGCTACGACCGCGCAGCCTGAACTGCTGCGAACATCACATCAGAGTTGAAGACGAACTGTGGGAGATGCCTGCCTCCCTTTCGCCGCCGAGTAGACACCGTATTCGAGGATATCCGTAGTCACCGGCAACCCTCTTCACAGTTAAATATCCCTTCCAAACCGCTTCCAAGCTCAAAAATCTGGGTTCTCCTCGCGTCGGATGGAATTATGGCGAGCCACAAGATGATGTGCATTTTAAGATGCCTTATAGCCAAAGTCCTTTTGTGGATCCACGCTCTTGAAGCCATAAGTCTCATAGTGAGTCGTGACCTTCGCGCCGGCAACTTTGACAACGGTGAAACCCTCCGGGTTGCCAAGATGGCTGCCATGCCACCAGTTGCCGCAGACCGCGCCGCCTGTGATGAATGGAACGCCCTTCCAGATGACGGTCTCGTTGATGTGAGTGTGGCCCTGCAATACGGCGATCACATTGTGGCCCGCAAGCGTCTGGAGAACCTGCGCGGAGTTGGAGACGCTGAGCAGAGGGATGTACTCGCGCATCGGCGATTCGGCTGGAATATAGGCGGCAACTGCAGTGACCAGAGGGATGTGTGTGACGATGATGACGGGCGTGCCGGGCGCGAGCGCCGCAAGATCCGTGGCGAGCCAGGCCAGTTGGCCGTCGTCAACCCGGCCCTCAAATGTATGGCCAGGCAGCGGATGGATGGAGTCCAGCACCACGAAGTGACAATGCCTGCGGTCGAACGAGTAGTAGGTCTTGCCAAAGCGCTCTTCGTACAACCGCTTGCCGTATTGGGGATCTTGCGGCGAAACAACAGTCCCTCCAATTCCGAGGCAATCGTGATTGCCAAGGGTGTGATACACCTTCATGCCGAGGTCCTGCTCGGTCTTTGCGTAGAGGTCGAACAGAGAGAGTGCCCTTTGCTTGCTGACAGCGCAGGCATCGAAGACATGGTCTCCGCCCTGGATCGTGAAATCGGCCTGCATCGCGCAAGCTTTTTTGAACGCGGAGTCCGTCCCGCTGGCTGCATCCAGTTCCGGCTGAATGTGGCAGTCGGTGATAAACAAAAACTGAAACGCATCTTCTGTTTCTGCCTTCGCCAGCAGCTGCGGTGCAAGAGCCGACACAATGCCGGCGGCGCCAAACCCGCGGAGGAGTTGCCTGCGATTGAAGGTGAGCATGGAATTTTTCTCCCGAACGGCTTGGTCTTCGCGGACTTCGCGGCCCAGCCATTGTTACAGACCGCAGGCGAGAGGCCCGAACCGCGACTACCAGTTGAGCTTGAGGGCCATCTGAATGCGCCGGCTGGCGGCTGCGGTGTTGTAGAGGCCAAAGCCCGGGCTTGAGAGATTCAGGAAGTTGGTGCCCGAAACCGAGAGATACGGGTTGTTGAACGCGTTGAACAGGTCGGCGCGATATTCAAGGTTCCACGGGCCGGAGTTGAGCAATCCTCTCTCGAAGACGCGGATGTTCTTGGAAAAGGTCCAATCGAAGTTGATGAATTTGTTCAAGCGGGCCGTGTTCCGGCCGCAGTTCCCATTGTTGCCGAGCAGGACCGGGACGTACTTCGTGTTCGACAACGGGTTGCCCATGGTGAACGAGCCGCCAACGGCGCAGTTGGGCCGGGAGTTATCGAGACCCGAGACTGTATTGCCGTCCATATTCGCGTCCGGGATTCCCGCAACCGAGCCGGTGATGACCGTGAACGGTAGGCCGGACTGAAACTGGTTGAGGGAAGCAAACGTCCAGCCGCCGAGGATGTGGCCTTCGATTCCCTTTTGATTGCGGAAGACGGGGACCTGCCAAACGTGAGAGAGAACAAAACGGTGACGGACATCGAAGTCGGAGCTGCCGCGCTCCGCCCCGGGATTGAACTGGTCCTGCTCAAAGTTGGTATCGAGCGCGCCCTGGCCCGGGCTGTAATCCGAGCTGTTATCGATGGAATGCGACCATGTATAGGAGGCGCGCAACTGTAGGCCGTGGGACAGAGCCTTCAACGCGGAGAACTGCATCGAGTTGTACGTTGAGCTGCCGGTGTCGCTGATATAGCTGACGTCGTTGAAGCGAGGATCGACGCGCGGGTTGCCGGGGCCGTTCTCGGAGGCATAAAACGCCTGGAACTGCGCGAGCCGATTGGCCTGATCGGCGGCGCTGGTAGCCGGAGCGGGACGGTCCACGGACAGCGTCGAGTTGATGGGCTCATAGGTGGTGAGGGCCGAACCGCGCGAGCCGACGTAGGACAGGTCCGCCATGATCGACGCTGCGAGGCGAACCTCAACGCCGAAACTGTATTGCTGTTGGTAAGGATTGCGGAGGTTGGGATTCTCAGAGACAACACTGCCAAGGTTGGTGACATTGTTGAAGCTGCCGGCCTGTGCGGTCAAAGTCGTCTGCAGCGGAGCTGTGCCTGCCAGGAGGTTGGCGAGGGTGTTGCTTCCGCTGAAGCTGCTGAGCGTGCCTGTGTAATCGGTGGGCGGCGCGGTGCGGCCAGCTTGCAAGCCGTTGAAGATCAGCGAATCGTAATAAATGCCATAGCCGCCGCGGAGCACAAATTGTCCGTTCGCGGGGTCCCACGCAAAGCCAAAGCGCGGCGCCAGCAGAGCGGGATGCGAGCGAATCAGAGAGTTCTGCGTGTTGAAGACGCCGAGCGGTCCGCTGCCCAGTTGACCGATGTTCCCCGTCCCCGCGATGTCGAGCACCGACTGCAGGTGGTTGGCATCGCTCTGGCTGCCTTGAAATTCATAGCGCAGGCCAAGGTTCAGGGTCAGGGTGGGCCTCAGCTTCCAATCGTCCTGCACGAAAGCGCCGTTATAGTTCTCACGGAACCCGCGGTATGTGTTTCCGAACTCCTGGGTGTAACTGCCGATCGTACCGGCCAGGAAGTTATTCACGGAGGTGAATGTGAATGCGCCTCGGCTGTTGGTGTAGTTGAGCGAGTTGTCTTCAATATGGCGCAGATCGAAGCCGGCCTTGACGATGTGCCGCCCATGAACCCAACTGGTTGCGTCGCTCAGTTGATAGACGTCGAAGACGCGCCCCTGGGGCCAGTTTGCCACCGTGCCGAAGCCAACCAACCCAGTGACGTTGAAGCGTGGAGTCGCCGGCTCGGTGAGCGGTTCAAAGAGGGCGCTCGACCGGCCGTAGGCAATGCGCAGTTCGTTTGTGCTGTTGGACCGCGGCGTCCAGGTATCGGCGATCATGGCGTTCCTGCCGACCGGATCGAAGCTGGAGTCGTACTGAGGCAGGGAGTTCGAGACACGGTCGACGCTGGTGCCGGAGTTGCTGTAGAAGCGCAGTGTCAGGTTGTTCCTGGCGGAGAAGGAATGATCGGCGCGCAGCAGGTACTGGTTTCCGGTTGAGGGATTGGGCTCGGCGATAGAGGAAGTGCCGATGAGCGGGTTGCTGGTTGCGACCGTTGGCAGAGGGAGCAACTGCAGCAGGCTTTGAACCGTGGGCGACGGAACGGCGCTGCGAGCGGCTGCGGTGGGCAGGTCCGCCACCAGGGTGGTGCCTGCGCCATGGGTTGACCGGCCCTCGTACCCGGCGAAGAAGAAAGTTCGGTTGCGCAGGATCGGGCCGCCGAGGGTGAAGCCGTAATAGTTCTGGACCAGGGGGTCGGGTCTGCCCGTGGTGTCGAAGTAGTCCCGAGCGTTCAACGCGGCGTTCTGCAGAAAGTCGTATGCGGTGCCGTGCAGCGAGTTGCTTCCGCTCCGGGTGACCATGACGATCTCGGCGGAGGATTTCACGCCGTACTCCGCGGCCCAGTTGTTGGTGAGCACCTGGAACTCGCCGAGCATGTCGGGCGTTGGTTCGGTTGCGAGTGCTATGCCGCCAAACTCCCAATCGTTGGCGTCCGTGTAGTCGAGCTGCGTGGAGGTGGACTTGGAGCGTCCGCCATTGGCGTTAATCTGGCCGGCCTGCGCGCCATTGACGGTGGTAAACTCCCCTCCGCGTGGATTGAAGGTTGGCGTGGCCCCCGACGCAAGAATCACCAGACTGTTGATGTTGCGGTTGAGGTTGGGAAGTGTGCCGACCTCGGTTTCGTTGTAGGTGACGCCTCGCAAGGGATCGGAGGCATCGAGCAGCGGCGCCGTATCCGCCTGGACGTTGACGGTGGTGGACGCCTGTCCGATCTGCAGCGTGAAGTTCTGTGTGGTGGTTTGGCTGGTGGAAATGGCGATATCGGCGGACCGAGAAGCAAAGCCTGTCGCCGTGACGCGAAGGCGGTATCTGCCTGGCGGTACAGCGGTGAAAGAATAGAGGCCGTTGGCCGTGGTGGGAAAGGTGCGGCCCCCTCCTGTTTCCAGGCTCTTCAGCTCTACCGAAGCGTCCTTGACCAGAGCGCCCGATGGGTCCAGAACAGAGCCTTGAACCACTCCCGTGGTGTACTGCGCAAGGCAAAGAAAGGGAAGAAGAAGCAGGATGACTATTGCGAACCAATTCGCGGGCATGAGTCTCTGCAGAACGCGTGGCACAAACTTGCTCTTGCGGCCTCTTGAAGACTGAGGTCCGCTGAGCTGCAACAACTTTCGACACATCACAATCCTCCGAAACAAATCGACTACGCCAGGACAGTGCCTGGGCGATTGGGTCCCGTTGCTGTCAGTCGCCAAGAGTCTGCCGATCCAACGCAGGAGCAGGTTGATCTGGGGAGCTTGAACCGGTTCGGAAACTGTAGACTTTTTCATGCCTACGGTTCTAGCCCAGGGATTTCAATATGGGGTGAATCCTATATTTTATTCGCAAGACTATTGTGATTCGCGTCACGCATTGGTGCGCTGCGGACGACCTGGCCCGGTGTTGATTTCACATCTTTAAGTGCGCCCAAGCGAATGCAACTCGCTCACGGGCTCTTGTTAGTTCTTGTGCCTAATGCGTATTTCGCCGTCTGTAAATATCTTTCTGTGTCTGCGCAGTTGCCTGGCGTGGAGATGCAGCGGTCGTCCATTGATAGTTATCTAAAGTGTACCCCGCAACACCGATCAGGGTATCCGGACAAGCAAAATGGATATTCCGGATTAACCGAACAATCACAGCTTGTAATCGGGCTGAAACGTAATGTTCATTCGTTTGTGACTGTCGTTCGTCAAAGTTGCGATCTACATTTGAATCAATCAGATGATCTGTGGGGCCGGACCGCTCCGTCTATGTGTAACACTGGCTCATGCAGCGACTGTTCCGACTCCTATTTTCTCTATCTATCCGAGCATTTCGTTCTCGCCGCGACCTGCTTCTGGAAAACATGGCTCTTCGACAGCAACTCGCTGTTTTAAAGCAGAGGCATCCGCAGCCAAAAGTTGCTGCTGCAGATAGGTGTTTCTGGATGCTCTTGATGCAGTTCTGGCCTGAATGGAAGACGGCACTGATTCTCGTTCAACCGGAAACGGTAGTCCATGGCATCGTAACGGGTTCAAGCTCTATTGGAAGAAGATCGCACGCAAGAAAGCTCCTCTGGGACGAAAGCCGACGAATCGTGAGCAGCGCGAGCTCATCTACCGCATGGTTGCTGAGAACCCGACCTGGGGAGCACCGCGCATTCATGGCGAGTTGAGAATGCTCGGCTTCGAGATATTGGAGCGAACCGTATTGCGCTGGATGAGGAAAGCACCTCGAAATCCCGGGCCGGCGAAGCGTTGGGCGGCTTTCCTGAGCAATCATCGTGAAGCGATTGCAGCGATGGATTTCTTTGAAGTGCCGACGTTGACCTTCAGCTTGCTTTACTGTTCTTTGTCATCTCACATGACCGGAGGCGGATTTTGCACTGCAACGTGACGAAGCATCCCAGTAGCGCCTGGATCTCTCACCAGCTGCGTGAATCGTTCCCGTGCGATTCGGGTCCCCGTTACCTGATCTTCGATCATGGCCCAAATTTCAATCAGGGGGTTGTCAATACGGTGAAGAGCTTCGGCATCCTGCCCAAGCGAACCAGCCTGAATAGTCCCTGGCAGAACGGCGTCGCAGAACGTTGGGTTGGCAACTGTAGACGTGACTTGCTCACCACGTGATAGTGCTCAACGAACGACACCTGAAACGATTGATGAGCGAGTATGTTCGTTACTACCATGACGACCGGACGCACCTTGCGCTGGATAAGGGAACCCCGGCGGATCGTGAAGATGAGGCGAATTCCACCCGAGATTGCAGAGTCGTATCCATGCCAAGATTTGGCGGCTTGCATCATCGTTACGATCTGGCCGCCTGAGCTTTCGTTGCGAAGATTTTTTAGAGAGTTGACGAAAGCCAGGGGAGAGGCGTGCCCGCTGACTCGTTGCGTCGACTCTGGCCCGTTTCCGTAGGTCTCTCTCGTCACCGAAAAGCCTTCTCTAATCGAAAAGTACTGTAAAGCCAGATTCTGATTTCATTCATCAGACCCGTTTTGCCCCCGGATTGAATTATGGCGAGGCACAACCCGCTTGTCCGGAAAGTCGCGTGCCATGCGCACGGCGGTAACGCAAGAGAGCGTTGTTTTGCCCACGCCGCCCTTGCCGGCAAAGAGCATAAACTGCATTCGCGCCGAAGGCGCCGGGGCCGGAACCAGCACGGCCGGCTCGACCAGCGCAGCGGGCCTGCGGACGATGCTGCAGCCGACGGCAATCTCCGGCCGTCGAGCGATCGGTTGCGCGTGGTCCCAGAACTGCATGAGCAACTGCTGGCCGCGGACCTCCTCCTGCTGCAGCCCGATGCCCCACACCGGGCAGGGAAGCACGATGCCTGTCATCAGCCGCTGGATTTGCAACTGTTCGTCCGTTGCGGCGTCCTTGCAGGTGGGGCAATCGCACTCCAGGTGGAGCTGATTCACGACCAGTTCGGATACCGGCATCTTCCGGCCCTGCAATTCCCGGAAGAGAGCCACGGTTTCGCAGACGCTGAGCGGCTCGGCAATGGAAACCGGAACGAACTGAGTGCGCCGCGGATCGTGCAGCAGCTTCTCGGCCAGATGGAGCGTGGACTTCCACTTGGTCACAAAGAGGTCGAGGCGATCGGAACCGGCATCGCGACTGAAGACCCGCCGCATGTAGCGGCGCTTGGCCAGCAACACCTCCAACATGCCGAGCCATCGCCGGATGAGGTCGGGCATGGCCAGCAGGCGCAAGGTGTGGCCGCTGGGCGCCGTATCCACCACGATGCAGTCGTATTGGCGGGCCTCGACCCACGAGGAGATTTCAAACAGAGCCATCAACTCGTCCAGGCCGGGCAGAGACAGGCTGAGGAATTGATTGATGTCGTCGTCGTCCAGGAAGGTGCCGGCAGCGGCAATCTCGCGCAACATGCCGCTGTTCTGCTGGCGGAACTTGGTGAGGCATTGCTGAGCGTCCAGCTCGAGAACGTGCAGCTTGCCGGGGGGCAGATAGCCAGCCAGGCTGTCGCGTACAGAGTGGGCGGGGTCGGTGGAAACCAGCAGGAGAGAACGCTGCGGTGCCAGCGCGGAGAGGCGCAACGCGGCAGCCGTGGCGCAGGTGGTCTTGCCCACGCCCCCCTTGCCGCCAAAGAGCAGAAGCTGGAGGCCCGGCTTGTCGAAGAACGATAGCGTCTGCCGGCTCATAGCGGTCTCCCGTTGGCCTGCGTCCGGCCGACCACGCGCCCGGCCACGGCGGATTCTTCGCCATCATCCTGGTCCGATTCTTCCGCCTCACCTTCGTTCTCCAGGCGGCTTTCGATGGCGTCCAGCCTGTCCAGCAGAAGCTTCTCCCCGGCATCGAACTCGGCTTCGGTGATCCGCCCGGTCTCCAGTTGCATGTAGAGGATCCGCAGCTGCTCGGTGATCGACTTGGCCTCGCCGGCCAGTTCTTTCTGGGCGATCTCGCCGATCTCGCGAAAGACCCACAGAATGCTGTGAACCGGAAATAAGAGGATGTCGTCCACCAACAGCATTACTGCTCCAATTCGAGCTCCACGAAGTTATGCGGCGCCCAGGGCCCGCTATAGTCGAAGGAGAAGTTGTTGTCGAAGAAGTTGGCCGCGGCGAAGATACCAGCGGAGAACGCCTCCTGTGCGTCGCGCTTCACCAGGCAAGCCAGATTGATCACCTCGTTCTCATTGCGGCACTGGTTCACCTTGAATTCCGCGCACAGCGGGGCAAGGGCGCGCTCCACCTTAGCGGTGTGGTCCTCGCGGTCGTCGTTGAGCAGGCGGTCGAACATGCGGCCCAGTTCGATCTTTTCCTCCTGGGTGAACTCGTGGCGTGCGCTCATCAGGCGGTCGCGCGCCGAACGCAGTTCCGCGTGAATGTTGACGAGGTACTCAAAGATATTGGGCACGTCCCAGGAGACGCGCAAGCCCATCTCCACCTTGCCGGCCACGCGCGCGAGTTGCTCGCCAAAGGCGCGCCGATTCTTGAGCAGAATCTTATGGATGGCCTGCGGGCTGCTGGCAACGGTACCGAAGGCCATGGGCAGCGGGGTGGTGTCGGCAAGCAGACGATTGAGCACCGCCTGGTGGGCCTTCAGGTTGGCGCGTTCCGGGCGGACCTTGGAACTGGACAAGCGGCTGACCACGGCGGCCAAGCGACCGTCGGAGATGGTGTACACATCCTTTCCGTCGAGGCCCAGAGAAGGATAGGCTCGCGGTTCGTCACCCGCCACGATCGCGTAGAGATAGTTTCTTCCACTGGCCGCGGGTACTCCCGGATTCTGGCCGGGGCCGGTCGCTATGGCTGCACACTCACCATTTTTCATGGCCTGCTCCTCCCTTGCGCAAACCGCACCCGTCCCAGGTGCGATCTCCATCGCATCTCCAGCCAAAGGCGCCGCGACTCGGCGTCGAACAGCCGCAGCCACTCTTGAAGCTGACGCAACCCGCCGACTCGCACCAGGGGCGCACCGGTGGAAACAGCGCTGCAATGGAAGTTCCTACGATGGCGGTTGGCCGGGACGTGAACGGAGGTCTTGATGGTCAGCATGGGCCGGCTCCCTCAGTAACGGATTTTGAATCCGCCCGTGCTGCAGCGGGGCGTGGGCTTCAGTTCAAGGCCGGGCAGGCGCGCCGGAGTGCTCCGGCCGGAACCAGCCACCGCCTGGAGCAGCTCTTGTTTGGCCTTCTCGATCTCCTGGACCCGGGCATCGATCAGGGCCACCCGCTGGCTAGCGCTCTTGCGCTCCATATTGCGCCGGGCGCGTTCCATCTCCAGACAAGTGATCTGCATGTAGCTTCGGTAGGGCAGGGAGAGTTGATCCACCCGGCCGGAGAGGGTGCGCAGCTGATTCAGACCTTTTGCAGGGATTGCCATCGAATTACTCCTTCCCTTTGTTTACGAGGCCGAGCCGGTTACCGGTGCGGCGTGCCTTCAGCGCGGCGCTGCAGACCCGCTCCATGCATTCGTCGATCTTGTGCGGCATCAACGATTGGCCCTCGCGCGTGACCTTGGCTGTTTCGGTGGTAAGAACGTCATGGCAGACCCATTGGAAGACCGGATCGTTGAATGCGGCCCGCGCCTTGCGATGAACCAGAATCCGGGCGATGGCAATGGTGGCGCGAATGGTCGGCCGGTGGTTGTTGACGCCGGTGCCTCGCAACTCGTTCACAATGTCGACGATGATCTCGGCATTCTGGCGCGAAACGCCGGACTGGGCGATCGCGATGGCAATCTCCGTCTCCCGGTCGAAGTTGCCCATCTGGATGGTGATCAGGCGGTCCATCAGCGCATCCTGGGTCTTGTGGACGCCGGCATACTCCTCCGGGTTGGAGGTGAAGATCGCCCGGAAGTCAGGATGAACCTGAAGATACCCTTCGCCGTTCTGGCGCAGGCTGGGGAGATTCAGGACCCGCTCCTCCAACACACTCAGCAAGGCGTTGTTGGCCTCCGGGCGGGAACGGTTGAACTCGTCGTAGATCAGGGTATTCCCGCTGGCACAGGCCGTGGTGAGGCGGTTGTCCACCCATAACGTATTCATGTTCTCTTCCGTCTTGAGCACGGAATGAATGTAGTTGTCGATCAGCTTGGACTTGCGGTAACCGGCATCCTTGCCGACCAAGTCCGAACTGCCGAACTTGTCATCGCCATGGATGAGCGTGACCGGGCGACCGAGTTTGGCCGCCACGTGGAAGGCCAGCGTCGTCTTGCCGGTGCCCGCCGAACCGGCAAAATGCACCGCGTAACCGACTTCCAGATAGGCAAGCGCCCGCTCGGCCAAGGCCTGAATATGCGGAGTGGCCACGAATTGATCGCTGGCCTCGGCCTCGATGTTGTCCCCGTCAGGCTGCACCCTCACGACCGCTTCCCCAAAGTCTTTGCTGAGTGTATTTCCCATTGGAAGATTATCCCCTTGACACAAGGTAGATACTTTGCTATTCTGTCTTTGTTGGGACACGATTTAGCTCCTCCACCTTTGCTTTCAAGTGTTTGACGATCTTAGGGTGGAAGACATGACGGATCGCTTCTTCGGTTGTCATGTCCTTCGGATGCTTCTTCGATTTCCTCGGAGACTGAGCCATGAAAGCACCTACCCTTTGCCAAGTATTACGCGAGTTTGGAAACGATGAAAGCTGCCGGGAATACCTTGAAGTTCTGCGCTGGCCGGATCGAGTGACCTGCCCCCGCTGCGACTCACCCAAGATTTCCCGCGTGTATGACCGTAAAGTATTCGACTGTGACTCATGCCGCTATCAGTTCTCCGTTCTGGCCGGGACAGTGCTCCAAGATACCAAACTCCCCTTGCCAACGTGGTTTGCTACCACCTACCTGATGTGCGAGTCCCGCAAGGGCATCTCTGCGAATCAGGTGAACCGCATGATCGGCGGAAGCTACAAGACTGCATGGTATCTCTGCCACCGCATCCGTGCGGCTATGAAAGAAGCGCAGACGCAGCCTTTGGGAGGAACACTTGAGATTGACGAAACCTATGTAGGCGGAAAACAGCACGGTAAGGGAACGCGGGGCCGGTCGCTCAAAAGCAAGGAAGTGGTCATCGGCATCAAGCAGCGCGGGGGTGAGCTTCGCTTCTTCCATGCCTCGGATGTGAAATCGGGCACGCTGGCGAAGTACATCCGCGAGAACGTGAGCGAAGATGTGGATGTAATTATGACGGACGACTTCGGCGCGTATCCTCCGGCTCTCGCAAAGGCTGGCGTCCTCTGCGAACATAAGGCCATCAATCACAGTGGAGGCGTTTACGTCGAGGGTGAAATCACCACAAACGGGATCGAATCCGCTTTTAGCTTGCTCAAGCGCGGGATTGTTGGTTCGTGGCATAAAGTCTCGGCAAAACATCTATCCGCCTACCTTGACGAAATAACCTTCCGATTCAACAACCGTGATAACCCTTACCTGTTCCGTGACACGATGAAAAAGCTGATTGAGGCTCCGGTACTGGAATACAAGAACCTCATTGCGGCATAGTTACTGCCCCGCTACTTTGATTCGCATAAAGTTCGGTGGAAATTGTAATGTTGTGAATCGTAACGTAGCTTCCACGCCCTGTTTTTTCAGTGCTGTGATAAGGGCTTTGGCTTCGGCTATGGAATGATCTTCGGCGGAGGCAGGATTCGCGGAGACCTCTACGGTAAGACTATCGGGAAAGAATCCAGGGTCGCCGATCTTGATGTTATTGCCGCCAGCTTGCCATCCTCCGAAATGCAAGCCAACCACGAGCTGATTCGCAAAATTACCAGCTTCATTGGTGCTGTCATTGATAACCGTCGCTGCCGAAGATTCTCCGCTTTTTAGTGCTAGGCCAAGAGCTTCTGCGTCAACGGATCGTTTTCCCTGCTGAATCTGTGGTGGATTCTCAGGAGTCGCCACCGCTCCGTCAACGGCCTTTGTCTGGAGTTTAGATACTTGTCCCCATTTAGTTATGAGTGCCTTCTTGTCGGTTGACGAGATACTCGGAGAGCGCCCTTGTTTTTCTATATCTAAGATTTGCCCGGTGTTATCGAGTTCCTTTTTGATCCCGTCGGCTATCTTTTGAAAACTATCCAACTGAACGCAGCGATCATGATTTACAACTGCATCATGCTCTATTCCATCATAGTGAATTGTTCGCAACTCCAAAACAGCGAAAAAAATAAGGACGGCACTCCAGACAGCCTTTTCGCGTCTGCTTATTCGGTCTTTAATAAGGGGCACGAGAACCCCCACTAGACCAAAGATAACGATGAAGCACCCCACACCTGGGTGAATGTGCCACCAAAGGGAAACAACTTCCGGACAGGGGGTTGGAGTCATGCCAAAGATTGTACCACCTTGTCTCAGGGGGATAATCTTCCTCTGTTGAAATCGAGTGGAAATAAGGTCTTTTGATTGAAGTGTTTACCACGTAGCTACCGATCCCTGTTGATCCTTGTAGCTCTTGGGTGCTTTGACAGCTACAAATTCGACTACAGCCTCATATGGCCTGATGGGCCAGCGAAGAGCAACCGCTCCGACCGCTCCATCTTCAGGCACTGCCGTCTGCTCGGCCACCAGGACACACTCTTCGCCGACTTCGGTCGCCAGTACTACGTCGATAGCTATATCGAAGGCGGCGTCGATTACATCTTCGGCAACGCCGCCGCCGTCTTCGAGCGTGACGAGCTGCACTCCAACGGCCCCGGCTACATCACCGCACAATCGCGCACCTCTGCCGATCAGCCCACCGGCTATGTCATCCTCAACTCCCGCATCACCACCACGCTCGATCCTGCCACTAACCAGACCACCTACCTCGGTCGCCCCTGGCGTCCGTACGCCCGCGTGATCTTCATTAATACAGAGCTCCCCGCCAACATCAACCCTGCCGGCTGGGGTAATTGGTCCAACCCCGCCAACGAATCCACCGCCTACTACGCCGAATCCAACTCGACCGGGCCCGGCGCTTCGCCCACGACGCGCGTCCACTGGTCGCACCAGCTCACCCCCTCCGATGCCGCGCAGTTCCTTCCCGACGTCTTCCTCGCCGGCTCCGACCACTGGAACCCCATCGCCGCCGCGACAGTATTGGGACAAACCAAGGCGCCACCCACCGCTTCTTCGCCACAAAATGCATCGCACTCCCAATCAAAGCCGTGAGCAGGCCTGACCAAAAGGCTCGACCATGTCAGACCGTTATGCTGGAATGCTAGAATCCGGCGTGGTGGAGGCAAGTCTTGAAGACGTCCACATGGTGTTTGATGTACTGCGTAGTGGCATGTATAACAACTGCGTTCGCTGCACAAGCGCAGGATACGCGCACAGTGACTGAGCCGGTGATTCCACCGACTTGCGTAATCCTGAAAGCAGAGAAAACCGGCGAGGCCGATAAGCTCGCGGAAAAGTTTGAGAAGACCACCGATACAGCGCGTATCCAGCAGGCGCTGGATCGTTGCAGGCCCGGCATGGCCGTGGAACTGGCAGCAGGAAAAAACACAAATGCGTTTCTGAGTGGAGCACTGGAACTGCGCGAAGGCGTGACTCTGCTGATCGACAAGAGCGTGGTGCTCTATGGATCGCGCGACCCGAAGGACTTCGACCCCAATCCCGCTGACTCCGCCACGAAGCTGCTATGCGGAACTATGAGTAACGTAAGTACGTCCTTCATCACTGCGCAGAATGCATCTAAGGGCAATACTCCGCCTGCGGAGACGCCCCAGGGACGTCCCTGCAAGCCGCTGATAAGCGTGAATGTGAAGAACGCGGCCATCATGGGAGACGGCGTGATTGACGGACGCGGCGGCGCGACGGTCGTTGGACATGATTACAGTTGGTGGCAAATGGCGCGTGCGGCCGAGCCGAAGCAGTTGCGCTACTACAGCACACGGCTGATTGTGGGCAATCATGCCGACGGCTTTGTGATCTATGGCATTACGTTGCACAACTCTCCTAATTTCCATGTGGCAGTGAACAACACAGACGGCTTTACTGCATGGGGCGTTCATCTGCAGACGCCGACGATACGCGGTGTAGACGCGCGCAACACTGATGGCATCGATCCTGGAAGTTCGACTAACATCACCATCACCAAGAGCTGGATCGACAATGGCGACGACAACATCGCTGTGAAGACCGGCGTGACGCACATGAGCGTGCTCAACAACCATTTTTACAACGGGCACGGGATGTCCATAGGCAGCGAAACCTACAGTGGAGTGAGCGACCTGTTGGTGGATGGGTTGACGGAGGACCACACTACCAGCGGTATTCGCATTAAGAGCAACGCGGCGCGCGGTGGGCTGGTGCATGACCTGACGTATCGCAACATCTGCATGCGGAATGTGCAGATGCCAATCGCGATCAGCCCGTTCTACAACAACGGAACGCTGGAAGGCTTTGTGGATCCGGCCATTCCGGGCGACAAAATTCCCGACTATAAAAACATTACCTTGCAGAACATATTTGCCAGCACACCCGGTGATGTACTGATAGCCGGCAAGGACGCGGCACATGTTACTGAGGTGCGACTGGACAACGTCACGATCAAGGACATCAAGCCTGAGCAGGTGCATACGCAGTTCACCAGGGCAGTGGTAAGCCACGTGAACTTTGAACTAAAGGGTGCAGGGGTTGTGACGACACAGGCACCGCCTCCGTCTGCGGGCGCAAACACCGCGTACAGCGGGATGGATGTGTTAAATCTGCCTACTCTGCTGCCGCAGTGCACGGGGCAGTTTCAGCCAATGCAATGAAGGGCGGATAGCCATAGGAGCCAAAAAAGAGCCGCCCTGTAGGGCAGCTCTCTTTGGTGAAAATGCTTTTCAGTTATACGCAGCGATTTCGACTCCGCGCATGGGTAGAGTTCCAAACCGTTAGAACTCGATGCGAGCTGTCAACTGCACCGCCTTGCGGGTTGCGGCTGTGTCGGCAGTGACCTGTCCAAAGGCCGCGTTGCCAAATACGGCACTGGCCACGGCAAACTTCGTGTGATTGGTGACGTTATACATCTCAGCCCGGAAGTCGAACTTGGAGGCTTCGCTCAGGTGCAGCGGAAAGCTGCGAACCAGAGCGATGTCCAGATCGTAGTTGCCCGGTCCGTAGATGTTATACGCTGCCGTACGCGGCGTATTGCCGAACTGGTAGGCAGGCGTTGCGATGAAGGCAGTGGAGTCGATGAAGTAGCTAGCAGGATTCGTTGATTGGTTGTAGTTGGCGGCAGTAACCCCTTGCCCCCACTTTCCGTTGATGCGAGCCGGACCGCTGAAGGCTGGATTGAAGGTCGGCATGCAGGAGCCCGCCGGAGAGGAGAAGGCAGACTGTGCAGGATTGGTTCCGCAGCTTGAGGAGGTAATCGCCAGTGGCGATCCGGAGTAGGCCTGGAAGGTCTCGGAGAACTTGAACCCTCCGAGAACTGCACGCTCCACTGCGTTTTTGGCGAGCACTGTCCTTCCCACGGGCAGGTCCCAAACGCCAGTCACCACAAAGTGCTGCGGCTGATCCGAAGTAGACAAGCTGCGCTCGATGCGATCCGCCGGCCACGACATGGTCGGCTCGTTGGCAATGGTACCTTGCGGAATGGGATAGCCCGAACGGAAGGTTCCGCCATCGTCGATCGACCGCGAGAAGGTGTAGTTCACATTGAACGTCACCCCATGCGAGGCGCGCATATTGCCCGCGATCTGTAGCGCGTTGTAGTTGGAGTTGGCCACATAGCCGAAGGCGTCTGTAACGCCCTGGAACGGGAACGGCTTCAAGGCGGCATTCAGCTGCTGCGTAGTGACAAAGTTGGCGGGGCATGTAATCCCAAGACTGGCATTGGCGCAATCTGTCGTCTCATTCGCTCCTGTGTCGGCCAGCTTGGTCCCGAGAGAAAGATACTTCGGATCAAGCTGATCGGCCCAGTAGCCGCGAGCATTGCTTCCATCTGCGGGAAGGAAGTGACCCTCCGACCCTACATAGGTGACCGTAACGGCAACTGCATTGGTCAACTGCTGCTGAATGCCGAAGGCCCAGTTGATATACTCAGGAGCGCGCCCCCCCAGATAGGGATCGGGGTAGCCCATCGACGACGGAGCTGCCGTATAAGCGGCCGTCCCTGTGGCGCCGCAGGTTGCTGGCCCGGTCAACGTCGTGTAGCCGGTGCCATACTGTGCGCCCGACGCAGTACCGCAGGCAAGCGAGTACGTCGGCAACGCACCATGGGTGCCAGTGAATGGAGCCGTACTCAGCAACGAACCGCTCGCAGAGAAGGACGGGGAGGCAGAGAATCCCAGAATGCCATTGTTCACCGTAGCGCCGCCCGTGTTTGTGGCCGATCCGCCGACTGCGCCGCCGTGGGTAAACATGATGCCGTAGCTGGCGTGGATCACTGTCTTCGGCAGAACCTGATAGGCGAGCCCAAGGCGTGGCCCGAAGTTCTTGTAGTAGTTGTTCACTGGCGTGGGCACAGCAGCGCTCGCAAACTGCAACGCTCCCTTCACACCAGTTACCGGATTAAGCAGGTTGGGGTTGAAGAAGCTCATATTGTTATGCACTTCCGTGACACTCGGGAAGAAGTCGTAGCGAATCCCAACATCGAGGGTCAACTTCGAGTTGACTTTCCAGTTGTCCTGCACATACGGCGAGATGGCCCGGAAGCGCGCGCCAAACTCCTGCTGCACATATTGCGTAAAGCTGGGCTTGTCGATCTGTCCAATCAGGAAGCTAGCGTAGGCCGCTCCGGTATTGGTGATCGTCGAGAAAGCGTTGTTCAAACCTTCCGTCTCTGTCACCGTATTGGCGAGGGTCAATGGCGTCGAGTTGCCCGTCGCCGAGATTGTGTTGTACAGCAGCCATGCGCTCTGTCCGCCGACGGTCAGGGTGTGATTGCCCTTTACCCACTGTAGGTTGTCCAGCAGCGTATAGTTCTCGGCGAGTGTGACGTTGGGAGTCGTACCACCCCAGTTCGTCGGAGCATTCGTTCCGCTGAAGGTCACAATCGGGAACGACTGCTGGGCCGGTCCTGTCGGCTGCCCCGTGATCCCCATGGTCGTCGCGGAGTACTGCGGAGCCTGGTTCGCATCGAACGTAGGTCCGTTATAGCGGGCATAGCCGTACTTCAACTGGTTGACCAGGTTCGGGGTAAAGAGGTGAGTCTCTTCAATGATGCCCACCGCAGTCTTGGGGGCGTAGACCTGTCCGTAGTTATACGGAATCGGTCCAACATTGCGGCCCGCCGTGGTCTGACCGACAGGAACAGAGCTGGCCTGCCGCCCGATGGCAGCCACCATAGTCAGCGTGTCCTTCGCGCCGATGGTGTAATCGATGCGGTCTGTCGTAGTCCAGTTGGAGAGCCCTGTTGCGTTCGGAGAGATATAGTTGTTGCCCACATTCGCTCCGATGCCGGTTGTGGGAAGGAAGGCCTGCATAGCCAGCGCAACGGACGAGAACTCCGACGAGGGAATGACATCCACCGCGACGGTTCCACCGGGCCCGAGAGTTGCGCCACCAGGATCCGTAAGGCTCGCCACACCACCCGCGACAAACCCATAGCGGTACCGGCAGGGCTTCTGACTTACGTTGTTGGCCGTGCACTGCGTCTGTGTGTTTGGGTCGTAGATGCCAGGCCCCATCGGGTTAGTCAGATTCGCAGTAGTTGCTGCGCCAGCGACGCCCTGAAAGTTGCCCTGCTGCTGCGCCAGGGTCGGGAAGCTCATCGGCGTTGGGGTTCCCGCAGCATAGCGGAAGCCGTTGTAGTTGCCGAAGAAGAAGAGCTTGTCCTTCCACCCAGGAAGCGGAACCAGCGGACCACTCAGTGTGATGCCGTACTCATTGCTGTGCTCAACTGGCTTTGCAGGCAAACCTGTCGCAGGATTATTCGCTATAAAGAAACCCCATGAATCCAACGAGGTGTTACGGAAGAACTCATACACCGATCCGTGGTAGTCCTTGCCACCCTGCTTGATGGTGTAGTTCTGAATGCCTTGGCCTTCGTAGATGGCCGAGTAGCCGCTGGTCTGCACCTGAAACTGATCGACAGCGTCGACCGAGATCGCCGTCCATACATAGCGCGGGTCGCCGTTGCCGCCCGCGCGCACAAACGGAATACCATCGATGTACACATCGGAGACCGCGCCGCGACTGCCTGAACCGTTTACAACGCCGGTATTGGTCGTGGGATTGCCCGTGGTATTGTTGCCCTGCACACCAGGCATCAGGAACGCAAAATCGGTGGCGCGTCGCTGGTCCGGGTTGCCATACGCACCCATTTCGATCGGCAGCGCCGAGTACATCTCCTGCTCCATCGTCGCGCCCAACACTGCGTTCGAGGTCTCAAGCTGCGGCGGCAGCGTAGAGACCGTCACCGTCTCCGATGACGAACCAACCGTCAGTACAGGGTCGTAGTCACTGATCTCCAGTGAATTCACCTGCACATCTGTCTGTGTCAGCTTCTCGAAACCTTTCGCCGTCACCGTCACCTTGTACACCCCGGCGTCGAGCGGCGAAATATCATAGAGCCCCGAAGCGTTCGACGATCGCGTCGCGCTCACCCCGGTCGAGACCTCCGTCGCCGTCACCGTCGCATTCGTCACCACGGCACCCGAAGGATCCTTCACCGTACCTTTGATCTCGCCTTTGCCCGACAGTTGGGCTCGCGCAACGCCTCCAGCCAAACCAGCAAAAACCAGCAGGATTGCGAGGAAGTTGGAAACGTACTTTACGGAAGCTCTTATCGATTGCCGCTTGACAGTTGCTCTGAACATGGATTTCACCTCAAATCGAATCGAAATCGTATTGCTGTAAGCGTTTGGACTAAACATAAAGCTTAACTCCAGAAACACCCACAAACGGCATTTTTGTGTTGTAAAGCCTGCTCCCAAAGGGACACCGTTGTCAACGGGAACCAATTGCATCGGCCCTTGTTCGCTTGGATGCTACCTCTCAGTAGCAGGATGGAGGGCTTAGCTGGACTTCCAGTCGAAAGCAAAGAGCGATTCCGTGTCATCCTGGACTCGACCACATAATCGGGATCGTTCCTCGTCGATTTCTCGGGCGCTTATTGCTTCCCAACTGATGTGCAGGGAAAACGGGATTTGCGGTAACTTCGAATTAGAGAGCGCCCTGCGCTTTCGAAAGAAACAGCCAACTGCTGCCGTCTCCGGTTTGTTCGACAGAAACCCGGACTGGGTCTCCCAATAACTGCCCCCTAAAAACATCCGAAAGTGAATTTGGCTGACCTCCAACAGAGTTCCAAGTGGAAGCCCAAAAAGCAGACAAGCTCCCCCAACGACCGCTTTGTAACTCATTCAATTTATGGGAGTTATGGAGGCGGCTCCATCTGTCCCAAAACAGATCCAATCGTTTATGGAAATCTGTTGAAATTGAGTGAAAATAAGTGTTTTTGATTGAGCTATTTACCGCGAACGACCTGAAATCTGTTGATCTCTGTGGCTTTTGGGTGCTTTGACAGTTACAGAATCGACTACACTAGAGATCGTGCGGGAATTGACTATGCCGGAAACCAATCTCCAATCAGAGCGCCAGCAGGCACATTTTCTACTCGACGCATTGCCCGAGGAGAAAATCCCGGCTGTGCGCAGCCTCTTGGAGGTCATGGTCGAGCCGCTGTCTCGCTCCCTGGCGATGGCCCCGGTCGAGGAAGAAGACCTTACCCCGGAGACCGCCGCCGCCCTGGATCGCGCCCGCGCATCGCTGGCCCGTGGTGAGGGCACTCCCCACGAAGAAGTTCTCCGCGAGTTCGGTCTGTGAGTGAGGAGCAAGCCCCCGCGCGCCTGTCCATCGTTTGGTCTGACGAAGCCCGCTCCGATCTGCGCCGCATCGACCGTCAGACAGCCCTCGACATTCTCCACTGCGCCGACCGCTACCTCGCCACCCGCAACGGCGACGTGAAGAAGCTCAAGCCACCTCAGACCGGCTTCTGCCTCCGCTGTGGCGACTACCGGCTCTTCTTTGAATTCAGGAACGAGACCGCCATCGAAGTCATCGGCGTCCGTCACCGCCGCGAAGCCTACCGTTGATTTATCTTGCAGGAATGATGTTTTGATACAAGGGTTTCATGCTGCGTTTGTTGAGGCTCTTGTTCGTTCTGCTTGTTATGTCTGCCCGTTCTCGTCGTAATCTACTTTTGGAAAACTTGGCCTTGCGGCAGCAACTCGGAGTCTTGAAACAGAAGCATCCGCAGACGCGGTTTGCCGCTCCGGACAAATTGTTTTGGGTGATGTTGCGGCGGATGTGGCCCGGCTGGCAGCAGACATTGATCCTTGTTCAGCCGGAGACGGTCGTCCGCTGGCACCGCGCAGGGTTCAAGTTGTACTGGACGTGGCTTTCGCGGCATCGGAAGCGTGCGGGCAGAAGATGTGTGAGCAGGAAACTGCGCGAGCTAATCTTCCGCATGGTTGCCGAGAACCCGATGTGGGGCGCGCCGCGCATACGCGGTGAGTTAAAGATGTTGGGCTTCGATATCTCTGAGCGAACGGTGCTGCGCTGGATGCGAAAGGCCCCTCGAAATCCTGAGCCGGCAAAACGGTGGGCGGCTTTCCTGAATAACCACGGTGAAGCGATTGCCGCGATGGATTTCTTCACCGTGCCGACGCTCACCTTCGGCGTGCTCTACTGCTTCTTCGTCATCGCGCATGATCGGCGGCGGATTCTGCACTGCAGCGTCACCAGGCATCCGACCAGTGCTTGGGTTGTCCAACAACTCCGCGAGGCCTTTCCTGATGATTCTGCACCCGGGTATCTGATCTTTGATCGCGGCACGCAGTTCAATGAAGAAGTTGTTGACACCATGAAGAGCTTCGGCATAGAGCCGAAGCGGACCGGCTTCCGTAGTCCGTGGCAGAACGGTGTTGCAGAACGCTGGGTCGGCAACTGTAGACGGGACTTACTCGACCACGTAATCGTACTTAACGAACGGCATCTGAAACGATTAATGGGTGAGTACGTCCGGTACTACCATGACGACCGAACTCATCTTGCACTGGCAAAGGGAACGCCTGCGGGTCGTGAAGTCGAGATACATCGCAATGAAGGTTGCAAGGTCATTTCCATGCCGAGACTTGGTGGCCTGCATCATCGCTATGATCTAGCCGCGTGAACTTTCGTTTCAGACATCTTTCAATAAAGTTGACGAGAATCCACGGGAGAAGTGTGCCCGCTGACTCATTGCATCGGCCCCGGTACCGTTTCTGTGTTTCTCCACCGTCACCGACCAAGCCCTCTCCAGTCGAAAATCACTGCAAAGCTCGACTCCGAGTTCATTCACTATGCCCGTTTTGCACCCGGATTGAATTTTGGCGAGGCATACCCTCTGCTCCCAAAACAGATTCAATCGGATGTGGTACTTTGTTGAAATCGAGTGAAAATAAGTGATTTAGATTGAATTGTTTACCGCTTGCCTGCCGATCCTTGTTGATCTTTGTGGCTTTTGGGTGCTTTGACCGTTACAAAATCGACTACACTCAGATTTAGCCACGGCAAATTTCCGTGAGGACTCAAAATGGCAGTCGCCTCCACAGACACGAAGCAGCAAGCGTACGAGCTGATTGACCGCATGGCTCCCGGCCAAGTTTCCGTCGTCGTCAGCCTGTTGAAGATCATACTTGATCCGGTGGACCGCGCCATCGCCAACGCGCCTTTCGAGGATGAGGAGATCAGCGAGGAAGAGAAGCGCGCCGTAGCCGCTTCCAAGGCTTGGCTCAAGGATCACGAACCCATCGCCAACGAAGAGGTTCTCGCCGAGTTCGGTCTTACCGCAGAGGACTTCGACCGCATGGGACGAACGCCCCTCGAACCCGAACCGCACCACCCCGGACAGTGAGCATGGGCAAGAAAAGCGTCACCTGGACCGATCCGGCCAAGGCCGACTTACGCGCCATCGACCAAGCCACCGCCCTCCGCATCCTGCACGCCATTGCCCGCTATCTTGCCTCCGGCGAAGGCGACGTGAAGCGCCTCCAGGACATCGAGCCGCCCGAGATGCGGCTGCGCGTCGGCGATTACCGCGTCCGCTTCCACGACTACGTTGGCTCGATCCGCGTCCTGGCCGTCAAACACCGCCGCGAATCCTACCGCTGATTTACCTTGCGGAAATGATGTTTTTGATACAAGGGTTTCATGCTTCGCTTGATAAGGCTCTTGTTCGTTCCGCTCGTTCGAGCATTCTGTTCGCGTTGCGACCTTCTTCTTGAGAATCTGGCGCTTCATCAACAGCTTTCTGTTTTGAAGGAATGTCGGCCTGTTCCGCGATTCGGTGCTCCTGACAAATTACTCTGGGTCGTCCTGCGGCGATTCTGGTCCGGGTGGAAGCGAGTATTGATCCTCGTGCAACCGGAGACAGTCGTCGGATGGCATCGAGCTGGGTTCAAGTTGTATTGGACGTGGCTCACTCGGCATCGGTCTCGTGCGGGACGAAGGTTCGTCAACAGAGAATTGCGCAAACTTATTTTCAAGATGGTGGCCGAGAACCCGACCTGGGGAGCACCGCGAATTCATGGCGAGTTGAAGATGCTTGGCTTCGATATATCGGAGCGAACTGTGCTGCGCTGGATGCGAAAGGCTCCTCGAAATCCCGAGCCGGCAAAACGATGGGCGGCGTTTCTGAACAATCACAGAGAAGCAATTGCCGCGATGGATTTCTTCACCGTGCCGACGCTGACCTTTGGCGTGCTCTACTGCTTCTTCGTCATCGCGCATGACCGGCGACGGATTCTGTACTGCAACGTGATCATGCATCCAACCAGTGCGTGGGTTTCGCAGCAGTTGCGAGAAGCGTTCCCGTATGACGCAACTCCCAAGTACCTGATCTTCGATTACGGCACACAGTTCAATGAAGATGTGATTGACACGATGAAGGGCTTCGGCATCCAGCCAAAGCGAACCAGCTTTCGCAGCCCGTGGCAGAACGGCATCGCAGAGCGCTGGGTTGGCAACTGCCGCAGGGATTTGCTCGACCACGTAATCGTACTCAACGAACGGCATCTGAAACGTCTTATGAGCGAATACGTCCGCTATTACCATGACGACCGAACTCATCTCGCACTGGCAAAGGAAACTCCAGCGGGTCGTGAAGCCGAAAACCACCACGATGCAGGTTGCAAGGTCATCTCCATGCCGAGACTCGGTGGCCTGCATCATCGCTACGATCTGGCTGCCTGAGCTCTCGCCGCAATCAGTGATCCATAAAACTGAGGATAAACAACGGGTGAAGTGTGCCCGTTGACTCGTTGCGTCGGCCCTGACACCGCTCCGGTGGTTCTCTCGCGTCGTCCGTTCAACCCTTTTCCAATCGACAGTCACTGCAAAGTCTGACTTTGGGTTTATTCATCAGGCCCGTTTTGCACCCGGATTGAATTTTGGCGAGGCACAGAGTCAGGTTGCAGCGGGTAACTACACAGCGGGCACGCAGACCGCTACGGTTACCGTAGCTAAAGAATCGCAGACCATCACCTTCACTGCGCCTACGTCGCCCGTAATCTACGGTGTTGCGCCCATCACGCTGTCGGTTTCTTCAACCTCCGGGTTGGCGATAACTTTGAGCGTCGTATCCGGCCCAGGAACGATCAGCGGCAGCACTCTGACAATCACCGGAGTGGGAACTGTAGTGGTGGCTGCCAACCAGGCCGGGAATGCAAATTATGCTGCTGCGACTCAGGTGCCGCAGAGCATCGTCGTCAACGTAATCGGAGCTGCCGCCTCGCCAACCTTCTCGCCTGTGGCTGGCACCTACACCGCCGCGCAGACGGTTTCGATCAGCGATACGACGGCTGGCGCAACCATCTACTACACCACCAACGGCACGACACCGACGACGAGTTCGACGGTGTATAGCGGCGCGATCACCATCTCATCGACAGAGACGCTGGAGGCGATTGCGACGGCTACCGGCTACTCCACCAGCGCCGTAGCAACCGCAGCCTACACCATAGCGAATCCACAGCCTGCGATCAGCGGCGTCTCGCCAGCGTTTACCAGCGCAGGCGGTGCAGCGTTCACGCTGACGGTCAGTGGGTCGGGATTCAGCGCGGGTTCGACAATCTATTGGGGAGCTTCGGCCCTCACCACCACATATGTGAGCGCGACCCAACTTACGGCACAAGCACCGGCGGCTGACATCGCCGCTGCGGGAACCAACGCCATTACGGTGCAGACTCCAGCGCCCGGCGGCGGCACGTCCAACTCATGGCAGTTCGAGGTGGATTCCGCCTCGTCCGGATCGACCGCGCTAACCATCACCTCGACCTCAGAGACCGTGGCTGCCGGTTCCACGGCCAGCTATCCGGTGACCATGCCAACGTCGGTGACCAGCGTCTCCGTAACCTGCCTGAACCTACCCACGGGAGCGACGTGCAGCTACTCCTCGACCATCAATGCGGTGACGATCACCACATCCACGAACACGCCCAAAGGAACGTATCAGATCATCGTGGTCTTTATTGAAACGGTCTCTGGCGCGGCCTCTGGGTTCATTCTGCTGCCAATTCTTCTGCTGCCTCTTGGGTTTATGAGGAGGAAACTGGCTGCGCAGGGCATCTGGCTTACGGCTTGTCTGGGACTGGTTCTGATGGCTACGGCGGCCCTCAGTATCGGCTGCGGCGGGGGCTCCTCACCACCCCCTTCGACGCAACAAGTGACCAGTTCGGGTTCGGTGAGTCTCACAATCCAGTAGGAACACCTCAACAGAAAGAAATGGGGTTCGGAAACCGGTATGCGTCGGTGTCGCACAATCTGATTCGGTCGAGCCACCAGGGTGCCATCTCCCCGATGTAGTTTTTTGCTGCTCAACTCACGGAATATCCGAAAGGAAAATCAGAAATTTTATCTGATGGAGATCCATTTGGAACTCCACTGGAAAAACTTGGAGGCGGCGACCGTCACAAAATCGACTACAGTGATGTAGGCGAAAAAAGCAGATGCGCTGGGCGGAATCGCCCCATCTGCTTGATTCTTAATGAATTGTGTTGGTCGGGGCGGTCAGATTCGAACTGACGACCCTCTGCTCCCAAAGCAGATGCGCTACCAGGCTGCGCTACGCCCCGACTTCCTTCAATCTTACCCCACTAGACCGCACGATTCACGAAGGTGGCGGGAGTGGAGGTTGGGCAGCGAGACCGGTGCGAAGATGCTCGCGGAGCTCAGGCGCAACTCCTGCACCGGCACGCAGGCGGCGGCGGTCAGCCGCACGCTCCACAGATGCACGGTGAGCCGAACTGGGCGCGCAGGGCTTCGGCGAAGGCCTGCGCCTTGGCCGAGTGTAGAGCTAGCGGCGAGAAAATTCCTGAAGATTTACCTCTGTGCTGTCTCGATGGCCAGCGCGACGCGGAGCATAGTCTCCTCGTTGAAATGGGGGCCCATGATCTGCACGCCGATGGGCAGCCCCGCCTTGGTTTCGCCGCATGGCACGCTCATTCCGCAGATACCGGCGAGACTGGCCGCGACCGAGTAGATGTCTTCGAGATACATCTGCAGCGGGTCGGCGGTCTTCTCGCCCAGCTTCCAGGGCGGGGTTGGCGTGATGGGCGCAATGATGGCGTCCACATGGGCAAAGGCGGCCAGGAAGTCGCGCGTCAGCAGCGTGCGCACCTGCTGCGCCTTGCGGTAGTACGCGTCGTAGTAGCCGGCGGAGAGCGCGTAGGTGCCCAGCAGAATTCTGCGCTTGACCTCCGCGCCGAAGCCCTGGTCGCGCGTCTCGCGGTACATCGCAGAGAGCGTCTGCGGGTCCGCGTTTTCAGCCGCCCTCAGCCCGAAGCGCACGCCGTCGAAGCGAGAGAGGTTGGCCGAGGCCTCCGCCGTCGCAATCACGTAGTAGGTCGGGATGGCGTAGCGGGTGTGCGGCAGCGCGATCGTCTTCACCACGCAGCCTGCCTCGCGCAGACCGTCCAGCGCGCGCTCGATGGCGGCGCGAATCTCCGCGTTCAGTCCCTCGCCGAAGTACTCCGTGGGAACGCCGATGCGCAGGCCCGCAACAGGCTTCGCCAGTGCGCCGACATAATCTCCCACGGGCTGGTCGGAACTGGTTGCGTCCTTCGCGTCTTGACCGGCGATAACGCCGAGCATGGTGGCCGCGTCGCGCACGTTGGTGGCGAACGGCCCCACGCGGTCCAGCGACGAGGCGAAGGCGATGAGGCCGAAGCGCGAGACGCGTCCGTAGGTGGGCAGTACGCCAACCACGCCGCAAAATGCCGCCGGCTGACGGATCGATCCGCCGGTGTCCGAGCCCAGCGACGTCACGGCGAAGCCCGCCGCAACCGCCGCAGCCGAGCCGCCGCTCGACCCGCCCGGTACGCGGTCCAGCGCGCGCGGATTGTGCACCGGCCCATAGGCCGAGTTCTCGTTGGAGGAGCCCATGGCGAACTCATCGCAGTTCAGCTTGCCCAGCAGCACCGCGCCGGCCGACTCCAGCCGGGTCACCGCAGTGGCATCGTAAGGAGGTTTGTAGCCTTGCAGAATCTTCGAGCCAGCAGTGGCAGGCGAGCCCTTCATGGTGAGCACGTCCTTGATCCCCACCGGGACCCCGGCCAGCGGCGGCAGCGGCTCGCCCTCGGCGGCCATCGCGTCAATCTTCGCCGCCTGCGCCATCGCGCGTTCGCGGCTCAGCGCCAGAAAGCTGTTGATCCCTTTTCCGCTCGGCCCGTCTTCCGCCACGATCCGCGCATAGTGCTCCTCGGCCACAGCAGTCGCCGTCACTGCTCCGCTGGCAATCGCCGCTCGAACGCTCTCAATCGTCATCCCGCCCAATTCCATCTCCTGCCTCGAACCTCGAACCGACATTTCACCTCTAAAACCGCCCCGCATTTTCCCTTCACGCGCGTGAGCGCGTCGAGAACCGCACGAAGTGCCTATCTTTCAATCACCTTTGGCACCTTGAAGAAGCGGCCATCGCTCTCCGGCGCCGAGGCCATCACCGCCGCGCGGTCTAGCGACGGACGCACCGCATCCGCGCGCAGGCTTGCGCCGGTGGTTTTCACCTCTGCGCCAAGCATCTCGCCGACCTGGGCCATCGCCGGAACGCCCGCCGTGTCCAGCTCATTCAACTGCGCGATGTGACCCAGGATCGCGTTGAGGTCGCGCTGCATGCGCGGCACCTCCTCGGCGGTCAGGTCCAGGTTCGCCAGCTCCGCCACACGCAACACCTCGTCCATGGTTACGCCCGCAACGTCAGCCATCCGCACCGTCCTTTGTTTGTCATTCCCGAAGGGAATCTGCTTTCGCTTATACGACCTGCGCTCAGTCTTTCTTCAATTCAAAGTGTATCGCGGCGACCGGCACGCCACTGATGCGCGCCAACTCGCGCTCCAGCACGCCGCCGAGCGAGATCATCTGCCGCATCCACACCGCGCCGGCGACCTCGACCCGCACCACGCCCGCCTCGTAGCCAACCACCGCGCCGTGCTCGGCCATCGCGTGTCCGCAGGCCACCGTCCACGCCGCAGCCAGCCGGTCTTGCTCGCGCATGCCGCTTAGGCTCGACCTCAAGCTGCCGCGCAACAACTCCCTCATCGCCTCCATGTTGCCCTGCCTTGGCGCGCCGTCGCGCCCTTAGGAATCTCTAAATCAGTCACTGCCTTGAAGGGGTGGGACTTCAGTCCCGCCGTTAGCGCCGCAGTATGAATGGGGCTTTAGCCCCCGAGGGAATGCCAAACCTCTGTTCAGACCTTCCTTACTTCTTCTTCACGGGAAAGCGATATACGATTCCGCCGGAGATGGCAAAGAACTCGCGCGTCCCCGAGCCGAACTCATCCAGGATCAGGTCCGGCGAGAGACGCACCGCCCAGTTCTTGGAGCGGTTCATGTCCACACTGCCTCCCAGCGCGAAGATCGGAGCGGTGTGGTTGGGATAGAGCCCGACAAGACGCGCGTTGGAAGCTGCGCTGATGCCCGGCGTAGGCCCGGCGCCGGAGGTCCCTGCGTCGAAGACGCCATACGACGGCCCGCCATACGCGTGCAGGTCGAGCGCCGCGTGCTGGTTCTGCATCCAGCGAAACTGCGCGCCGAAGAGCACCATGTTCATGTACACCAGCGGACGGTGAATTCCGTAGATTCCCGCATTCGGCAACACGGGCGTGGTGCCCGCCTCGCCGCGATACTCCGCCGCCAGCCCCCACTTGCCGGTCAGCCAGTAGGTGCCTTCCAACTCGCCGCCGCCGAAGTCCATGCGCCGGGTTAGGTCCTGGCCGGCCATGAAGTTCATGAAGTTCAGCCCGCCGTACACCTCATATTTATTGTCGTAGGTGACGGGCGCCGCCGGGCCGAGCTTGGTCTGCGCCTGCGCGCAGACAGTTGTCAGCAGGCCGGCCAGCATCGCTGCCATCGCAATCTTCTTCATCATCATCCTGAGCATTGATCTCCAAATCTTGGCCCCCGGCGAGTGCAACATCCCAACCCCTATTTCAGAGATCGTCCAGAGATCTGCCTCGCAAGGCTTCCTCATCCAAGATATAACGTCCGGGCACATCCGGTCTGCCGGAGACCGGCCGGGCGGCTTGAATCGGTGGTTGCTTCGGGCCCGGTAGTCGCAAGGAATAAGTGGAAGTACCGCACGCGCTCCCGCCCGTCTCACCCGGTCAATTCTTTGCTTGGTGTGAAAAGAATTACTTCTTCACCGTCACCTTCGCCGTTGGCGCAATCTTCATCGCCTCGCCCGTCTGCGGCGTCACCACCACGTCGTCCATGGTCACGCTCGCGTAGGCGATCGACAATCCTGTCTTCGCCGCGATGTGTACATTCTTCATGGTCAGCCCCAGCACCGGCGACTCCGGCAGCCCCACAATCGTCCCCGCCGAACCGCTTCCCGTCGCCTTCAGATTTTCGATCGAGATGTCGTGAAACTTCGGCGTCAGCCGCCCCACCGGCTCGGCCGGAACGTCGCCCTCGGGCACCGCATGCGGGTAGTACTCCGTAATCAGGATCGCGGTCTTCACATCCACCATCGTGATGTCCTTGTACGAGATATTCGACACATCGTTGCCGCGGTCGCGCGCAGACTTGATGCGAATTCCCTGGTCCGTCCCCTTGAAGCTGACCCGCTCCACGCGGACATTCTGCACGCCGCCCGCAATCTCGCTGCCGATCGAAATCCCATGCCCGTTCTCGAACGTACAGTCCGTAATCGTGATGTTCCGGCTTGGCGCGTCCGGCCCCGGCGAGTTGATCGCTCCACTTTTGATCGCGACGTTGTCGTCCCCCGTGCTGGCAAACACATGGTCGATCACCACATTGCTGGAGCTGAAGGGATCGATCGCGTCGGTGTTGGGCGACTTGGGCGCAAGGATGCGCACGTTGCGGATCGTCACATCGTCCGCGTAGTACGGCACAATCTGCCACATGCCCGAGTTCTGCACCGTGACGCCTTCCATGCGCACGTGCTTCGTGTGGTCGAAGAGCACGCCAAACGGCCGCGGATGGTCGTTGCCCAACACCCCTGCGTCTTTCGCGCCGACAATGTAGTCCCACCAGACCTTGCCGTTGCCGTCGATGGTGCCCTCGCCGGTGATGGCCACATTCTCCGCGTTCACCGCGCTGACCAGCGGCTGCACCGTCTGGTTGCGCGCAAAGGTCACCATCGGATAGTCCGCGCGGTCGGGCGAGCCCAGCAACACCGCGCCCTTGGCAATCTCCAGTGTGATATTGCTCTTCAACACGACGGGGCCGGTCAGAAACGTTCCGCCGCTCAGCCGCACCGTTCCGCCGCCCTTGCTGGCGCAGTCATCCACCGCCGCCTGGATCGCCTTGGTGTCCTTGCTTACGCCGTCGGCCTTCGCGCCATATGTCCGCGCGTCGCAGAGCTTCACGGTCGCAACGCCAACACCCGCCGCAGACGCACTCTGCGCCATCGTTCCCGCAGCCATCGCCGCCGCCAACCCCACTCCAACCGCAATCCTCATCGAATCTCCTCGCGCACGCGTGCGCTCAAAACTTCCGCTCAAAGATAGTACAGCGAGGAGTCGAGAACTGGCGTGGCTTCTGAAATACGCAGTGCTCGCAATCGACAAACGCTACTGCAGGCTTGCCTCGAAGGCCGCAAAGCGATTCTCCAGCTCCCACTGCTCACTCGCTCTCTCGCTCGACCGCAGCAACGCCTCACAGCTCGCCGCCGGCAACTCCGCACCGAGAGCCTGCCCCGCGCAGGTCAACTTCACCCGCGTGAAGTCGTCGGGCTTCTGCCACAGGCTCTCGCCGGGCAGAAAGCTGTGCTCCAGAGAGGTTCGCACCATCGCCTTCAGGTCGAGGTAGCCCAGTCCATACTCCATCGCCGCGCGCACGAATTCATGCGTCAGGTCGATGCGCGAGACGCCCTCGTCGTCGGTTGAGAGCGCCACGGGCACATGCGCCGCGCGGTACTCCGGCAGCGGATGGTGCGGCGGAACCACGCCCAGGATCACGTCGTTCGAGGTGAGGTTGATCTCCACCATCACATGCCGCGCGGCCATTTCATTGAGCAGTCCGCGCGGGTCCGTCTCCTGCATCACATCGACGCCGTGTCCGATGCGCTCCGCGTGGCCCAGCTCGACCGCCTCGCGAATGTGGAACTTCAATCCCTCCGGCGGCACCAGTCCCGGCGCAAGCTCGCCCGCATGCAGCGAGATGTGAACCTTGGGATAGATGCGCTGCAGATAATCCAGCATGTGCATCTGCCGGTTGTACTCGCTCATGGAGAGCCGCGCGTCCTCGGGCTGCACGAAGTTCAGCCCGAGGACATTCGTGTCCGCGCTGGCCACCTCGAAGGCAAGCAGCGTCTGCGCGAAGACCTGCTGCGGCGGAAACGCGCGCAGCACCTGATAGAGAAAACGTATCTTCACCGCGCAGGCCGGCGCGGCACCCGGCCCGCCGCAACGCTCGATGCGCGCGCGGCTGGCTAGCGCTTCATCGAACTCCTTGGCGTCGAGAGCAACCTCGTCGCGCATCCCGCCCGCCAGCAGCTTCGTTCGCAGCGCGTCGAGTTCGGCGCGCGATGTTCCGGTCGCATCGCCCTCGGGATCGGGCTTCGCGCCCGCCGGTGTCGCCGGCCAGCCCAGCGAGTTCCACAGAGGGGCCAGATCGAAGAAGCTCGGCGTCTGCATCACCTCCACATACTGCTCGTTCTGCGCGGCTGCGCGCGTGGCCACCTCGTCCAGCCACTCGCCGGCATGCGACTTGTCGAGCGCGCCAAAGCGGTCGAAGGTGGCGAAGAACTGGTCGTGCCCGCTGACGCCCGCCGACGGCACAAAGCTGCGCATCGAGAACGCATCGACCAGCGCGTCGTAGAGCTTCTGGTTCTGAAATACGCTGGCCGCAGGCAAGTCTCCGTCAGGACAAGTCGGCCCCGCATTGGTCACCCCTGCATTCTTCACCAAACTCAGCGTCTTCGGATTCGGATTCACGCAGAGATTGTCAGCCGCGGCCTCCTTCAGAAACGTCTCCGCGTAGACTGCGCCGGAGAGATGCATATGCAGGTCGCCGCCCTTGGGCATTCTGGCCAGAAACGCTTCGAGGGCAAGCGCGTTGGCTTTGTCAGTCCGCGCCGCGTCGAAGGCGCGCACCGCGCGCTGCTCGCCCGGTGTAGGTCCCTGCGCATGCAGCAGGGCCGGCATCAGTGCCAGAGTCGAAAGCAGCAACAGCGATGCAGATGTCAAAGCTCGTCTTCGCAGGCGTTGCGAAACTTGGCAGATGCGGGACATGGAGGCTCACCTCTCGGCGCAACGTGGATGCAGACCCCTAGCATATCGCGGTTGTCTACTGTCCGACGCGCGGCAGGTTTGGCGCATGCAGCCGGGGTTGCTATACTTTAGCTGGATGCTTGAACCCGCCGGAGTTGACCGCGCGGACTTTTCTCGCTCTCGCCCGGGCGCTCTTGGCTGTCCCGAATCAGGCGTTTTGCATCGCCAAGGCCAGATAGCTCAGTGGTAGAGCGCGGCCCTGAAAAGGCCGGCGTCGGCGGTTCAATCCCGTCTCTGGCCACCATTTTTTGATATGATTTGCCGGCTGCGGCAGAGGTTTGTCCAGCCGCAACCTTGTGCCGGTTCCATCTAACGAAGAGATCCAATTTAACTCTGTTTCATTACTCTTTCGAGAGAATCGAAAACCCGCTGGATATCGTTGCATCGCCGGCCCCCCATCCCTCCATGGCAATTCCCCATCTACGTTTTCGAGATAACAGAACGAGACTGAAGTTGTTCTCCCTGGCGCTCGTCCTGCTGTTTGGCCTGGTGCGCATCGCATCGGGACAGGCAGACCAGGGCACGATAACGGGCACGGTGCAGGACGCGTCCGGCGCAGCGATCGGCAATGCCGGCGTGACGCTGACCAATGACGACACAGGGCTGGTGCTGAAGAGCAACTCGAACGGCTCCGGCGTCTTTTTCTTCTCGCCGATCAAGATTGGCAACTACAGGGTGACCGCCAGTTCGCCGGGCTACGGAACCACCACGCTGACTGGCCTGACGATCAGCATGCAGCAGCAGCTTAGCGTTGTTGTCACGCTGAAGCGTGGAGTTGCGTCCGACACCACCACCACCGTTGCGCCGCCGATGCAGACGCAGGAGAGTTCGACCAGTCAGACGACCGGCGCGCAATCCATCAACAAGGTCCCGCTCAGCGGCGGTAACTGGGTGTTCATCGCGCAACTGGCCGCGGGCGCGGCCCCTCCGCAGGGCTCGCACGGCGCGGGCACGGGCGACTTCAACTCCAACGGTCAGCGCGCGGAGCAGAACAACTACATGCTCAACGGCGTGGACAACAACAATCATCTGGTTGATTTCCCAACCGGCGCCAGTTTTGTGGCCCAGCCCCCGTCCGAGGGGCTTGCGGAGTTCAAGGTGCAGAGCGGCGACTATTCGGCCGAGTTCGGACACTCCGCGGGCGCAATCATCAACACCAGCCTGAAGTCGGGCACAAACAGAGTGCATGGCAGCTTGTGGGAGTTCGTGCGCAACACGGCCTTCGACGCCAGGGACTGGAACGCGACCTCCGTGCCTGCATACCATGAGAACCAGTTTGGCGCGGCCGTTGGCCTGCCCCTCCTGCGCAACAAGCTGTTCCTCTTTGCCGACGTGCAGGCCAATCGCATTGCCTATACCGGCGTAACCATCACGACGGTTCCGTCGCTGCTGGAGCGGGCCGGCAACTTCTCCGAGTTGTACAACCCCACGCTGACGGGTGCGTCCGGACCCATCCAGCTCTATCACCAGAGTTCCAGCGCGCCGCCTCAGCCATTCCCCAACAACAATCTCGCATCGGGCATCCCCGGGGTTGCGCCCAACCCGACCGCGCTGGCGGTCCTCAACCTGCTTCCGAAACCGAATACCAACAACGGGCTGCTCTATAACAACTACCTCTTCAACTCCGCGGCGTACGACGACACCACCCAGTGGGACACGCGCCTGGATTGGAACATCAACGCCAAGGACACGGCGTATTCCAGCTTCAGTTACTGGAACGAGCCGTCGTACCAGCCTCCGTTATTTGGCATTCTGGCCGGCGGCGGCAACATCAGCGGCAACATCAGCGGCAGCTTCATGTTCAGCGAGACCCACATCTTTTCCCACACGCTGACCAACGAATTTCGCGTGGGTTTCAACAACATCCGCTCGCACAGGACGCAGTTCAATGCTGCGAATGCAGGCTTTGCCGCCAGTCTTGGGTTTGGCGGTATCCCCATCGGCTATATGAACGGCGGAATTCCGCAGATGTGGTTCAGCGGCGGCGCATTCAACATCGCCAACTTCGGCAGCGGCGGATACACGCCGGGCACCGAAAAAGAGAACGTATACCAGATCATCGACAACGTAACAAAGATCGCCGGCAACCACGCCCTGAAGGCCGGAGTCAATTTTCTGAGCGTACGCTTCTCCAGTCAGGAGCCACCCGCCTCCCGCGGCAACTACTACTACACCGGCGAGTACACCAGCAACCTGAACGCCCCCAACACCGGTTTTGCCGCGGCCGATTTTCTGCTGGACAGCCAGAACAGCGCGGTCCTCTCCAGCGAGTTTGTCAGCGGCGAGGCCCGCTGGTACGACGGTGCCTACGTGCAGGATGACTGGCGCATCACCAAGAAGATCACCATCAGCGCGGGCCTGCGCTGGGAGTACTTTCAGCCCTATCGGGATGTGGGCGGCTACCAGGCCTCCTACAGCATGAACGGGCCGTCGTCGCTGAATACGGCGACCGGATTCGGCAGCGGCTCGGCTGCTCTCCAGTTCCCCGCGGAGATCCAGAGCGATGTGCAGTCCATCTTTGCCCAGACCTCCAATGCCTTTCCCAACCTGCTGGCCAAGGACAACATCGCCCTGCAGTTCAACCCCGATCCGCATCTGATTGCTGCGCAGAAGGCCAACTTCGGGCCGCGTCTGGGCATCTCGTATTCCCCGGACACGAAGACCTCCATCCACGCCGGCTATGGGTTCTTTTACGGCGGATTGGAGAACGCCGGTTACATGCCCAACCTGGGGCAGAACTATCCCTTCCAGTTCGATTCGAACTTCCCCTCTGGCAACTGCTCCGCAACCTTCTGCCCCACCGATGGCATCACCATTGGCAACGGCTTCTCCGCCATCCTGGCCCACGGGCTGACCGGCAATGTGGCCGACCTGTCCCTGCGCGGCACCCCTCCCGCGCTTACCACGCCCTACACCGAGGACTACAACCTCGCCATCCAGCGCAGCGTTGCCAAGGGAATCCTAGCCATCCTCAGCTATGTGGGCGACGCCTCGCACCATTTGGGCTCTATCACCGATCCGAACAGCCCCCTGGCGCTGGAGAACCCCAGCAACAGCACGCAGAACGCCCGTCCGCTGCCCGACTTCGGCAGCACGGATTTTATCGACCATGTTGGCAACAGCAACTACAACGGGATGCAGGCCAAACTGGAGAAGAAATACTCCAACGGAAAGAGCCTTCTGGCCACCTACACCTGGTCGCACTCCCTGGACGATGCACCCGCGCTGATGCTCTCAAGCGCGGATGCAGGGTTCCGGCAGACGAACCTGGTCCCTGTCAAGGCGGAATATTCCAACTCCACCTTCGATACGCGCCAGCGCTTCACCTTCAACGCCTTGTTTGACCTGCCCTTCGGTGCGGGACACAAGTTTCTTAACAAGAACGGTTTGTTGAACCCTGCGGTCGATGGATGGTCGCTCAACCTGACCTTCGCGGTGCAGACGGGCAACCCCTTCTCGGTGGCTCCCACCGCCATCAGCACGGCGAGTGGAGGCAAGGCGGAGGCGGTCAAAATTAAAGACCCCTACGCGAGCGGCGGCACATTCTCCAGCCCCAATCCGACTATCCAGGTGGCCTGCGCCGCGAGGGCCCGCACTCGCAGCAACTGGTACAACCCCTGCTCGTTCCAGAACCCGTGGAACCCCAACGACTGGACGAACGAGCCACAGCATTACATCCCGACCGGGACCTCCGACCCGCATTACGCTTCGGCGACGCAGCCTGTCTATGTGACCAACCCCGCGTCGGTTCTCGGCTTCCTGGGCGGCAGGCGAAACGATGTCTACGGCCCGGGCTTTGAGCGCATCAACATGTCCGTCTTCAAGCTCTTCCCAGTCTTCCGCGAGCAGGCCCTGCTGTTTCGCGCCGACATCTTCAATCTGTTCAACACTCCCTCCCTCGGCCAGCCGAGCGACATGACCATCGACAGCACCGGAGGGGTCATCACCGGCCCGCGCAGCTTCCAGAAACTGACTCCGGATGCGCGCTTTCTCCAACTGTCGCTGAAGTACGCGTTCTGAAGCTGCCCGGCGAATTCGAGAGAGAAGGAACTGTTATCCCGTGAACCAAACGCAAAGGAACCCACAAAAGTCCCCACAGGCATCTGTGGGGACTTTTCAGTCTATCGGACTAAGTGATTGAAATAATTGGAGGCGCGGGCCGGGATCGAACCGGCGCATAAAGGTTTTGCAGACCTCTCCCTTACCACTTGGGTACCGCGCCTCGCAGGGGGGTGCGCTTTCGCGCACACCCGGTTGAATCAGGAAGAGTGTATCGCAGAAGGGCTGGTTTTGGAGCGGGAGACCGGGGTCGAACCGGCGACATCTTCCTTGGCAAGGAAGCACTCTACCACTGAGCTACTCCCGCTCGCACAAGTTGAAGTATAGCGGCCCGTGTAGCCACGGTCAACGCGTCGAAACCAGGGCGGACCGGATGCGGGACGCCGCTCTCGGTGTCTGCTTCCTAATTCCCCGCCTGCCCTCGGTACGCAATCCGCGGGCTGGCCAACAGATCGGAGCGCCGCCGCACCACATGCGGCGTCACCACCATGACAAGCTGGTTGGTGTCCTTCTGTATGTCCTGCGTAACGGGCAACTGGAAGCCCGGCAATTCGCTCAATCCAGGGATCCCCGACATCGCAGCCGACTCGGTTTTGCTCACATAGCTCACCATCAGCACGCTCTCGCCCTCCATCACCGTGATGTCCGATTTGAACTCCCGGTTTCCCAGGATGGGGTTGCCGTCACTTGTGCTGCCTGTGAGCGATTCGATCTTCAGGTCCAGTTTCATGTTGATCTGTCCCGACTTCAGGATCACCGGCGTCGCATTCAGGGTCACGCCGAGGTCCTCATAGGTGACCTGAGGAATCGTCATGCTGCTGCCGCCCGCGTACTGCGAGAGCAGGCTGGCGACGTTGACGCCGTTGATGGTTTTATTGCTCAGCGCGGAGGCCGCCGTCGACAACCCCGAGCTGTAGGTCGATGAGGTGATCGGATAGCGCGTCCCCTCGCGGAAGTTTGCGGTCTGCCGGTCTGCCACCCGCATCTGCACATCGTCGAGCGTCCTTGCGTCGGATGAATTCAAACCCAGGTTGAACGAGATGCTCCCTGTTTCCGTGATGCCTGTCATCATCGTCTTGCCGCCAAAGACCCCAATCGTGCTATTGAACAGGCTGCTCTGCACCAGTCCCGACGCGATCAACTCGCCCGCAATCGTAAGCGCGCTGGACGTCGCGGTAATAGGTGGGTTCCCCAGGCCCTGCGCAATCGCCTGCTGCACCAGCGTCTGGTTTGCATTCACCAGCGCCGTGGCTGCCTGGTCCACGTTGTAGATGCCGGCCGCCGTGGGGATGTTCGCCCCGGTGTTGGCCGTGCGAGAGGTATCCACCTCATACATCTTCACCTCGACCATCACCTCTCCGGTGGCATCCATCAGGTCCTCGAGTACCCGGTTCATCGTTGCCAGGACCTCTTGCGGAGCGCGCACCACGATGCTTCCAGTGGCCACCTGAGCGGTTGCCTGCCTCACCCCGAAGATGTTCTGCGCCACGTTCGCCATATCCTTGATCTGTTCCTGCGTGGACCCCGGCAGATAGATCGTCTCCTCTACCAGGCGCTCCATGAGCAGCCGGTTCGACGGGAGGTTATGGGCGACCAGCACGCTGGTCTCATCCACGGGCACCGCGATGACATGGGCCATCTCCATCAGCACATCCATGGCCCGCTGGTAGTTCACATTCTCCAGATCGAAATTAATGTTCTTCCGCTCCACGGAATCATCGACGATCGCGCGAATTCCGTATGCCGACGCCACATCGCGCAGCAGGTCCGGGGAGAGCCCACTCAGATGAAAGCTCTTCACCGCGTCGCTGGGAGCGAGGTGAATTGCGCCCTCCAGCTCTGGCGCCTGGATGCTCCACGGCTCACGCTCTTCGCCGCCGGAGAGCAACCGGGCCCGGTCCGCGAGCGGTCCTGGCAACGCGCCAGCTTTGTCGCCGGGCTTTCCCGAGGCCTGGTCCGAAGCAGCCTGGCCCAAAGCTGCGTCTGGCGCTTGGGCCGCGCTCGCTGTCTTCGCCAAATCCGGCCCGCTGTGTTCGATCACAATGGGATTCTCGGGGTCGATGGCGCGCGCCTGGGCGAGCAGCTTCTCCGCCTTCTGCCGGTTTCCCTCCTGCCGCGCCTTGCCCGCCTGCTGCACCAGCTCCGTCAGCCGGTGCTGGCGCGCCAGCGAGATCGCGATCGCATAATCGCGGTTCCCGGGATCCAGTTCCTGGGCACGCGTAAACTCGCGCTCGGCCCCGATCGGGTCGTCCCGCTGGAGCTTGTTCGCGCCCGCCAGATATGCATCCTCAGCCTGCCGCAGATGCCGCTTGTTGGGCGCTGTCTCCACGGGATGCGGACCGGCAGCCGCCAGCGCGGTCCCCGCGCCCGCCCCATCCGCCGGCTGCGCAGGCGCAGCCTGGGCCGGTTCCGCCTGACCCGCTTCCGGCTGACTTTGAGCTGGCGGGCTTTGCTGCGTCTGCTCCTGCCCCGCCGCTGCCTGCTGTGCCTGTCCTTGCTGCGCCCGATCTTGAACTGCCGCTCCCTGCGTTGCCGGAGCCTGCGCCCATGTCTTGCTGGCGGAGTTCGTGAGCGCAAAGCAGCAGAGCAACCACGCGCCCAGCCGTGGTCCGCTCCGTGTTGCGCGAAGATGGTTTGGGAAAGCCATGCACTGCTATCTTAGACGCGCCACGCCGCCATCCGGGGCCGCGGACCGCAGACCCGCTTCACGGCCCGCCCGCCGCAGGCTCATCTGTTCCCTGTTCTCTGTTTCTAGGCCTGCCGCCCAGTCCCCGCAATCAGCATTCTCGGCCTCTGGCCCATCGCCATTCGCTGGGCCATCGCCGGCCGTTCGCTCATCACCGGCCGGCGCATTCCCTTGCGGATCTGCGCGGAGTCCATATCCAGTTCCGCCAGCGTACGGCTGAGCGTGTTGCGATGCATTCCCAACTCGGTCGCGGCCTTGCACTGGTTGCCCTTGTGGTGCGCCAGCACTTCCAGGATGTAGCGCTTCTTGAACTGCCGAATGGCCTCCGCATAGGGAATGCCCGCACTGTGCATCTGTGTGATCAGGGTGTCCAATTCACGCTTCAAAGTTCTAACCTCGCTTGCTGGCCGCACCAGGCTGAATCCCTACTGTAGACCACGCCATGCCAATTGATCCAGTGCGGCGGATTCTGCCGGCCCGGTGAAGCCGGTCTGCTGGAAACCAGCCGCGCCGTCACAGAATCCGCTGTTGCAGGAAATCGGGTATGAGGAAGGATACATCATGCACAACGGTAAATAAATAGGGTCTCAGGACCGAGTTGGAGATGACATCCGGCTGCGGCGTGAAGATCGTTGCGGCCATCAGCAGAACGATCCCGATCAGGCAGGCGCGGGCAAATCCAAACGCCGCCCCGAGAATGCGATCGAACGTACCCAGCCCGATCGTCCGCAGTTTCTTTTGCAGTACGCGGCCAGCGATCTCGAACAGCGCCACTACGACCACGAGAATCACCAGGAAGGCGATCGTCCGCGCCATGTACTCCGATGTAATCCAGGCCTGGTCCCTGATCCGGTCTCCGAGGTCGGCGTAGCCCCAACTCGCCGCTTCAAACCCCGCAACAAACCCGAACAGCCCGGCGATCGCGCGCACAAGCCCTGTGACATATGCCCGCACCATCGAGACGATCAGGACCGCAATCAGTACCCAGTCGAACCAGTTCAAGTCTGCAAGGTTCATGGTTGCACCTTCGAGAGGTCCGCCGGCCCGGCCCGGCCCCCCATCGCATCCAGGTCGTCCAGCCCTGTCAGCAGCCGGAACGCCTCCATGTATTTCTCCCGAGTATGGGTCACAACATCCTCGGGCAGCGCAGGCGCGGGGGCCTGCTTGTTCCAGCCAATGGATTCAAGATAGTCGCGCACGTACTGTTTGTCGAAGCTGGGCTGCGCGCCGCCCACAGCGTAGCTTGCCGCCGGCCAGTAGCGCGAGGAGTCCGGAGTCAGCACCTCGTCGGCCAGCACCATGCCCACGCCGTCGATCCAGCCGAACTCGAACTTCGTGTCGGCCAGAATCACTCCCTTCGCCGCCGCGTATGCAGACGCCTTCAAATAGATCGCGAGTGTCAGACGGCGCAGCGCATGGGCCATTTCGGCGCCGACCATCGCCTCCACCTGCGCGTAGGAAATGTTCTGGTCGTGTCCGCCGGAGTTGTCCTTGGTCGACGGGGTGAAGAGCGGCTCCGGCAACCGCTCCGACTCGCGCAGCCCCGCTGGCAGAGGAATCCCACAGACCGCTCCCGTCGCCCGGTAGTCCTTCCATCCCGACCCGGAGAGGTAGCCGCGCACCACGCACTCTACGGGGAACATGCGCGCGCGGCGCACCACCATGCTGCGGCCCGCGATCTGCTCCTGAAACACCGGCTGCGAAACCATTCGTTCGGCAGAGAGACGCTCGCCAAAGATCTGTTCGGAATACGGCTCCAGCAGCGCGGCAATCTCCGGCGCCTCGATGGCCAGAAGATGGTTCGCCACTGTGTCTTTGAGGAACTCAAACCAGAAGGCCGAGATCTGCGTGAGGATCTTTCCCTTGTCCGGAATGCCCGAGCCAAGCACATGGTCGAACGCGGAGATCCGGTCCGTGGCCACAAACAGCAGCTTGTCGCCCAGGGCATAAAGGTCGCGGACCTTGCCGCGCGCCACGAGGGGAAGGCCGTAGAGATCGGTTGCCAGAAGCGCTTTCGTCATATTAAGAACGTATCATCCCCGCTTCTGAATTTGTGCTCATTCAGACAGATGCTATCAATACAACTTTTGTCGGGAAGCGGCATGAAAGTAGTCGGCAAGGGCCTCCGCCAGCGCGGCGATGGTCGGCTCGCTCGCCTCCAGATGGGGCGGCAGGCCGAGGTCGGCAAGCGCGCGGGAGGTGACCGGCCCGATGGAGGCGCGTACGACCGCGGCGGGCAGCGTGAGGCCCGCGGCATCCAGCAGGGCGATGAGGTTGCCGGCCGTGGAGGCGCTGGTAAAGGTGACGGCGTCGGGACCCTTCGAGGGGTCGGCGAAGAGGTCGGCGAGAGCTGCCAACGAGGCCCGGGGGATGCGGTTGCAGTACGCCGCGGCGACGGTGACGCGAGCTCCGGCGGCTGCCAGCGCGGAGGCGAGCGTCGCGGGCGCCTGCTCGGCCAGCACCAGCAGAATGCGCGCACTGGGCGCTTCGGGCAGCAGGGTCTGCACAATGGTTTGGGCCAGCAATTCAGCGGTAAATACAGGTGGAACGACTTCGGCACGCAGGCCGATCGCCGCAACCGCGCGCGCGGTCGCAGGGCCAACCACCGCGATGCGGCGCGACGCGGGCGTAACGCCCAGCAACTGCGCGCGCTGGTGGAAGGCCTCGACCGCGTTGGCGCTGGTGAAGGCCACCAGATCGAAGCCGGAGAGGGATGCGAGCGCGGCATCGAGGGCCGCAAACGAGACGGGGGGGGCAATCTCGATGGTGGGAATCAGAATCGGAGTTGCGCCCAACGCGCTCAGCCGCTCGGCGAGCTGCGAGGCCTGACCTGGCGCGCGGGTGACCAGGATGCGCCTGTCCGTGAGAGCAAGGCAGACGGGAGCGGCTGCTTCTTCACGACTGCTCACGGCGTCTTCCTTCCTGCTCACGGCTTCGCCGCCTGGCCGCGCGCAATGACGCGCTCGTAAAAGGCCTCATAGAGGGGGATGATGCGGGTGGAGCAGAAACGGTCGCTGGCGTTCTTGCGTGCGGCGGCAGCCATGGCAGCCAGCCGCGCCTCGTCGCCCAGCAGGGCGATCGCGGCCGCCGCCATCGCCTCCGTATCGCCAACCGGAAAGAGCAGGCCGTTGACCCCATCCTCGATGAGTTCCGGAACGCCGCCAACGCGCGTGGCGATCGAGGGAACGCCGCAGGCCATGGCTTCCAGCGCGGCCAGCCCGAAGGACTCCATCTCCGACGGCATCAGCATCAGATCGGCCAGCGGCAGCAGCTCGTTCACGTTGTCCTGCTTGCCCAGGAAGTGGATGCGGCCGGCGACGCCGAGGCGCACGGCGAGGTGTTCTGCGGCAGAGCGGTCGGGGCCGTCGCCGATCATCATCAGGCGCGCAGGCAGGGCGGCTGCGACCCCGGCGAAAACCTCGATCACATCCAGAATGCGCTTGACCGGGCGGAAGTTCGAGAGGTGGACAAGCAGTTTTTCGGCTGGAGTCTCTCCGCTCGCTGGCGAGGTGAATCGCGGTCGCATCGCGGCCACCTTCGCCGGGTCGCGGACATAGACATCGCAGTTGACGAAGTTGCGGATGACCTCGATCTCGTCCTGAATATTGAAGGCCTCGCGGGTGCGGTCGCGCAGGTAGCTGGAGATGGCGGTGACGCCATCGGACTGCTCGATGCCAAACTGCGTAATCGGCAGGTACGAGCGGTCCAGGCCCACCAGCGTAATGTCGGTCCCGTGCAGCGTGGTGATGATGGGCAGATAGCGGCGGCGCGAGGCCTCCTGCTGCGTCTCCGTCATCTGGCGCGCCAGCAGCGCGGAGATGGAGTGCGGAATGGCATAGTGGACGTGCAGCAGATCGAGCGAGTAGAACTCCGCGACCTCGGCCATGCGTGTGGCCAGCGCCAGGTCGTAGGGCGGATGCTCGAAGAGCGGGTAGTGGTAGACATCCACCTCGTGGAAGAAGATGTTGGCTTCGCGGCCGCTCAGCCGGAACGGCAGCGACGAAGTGATGAAGTGGACCTCGTGGCCGCGCGCCGCCAGCTCAATGCCAAGCTCCGTGGCAACCACGCCCGAGCCGCCATAGGTGGGGTAACAGGTGATGCCGATCTTGCGGCGGGGAGATCGGCCGCTGGGCGGTGCCGTTGCAAGCGTCATAAGCCTCTTCGCGTCCGGGGTTGAATTGCGGAGAAATTGCACCCGCCTCGTGCGATCTTACTCCGCCTGCATGACCCATAGAAGAGGCACAACGACTGCAAAGCCGGTCCGCCCCTGTCCACGATCAGAGGCCCGGTCCGCACACGATTGGAGGTTGTCCCTGGGCCCAAACCAGCCCCGAACCGCACCCATCTCCCCACCCCAGCCTCGGTTCAGACCGCGGCAGGGGCCTTGCGCCGGACTGTTTCAATCGCCACATCCGGCTGCGATGCGAAGGCCATGGTCAGCACCGGGCAGGGGGCCTCGGTGATGATCCGGTAGGCAATATGCAGATGGGTCTCGGATGCCTCCAGCGAGGCCTTGCGCACGCCCAGGACGATCAGCTTGGCCTTCTGCTCACGGGCGTAGTCCACCACCCCGCAGGATACCTCGCAGCCGTAGGTGGTGGCGCAGATCGGCGCCCCGACGACCAGGCCACTCTCGTTGGCAAGCTGCTGCAGCGCTTCGGACATAATCGACGGCACAACCTGGCACTGGGTGCAGGCCTCCAGCGTCCGCGGCATCACATGAAGGCAATGCAGCGGCGATGCGGTCAACTGCGAGAAGCAGGCGGCAAAGCGCATGGCGTGTATCGTCGTGAAGTGAAAGTCGGTGGCGAAGATGACCGGCCCAACCGACTGCAGCGCCTTCTCGCTGTTCATTGCATGGGGCCCTACGGTCAGCACCGGGCAGGGCGCCTTGCGCAGCACCGCCTCCGTCGTCGAATCGAAGACGATCCGTTCCAGGCCGTGCAGAGCGCTGGTCCCCATAATGGCAAGATCGATCTTCTTTGCGGAGATGGTCTCCAGGATGGTCGCGGTCGGATTGCCGTTGCCCAGGATGGCCTCACAGTCCACGCCCGCCTGCACGGCCTGGCTGCGCAGCTCTGCCAGCGAGTCCAGGCACTTGTCATAGAGGGCCTTCGAGTCCGGCGACTGGCCGTCGGGAGCCTGATCGCCAGCCTCCGGCGGACGGAAGACATGCAGAATCACAAGACTTGCCCGCAGCGCGAGGCAGGTATCGATGGCCGTGCGGCAGGCCGCCTGCGACGCAGCCGAAAAATCGGTCGCGACAAGCAGTCTGTCGAAGGACGGCATCGTATCGTTCGCGGATGTTGGCATCGGAGGCATCTCTTTTCTGACAAGCAGCGGCGTATCAAGCTGGCCGCTAGAAACTATGCAGCCTCAAACTGGAATGGGAGGGCTCCGGAATCGAGCTGTCGAGAAGCTTGAACGCAGGTTGGCAGATGGGATTAACGCAGTGATTGACCATCCGCCACCTCCTCAAAAGCAAATCTTAAGAGGTCTCGGGGCTGAAAGCTGTGATATGGGTCACGGCTCTCAAATGGGGCGAAGCAGACAGAAGTTGAAGGAAATGAGTTCGATGCCCACGCCGCGGACGGCTTAGACCGAGATCCGTTCCAGTTTCTCCGGGGAGAGAATCAGAATGGAAACGCCGTGGATCTGGATCAACTTCTCGCGCTTGAAGCGGCCCAGCATCCGTGTCATGGTCTCGCGCGAACAGCCCACCAGGTTGGCCAGCTCCTCGTGGGTCAGCGCCATGGTGAATCGCATCTCCGATTTGCCGCAGGACTCCGCCCTGCCCCAGTCCAGCAGCACCGCCGCCAGCCGGCCGGCCGTCGATCCCGAGAGCGCCAGCCGCCGCGCATCGTAGAACGCCGCCTTGTACTCCTCGCTCAACGCCTTCGCCGCATGGAGGCTGGCATCGCCATGCTTCTTCAGGAAGGCGAGAAACTCGTCGCGCCGGATGCTCTTGACCTCCGACGGCTGCACCGTCTCCGCCGTCACCTCGTACTTGGAGCCGGAGATGACCGCGCCCAGTCCCAGAATGTCGCCCGGCATGGCAATCTTCAGGATCAGCGTCCTGCCGTCCTTCGAGGTGCACGACAGCTTCACCTGCCCGGTGCAGACGACATAGACCGCCTGGCTCGGAGCATTCTCCAGAAACAGCGTCGCCCCCCGCGGAAGCGTCGTGCTTACGCCGATCAGCTCGAAGTCCGCAAGCGCCTCGTCGTCCAGGCTGCAGAACATGCGCATCGAGCGAAGATCGCAGTTTACGCAGTGGCGTGCCGGGCGGATTATGGGCGAGAGAGGCATGTTGAGTCTGGCCTCCCCGTCATGACACAGACGGGGGGATGCGACCGTGGCGGTTAGGATGCGACTGAGTTAGGGCCCTCGATCACATCAGTCTGTGACGCGAGATACAACTGTCCCATCTGGCATTCTAGCATACCGCCGCAATACGGTATGCGGCCTCTTCTAGACGTATTTAGCAGTCAATCCAAGCCCAATTCAGCAGGCAAAAAAGCGCTCTCGGCACTCCTACGCGGGTACCCGTTCCGCCGGAGGGGGCGGGTCGATCGCCATGGCGCGGACCGACTCCGCATAGGGAGCGCGCAGTACGCCGCGCTCGGTGACGATCGCCGTCACATACTTCGCCGGGGTCACATCGAAGGCCGGGTTCTCAATCCCCACGCCCGTGCGGCGTCATCTGCCTGCCGTTGATGTGCGTCACCTCGCCGGGGGCGCGCTGCTCGATCGGGATCAGGTCGCCGTGGCTCGTCGCAAGGTCAATCGTGGACCACGGGGCCGCAACGTAGAACGGAATCCCGTGTTCGCGCGCCAGCACCGCAAGCCCGTAGGTGCCGATCTTGTTGGCCACATCGCCGTTGGCCGCAATCCTGTCCGAACCGACGATCACCGCCTGGATCCGTCCCTGCCGCATCAGTGCGGCAGCCATGTTGTCGCAGATCACGGTGGTCGGGATCTTGTCCTTCATCAGCTCCCACGCGGTCAGCCGCGCGCCTTGCAGGAACGGCCGCGTCTCGTCGGCGAAGACGCTGATCTTCTGCCCCTGCTCGATGGCCGCGCGAATCACGCCCAGCGCCGTGCCGAATCCGCAGGTGGCTAGCGCGCCGGCGTTGCAATGGGTCAGCACCGCGCCCTCCATCGGCAGCAGCGCCGCGCCGTGCGCGCCCATCCGCTTGCATGCGGCGATGTCCTCGTCGTACATCTGGCGGGCGCGTGCGATGACGGCGGCCTTGATCTCGGGAATCGGCACGCCCTTCGCGGCCAACGAGTTGTAGAGCCCGCGAATCTCGTCGATGCCCCAGAAGAGATTCACCGCCGTGGGTCGCGTCTCGGCCAGCGTCTTCGCCATCACCGCGACCTCGGCCGTCAGATCGTCCAGCGTCGCCGCCTTGCTGCGCTCGATGCCCAGCGCCATCCCCATCGCCGCCGCCACGCCAATGGCTGGTGCCCCACGCACGACCATGTCGCGGATGACGGTCGCGACCTGCCTGTAGTCGGTCGCAAGCACATACGTCTCCTCCAGCGGGAGCTTCGTCTGATCGAGAAAATTGACGCCTTCCGGCAGCCATTCAAGGGTAGGAATCATAGAGTTTCCAGTTTATCGCGGATCGCGCAGAGGATAGAATGCAGGCATGGGCTCGTTGCGGTTTAATGCGGTCTTGTTTTGCATCTATAGCCACGATCACCCGCCTCCCCATGTCCATGCAACCTATGGGGAGATAGAAGTGATCCTCGATCTCGTTATTGCAGGTAATATCGAGGTTTCCAGCCGTTCTGAACCCGTCAAGCCGCGGAATGCCAAACTGGGCGATATTCGCAGAATCCTTCGAGTTGCACGAGTGCACGAGGCAGAACTTCGAGAGTTATGGAGGCAGACACATGGAACCAGTCATGACCGATGAAGAATGGGAGGCTCCACTCGACGAAGAGACGGAGAGGCAGATCACAGAGGCGCTGGCGAACGCGCGCGATCCGTACGACTACGAGGTCGCAATCTCCGCCGAGTACGAACGAAGTCGCGACCTCCTGCTGGTAAAACTGAAATCTGGGCAGTGGCTTGCCATTCCGCGAGAAGACCTACAAGACCTCGCTGACGCAGATCCAGATAAAGTGAGCAAGGTCGAGCTTGAGATGCTCGGAATGGCCCTTCACTGGGAAGAACTGGATGTTGACTTTCGAGTGGATGGACTTCGGCAGGGCCTCTATGGCAACGAACGCTGGATGAAGCAGCTAGAGCAGCGCCGCCGCGAGAACGCAGCCGCAGCCCTCTCGCGAACAGCATAGGAGCTATGAGAGTTCGACCGCTTTCAATTTCTCCGTTATGTCTTCTACTCCCGATTCATTCCAGACATCATCAGTGAGCATAAATCGGTAGCTGTTCGTATGTGTTTGCGGCTTGGCGAGTCGCTTGACTATTGCGTATGGAATGAGTGCAGCCCGCTGAATACTGTAGTCGGGCGAAAATATTACTCCGACGAGAAAATGAAAATCAACATCGGCGAGATTTCTGATGGCGCTGAGTTGACGCGATTTATTTTCAGGTGTGCATCTTCCGCCTTTGATCTGGTAACGAGTTCCATCTTGACCGATTACATCGACTCCAGGATACGAATTCTTTTCTGGTTGCAACCCGTAGGCTTTGCAAAACAGATGTTCCGCAAGGTCGCCCACTGGGTTGTTAGAAGTGCGCAGAATCTTACGGTCACGCAGTACCTGTACTATTTGCGCGTGGAGCTCAAGCAAGGCTTGGGATGAATATTCGGCAAAGTTCATTTTGGGCTCTTGAGGGCCAAATGTGCCTTGCGCACGTCTTTGGCGGTGAAGACGCAGATAAATGGCAGGTCTTCCTCCGACGGCACCTCGGCCAGCGCGCGTTCGATGATGAGCCGTCCGCCCTGCTCGCGGTCCACCAGGCAGAGCACTCCGGCGACGATCATTCCAGCCTCGCGCGCCGCCTCGATCGCGGTGACGGTCGATCCGCCCGTCGTGCATACGTCGTCGACGATGACCACCTGCGCGCCGGGCTGTAGGAAGCCTTCGATGCGTCGCCCCGTGCCGTGCGTCTTCTCCGCCTTGCGCACCAGAAAGCCGTGGATCAGAGTCGGCGCAGGTTCCGAATCACCCTCGTCCAACTCCAGCTCACTCGACAGCTCGCGGATCTCGTTGTAGTCGGCCAGCGCCCAGGCGCTTGCGCTGGCGACATTGGAGACCAGCGGGTCGGCCCCCATGGTGAGCCCGCCCACCGCAACCGCCTTCGGCATGTGGTCGCGGACCAGCTCATAGAGCACCAGCCCGGCCAGCCGCCCGCCCTCGGCGTGCAGCGTGGTGGTACGGCAGTCGATGTAGTAGTCGGACTTCAGTCCGCTGGCCAGGGTAAAGTCGCCCAGCTTGAAGGAGTAGGTGGCAATCAGGTTGAGCAGCGCGCTGCGCGAGTCGGCGTTCATGGCTGAGCCATTGTAGCGGAGAACGACTGCAATGCACCTCGCAACCCATGCTTCGGCACGGCAACTACTGCGTCATGCGCTCCAGATGCCTATAGCCGCCGGTCTGGACCATCACCACCAGAAAGACAAACCCGTTGTAGGCCCCATGCACCAGCACGGACGCGGCCACCGAGCCGGTCTTTACGCGTACAAATGCGAGCACCAGCGAGATGGTGAAGAGTACCAGCAGCGCGGCCCACAGATGCGCCACCTGGGTTATGTGCATCAACGCGAAGAGGACGCTGGTCAGCACCGCGGAGAAGACCAGCGATGCCGGGGTCAGGGTTGTGGTCGTCTGCCAGCGCGAGCGCGCCTCGACGGTGCGCGGCAGGCTCAGCCAGTCGTACGCGATGGCGAAGGCGGGCAGCAGAAACCCGCGAAAGCAGACCTCCTCGAAGATCGGCGCCACGATGGTGCCAAACAGAGTGATGAGCCACGCATCCGCCTGCGTCAGAAAGAATGCGTCGATGGGCCGCGATTTTGGCGGCGTGATGAAGTTGGTGGCGATCTGCACCATCACACCGAGCATCAGGCCAAGCGCGACCAGCCTGACAGCCTGGTTGCGCGCGGCCGGCCAGCGCCACTGCAACCCATCGAGAAACCTGCGCTGCCACAGTTGCGGAAAGAAGAACCACGACGCCAGCAGCGTCGTCAGATAGGTCGCCGCCAGCATGGCGAGCTGCACCTTCGGGTGCAGCAGCTTGGCCACGCCGCCATGCACAGCTCCTGGCGCTCTTCCCATCGCTACCAGAACAAGCTCAAGCAGAATCAGCAACAATCCCGTGAAGGCGACAAACACAAGCGCGTGTCCCATGTGGGGAACGCGCCGCAGCGGCGCCTCGTGTTCCTCGCCGGCGGCGGCTTCTGTGCTCGGCGTGCCTTCGCTGCCCGGCGCTTCTTGCTGCCTCGTCACGTCTTCCGGTCCATTCGCGGAAAAAAGACTCATGCCGATCTCCCCCTCCTTGGGTTCGCGTTCTTCTTCGCAGCCCCCGCAGGCGCGCTCTTCGACAAAACTGATTTCTTAGCCACCTTCTTCGCCGATCCGGCCGCTCGCGCCAACGGTACACCGGTCTTCTTTTGCGGCGCGACGAACTTGGCCCGCGCCGCCTTCACTCGGTCGGGCGCGGCTGAGAGTTCCAGCGGCTGCGGCCCGGCGTGGCTCGCGCCGCCGCCTCCGTTCGACGAGATCCGGTTCGCCCAGTTCGACCCTGCGCGATTTGCCCCATAGTGCCGCGCCAAAAAGTTTCCGGTGTATGATCCGGCGACGGTTGCAATCTGCTCCGGCGTGCCGTGCGCCACGATGCGTCCGCCGCGCTCGCCGCCCTCCGGCCCCATGTCCAGCACATAGTCGGCGTTGCGCACAATATCGAGATTGTGCTCAATAATAATCACCGTGTTGCCCAGGTCGGTGAGCCGGTGCAGCACCTCCAGCAGCTTGCGGACATCGTCGAAGTGCAGCCCCGTGGTCGGCTCGTCCAGCAGATACAGCGTGCGCCCGGTCTGGCGTTTCGATAGCTCGCGCGCCAGCTTCATGCGTTGCGCCTCGCCGCCGGAGAGCGTGGTGGCGGACTGGCCGAGATGGATGTATCCCAGCCCCACATCCACCAGCGTCTGCAACTTCGCCGCGGCGGCCGGAATGTCTTTGAGGACTGGGAGCGCGTCGGCGATGGGCAGGTCCAGCAGGTCGGCGATGGAGTGGCCGTTGAAGCGCACTGCGAGCGTCTCCTGGTTGTAACGTCGTCCGTTACACACATCGCAGAGTACATAGACGTCGGGCAGAAAGTTCATCTCAATGCGCCTCTGGCCATCGCCCTGGCATGCCTCGCAGCGACCGCCCTGCACGTTGAAGCTGAAGCGACCGGGTTTGTATCCGCGCTCGCGCGACTCCGGCAGCATGGCAAACAGATCGCGAATCGCCGTAAACACACCTGTGTACGTTGCCGGATTCGACCGCGGAGTCCGCCCGATCGCCGACTGGTCGATCTCGATGACCTTGTCGATCTGGTCGACGCCCACGACGCGCCCATGCGCTCCCGGCTCCTCGCGCGATCCGTAGAGCTCGCGGGCCAGCGCGCGGTAGAGGATGTCCGTCACCAGCGTCGATTTGCCCGAGCCCGACACGCCCGTCACCACAGTCATCACGCCCAGCGGGAAGTGCGCAGTCAACTGTTGCAGGTTGTGCGCCGTCGCATTCTCCACCGTAATCCACTTGCCGGTCAGCGGCCTGGGCTGCGCGCGCGCCACAATCTCGATCTTCCCAGCCAGGTACTGCCCGGTCAGCGACGCGGGATTGTCCATCACCTGCCGCGGCGTTCCGGCGGCGATCAGCAGACCGCCGTTCTTGCCTGCGCCGGGGCCGAGGTCGAGCACGTAGTCGGCCTGGCGGATGGTGTCCTCATCATGCTCCACCACCAGCACCGTGTTGCCCAGGTCGCGCAAGTTGGTGAGTGCCTGGAGCAGCCGCCGGTTGTCCCGCTGATGCAGCCCGATCGATGGCTCGTCGAGCACATACAGCACTCCGCGCAGACGCGAGCCGATCTGCGTCGCCAGCCGTATCCTCTGTCCCTCGCCGCCGGAGAGAGTCGCCGCCGAGCGGTCCAGAGAGAGATAGCCCAGCCCCACCGCGTTCAAAAACTCCAGCCGCTCGATGATCTCGCGCTGTAGCCGGTCCGCGACAATCCTGTCGCGCCCGGTAAAATTCATCGCCCGCGCGCCCTCCAGCGCACGCTCCATGGAAAGCGCCGTGAAATCCGCAATCGAGCGCGCCACGCCGCCGATCTGCACCGTCACCGCCAGCGACTCCGGTCTCAGCCGCCGGCCCTGGCAGCGCGGACACACGGTCGCAGACATGTACTGCATCATGTACTCGCGGTAGCCGTCGGACTTCGTCTCGTCGAGGTTCGCGCGCAGATACGCAAAGATTCCGTGAAAGCCCGTCCGGCCTAGCTCGTTCCTGGGAGGCCCATACAGCAGCAGGTCCTGCTGCGGCTTGCTCAACTCTGAAAAGGGCAGCTTCAGCTCGATTCTGTACCGCTCCGCCGCAAGCCGGATCAGCCGCTGCAGATACGCCGATCCCGAACCCGGCCCCATCGCTCCATCCAGCAGCGGCTTCGACCAGTCCGTGATCGTCTTTGCGGGATCGAAGTCGTAGGTGCTGCCCAGCCCGTTGCACTGCGGGCAGGCGCCGTAGGCCGAGTTGAACGAGAAGCTGCGCGGTTCCAGCCGGGGAACGTCGATGCCGCACTCCGGGCAGGCCATCGATGAGGAATACAGCGTCTCGTCCTGCGCGCGGTTCGCCCCCTGAATGCCGATCAGCACCAGCCCCTTGGCCATCTGCAGCGCCTTCGCCACCGAGGTCTCCAACCGCCGCGTGTCGAACCTGGGTTGACCGTTGCGCGTTCTCTGTTCTCCGTTCTCTGCGGGATCGACAGCGGTCGAGTGGCTCTCGTCTCCATTGGCGGGCAGCGGCTTCAGAATAATGCGATCGACAACCGCCTCGACCGTATGGTTCTTGCGCTTGTCCAGCCGCATTCCCTCGGTCAGCTCCGTCATCGCGCCGTCGATGCGCGCGCGGAATCCCTGCTGGTCCAGCGCCTCCAGCTCCTCGCGAAACTCGCCCTTGCGTCCGCGCACCAGCGGCGCGTAGACCGTAATCCTCTCGCCGGGGGCCTGCGCCACAATCCGCTCCACAATCTGCTCTGCCGTTTGGCGGGTGATCGGCAGCCCGCACTTCGGACAGTGCGGCTGGCCCACCGACGCGTATAGCAGCCGCAGGTAGTCGTAGATCTCGGTGATCGTTCCCACGGTCGAGCGCGGAGAGCGCGAGGTCGTCTTCTGCTCGATGGAGATGGCCGGCGAGAGGCCATCGATGGCGTCCACGTCGGGCCGCTCCATCTGGTCTAAAAACTGCCGCGCGTAGGCCGAGAGCGTCTCCACATAGCGCCGCTGCCCTTCGGCGTAGATGGTGTCGAAGGCGAGCGAAGACTTGCCCGATCCCGAGAGCCCAGTCACCACCGTCAGCGTGTTGCGCGGGATCGAGACCGAGAGGTTGCGCAGGTTGTGCTGCCGCGCGCCGCGCACCGTGATGTGAGTGATTTCCATGCGGGTCGAATTGGCCGCGCACTCCACAGGGCCGCATGGAGGCGAAATGGCCAATCCTCAGGATACGGCATCGGGCCGCGCCAGGTCTTGCCCGCGGTCGAAGCGCGGCCAGCCCTTCCCCACGAGAGCGTACCCGAATGGGTAATAAGCAATTCATCAAGGCTGCATCGCAGCCGATTCAATCTTTGTAACAATAAATTCGGCCTGGCCGCGCCTCGAGTCCTTGGCATCTCATCAGAGGGGCAGGCGAAAGTTGAGGAATGTTTCTGTGAGTGATTCGCTGGTCCTGGTTTGTGCGGTCTTTGCGTCGTTGGCCTCTGGCGTCCTGCTGGCGTATGGCGTCTGTCAGGCGGTCTTCGCCCTCTTCCGCATGAGCGCCCGCCCGGCGCCCGCCCCCTCCCAGGCGCGTGTGGCAGCCTCTGCCAGCATCGTCGAAGGCTAGCTTACCGCCGGATGGGCGATAATCACTCTCGTGACCTCTGCAGCCAAGTCCGCCCCCACCAGCCCCAAACTCCGCCTCATTCTCGCCGTCACCGGCGCCAGCGGCTCGATCTTTGCCGCCGAGATGCTGCGCGCCCTCCACGCCGACGCGCGCGTCGTCAAAGTTGACTTCATCCCCAGCGAGGCCTCGTTGCGCGTCTTCGCCGAAGAGATGTACCTCAGCGGACGCAACGCCCTCGCAGAAAAACTCCTCGGTACCGGTCACACCTTGCTCTCCAAGATTGTCCAGCACGCCGAGGCCGACATCGGGGCCAGTATCGCCAGCGGCAGCACTCCCAGCGACGGAATGATCGTCCTTCCCTGCACCATGGGAACGCTGGCCGGCATTGCCAACGGCATGGCCTCCAACCTCATCGAGCGCGCCGCCGACGTCTGCCTTAAGGAGCGCCGCCGCCTCGTCCTCTGCGTGCGCGAGACGCCATTCAACCGCATCCATCTGCGCAACATGCAGCTCGCCTCGGACGCCGGCGCCACCATCTTTCCGGTGATGCCCACCCTCTACAACCGGCCGCAGAACACCACCGAGATGGCCCGCCAGTTCGTCGACCGCGTGCTGGCCCACATCGGCCTGCCCCAGCCCGGCGCGTACGAGTGGAAGCCCGATTAGAACGGCCCGCTCCTAGCGTGCATCTCCCGCAAGCATCTGTTCGCCACCCTGCATGGGAGGCTGCGCCTTGAGGAACTGGACCGTTCCTTCCAGCACGGGCCTCGGGCACTGACTCGGCGCGAGGTGGCCGCAGCCGGCGATGCCCTCGAAGACGGAGTTCGGGATCTCGCGGTGCATCGCCTCGCCGACGGCGGGCGGAATCAAGATGTCGGCCATCCCCCACATCACGAGCGTGGGTTGCCGGATTTCGGAGAGGCGAGTGTCGAGCAGGCCGGCCCCGGTTTGCATCGAGTCCATGGACTGCTGCACGATGCGGCCATTGCTCTTGAGCCTGCGCAGCGATGCGCGCATGACGAAGCCGGGCAGCCTGGGCGGATGCGGCATCAACAACGCCATCAGTCGCGCCAGCCCGGCGGCGTCGGTCGGCACAAAAGCGTCGCGCGGGAAGTTGGGTTGGATGGTGATCCCCGCGCTGTCGTAGAGGACAAGGCGGTCGATGAATGCGGGATCGTCCAGCGCAAGCTTGGCGGCGATCCATCCGCCCATCGACCAGCCGGCGAGGTCGATCGGCGCGGGACGGCCAGCACTGTCGGCCCGAGCCATGCCGGTGGCCTGGATGAAGTGGAGAACGACGTCTTCTTCCACCTGGACGGAACAGCACGGCCACTGCGGCTTCTCGGAGCGTCCGTAGCCGAGCAGGTCCGGCGCGTAGACGTGGAAGCCCGCGGCGGCGAGCCCGGGGATCAGCGGTGCCCAGTCCTCGCCGCGCGAGCCCAGGCCGTGCAGCAGCAGAAGCGGCTTGCCCGGCGTTCCATCGGGCGGGACGGCCTCGAAGGAGTGAATGCGATCGCCGCGAACACTGACGTACTGGCTGCGCACGCCCGCGCGCCAAAGATGGTAGCGAATCTGCTGATCGTTGACCCACAGCGGGTTCCAGTAAAACGTGCCGCCAGCCACAAGCGCAAACAGCAGAAGAACGGTCCCCGCCAACCGCAGTCGGGCCTTCATCCGTGCATCTCCCTCAATCCTCCACGCGACTTGCTTCTACGGCTTGCTTATCTTCTCGATTCTAAGAGACGCATCCTCGAAGCCGCCAGTCCGTGTGGACGCGACTTGTCCTTCTCGAACAGGCGCGGCTGTTGTTCTTAATATGTGCGGTCTGTTTTTCTTGAACGGGCGCGGTTAATCCATGCCGGACGGGCGCGGCTTATATGCCGACGCTGCAGTCGCCGTCGGGCAGCTCGTCGCCGGAGTGGGCGTAGAGATCGTACGGAGTGCGGCGGTTGAACTTGTAACGCTGGCGGATCTCGCGGCCCACGATCAGCCCCAGCGCCACCGCCCCAAGCGCGGCCGAGACCCAGCCGATGGTCTTCAGCAAGTGGGACTCCTCCGCGCAGGCCTGCTCACCGCCGGCGGGTTGCACGTCCCGCGCGCCGCTGGCGTTTTCAATCGTTCCAACAGCTCCGGTCTCTTCGCAATCGTGGGACGAACTTCTACAGCAGCCGAGTTTTGGGAGAAACCTCATGCCTGCATGATACCGCAATCAGGAGAAGGACCGTGTGTGAAATTTGTTGCGGATGTACCGATTCAGGAACCCGCACCGACCGTCTCCTCTACTTGACGTCAACCTGCTCGAAGCCCAGCGAAGAGAGCAGCGCAGTCACGGTGGCGCGAGCGTTCTTGCGCGCGGCGTCCAGGATGCCCTCCGCCTGTGCGGTCTGCTGCAGCTGGTCCTGCGCCCGGGCGCGGGTCTCGGGCCCCAGGGCCTGGCCCATCGGGACCGGCAGCCCGGTGGAGCGCACAAGAATGCGCGTGCGCTGGTCGTCCAGCGTGGTAGCGAAGAGTTGCGCTGGCGGCAGCGTGACGTGGATGCTGTGCCCGCCAGCGTCGATGCGCACGTCCTCCGGCCTGAGCTGCGCCATGTCGATGCCCGCAACGGACTCGCCGTGGACCACCAGCAGGATGCGGTCGCCGCCCGGAGCGCCGGATGGAGTGGGCGTGGTAAGACCGTCCGCAACCACCGTGTCCAGCGAGTAGACGGAGGACTGCAGGCGGCCGAGCCGATGGATCTTCTCCACCACCGCGGGTACCGAGGTGTCGAGGCCGTCGGCGCGCCCCGTGATGCGCGTAACCAAGCTGCCCATCTTGCCCGTGGTTTCATGGCGCGCGAAGACAACGAACCCAGCCGCGCCCAGCGCCAGCGCCAGCAGAAAACCGAGGAACCTGCCGCCGTAGTTTGGCCCCGTATAGTATTGCGTCGTCATCGCCGCTCCGATTCACTTCATCATAGCCCGGTTGCCCTGGCCGCTTGGCTTAACCGTCCCCGCCGGCGCGGTCGGCGAGAAAAAGCGCAAGTAGCCCTGCTTTGAACTCGGCCTCAGTGCAACTGGTACGGCGTGGCGGGCGGCGGAACAACGTCAGGAACCGTCTTTGGCCCGTCGATCTTTTCTGCCCCGGCCAGCCCGGTTCCGGTCACGTTGGCCGTCGACAGCAGCGGCCCCGCAAAGCCCGTGACCTTGACGCCGCTGAGGTGCGCGTTCTTGATGTTGGCCAGCGCGATGCCCTTGCCGCAGGTCCCGGTCACGTTCGACAGCACAAATCCATCCAGCGGCTTGCGCGGATCGATATTGACGGCGTCCACCAGCGTCGGCACGTCTTTGACCCGCACGTTCGAGAAGCGGAAGTTCCGAAACAACGGAATCCCCGCCTCGCCGGGCACGGATGCGTCGCCGTCGGACTTACCGGTGTTCGTGTTTGTGATCTGCAGAAATCCCTGCCCCATGCCGGAGACGTCGCAGTCCGTCGCGCTCACGTCTTCCACGAACGCCCCGCGCCCCACGCGGCTCTTGATGAAGATGGCGTGCGACCGCGCGTGGATGAACTTGCACTTCTCGATGCGCACGCCGCGCACGCCGCCACTGGTCTCGCTGCCGATCCCGATGTTGGCGAAGCCCGTGTCGGAGAGCGTGCAGTTGGCGATCAGCGTGTCCTCGCAGACGCGGCCGATGTCGTTCCCCTCCGCGCCGCGCCCGCTCTTCAGCGAGATGGAGTCGTCGCCGGTCTCGAATGTGCAGCCGTCGATGATGGTGTGCTTGCACGAGTCCACATCGATGCCGTCCGCGCCGCTCTTCACCGTCACATTCTTAAACGTCGTGTTCTCGCAGTACACCGGATGGATCGACCACATGCCGAAGTTCTGCGTATAACAGTCTTCCACGCGCACATTCTTGCAGTTGTTGAACTCGATCAGCGCAGGCAGCCGCATCCCGCTCGGCCGCTCCACGCGGCCCCGCTCCGTGGGTGTGCCGATGATCTTGCCCGGCCCCACCAGGCCGATGTTCTCCGCGTCCGTCGCGTTGATGAAGCTGCTGTATCCCTTGATCCAGTGGCCCTCCCAGCGCACCTGCGTCAGCGGATAGTCGGCCATTTCGGGCGAACCGTTCAGCGTCGCGCCCTCCTCCACCCGCAGCACCACATTGCTGCGCAAAGACAGCGCGCCAGCCAGATAATCGCCCGCCGGAACCACCACCTCGCCCCCGCCAAACACCGAGCAGCGTTCGATGGTCTGCTGGATCGCCAGCGTGTCTTTCGTCTTGCCGTCGCCCGTAGCGCCGTAGTCGCGGACGTTCAGCGCAACCGCAGACTTTGCGGGTGCCTTGGCCGCCGCGTGTGCGTGTGCGCCGGCCTGCGCCGGGTGCGGCGTCTGCGCGGCGGGCTTAGCCGGCTGCTGCGCTTCAGCGAAGCGGCCGAGCGCCGAGACGGCGGGAGCTGCAAGCAGGGTCTGTGCGGCGGTCTTCAGGAAGCTGCGTCGTTCGATCTGTGCGCGATTCATCTCATGTCCCTCTCGGCAGGGAAATCATTTGCGCAACAACACTATCAGACGAAGAATGCAGCCTGGCGCGCGCCATCAGAGCGGCCACTTCCACCCGGTAATCTCCGGCCGGTCGATCCCGTTCTGGTGCGCGTAGTTCACGCTCTCCACGATCTGGTCCTTCAGCCACTCGCGGGTATGCGCCGCGGTGTCCCGCAGCTTCGGCACGCGGTCGATCGCGTCCAGCGCCAGGTCGAAGCGGTCGGTCTGGTTCAGGATCGCCAGCTCCAGCGGCGTGTTGATGTTGCCCTTCTCCTTGTATCCGCGCACATGGATGTTCTCGTGGTTCTTGCGCCGGTAGGTCAGCTTGTGGATCAGAAACGCATAGGCGTGGAAGTTGAAGATCACCGGCTTGTCCACCGTAAACAGCGCGTCGAACTCCATATCGCTCATCCCGTGCGGATGCTCGCTCTCCGGCATCAGCCGGAACAGGTCCACCACATTGACGAAGCGAATCTTCAGCTTCGGGCAGCGTTCGCGCAGAATAGCAACAGCAGCCAGCGACTCCGAAGTCGGAATGTCGCCCGCGCAGGCCATCACCACATCCGGCTCCGCGCCGTCGTCGTTCGACGCGAAGTCCCAGATGCCGATCCCCTTGGTGCAGTGGTCGATCGCCTGGTCCATCGTCAGGTACTGCAGGTGCAGGGCCTTGTCCGCGACAATCACGTTGACGTACTCGGTCGAGCGCAGGCAGTGGTCGCCCACCGACAGCAGGCAGTTCGCATCCGGCGGCAGATAGATGCGCGTGATCTCCGGGCTCTTGTTCGTCACCACGTCCAGAAATCCCGGGTCCTGGTGCGTAAATCCGTTGTGGTCCTGCCGCCACACCAGCGAGGTAATCAGCAGGTTCAGCGACGAGATCGGCTCCCGCCAGCGCAGCTCCAGCTTCGCTCTTCTCCAGCCACTTCGCATGCTGGTTGAACATCGAGTCGATGATGTGCACGAACGCCTCGTAGCTGGAGAAGAATCCATGCCGCCCGGTCAGCACGATAGCCCTCCAGCCAGCCCTCCAGCGTGTGCTCGCTCAGCATCTCCATCACGCGTCCCGAGGTCGATAGAAATCCGCCGTCGTCGTCCTCCGGCTTCCTCTCCTCCATCCACGTCTTGGGGCTTGCCTGATAGATCGCGTCCAGTTTGTTCGACGCCGTCTCATCCGGCCCGAAGACGCGGAAGCTCGTCATGTTCCGCCGCATCACATCGCGCAGCATCACGGCCAGCGTCGCGGTCGACGACACCTCAATCTGCCCCGGCCTCTCCACCTTCACCGCGTACTCGCGGAAATCCGGCATATCCAGCGGCTTGCGCAGCAGCCCGCCGTTGGCGTGCGGATTCCCTGAGATGCGGCTCGTCCCGGTCGGCGCCATCGCCTTCAACTCAGGAATCAGCGCGCCCGCCTCGTCGAACAACTCTTCGGGCCGATAGCTCCGCATCCACTGCTCCACCAGCTTCAGGTGCGCGGGATTCGTCACCGGATCGGTGATCGGAATCTGGTGCGCCCGCCACGATCCCTCCAGCTTGTGCCCGTCCAGCTCCTTCGGGCAGCGCCCATCCCTTCGGCGTGCGCAGGATAATCATCGGCCAGCTCGGACGCGCAGGCATTGCGCTCGGGATTCGCGCGTGCGGCTTCTCTGGCAGCGGCCTGAATCGCGCGAATCTCCAGAACGCAGTGCTCCATCACCGCGGCCATCTTCTGGTGCATCACCGCCGGATCGTCGCCCTCCACGACGTACGGCGTGTAGCCCAGCCCCTTGAACAGCATCTCCAACTCCTCCGGCGGAATCCGCGCCAGAATCGTCGGGTTCGCAATCTTGTATCCGTTCAGATGCAGGATCGGCAGCACCGCTCCATCGCGCACGGGATTGAGAAATTTATTGGAGTGCCAGCTCGTCGCCAGCGGCCCCGTCTCCGACTCGCCATCGCCCACCACCACCGCAACGATCAGGTCCGGATTGTCGAACGCCGCGCCAAATCCATGCGAGAGGCTGTAGCCCAGCTCGCCGCCCTCGTGGATCGAGCCCGGAGTCTCCGGCGTGCAGTGGCTGCCAATCCCGCCGGGAAACGAGAACTGCTTGAAGAACCGCTGCATCCCCGCCACGTCCTGGCTCTTGTCCGGATAGACCTCCGAGTAGACGCCCTCCAGGTAGCTGTTCGCCAGCGTCGCCGGCGCGCCGTGCCCCGGCCCGGAGAGATAGATCAGGTCGAGCGAATATTTCTTGATCAGCCGGTTCAGATGCACCCAGGTAAAGTTCTGCCCGGGGTCCGATCCCCAGTGGCCCAGCAGCCGGTTCTTGATGTGCTCCGCCTTCAGCGGCTCGCGCAGCAGCGGGTTCGCCTGCAGATACAGCATCCCCACGCAGCAGATAGTTGCACGCGCGCCAGTACGCATCCATCCTGCGCAGCTCGTCCGCCGAGAGCGGCTGCGCGTCAGCGAGAGCGGCTGCGCGGCTATAGAGTGCGTCTCCGCGCCCGTCGGAATCGTTGCACCAGATGCGTTGCCCTGCACTGCGGAACCTTCACCCATCGTCGAACTCCTATCTATGTTCACGCTCGTCATTCTGACGAAGCGCCTTTGAAGTTGTCATTCTGAGCGCAGCGAAGAATCCCCACATTTCGTTCGCAGCGCAATACTCTACCCCGTCCGAGAAATGCTCCACATCTCTTTCCTGCTTCAGATGCCAGCTTACGTCGATCAGCCGTACGCCCGCATTCCAGCCAGATCAATTTACGTTGACTTCCCTTCGCTGTTCGCTGCCGCACGGCACATCCTCGCCACATGCCGCGCAATCATCCGGTCTTCCTCGGCCGGAACAACATACACCGCAATCGGCGAGTCCTCGTCGCTGATCTTGCGCACGCTCTGCCCTCGCAGCCTTCTGCTCCATCTGATTCGCCGCAGGCTTCCAGCTCAACGCCCAAGCCCACTCAGCGCCGCCCGCAATCTCGCTCGCGCGTAGCCGCGTCACGCTCCCCAATCCCCCCGGTAAACACAATCGCATCCGCCGCCATTGAGCGCAATGAATCCCGCAATCGCCTTCACCACGCGTGCGGCAGAAGACGCGAATCGCCAGCCCCGCCCGCGCGTTCCCCTCGGCCGCCCGCTTGCGCAGCTCGCGCATATCGTTCACCCCGCCCAGCGCCTTCAGCCCCGCGTCGCCATCGATCATCCGCTCCACCGAATCCGCCGTCGCGCCCGCCTGCCGCATCAGGAACAGAACCACGCCGGGATCGAGGTCGCCGGTCCGCGTCCCCATCATCACGCCGCCGGTCGGCGTCAGCCCCATCGTCGTGTCCACCGACTTGCCCTCGATGCACGCCGTCACGCTGCACCCGCTGCCCAGGTGCGCGATCAGCATGGACCGCGGAAACTCCAGCCCCTGCCGCCTCGCGCATCTGCGCCACCACCGACTCGCACGACAGCCCATGAAATCCATACCGCCGCACGCCCTGTCGCCGCACCGCGTACGGCAGCGCATACACCGTCGCCTCCTCCGGCATCGTCTCGTGGAAGACCGTGTCGAAGCACGCAATGTGCGGCACATCCGCGAACCGCCGCATCATCTCGCCGATCATCTCCAGCGCCTCCGGATCGTGCAGCGGAGCGAACTCGCACGCCGCGCGCAACTCCGCCAGCACCTCCGCCGTCAGCCGCTGATGTCCGCGCAGATGCGCCCCCGGATGCACCACGCGATAGCCCACCGCGTCCGGCGGCGGCAGCCCATCCAGCCCCACCGCGCGCTCCACCACCGCAATCGCCTCCTGCATCGAGCCGGGTTTCACCTCGCCCAGCCTGCCGCTCAGGTCGTTCCCCGCCGCATCGCGAAACTCCAGCTTCTCCCGCCGGCCGCCGATGCCGCCCAGCTCGCCCTCATACAGCGTGCGGCTCTCCGCCGCGCCCGCGCCCGCCGCACCCGCACCCTCGCCCACCTCATGCATGGAGAACTTGATCGACGACGACCCGGGATTCAGCACCAGAATATGCATTCGCTTCAGGCCTCTCCGCAGCCACCACCAAACTACCACTCCGCGCGCCTTCGTTCCGTCCTCAATCGCTCACCCAAAAGTCCCATCTCCTTCAACTCACAAAATCCCACGCGGACAATCTACACTCTAATCTATGTGCGGAATCGTCGGTTACATCGGCCCCAAGCATCCCGTCCCCATCATCCTCAACGGTCTGCGCCGCCTGGAGTACCGCGGCTACGACTCAGCCGGCATCGCCGTCGCCGGCGGCCCGCAGGGCCTGGAGCTGCGTCGCGCCCCCGGCAAGCTGTGCAACCTTGAGGCCGCCATCGCCGCCAGCCCCATCTCCGGCACCTTCGGCATCGGCCACACCCGCTGGGCCACCCACGGCCGCCCCACCGAGGAGAACGCCCACCCCCACCGCGACGGCTCCGGCACGCTCGTCGTCGTCCACAACGGCATCGTGGAGAACTACCTCGCGCTCAAATCCGAACTCATCGCCCAGCGGCCACAAGTTCGTCTCCGAGACCGACACCGAGATCATCGCCCACCTCATCGAGAACGAGCTCAACCTCGCCGCCGAAGATGAAGAGGATGTGACCATCGAGAACGAGCTCAGCCTCGCCGCCGTCAAAGATCGAGCGCAGCGCGAGCGCGAGTCGAGATGCTCGTTGCCGCACCGCCGCGAACCCATACCCGAAGCCGTCCTCACCCTCCCCCGCCGCAAGCCCGCACATCCCACTGGAAGAGGCCGTCCGCCGCGCCGTCAAGCGCCTCACCGGCGCCTTTGCCATCGGCGTCCTCTCGGCCAACGAGCCCGACAAGCTGGTCGCCGCGCGTTTTGGCCCGCCTGTCGTCCTCGGCCTCGGCGACGGCGAATTCTTCCTCGCCTCCGACGTTCCCGGCATCCTGCACCACACGCGCAACATCCACTTCCTCGCCGACGGCGAACTCGCCATCCTCACCCCCTCCGGCATCGCCCTCACCGACTTCGACGCCAACCCCATCCCCCTCCGCATCCAGCGCATCGCATGGGACCCCATCCAGGCCGAAAAGTCCGGCTACAAGCACTTCATGCTCAAGGAGATCAACGAGCAGCCCCGCGCCGTCCGCGACACCATCCTCGGCCGCGTCTCCGCCGACACTGGCCGCGTCTTCCTCTCCGAGATGCAGCTCTCCGACGCCGATCTCCGCGCCTGCACCCAGATCACCATCGCCGCCTGCGGCACCAGTTGGCACGCCGGCCTCGCCGGCAAGTTCATGATCGAGCGCCTCGCCCGCCTGCGCACCGAGGTCGATTACGCCAGCGAGTATCCGCTACCGCTCGCCCATCGCCGACCCCGCCTCCATCGGCCTGCTCATCACCCAGTCCGGCGAGACGGCCGACACCATCGCCGCCCAGCGCGAGCTGCACGCCCTCGGCTCCCGCACCATCGCCATCTGCAACGTCGTCGGCGCCGCCGTCTCCCGCGAGGCCCAGGGAACCATCACCACCAACGCCGGCCCGGAGATCGGCGTCGCCAGCACCAAGGCCTTCACCGCCCAGCTCACCGCGCTCTTCCTCCTCGCGCTGCACATGGCCCAGCTCCGCGGCACCGTCACCGACGCCGAATCCATCCAGCTCGTCGCGGAACTCAACAAAATCCCCGGCAAGCTCGAAGAGGTCCTGCGCTCGGTGGACGACCAATGCTGCAAGCTCGCCCGCGTCTTCCACACCTCCAACGACTTCCTCTTCCTCGGCCGCGGCATCCACTACCCCATCGCCCTCGAGGGCGCGCTCAAGCTCAAGGAGATCTCCTACATCCACGCCGAGGGCTACCCCGCCGGCGAGATGAAGCACGGCCCCAACGCCCTCATCGACGAGACCCTCCCCGTCGTCGTCATCGCCACCCAGGACCCGGCCGACCCCACCTCCGTCCTCAAGTACGAGAAGACCCTCAGCAACATTCAGGAGGTCACCGCCCGCTCCGGCCGCGTCATCGCCATCGCCATCGAGGGCGACCGCCACATCGCCCAGCTGGTCGAGCACACCATCCACATCCCCCCCGCCCCGGAGCTGCTCCTCCCCATCCTCGAGGTCGTCCCCCTGCAACTCCTCGCCTACCACATCGCCGTCCGCCGCGGCTGCGACGTAGACCAGCCCCGCAACCTAGCCAAATCCGTCACCGTGGAGTAGATTCGGAACTGACTGTTTTCCACAACATCACTTTAAGATCGAGTTACACAACGTGTTTTGGGAGCAAGAACTTGAATAAAACAGAAAAGAAAGATCTCCTGAACAGATCCAAGGTTTTCTTCATAGAAAAAATTGCCAAGCCCCACCTGAAGAATACCAAAAAACTGGACGACCTCTCAGAGTTCAATGTCAATCCACTCCTTGATCGCTATCTCGCGAGATTTTATAGTGGCCGTACTGATTCGCAAGCACTTGCGGAGTCTCTCATCCTGCCAAGGGTACTAGGAACGTCACCGACAACAACATTCGGTACACAGATGCAGAAATTTTGCGGTGAAGTGCTTCAACAAGGTCTGGGCAGTAAAATCTCTGGTGTGGACATTGAGTTCAAAGATGCAGTGGATGGTAGGACAAAGTATTGTCAGGTTAAAAGCGGGCCAAACACAATTAATAATGACGACGTTACAACGATTGTGACCAAGTATAAGTCGATCAAGAGGCTTGCCTCCACTAATAGTGTCAAAGACTTAAGAATGTCAGACCTTTGTGTGGGTGTACTGTACGGTGTTCCAGCCGAGCTAAATGCAAGCTATAGAAGTCTAACAAACGACTATTACGTACCGGTGTATATAGGAAAAGACTTCTGGCATCGGTTAACTGGAGAACCGGAGTTCTATTTGGAACTTGCACAAGCATTTGCTGATTCAGTTGTGACGATTGATGCGACACAAGCGATTAAAGAGCTAATTAAGAAACTTGCTGTGCAGATTGAAGCTCGCGACGGAAAACAGTCGTGATAAGAATTCATAGAGAGAAATATTGCTGCATTGATACGATCGCATGAATGGATAAACGACTAAAAGCCATTCTCGGTGGCGACGTGTTTCTCAACACTTGTCCTGTCCGATCTCAGACCATGTCTGCGATCAAAGGAAAGAACAACAAGACAACTGAGCTGGTTCTCAGAATGGCATTTGTGAGGTCAGGGCTATCAGGTTGGAAACTACACCGAAATACCTTGCCTGGTCATCCAGATTTCGTGTTTAATAGAGAGCACTTAGCGGTATTCGTGGATGGATGTTTCTGGCATTACTGTGTCCGGTGTGGGCATATTCCTAAGACTCGTTCGGAATATTGGGAAGAAAAACTGAAAACAACAAAAGCACGAGATAGGCGAAACACGCAAACTCTACGAGCTCTGGGCTACCAAGTTGTTCGAATATGGGAGCACCAGCTCAAATCGCCACGAGATATTGATCGAGCCATCAAGCGGATACGAGCAGCACTAGATTTTAGCTGAAAAGACGCCATTTTCTCTCTTCTGCGCTAAGTTCAACTGCTTTGCGTAGAAGGCCATCGTCCCATTTATTCCGGAGCATCCCAATCACTGCTTGACCGATGTAGTATCCAAGATTGACGGGCACGGCATTTCCTATTTGTTTGTATTGAGATGCAAGACTTCCGATGAATTGCCATTCATCAGGAAAAGTCTGGATACGGGCGTATTCTCGGACCGTAAGAGGTCGTGTCTCTTCAGGATGGCATCGCTCTGTTTGTTTCTGTGCGGGACTGCATGTGAGCGTAAGAGTGGGCTCTTCCCATGCCAACCGCCTAGCCATGCCCGTCTTACCTCCAGAGAGGAGATAACTGCCGGCCATATAACGCTTCTGAATGTGATCAGGCAAGTCACGCCAATAGCCGCCCGGGGGAACTAAATCGAGGACTGCTTTCTTCTTGGGCGGGTACTTAGCTCCATCTGATGCAGGAACATCTCTGATGGCTTCCCGAAGAGAAACAGTGTAATCTCGCTCGCGCGGAAAGAGAAATGGCAGATCGAGGTCTTTTCGTATCCCCACGATCAATAGGCGCTCTCGCTTTTGAGGTACATCAAGGAACTGTGCCCTCAGTAGCTTATAGTCAACTCGGTATCCCAGACTCTCGAGCTCAAGTACCATTGTTTTGAGGGTTCGGCCTCCATCATGCCTGAGTAGACCCCGAACATTTTCAGCAATGGCGATCTTGGGCTGCAACCTCGGAGACGCATCTGGCAAATTCAAAGAACAAGGTGCCGCGTGCATCGCCGAATCCGTCACCATGACCGGCGTAGCTAAATGCTTGGCATGGAAATCCCCCCGCAACCACATCAATTTTCCCTGCATAATCGGCGAAAGAAACATTGTGAATATCGTCATTCACAACATTCCACTTGCCAGGCCGGTTTGTGCGAAGCGTAGCTGCAGCATCCTTATCGAACTCGACAAGAAGTTTAGATTTAAGACCTGCATGCTCCAGCCCAAGAGCCAGCCCGCCTGCACCAGAAAAAAGCTCAATTGCAGTAAACCGGGTTTGTTTGTCGGCCCGTTAATATCCTGTACTTGTCAGCTTGGCAATGTCCCGAGTGCTTGAGTGCTAAGCGTTCGAGTTCTGGGCGTGAGAAAAGGCGATGATTGTGTGTAGATCGGTTCGCCTGAATCAGGCCCTTTCTTTTCCCAACGGCGGATCGTGTCAACAGAGAGATTGAGATGATGAGCGGCATCGGCGACCGTTAGAGTGACTTCATTCGTGATCATTCAGACACTATTACAGAAACCATTGCCCTATGCAAGGGTATTATTTTGATCGGTCGGGTGCCCCCCACTCGCTTCTGAGATGTGGGATCGTCTGAGATGTGGGATCGGACCTCCGCGCAACCTCGGACACCTGCCTCAACCGCCAACCCCCGGAAGGGCCGCTCCCACCGCGCTTCCTTGGGAAACTGGTTTGCTCTACACTCGGCAGATGGACGCAGCGAGCGAGCAGCCGGCTCCCAAGCCCACCGAACCCCAGCCCCCCGAGACTCGCTTGGTCCGCCGCGTCGTCAGCTTCGATGTGGGCGACCGGAGAATCGGCGTCGCCGTCTCCGACCCGCTGGGCTACACCGCGCAGCCGCTCTTCACCCTGCACCGGACTGGCGGGAAGGGGGGCCACCGCGCCGACATGAAATCCATTGCGCGCCTGCTGCGCAAGCACGCCGTCGCGGAGGCGGTCGTCGGCAATCCGCTCTACATGTCCGGCGACCAGAGCCCGCAGGCGGCCAAGGCGCAACAGTTCGCCGAGGAGCTGCGCGCCCAGTTCGGCCTCACCGTGCATCTGTGGGACGAGCGGCTGACGACCACCGAAGCCCACCGGCATCTGGACGCGGGAGGCCACGCGGCGGGGCGCGAGCGCAGGCAGATCATCGACCAGGTGGCCGCGGTCCTGATCCTGCAATCGTTTCTGGACGCGCGGGCAAACCGGACGGCCCAGGAGTAACGGGCGCGGGATGGATTGGCGCGGTCGGGGACGTATAATGGAGGTTCGACTCAGGAGCGCGGCCAAAGCAGGCCGCAAAGAACTTGTGCGCGCAAAGGAAGATTCCGGAAGGCCCCAATGCCAGAACAGATCATGAAGCGGCTGGTGGAAGAGATTAAGTTGCTGGAGCGCGAGCTCACCACCGAGCTGCCGGCGGAGATCAAGCGCGCGGTCGCAATGGGCGATCTGAGCGAGAACGCCGAGTACCACATGGCCAAGCAGCGCCAGGTGTTCGTGAACGCGCGCCTGGGCCAGTTGAAGAAGCGCATGGGCGAGCTGGCCATGGTCAACCTGGTGAACCTTCCGCGCGACAAGGTGGGGTTTGGCGCCACCGTGGTGGTCTTCGATTCCAGCAAGAACGAGGAGATCACCTACAAGCTGGTCACCAGCGAGGAGTCGGACGTGACCCAGGGGCTGATCTCGACCACATCGCCGATCGGGCGCGCGCTGCTGGGCAAGCAGGTCGGCGACGTGGCCACCGTGGTCACGCCCAACGGCAAGCGCGAGCTCGAGGTGCTCAAGCTGACCACCATCCACGATGTGGTGGAGGAAGATATTGCGGGCGGCGATGGCGCGGCTGGATAGAGCCGGCGAACGGCGAATTGGATAGCTGCGATGTTAATGGCGGACGAGTTCAATGACGGCACTTCAATGACCTGGACGAGTGAATTTGGCAAGGGCAGCGGATGGCTGCTGCAGAAGATCGTGAACGGGCTGGCGCTGACCAAAATCTCGCCCAACGTGCTGACCTTCCTCGGGCTGGTCATCAACATCGTCGCGGCCTGTTTCTTCGGCTTCGCGCGCGGACATAACGCCGACCGCATGTTCTTCTACGCGGGGCTCATCATCATCGGCGCGGGCATCTTCGACATGGTGGACGGGCGCGTGGCGCGCAAGACCAACCAGGTCTCCGTCTTCGGCGCGTTCTTCGACTCCGTCATCGACGGCTACTCCGACGTGGCCATCTTCTTCGGCC
>CAVYDK010000013.1:0-116189 GCA_963767315.1 uncultured Acidobacteriaceae bacterium | reverse complement strand
CGGTCCCTGGCCGATGTATGCTTCTGGGACGACACACTGCTCGTCAAGCATATCTTCCGCATGCTCTCCATGCGCGGAATCGAAGTGGAGTTGCGCTTCGCCCAGTCCCCCATCGCGTTTTCTGTCGGTGCCGATCAACGTAAGCTGGCCACGCAACAGGCCCACGCCGCAGTGATGGAACTTCGCGACGCCACCATGGCCGAGCCGGTCGCCACTTAGTGAATCTAGGAATACATCACTGTTTTGAAAGGGCGGGACTTTAGTCCCGCCGCAGGAGCCTGTTTCCAATGCGGCTTTAGCCGCCGAGGGAATCTCTAACACTTGCGCGGCCCTTATCTAATCGACTCGCTTGCATCGCTCTCAAACCCCAATCAGCCCATCCTCGCTCAGCCGCTTCAATATCTGCTCCACCGACCAGTCCAGCGCATCCGTTCCTTCCACCGTGATCGACGCGCGCGCCGCCGACGGCACAACGTACAGCTCCGCCATGGGCCGCGCGGGCGCTGCAAACTGCGCGCGCACCGACTCCTCCGTCCGCCCCCGCTCGCTCATGTCGCGATGAATGCGGCGCACCAGGCACACCTCGTGCGGCGCGTTCACATAGATGGAAAAGCCGTAGCACGGCAACCAGCTCCGCGTAGTGCAGCGCCAGAATCCCTTCCACAATCACAACGCCGCGCCGGCGTGATCGTCTCAAAGCTCGCCCGCCACGCGCGCGTGCAGTTTGAAGTTGTACACCGGCCGCTGGATCGCCTCGCCCCGCGCCAGCGCGCGCACATGCTCCACAATCAGCTCGCTCTCCAGCGAGTCGGGATGGTCGAAGTTGCGCTTCTCGCGCGAGTCCAGCGGAAACTGCGACAGATCGCGATAGTACAGGTCCAGCGGAAACAGCGTCGCGTCCAGCTGCAGTCGCCAGCTCGCGCGCCAGCGTCGTCTTGCCCGAGCAGGAGCAGCCCGCAATCCCAATCACCAGCGGACACGCGCGAGCAGCCATGGTTAACTCGCCGCCGCAATCTGCGGCACCAGCGCCGTCAGCAGCCCGGTGAACTGCCGCTCCACGCGCCGCCCCATCTCCATCACCTCTTCGTGGTGGATCGGTTCATCCAGCACTCCGGCCGCTGCATTCGTCACCAGCGAGATCCCCAGCACCTCGATCCCCATGTGCCGCGCCACAATCACCTCATGCACGGTGGACATCCCCACCAGGTCCGCGCCCAGCGTGCGGAACGCGCGAATCTCCGCCGGCGTCTCGTAGCTCGGCCCCAGCACCGCGATGTACACGCCCTCGCTCAGCGCAATCCCTTGCCGCTCCGCCTCGGCGTGCGCCAGCTTGCGCAGCCTGGGCGAGTAGGCCGCCGTCATGTCGAAGAACCGCTCACCCGCGCCCGGCACGCACGCAAATCGCGGCTCGTTCGGCCCCAACGCCGCATTCATCCCGGTCAGGTTGATGTGGTCGCTGATCGCCACCAGCGAGCCCTGCGCAATGTCTGCGCGAATCCCTCCCGCCGCATTCGTCACGATCAGCGTGCGCACCCCCAGCAGCCCCAGCACGCGCGTCGGGAACGTCACCTGCTCCATCGCGTAGCCCTCGTACGCATGGACGCGCCCCTGCAGTACGGCCACGGGAACTCCGCCAATCGTCCCCATCACCAGCTTGCCCGAGTGCCCCACCACGGTCGATTGCGGAAAGTGCGGAATCTCCGCGTACGCAATCGCAACCGCGCCCTCCACCTGCGACGCAAACCCGCCCAGCCCCGAGCCCAGAATGATCCCCACCCGCGGCGCGATCTGCGTCCGCTCGCGAATCGCGCCCACCGCCGCCTGCGCCTTGCTGAAGAGATCGGTCATCGTACCCGAATGTTACTCCTCCGCCTCGTCCTGCACCGGCTGCTTGGCGGCGGCCAGTATCTTCTCCGCAATCGCCTGCGGCACCAGGTCGTAGTGGTCCATCTCGATGCGGAAGCTGCCCCGTCCCTGCGTAATCGCGGTCAGCGTCGTGCCGTAGGTCAGGATCTCGGACATCGGCACCTCGGCGCGAATCATCGTTCCCGCGCCGCCGCTCTCCATCCCCTGCACCCGTCCGCGGCGGCTGGTCAGGTCGCCCATCAGCGCGCCGGCAAAGTCGTCCGGCGCCTCGATCTCGATCTTCATGATCGGCTCCAGCAGCGACGGCCTGGCCTGCTCCATGCACTTGCGGAAGCCGATGCGTGCCGCAATCTTGAACGCCATCTCGCTCGAATCCACGTCGTGGTAGCTTCCGTCGAAGACCGTGACCTTGATGTCCACCACCGGGTAGCCAGCGAGATACCCGCGCGCCGCCGACTCGCGCACGCCCTTCTCCACCGCCGGAACGTACTGCCGCGGGATCGATCCGCCGAAGATCTCGTTGGCGAAGACGACGCCCGTGCCCCGCGGCTGCGGCTCGATCCTCAGCTTGCAGTCGCCGAACTGTCCGTGCCCGCCGGACTGCTTCTTATGTCTTCCCTGCGCCTCGGCCTTGGCGCGCACCGTCTCGCGGTATGGCACCTTCGGCTCGTGCAGTATCACGTTGGTGTGGTAGCGCCGCTTCAGCTTGGACACCAGCGCCTCGATGTGCGGCTGTCCCGCGCCCGCCACCAGAAAGTCGTTGGTCTGCGGGTCGCGGTAGAAGCGCAGCATCGGGTCCTCTTCCATCAGCTTGTGCAGCGCCGGAGCCAGCTTGTCCTCGTCGCCGCGTGTCTTCGGCTCGATGGCATACGTCATCGCCGGCTCGGGCATCGACACCGGCTCGATGAACAGCTCATTCGCCTTGTCGCCCAGCGTGTCTCCGGTCAGCGTCACGCGCAGCTTCACCGCCGCGCCCAGGTCGCCCGCGTGCAGCTCGGAGACCTCCACCGGCTTGCGCCCCTGCATGACATACAGATGGCCCAGGCTCTCCGACTCCTGCCGCGTGTAGTTCTGCACCGTCGCGCCCGCCGTCATCTTGCCGCTGATCACCTTGAAGAACGTGACCCTGCCCGTGAACGGGTCGGTCATCGTCTTGTAGACGTAGAGCGCAAGCGGCGCCTTGTCGTCCACCGCGCGCATCACAATCTCGTCCTGCCCTTCGGCGGCAACGCCGTTGACGCCGCCTCCATTGCCGGCCGTCGTCTGGATCCTGCCCCGGGCAGCCACCGGCTCGCGCTCCGTTGCAGCCGGCGCATACGCCTTCAGAAACTCCAGCAGACGGTCGGTGCCCACGTTTCGCAGCCCGCTGACGTACAGCACCGGAAACAGGTTGTCCTCGCGAATCGCCTCGTGCAGCGCGGCGATCAGGTGCTCCTCCGCCAGCGTTCCCGTGTTGAAGAACTCCTCCATCAGCTCGTCCTTGCCCTCGGCCACCAACTCCACCAGCGCCTCGTGCGCGGCCTTCGCGTCGGCCTGCACCGCCTCGGGGACCTTGATCTCCTCCCCGCGCCCATTGCCGTCCGGCTCATACTGAAACGCCTTCATCGTCACCAGGTCCACCACGCCGTGGAAGCCCTTCTCATCGACGATCGGCAGTTGCACCTGCACCACCTGGCGCCCCCACCGCTCCTGCATCTGCTCGATCATGTGTTGCCGTCCCTGCCGGCTGTCGGCCTTGGGATGGTCCACCTGGTTCACCACCAGGATGCGCGGCAGGTTGCCCTCGGCGGCGAACTTCCACACCCGGTCGGTCACCGCCTCCGCGCCGGCCTGCGCGTTCACCACCACCAGCGCCGCCTCCACCGGCAGCATCGCGGCCCGCGTCTCGTGCAGAAACATGTGGAACCCCGGCGTGTCCAGCAGGTTGATCTTCACCCCGTTCCACTCCACAAACGCGGCCGCATTGGCCATCGTCGTCCGCCGCGCCACCTCTTCCTCGTCGTACGCCGTCACCGCCGAGCCGTCTTCCACCTGTCCCTGCGTGGTGGTCATCTTCGCCGCCTGCAGCAGCGCCGCAATCAAGGTTGTCTTGCCGCTGTGCGCATGGCCAACCACCGCTACGTTCCGGACGTCCCGTCCGAGATAGTTCTTCATTCCCTGCTCCTCTTTCCCCTGTGTCCTGGATCAATCATTCAATCTATCAAACGGCTTTCCACTCGCGTTCAGAGCGCACAACCACCCACACGCCACGGAAGGGGCATCCTATCACAAACGCAATGTCCCTTTCCCCCTGCCGCCCACGACGGTCGAAAAGAAGGCGGTCGGAAGGGCACGGCTTCAGCCGTGCCGAAATACGCGCCTATTTTGAAGACTGCTCTCCCTCGATTGCAAAGCAATCGAGGGAGAGCGGATGATCTGTAACAAGCCTGCCCCCAACGCAAAAAAGCCGTCCCCGAAGGAACGGCCTTGCTGCGTTGATGCTTCCCGATTTCCCCCGAAAAACTCTGCCGGAGGTTATTCGCCTTCGCGCTCCGAGCGCTTCCAGTTGATCAGGTCGCCCAAGGTAGTGCTGCTGCTGGAGGAGGACGTGCTCTTGTGCTCCTTCGCGTCCTTGTGCCCCTTGTGGTCTTTCTCGCTGCCGCGCTCCTTGTAGCTCTCCACCTCGGCCCGGCTTGCCTCTTCGCCGACAGCGCGAATGCTCAGCCCGACCTTCTTCTCCTCCTGGTTCATCTTCACGATCTTGAACTCGTGCTCGGTGTCCACATCCATCTTCACCGCGACGTTGTTCTGGTCCACCGCCTCGGAGACGTGGCACAGCCCCTCCACGCCCTCGGCGATCTCCACGAACGCGCCGAACTGCGCCGTGCGCAGCACCTTGCCCTTGATCACGTCGCCGATCCTGTGCTGCGCGAAGAAGCTCTCCCATACGTCCGGCTGCAACTGCTTCACCCCTAGCGAGAGCCGCCGGTTCTCCGGTTCCACGCCCAGAACGGTCGCCCGCACCTTCTCGCCCTTCTTCAGCACCTCCGACGGGTGTTTGATGCGCTTGGTCCAGCTCAGGTTCGACACATGCACCAGCCCGTCGATGCCGTCCTCGATCTCGATGAACGCGCCGAAGTCCGTCAGGTTGCGCACCCGCCCCTCGACGATCGCGCCGATCGGGTACTTGTTCTCCAGTTGCTCCCAGGGATTGTCCTGCAGTTGCTTCATGCCCAGCGAGATACGCCGGTCGTTGGGATTGACCGAGAGAATAATCGTGTCCACCTCGTCGCCCGGCTTCACCATCTTCGACGGATGTTTCATCCGCTTCGACCAGGTCATCTCCGAGACATGCACCAGCCCCTCGATCCCCTGCTCCAGCTCCACAAACGCGCCGTAGTCCGTCACCGACAGCACGCGCCCGCGCACCTGCGCCCCGATCGGATAGCGCTCCGTCGCATCCAGCCACGGATCGGGCGTCAACTGCTTGAAGCCGAGCGAAACCCTCTGCTTCTCCTTGTCGAACTTCAGCACCTTCACCTGGATCTCGTCGCCCACATTCACCAGGTCGCGCGGGTGCGTCAGCCGCCCCCAGCTCATATCGGTGATGTGCAGCAGCCCGTCCAGCCCGCCCAGGTCCACAAACGCCCCGTAGTCGGTCAGGTTCTTCACCGTCCCGGTCAGCACGCTGCCCTCTTCCAGATGGGCCAGCGTCACCGCCTTCTTGGCGTTCTGCTCCTCTTCCAGGATCTCCTTGCGGCTGATCACCACGTTGCCGCGCTTCTTGTTCAGCTTGATGACGCGGACCTCGATCTCCGTCCCGATGTACCCGTCCAGGTTGCGCACCGGGCGCACCTCGATCTGCGATCCGGGCAGAAACGCCTTGATCCCGATGTCCACCGTCAGCCCGCCCTTGACGCGGCTCACCACCATGCCCTTCACCGGCGTCTTGTCGTTGGCGGCCTTCTCCAGCTTGTCCCAGATCTTGTGCCGCAGCGCCTTCTCGTAGCTCACCAGGTAGCCGCCCTCGGACTCCTCGCGCTCCACCACCACGTCGATCGCATCGCCCGCGTTGAACTTCGGCTTGCCCTCGTGGTCCAGCACCTGCTCGATCGGAATCAGCCCCTCGGACTTCAGTCCAATGTCGATCACCACATGCTTGTCCGTGATCTTCACCACGGTCCCGGTCACCACCGCCTCTTCGGCGGTCAGGTTCGCAGCGGCTGCCGTCTCGGCCGCCTGTTCGCGGTCGAAGTTGGCCAGCGCCGCGGCAAAGTCCGCCGCATCGTAGTCCGGCTCGGCATTCGTGGCCGAGGCCTCTTCGGTTGCATCCGGCCCGGTCTCTTCGCTGCTGGACGCACTCCCATCGCTGCTGGACGCAGCAGCACTGGCAAGCGGTTGCGCGGCCTCTTCGACCGGCTCTTGCGTGGTTGAGGTGATTTCAGATGACAGCTCGGCTCGCTCGGCTGTCGCTTCGGGCGCTAGGGTTTCCAGTTCGGTAGTCAGGGGTTTGCTCTCGGTTTGGTCAGGATTGTGGACGTCTACGGTCATTGATGTGTTGCTCCGGGACCCAGGCTTCATTCCATTCGCGTGGCGGTGTCGGCGTGTCGTGCAGCGGTCCGAGGAAAGACGCGCTGCCCGCTACCCCGAAGCAGATTCGGCAGGGTGGATAGGAAGCATCTTGCAGAGGAGCTGCTGCATTGGGTCCCACACGCAGCATCTCCCCTAAAGAATATAGGTTCAAATGGGCAGAGTCAATCCATTCCGCACCCCGCAATCTCCGCCAATGACAGCGGTTCGCGCGCCCGGCGCAGCGCCGCGCACCGCCAGTCCCCCGCTCTGCCTGTATACTTCGACCCATGGACCGTCTCTGGACACCGTGGCGCTACGACTACGTCAGCCGCACCGAAGACTCCTCCCGCCCCGGCGTTCCCGCCGCGCTCAGCGCCTGGACGGACTCCGGCGCCGAGGACACGCACTGCGTCTTCTGCAACAGATCGCCTCCGTGGACTACGCCATCGCGCACGGCATGGCCCGCGAAGACGCCGAGAAGGCCGCGCACCTCCTCGCACGCGAACCCTCCTGCTTCCTGTGCCTTAACGCCTTTCCCTACACCACAGGCCACATCCTGATCGTCCCCTACCGCCATCTGGACTCGCTGGCCGCGCTCCCCCCCGGCGAGGCGCAGGAGATGATCTCGCTGGCCCAGCGCGTGGAGTCCGTCCTGCGAGCCGTCTACAGTCCCTCCGGGATGAACTTCGGCATCAACCTCGGCCAAGCCGGAGGCGCGGGCATCGCCAACCACATCCACATGCACGCCCTGCCCCGCTGGGTCGGCGACACCAACTTCATCACCGTCACCGCCAACACCCGCGTCCTGCCCGAGGACCTCGACACCACCTGGGCCCGCATTCGCCAGGCCTGGCAAGCCTGAGCCTGTCCCACCCTCATTCCGGCGCGACAATCCTGCGTCGTCATCCACCCTGTGCGTAGTCGGCCCGGCCACCTGGGATGCCATCGCCTTAACTGATAGCTTGATCGCTGATAGCTTACGGCTCAGGAATCATGCCTTTTGTTTTTGTTTTGCCGTCGGCCTTCCGTGTGCAAAGCACCGCACTAACAACGGTTTTGCCCTGGCTGAGGTCGTGAACCGGGCTTGTTCAGCCCTGCCGCCTCACTCCGGCTTCGCAGCCGGTGTACCCGGTGCAGCCGGAGCAATCACGCTGGGACGCCTCTCCGGCGGCAGTGGCACCCGCGTCGCCTCGTAGTTCGTGATCTGCCACGCCCCCGAGGCCACCCGCAAATAGACCCTGGTGTAGCGAAACCTCCCATGCATCGCTACGCCTTCGTTCGTGCCCTCGACGTTGGCCAGCGAGGTGACGATCGCGGTCTGCCCAATCAGCTTCACCTTCATGTCGTCCAGATCGAGCTTGGTCAGCACCGTTCTCCGTCTCCGCATCCGGTCCAGCAGTTGCATCTTGGTCACCACCTGGCCGCTCATGTTGATGCCGACGAAGTCGTCACTGAGCAGTTTGCCCATGGCATCCACGTCGCCGCTCAACTCGGCGCTGCGCCACGCCTGCTCCAACTGCTCCACCTGGTGCTTGAACTGGTCGTTCCGCCGCGGATGCTGCCCCCTGGCCGGCGCGGCCGAAACAAGCAGGACCGCCGCCAGAGACGCCAGCGCCACAAAACCTGCGCCGGGCCGGAATACGCGATGCTGGGAGATGTGCTGCGCCATGGGGCGGTCCGTCTCGCAATCCGTCGTGACGGATACTAGTCCGCTTCTCCCTGTGGAGTCAAAACAATCTCGCATGAATGCGCATTGTCCAATGACTACAGCGCTTTTCACACAATGGCGTCCAGATACTTGATCTGCTGCGCGTGCATCAGCCGGAAGAACCCCTCCGCCCCGTACTCCCGGAAGTGGGGCGAGTTCTGGTGCTCTTGCAGCGCCGCCTCGTCCACATACTGCTCATAGATAAATACCACGCCCGGGTCGCCCGCCAGAAAGTGCGCAACGTATGTGACGCATCCCGGCTCCTCGCGCGACGCCAGCGTCAGCTTGCGCAGCATCTCCGCCACCGCATCGTGGTCCGCCTCGGCAAACTTCATCCGTACCGTAAAACTGATCATCGCTCCTCCATTTACGCCTTCAGCTCCGCATCGAACCCCGGCAGCAGCATCGTCTGATCGCGCTCCGGCCCGGTCGAAACCATCCCGATCTTCGCCCCACTCTCGCGCTCCACAAACCTGAGATAATCCTGCGCCGGCTTCGGCAGCTTGTCGAACTCCGTAATTCCCTCGGTCGAAGCGTTCCATCCCTTCAGCTTGGTATACACCGGCTGGATCGCCTCAAACCCGCGCATGTCCGCCGGAATCGTCTCCGCCAGCTTGCCGTCGATCTTGTACCCCGTGCATACCGGAATCTCCGCGCACTGGTCCATCACATCCATCTTCGTCACCACCAGCCACTGGGTCCCATTGATCATATTCGAGTAGCGCAGCAGCGGCAGGTCGAGCCATCCGCATCGCCTTGGCCTTCCCGTCACCGCCCCGTACTCCTGCCCGCGCGCCCGCAGCAGCGTGGCCGTATCGTCCTCGATCTCGGTCGGAAACGGCCCTTCGCCCACCCGCGTCACATACGCCTTGGTCACCGCAATCACCGTCCCGATCCGCGTCGGCCCCACGCCGGTCCCCGTCACTGCGCCGCCCGCCGTCGAGCTCGAGCTGGTCACAAAGGGATAAGTCCCGTGGTCGATGTCCAGCAGCGCGCCCTGCGCCCCCTCGAACATCACCTTCTCGCCACTCCTGATCGCCTCGTTCAGCAGCGCCGCCGTGTCCGTCACAAACGGCGCAATCTGCTCCGCCGCCCGCGCATACTCCTCGTACATCGCCTTCGCGTCCAGCGGCGCCGTCCCAAACAGCGCCGCCGCAATGGTGTTCTTCTCGTGGCACGCGTTCTCGATGTGCGTCCGCAGCAGCGCCGAATTCAGTAGGTCCACCACCCGCAGCCCGCTGCGATGCATCTTGTCCTCGTACGCCGGCCCGATCCCCCGGCTGGTCGTGCCAATCTTGGTCCGCCCCGGCGCGTTCTCCGCCGCCAACTCGATCATCCGGTGGTAGGGCAGGATCACCTGCGCCCGGTTCGACACAAACAACTGCCCGTCCGCCCCGCCCGCCACCTTCAGCCCCGCGTCGCGCAGCCGCTTCACCTCGCTCAGGAAGGCCATCGGGTCCAGCACCACCCCGTTGCCGATCACCCCCCGGCAATTCGGCCGCAGCACGCCGCACGGAATCAGTTGCAACACAAACTTCTTCCCGCCGATGATGACCGTGTGCCCGGCGTTGTGCCCGCCCGCGTAGCGCGCCACCACGCTGAACCGCTCGCTCAGCACATCCACGATCTTGCCCTTGCCCTCATCGCCCCACTGCGCCCCGAGGACCACTGCCGATTTACGCTGGCTCACAAAAAGTTTTGCTCCGGAAGGGATGGGTCCGCGCGGCCAGCTTCGCCGCACGCCCATATCCGATTCTATACCGCCTCCTTCCCAGGCCACTGCAACGCCGGACGCATTACTCTATTCCCTATGCCCGAGCTTCCCGAGGTCGAGACCATCGCCGCAGGCGTTCACGCCCGCGTCCACGGCGCGAGCATCACCGCCGTCTGGACCAGCGGCAAGCCGCAGACCTTCAAGTCGCCCGAGCACGAGATCGCCGCCGCCCTCACCGGAGCACGCATCGAATCCGTCCGCCGCGTCGGCAAGACCATCGTGATGACGGTTCAGCGGAACAAAGCCTCGACCGAACTCCTCATCCACCTCGGCATGACCGGCCGCCTGCTCGTCTCCGCGCCCGAACTCCCGCTCGCGCCTCACACCCACGCCGTCCTCACCCTCAGCGGTGCGCTACGGGGAAGCGGTGCGCCCCAGGGAATAGGCGCGCCCAGGGAAACAGCCGCGTGCGAAATCCGCTTCGTCGATCCCCGCCGCTTCGGCCGCATAAGCCTCCATACTGCGACCCAACTCACAACTCACAACTTACAACTTACAACTTCTTCTTACTCCGGCCCCGGTCGCGAGCCGCTCACCATCTCCCTCCCAGACTTCATCGCTCTCTTCCATCCGCGCCACACCCCCATCAAAGCCGCGCTGCTCAACCAATCGCTGCTCCACGGCATCGGCAACATCTACGCCGACGAGTCGCTCTTCCGCGCCGCCATCCGCCCCACCCGCCAGGCCGCCCGCCTCACCCGCGCCGAGCTGGCCCGCCTGCGCACTGCGCTGGTCCAAGTCCTCCGCCACGCCATACGCCTCGGCGGCTCCTCCGTCTCAGACTACGTCGACGCCGAGGGCGCCCGCGGCCTCTTCCAGCTTCAGCACAAGGTCTACCGGCGCACCGGCCAGCCCTGCCTCGTCTGCGCAACCCCCATCCGCCGCATCACCCTCGCCGGCCGCGGCACCCACTTCTGCCCGCGGTGTCAAAAGTGAGAAGCCGTTCATGCCTAAACTAGGTCCCATGCTCCGCTACGCCATCACCGGCCGCCTCCGCTTCGCCGCCGAATCCGGGCAGCGAGACGAGCCCGCTCGCCAGACCGCGCTCCTCGCCCAGGCCGCGCGCCTCGCCGCCGACGGCATCGACTTTATCCAGCTCCGCGAGAAGGACCTCTCTGCCGCAGCCCTCGCCGCGCTCGCCCGCCGCCTGCTCGCAACCCTCCGCGCCGGCCCCACGCGCCCGGCCCCCAGGCTCCTCATCAACTCCCGCGCCAATATCGCCGTCGCCACCTGCGCCGATGGAGTCCACCTCACCTCTTCGCCCAATGAACTCAGCCCCGCCCAGGTTCGCGCGCTCTACGCCGCAGCCTCCCTCCCCGCCCCCATCGTCAGCCTCTCCTGCCACACCCTCGACGAGGTCACCCGCGCTGTATCGGCCGCTCCAAACGACCGCCCCACCCTCATCCTCTTCGGCCCCGTCTTCGAAAAAGTCGCCGCCAAAAATGTAGTTGCTGAGCAGGCGCTCAACCTGAATGGTGACGCCGAAGATCGCGCGCCTGAGAAGTCCCGTGTCGACAAAAAAATCTCTACAGGCACCGGCCTCGACCTGCTCCGCGCCGCCTGCGCCGTTGCCGCTCCGGTTCCAGTCCTCGCCCTCGGCGGCATCAATCGTTCCAACACAGACGCCTGCCTCGAAGCCGGCGCCGTTGGAGTAGCCGCCATCCGCCTGTTTTTTGAGTGACTCGCCTGCGGATCGGGTCGCTACTTCACCGTCGCTTGGTCCGCCTTGCCAAAGCTGCTCGCGTAGATCAGATAGAGACCCACAAGAAGCGAGATCACAGGCGAAACATAGAAATACTTTGCGTACTGTGGCCCGACCAACAGCCCGGCGATCATCCCTACAGGCAGAAACAGGCAGAGCAGGCCCCTGATCAGGCTCCACCATCCAATCAGCGTAACCACCACCGGCAGCGCGCCGCCCGACCACACGTTGTGGCCCAGGACCATCGCCAGTCCAATCGCGATCGAGATCAGGCCGATCGCGAACGGCGCCCCGCCGTGACCCATCATCCGCTGAAACATCTCCACTGTCGCCTGCTTGTGCACGATCATCGACAGCGCAACCAAGACCGAGAAGTACCCTATCAACCTGCCTAGAAACGTTGTACGCGAAGACATAGTTCCCCCCTCGTGGGAAAAACCCATTGTATACACGAGCCTACGATAAGAAGTAAATTATTCGCCAACCTGGTCGCCGGCTCGCCCGCCGCGTCGTGGGCCGCATCACCCAACTCACCGCCGCTGAAGGTGGGAAGCGCGTGCCTCGCCAGTGACATGAGCGGTCTCGCCCATTGACCTCGACTGCGCATCGCCCTACGCTTAACCCCGTGCTCATCACTCCCCTCCAACTCGAACACGAGCCGCTCCTCTTCGACGAGTCCATCCCCACAGGCGCGCTGGACTACGCCCCCGACATCACGCAGACCGGCCCGCTGCCCGTCGCCGGTCGCGCCGACCTCATCGTAGAGGGCCGCGGCCACGGCGATCAGGTCGCCGACATTCGCCTGCGCGCCGCCTACCACGGCAGCTTTGAGCTGCTCTGTGCGCGCTGCGTGGAGCCCGTCCCCACGCAACTCGCCGGCGACTTCGACCTCATCTTCCGTCCGCAGTCCGCAGACGCCGACCCAGGCGAGCGTTCCATCACGCCCGACGAGACCGAAATCGGTTACTATGAAGAGAGCGGTCTCTCGCTTGAGGATGTCGTGCGCGAACAGGTGCTTCTCTCCCTGCCCTCCCGCACGCTCTGCAAGGAAGACTGCAAGGGACTTTGTCCGCGCTGTGGCCAGAACCTGAACCTCGCACCCTGCAACTGCACCTCCTCCGAACCGGAACAGAATCCTTCGGTGTGGAATGCGCTTGCGGGCCTGGCCGGCACGATCAAGCCCGGTTAGCACGGAATCTCAGCCTCACCGGGCCTTCCAATCGCCGCCGCAAGCCGTACCGCGGCAGGCGCGGGCCAATCGAAAGGGAACAGCAATGCCGAATCCGAAACGCCGCCACTCCAAGCAACGCACCTCCAAACGCCGCAGCCACGACTTCCTCACTCCCACCAGCACCTCGGAGTGCCCCAACTGCCACGAGCGCAAGCTGCCCCACCGCATCTGCCAGAAGTGCGGACAGTACAAGGGCCGCGAAGTCCTCGCGGTGAAGGAAGCCCGCTAAACCCGTTCCACGCACTCAACCTCCCAGATGCCGATCGACATCGTTGTAGATGCAATGGGTTCCGATAAGTCCCCCGAATCCGAGATTCGCGGGGCCATCCTCGCCTCTCGCCATCTCGGTGTCCGCGTCCACCTGGTCGGCCCCGAGCAGGTCCTTCGTCCCGCCCTCGACCGCGCCCTGCGCAGCCGCTTCCCGGTGCGCTACGGACGCAGGCGTCCGCAGATCGAGATCGTCCACTCCTCCGAGTGGATCAGCATGGACGATCGTGCCGCCCAGGCCGTTCGCGCCAAGCGAGACTCCTCCATGCGCGTCGGCCTGCGCATGGTCCGCGACGGCGCCGCCGCCGGCTTCTTCACCGCCGGCAACACCGGCGCGGCCATGGCCACCGCCAAGATGGTCCTGGGAATGCTCGCCGGCGTCCATCGCCCCGGCCTCTCCACCATTCTGCCCACCGCGCTGGGCACCCCCTCCATCCTGCTCGACGTCGGCGCCAACGTCGATTGCGACCCCGACAACCTCGTCCAGTTCGCCGTCATGGGCCACATCTACGCGCGCAATGTTCTGCACATCGCCCATCCCCGCGTCGGCCTGCTCAGTATCGGCGAGGAGGACAGCAAGGGCAACTCCCTGACCCACGACACCTTCCCCCTGCTCCAGGCCCGCCCCGGCATGAACTTCATCGGCAACGTCGAGGGCCGCGACCTCTTCAACGGCCGCGCCGATGTCATCGTCTGCGACGGCTTCGTCGGCAACGTCGCCATCAAGACCTGCGAGGGCACCGCGCGCCTGGTAAGCGTCCTGCTGCGCGAGTCCCTCAAATCCACCGTCACCTCGCAGTTCGGGGCCCTGCTCTCCCGCCGCGCCTTCAACGACTTCAAGAAGCGCCTCGACTACTCCGAGTTCGGCGGCGCGCCCCTGCTGGGCGTCCGCGGTGTCTGCATCATCGGCCACGGCGCCTCCAACGAGCGCGCCGTCATGAACGGCATCCGTGTCGCCGCCGAGTTCGCCCAGGCCGAGGTCAACTCCGGCATCGAAGCCGCCCTCCGCTCCGCCTGAACCCGGGAGATGCTCTACACTGCGGCAAGGCGTCCACCATCGCGGCAGCCCGCATCCAACTCCCAATAGTTTCGTCTTCTCCAGGAGACATTCCCATGTTGGCCCCACAGAACCTCACCCTCCCCCATCCATCCCTCGCTCCTCTCCCCTGCTTCGCCCCGCAGGAGGAGACCAGCCTCTTTCCGCCGCTTGCCTGCCTCTCCAGCGAAGCCCTCCTCGCCGCGCCCAGCGACGAGGACGAGGAAGACGGTCCCGAGGAAACGGAAGACGATCTCGATGACGAGGAAGAAGAAGAGGACGACGAGGACGACTACGACGACGAGGACGACGACGAGGACGACGGCAGAATCATCGAGGACGACGAGGAAGAGGAGGAGGACGAGGACGATGACGACGAAGAGGATGAGGAGGACGACCCCGACTCAGACTCCGTGACGTTCTTCCTGCAACCCTCCCGTTCCGCGCCCCGCAACCGGACCATCCACTAACGCCCTTCGCGCCGCCTGCGCCGGCCGCCATCGGGAATCCGGTCGTCCCGTCTTGCATAAGCCGCCGCGTGGGGGCAGTATGGTTGATGCCTTGGCGCGCTGCATACAGCTTGCGCGGCCTTCAGAATGAGGTCCCATGAAGCGCAGAATCCTGCTTGTAGACGACGAAGTGGCCGTGCTGCTCACACTCAAGGCTGTGCTGGAAATTAACGGGTTCGATGTGGATACAGCCGCCTCCGGCCGCGAGGGCAGAATCAAGCTGCGCTCCCGCCAGTACCACATGGTCATCACCGACATGCGCATGGAGAGCGACGCCGCGGGCATCGAGGTCATCGCCGCGGCCCGTCAGGCGAGCTATCGCCCCGCCGTCGCCCTGCTCACCGCGTTTCCCGTCGCGGAGGAGGACTGGCTGGCGCTCGGCGCCCACAAGATGCTGGTCAAGCCCATGCACACCCGCATCCTGCTCCAACAGATCGAGAAGATGCTGGCCGTCCATGAGGCAGAGCTGAGCATCCGGAGCGTCCCGCCGCCCGCGCCGGCAACGCCAGGCAAAGCCGCAAAGCCGGCCTCGGCCAAGTCGTCCGAATCAGCCAGGCCATTTGCAATAAAGCCAGCCGCAAAGAAACCGCTCGCCAGGCGCACCGCGAAGAAAGTCCCCGCAAAGAGGTCCCACGCAAAAAAATCCTCTGCGAAGAAGCCCGCTGCGAAGCGGGTTGCCAAAACCGCGAAGCGATAGTCTCTACCGCGGCGCGTGCGCCTTGATGTAGCTGCGCAGCGCCAGGTTGATCTCCAGCGCCTTGTTCACGCCGCCGTCCAGCATCCGCAGCCAGTCGCTCGCCGGGCCCTTTAGCTCCACCGTTCCCAGCAGGTAGTTGGTCTGCACAATGATCTCCAGCGCATTGGAAAGGTCGTGGGCCAGTTTGCGGATTTCCAGGGCAAGCTCTTCGGGAATCTCCGGAGCGCCGGGCTGGGTCGTGGCCTGGGTCGGTTCGGTCATCATCGTGCGAAATGCCTCCCGGCAGATGGAGCAGTCTGAAGCCGTTCCAGTGTAAGCGAAGCGGCGCGCAATTGACAGCAGACCCGGCGTTTGAAAGACTGAAAACTCACGAGTGCCGTGTCCTGCCGCAGGGTTCGCGACATCGAAGACAAGTGCCGAAGTGGCGGAATTGGCAGACGCGCATGGTTCAGGTCCATGTACTCGCAAGGGTGTGGGGGTTCGAGTCCCCCCTTCGGCACCAGATTTTTCCGACACACACAACATGTCCACGCAGCTTGAGCAGATCCTCGCGCATACTCAGCTCGAAGTGACGAATCGGCGCGCCGTGGCCGACATCGCGCTTCTCCAGCAGAGGGCCGCCGCGCACACGCCACGAGGCTTCGAGGCCGCCCTGCGCAAGGCCGCGGCCTCCGGCCAGGCCATCATCGCAGAGTTGAAGAAGGCCTCGCCCTCGCGTGGACTCATCCGTCCGGACTTCGATCCAGCCGTGCTGGCCCGCTCGCTTGAATCCGCCGGAGCAGCCGCGCTCTCCGTGCTCACCGACGAGAAATTCTTCCAGGGCTCGCTCGAAAACCTCACCCTCGCGTCCTCCGCCGTCTCGATTCCCTGCCTGTGCAAGGACTTCATCCTCGATCCATTCCAGCTTCTCGAAGCCCGCGCCGCCTGCGCCGACGCAATCCTGCTCATCGTCGCCGCGCTCACCGACGCAGAACTGAAGACTCTGCGCGACGAGGCGCGCCGCATGGAACTCGACGTTCTCTGCGAGGTACACGACCGCGCCGAGCTGGCCCGCGCCGCCGCCCTCGGCTTCTCCGCCATCGGCGTCAACAGCCGCAACCTGCACACCATGCAGGTCGAGCCGCGCACCCAGCTCGACCTCGCCGTGTGGCTTCCCCGCGATGCCGTCCACGTCGCCGAGAGCGGAATCCGCACCGCCGCCGACATATCTCAACTGCGCAGCTCCGGCTACCACGCCTTCCTCATCGGCGAGTCGCTGATGCGCCAGCCCGACCCCGCCGCCGCACTCTCCGCCTTGCTCCAGAGCGAAGTCTCAACGAATATCTAAACGCCCGTCTAATCGCTTGCATCAACTGACAGGGGCAATCTTGTTTTGCTTAAGGGCACGGCTTTAGCCGTGCCGTAAATACTGCCTTTGAACTGCGGCTTTAGCCGCTGAGGTCATCTCTTAGAGTTTTCAGCCAGCGATTGAGGATGATGATATTTTCGTGAATGGGCGGCTGCGTTCCGCCGAAGGAAACAATGCCATGTGGATAAAGATCTGCGGCAACACCAACCTCGATGACGCCTCCCTCGCCGCCCGGCTTGGCGCGGACGCCGTCGGCTTCGTCTTTGCCGTCAGCCCGCGCCAGGTAACGGCGGCACAGGTGGCTGCAATCACTCCGCACCTTCCAGCCCACGTCGAACGGGTGGGAGTCTTCCACTCGCGCGACGCCGGGCAGATCGCATCCATCGCGCACGAGGCCGGCTTGACCGCGGTGCAGCTCCACGGCGGTCTCGATGAGGCGCTGGCCCAGACCCTCGCGGAAAAATTCAAAGGCTCTGTGCGAATCATCCAGACCCTGCACTGGCCAGTCGGTCCCGCAGCGCAATCCCCCGCCGCGCTACTCACAGCTCAGATCGAGCGCATCGCCCGACTTGGATTCGCCGACCGCATCCTGATCGACTCGAAGGTTGGCGCGGCCCTGGGAGGGACCGGCGTGCCCTTCGACTGGGCAGCCGCGCGCGCCCTCTTCGCGTCTGTGAGTCTGCATCTGATCGTCGCCGGAGGCCTCACGCCGGAGAATGTCGCCCACGCAATCGCACAGCTCAGGCCCTGGGGCGTGGACGTCTCCAGCGGCATCGAAGCCTCGCCCGGCCGCAAGGACCCCGCGCTCCTGGCTCGCTTCATCCAAACCGCCCGCGCCGCCGCTGCGCCTTGATTCCTGGCAACGATTTTTCATTTGCTGCGTCTAACGCTCTAGCGGCAATCGCGGGCCACCGCGGCGTGACGCGGACGGAGATAATCGACATCAGAACTTCCGCCGCGCAGAGAACGCTATCGGGCAACGCCCAGAACTCATGAGGACCTACCGACCAATGGACACCCAAAAGCAAGCAGCACACGATCTCCTCGCACGCATTCGCAACCACCGCCTGAGTTCGACCTTCGCACTGTTGGCCGTGCTCTCCGCCGGCATTCTGGCGGGTTCCGTGCTGACCCGCACGGTCAGCGCCAAGGACCAGGCGGTCGATTCCTCCGACGCGCGTCCCCTCACCATTCCCAAGCCTCTCGATCTCTCCAACGCCTTCTCCAAGATCGCCAAAGAGGTCGGTCCGGCGGTGGTCAACATCACCACCGAGTCCATCCCCAAGCAGTCCGCCAACCGGCGCTCCGGCCGCCGCGGACAGATCGTCCCCCTCCCCTTCGGCGGCAATCAGGGCGACCAGGGAAACCAGGGCGACATGCAGGACTGGCTCAACCGCTTCTTCGGCGGCCAGGGCGGAGATGACGGTTCCAACAACTTCGGCGGCGGCGTGCGCACGGCCCTTGGCTCCGGCTTCATCGTCGACTCGCGCGGCTACATCATCACCAACAACCACGTCATCGACACCAACAACCACGTCATCGACAAGGCCGACAAGATCTACGTCAAGCTCGCCTCCGATCCCGACAACGACAGCGATCATGGGCGTCTGGCGCATGTGATCGGCTTCGACGCCGATACCGACATCGCCGTCATCAAAATCGATGCTCCCCAGCCGCTGCCCACGGTCAAGCTGGGCAACTCCGACGGCGCGCAGGTGGGCGACTCGGTACTCGCCATTGGCGAGCCCTTCGGTCTCTCCCAGACCGTCTCCGCGGGCATCGTCTCCGCCAAGAACCGTTCCATCGACGATCCCGACCCCAACAAAGCGCCCAATCAGTTCCAGCGCTTCATCCAGACCGACGCCGCCATCAATCCGGGCAACTCCGGCGGCCCGCTGGTGGATATGGCCGGCGAAGTCATCGGCATGAACACCGCCATCTTCACCCAGTCCTCCGGTTCCGAAGGCGTCGGCTTCGCCATGCCCTCCAACACCATCATCTCCGTCTACAACATGCTCATCGGCCCCGACCACAAGGTCACGCGCGGCTCCATCGGAATCAGCTTCCAGCCATCTATGCCCTCTGCGGTGAGCCGTCAGTACGGCTTCGCCAACGGCGGCGTGATTGTCAGCACCGTTACCTCCGACGGCCCTGCGGCAAAAGCCGGCGTCAAGCCCGACGACATCATCGTCTCTGTCAACGGCAAGCCGATCAAGGACGGCGATGATCTGGTGGCCGACATCTCCACGCGCAAGGTCGGCTCAACCGTACAGCTTGGCATCCTGCGCAACGACTCCAAGAAAACGCTGACGGTAGGCATCGCCGACCGCGCCAAGCTCTTCGCCAATGTCGGCAACGATGGCGATAACAACTCCGCTCCGTCTGGCTCCGAAGCAAGCGAGAGCAAGCTCGGCATCCAGGTGGATTCCGTGCCCGCGCAAATCGCCAGCAAGCTCGGCATCCAGGGCGGGGTCCAGGTCACGAGCGTCAAGCCTGGCTCGTTTGCCGACGAGATCGGCCTCAGCTCGGGCTCCATCCTCCTGGAGATCAACAAGAAGCCGATCGCCAACAAGGCCGACTTCAATGCCATCGTCAACGGCCTGAAGTCCGGCCAGGATGTGGCCTTCAAGGTGCGATTGCAGGGACCGAATGCCCCCGCCGGAGACTCCTACTTTGGAGGTACCCTGCCGTAACCGCATTGTGCGGGCAGGAGCGCGCGCCATCCGGTACGCGCTCCTGCCCCAAATTTATTAGAAACTACTCAGATGCAGCGGCCAGGTTAGGTATTGCCAGAGTCCGGTCCGTGGTATAGCCTAGCGAAGTTGATTAGAGGATTTGCACGTTTTCTGTGTCGAATTGCTCCATGGGGTATCGCTGTACCATGCGTCTGGGTCCATTCGTTCTGTTGTTATCGCTCATCTTCGGCACCGCAGCGCCAGCAGTCGCTCTGACACGCGCGCACCGCGGACCCACTTCACCAAGAACCGCTAAACACACCTCCAAGCCCAAGCTCCAGGGCCAGCGAACCATCGACGATGAGCGCGCCACGCAGATCCAGAGCGCTCTCATCCGCTCCGGCTATCTCACGGGCGGGCCCAGCGGCCACTGGGACGCGGAGACCCAGGCCGCAATGGAGAAGCTGCAGGCCGACAACGGCTGGCAGACCAAGCTGGTGCCCGACTCGCGCGCCATCATCAAGCTCGGCCTTGGCCCCAGCACCGCCTCAGGCAACCCACTCGCAAGCCAGTCCACGCTCTCTGCCGCCAGCCAGCCCAGTACAATCTCGCGGTAACGGACCATCTTTCCGCAACCTGTCATCGCCTCGAAGTTTGAGACGCAGTCTCGTCGTTTGAGGTGCCGCATCGGCTTTGTTCGCGGCCTGAAAAAAACGGCGGGAACTGGCATGTTCCTGCCAGTCCCCGCCAGGCGCTCCACTGCGAACCTGTGAACTTTTCTGTGGGCCAGGCCCTTGAACTAGGCCACCATCTCTCCCGCATCGTGCTTCTTCCTGGCCGCCATGCCCCTGGTATTCGCCGAATAATCCGAGCGCAGCCCCGCCAGCGCCGCGCGCAACCGCAGCACAGCCGATGAGTGGATCTGCGAGACGCGCGACTCAACCACGCCCAGCGTCAGCCCAATCTCCTTCATTGTCAGCTCTTCGTAGTAGTAGAGCGTCAACACCATCCGCTCCTTCTCCGGCAACTGCTCGATGGCGTCCGTCAGGCGCTGCTTCATCTCGCCCTGCAGGCAGCGGAAGAGCGGGTCCTCGTCGGGCAACCCCGGAATGTAGGCCAGCTCCTCGTCGCCCGAGTTCTCGGTCCGCTCCAGGTGCAGGCTGCCGATCTCGAGGCCCTTCAACTCTCCCAGCAACTGCTGGAACTCGCTCAAGCTCATATCCATCTCGCGGGCGATCTCCGGCTCCGTCGGCACGCGTCCCAGCTTGTGGGTCACCGAGCGGATCCCCTCCTCGACCGCGCGCCCCTTGCGCCGCAGCTCGCGCGGACTCCAGTCCAACGTGCGCAGCGAGTCCAGAATCGCCCCGCGAATGCGGAACTGCGCGTAGCTCTTGAACTGTACCTGCTTGGTATGATCGAACTTGGAGAACGCGTCGATCAGGCCCACCACGCCGGCCGAGATCAGGTCGTCCAGCTCGACGTGCTGTGGAAGCCGCTCGTGGATCCGCCGCGCCAGGTAGCGCACCGTGGGAAGGTGTTCCAGCAGAATCTGGTCGCGCTCCGGCACAGACTCCCTTTCCAGCCCGCTTGCGAGCTTCGCCCCGGCCGCGGAGAGAAACGGGCCGTTCCCCACCTCCGGCAACTCCGCAAACCCAGACCCTGCCTTGTTCAGTCGTTCCTGCATCAATAATGTTCGGTTCCCCATACTTGCCTCTTCTCCAATGCGACGAACTTCCAATTCCGCGGCCGGACTCCCGCGTGGATCGGCAACAACCTTTGCTTACGATTGGAGAGATGCACGGCAATGGCCATTGTGCAGCCACTTTGCATTAACCTTCTCTCAGGCAGTTCCATAATCGGTCAGTTCTGCGCGTCGAGGACTCTGTGCGCGGCGTAACTGCCTGTGGAATAGCCAATTATTGGTGCACGGTTTTCCCGTGCGGTCAGGGCCGGGTTGATAAAGGCCATCTGCAACGGGAGAAAAGTTGCCCAGCTTCAAAAGGATGGGGCCTTGCGCAACTCGTGGGACCTATATTCTTTGAAGTCTTTAATGATGAGGGGGCCGCTGGACCGGAATCCGAATCAACTCCGCGTGGCCCGCCGATAGCGGATGTCCGCGGCGGCAATCTCCGGGTTTGGGCCGGCCAGGATCACTGCGCGTTCCAGCACATGCATCAGCTCGCGCACATTGCCCGGCCAGGAATGCTGCTGCAACTTCGCCGCCGCGCCGAGGGTGAGCCGCTTGCGCGGACTCTGCTGCCCCAACTGCTCCAGAAAAAACTCCGACAGATCAGCAATGTCCTCCATCCGTTCGCGCAGCGCAGGCACCTGAATGGGAAAGACCGCCAGCCGGTGATACAGGTCCAGGCGAAACGACCCCTCCGCCGTCTGCTGCTCCAACGGCTGGTGGGTGGCCGCAATCAGGCGCACGTCAACCCGTGTCATCTCGTTTCCGCCCACCCGCTGCAGCTCGCCCGACTCCAAAAAGCGCAGCATCTTGGCCTGCATTCCTACCGGCATCTCGCCGATCTCGTCCAGCAGCAGCGTCCCACCATCGGCCGCCTCGATCCGCCCCATTCGCGATTGCACCGCTCCAGTGAACGCGCCGCGCGTGTGGCCAAACAGCTCCGCCTCCAGCAGCGACTCCGGAATGGCCGCGCAGTTGAGCACTCCGAAGGGTTTTCCCGAACGCGCGCTGAGCCGATGCAGCGCCCGCGCCACCACCTCTTTGCCGCTCCCGGTTTCACCTTCGATCAACACAGTGGTGGAACGCGGCGCCACCAGGTGCACCAGCCGCGCCATCTCGCGCATCGCAGGGCTGTCGCCCACCAGCTCCGGCAGCAGCATCTTGCGTCCCGCCATCTCGGAGACGGCACCGGCCCCAACTGCCTCCTGCACCTCGAGCCATCTTCCGCGAGAGATGCTCAAACTGTCCTGCGAGAACGTTCCATCCGTGACGCTCCCATCCGGCAACACGCGAAAGGCCTCCGGCTCGTGCTGGATGGAGTCTCGGGTCGATCGAACCGCGGGCCCTCGGCCGCCGCACCGGCGACCGATTTGCCCCCGCCTGCGCCTCGCGAATCACGTGCAGCAGTTCATTGAGCCACAAGCTGCGCGGACCTCCCGCGGCATCGTTGCTCTCTCCGGCTGCGCCAACCAGATGCAACTGTTCAATCTCCGGATAGAGCAGCCTTACATGGGCCGCAAACTCGCGCACCTCCAGGTCCGGCAGCCAGCCGTCGAGCAGCAGCGCCGTAACCGGTTGCGCCTCCATTTGCATCAACGCCTCCGCCCCTCCGCCGGCCTGCCACACCCGCCATCGCAGCGACGCCAGCCGCTCGCACAGTTGCAACCGAAACTCAACGTCCGCGCTCACCACCACCACGGTCCGCGCATCTGCCGTCCGTTCGCTCGCATCCAGCCCGGCGTCCGCGTCCATCTCTCCGGGCGCAGTCTCCCCCTCTGCGTGCGCGGTCTTCATCGCGTCTGGCGCCGCATCCCGCACCGCATCCAGCAGCCGCGCCGTCATCTGCCTGCCTCCAACTCCTCGACCTCGGTCTCCTGGCTCGCCTGATGCAGGACCTCGCGCATCGATTCCACCAACGCCACCAGACGCCGGCACTCCGCCAGCCCGGTCTCCGTGGCCTCGCGATATTCCTCCAGAGTGCCGTTCAGGGCCGCCATCTCCAGAGTGCACTGCAAGGTCGTCAACGGCTGGCACATCTCATGCAGCGCCGCGCCGATCTGCTTGAACTTCCTGCGATTGCTTCTGCCTCCCAATCGCTCCTCCTCAGGCATCGGCCGCACACCCCCCCAGCGCAAAGATCGCCGTCAGCTCCGGCGGCGGGTTGCACGCACCGGCCTTGAGATTGCAGTCCTCCGGCGCGTCCAGCAGATAGCCCTCGCCACGCACCGTGCGGATCACCGAGTGACGGCCGCCGGGGGCGCCCCGCGACGCACCTGGATTTCTGCCCAGCTTCTTGCGCAGGTAATTGATATAGACCTCGACGATGTTGGTATCCATGCGGCTCGTCCTGGCGGCGGTTGCTCCGGCCCCAAGCGGCATCCGCCACACCTCCCGCAGCAGCTCTGCGCGGCTGCATACGCGCTCGCCGCGCCGCCGCATCAGCGATTCCAGCAGGGAGAACTCGGTCGCCGTCAGCTCCACCTCGCGGCCCGCCTGCGTCACCCTCCGCTGGGCTCGGTCCATCTCCAGATCGCCGAAGCGCAGCACCGGGTCCTCGAACTGGCTGCGCCGCCGGCTGAGCGCCTGCAAGCGCGCGCGAAGCTCATGGAAGGAAAACGGCTTCATCACAACGTCGTCGGCCCCGAGTCGCAGACACTTCACCCGCTCCTCCATCTCGGCCCGTCCCGTCAACACCAGCACCGAGGTGGAGCGGTAGTGCTCCTGCATCTCTGCCAGCACTTCAATCCCGTCCATCCGCGGCAGGCCCAGGTCCAGAATCATCAGCTCCGGACGCAGCTTTGCCGCACTCTCAAGCGCCGCCTCGCCATCCGTCACCACCGAGACATCGTGGCCATCGAGCTTCAGCCCCTGGTCTAGAAAATGTCCCAGTGCAGCATCGTCCTCAACAATCAACACATTCATGGACAACCGTCCTATCGGAGAATCGAAAGAGAAGCATCCCAGCCCCTTAGAACTCTCTTATCGGCCCAAATTGCCAATTCCATCTGTCGTTTCCAAATTGCCTGCCGCCCGCTTCGCCTATGACCGGCAACTCCCCTTCGAGCGCCTATCTCTCCACCCTCCCTGTCCGCAGCCGGCGCACAAATCTCCGCGTAACTTTGGTACTGCAAAAGTACTCAAACAAACGCCCATATACGCCGTTTTTAATTGCAGCCCACTCAAACACAGCCATTTATCCACAGATTCCGGCGCTGTTCCTCTCTCATTCGCGTCCTCCACTACAAACGCGGAATTGTCAGATCGGCGAAAGACGAATATCATTGTTGTGGTGTTCTTGGCCGGTGACACGCGCTTCGCAGCCCAACCCACCGAGCGACTGCACTCAAACTTGCAATACCCGATTTCTAAATCTCACAACTACAGGCGGTCTACGCGTTGTCTTCACGAACGGCTGCTGGAGCTTCTACCCAAATGTTGACGAAAACCGCCAGCTACGCCGAGGAGAGCGTCACTGCCTCCGCGCCGCAGAACACCAACATCCGTTGGTTTGTCTGCGCCCTGCTCTTCGCCGCGACAACCATCAACTACATGGACCGCCAGATCTTCTCGCTCATCGAGCCGCTGCTGCACAATCTTCCCTTCATGGGATGGAACTTCGCCGCAGACAATTTGCATCAGCCGGTCTTTGACAACAACTTTGGCAACATCATCATCTGCTTCCAGATCGCCTACGGCGCGGGCTTCCTCTTTGCCGGCCGGATGATCGACAAGCTCGGCACCAAGGTCGGCTACGCGCTGGCCATCGGCGTCTGGGCGCTCGCGTCCCTGAGCCACTCCTTCGTCACCAGCGTGCTTGGCTTCTGCATCGCTCGCGTCATGCTTGGCATCGGCGAGAGCGGCAACTTCCCCGCCGCCATCAAGGCCACCAGCGAGTGGTTCCCCACCGAAGAACGAGCTAAGGCCGTCGGTATCTTCAACTCGGGCTCCAATGTCAGCTCCATCATCGCGCCCGCGCTGGTTGCCTTCGTCACAGTCAAGTGGGCATTCAGTGCGGCCAGGTGGGGATGGGGAGCGGCCTTTATTACCAGCGGCTCCATGGGCCTGATCTGGCTCATTGTCTGGCTGTTCTTCCCCTACAACCGTCTGCGCCGCAGTTCCCCCCAGACCCAGGCCAACCTTGAAGCCGACTTTACAAACGACATTGGCGGCAACCACACCGTTCCCTACTCCGTTCTGCTGCGACGCCCCGGCCTCTATGCCTTCTCCATCGGCAAGACGCTTACCGACGGCGTCTGGTGGTTCTATCTCTTCTATCTGCCCGAGTTTCTCAATCGCAACTACGGCCTCAAGCTCATCGACGCCTACTGGTATCTGGCCGCCGTCTATGGCATATCGAGCATCGGTTCCGTCGCTGGGGGATGGCTCTCCGGCTTCCTCATCAACCGCGGGCACACGGTCAACTTCGGACGCAAGATTTCCATGCTGCTGTGCGCCCTGCTGGTCGTCCCGGTTGTCTTCGTGCCGCATTTCGGCATCCTCTTCCCGCATAACGCTTGGCCCGCGACGTTGCTGATCGCGCTCGCCGCCTCGGCCCACCAGGGCTGGAGCGCCAACCTCCTGTCCACGCCGGCAGACATGTTCCCATCCACCGCAGTCTCCACCGTGGTCGGCGTCGGCGGGGCCGCAGGCGCACTCGGCGGGGCCGCCTTCACGTGGATCGTCAAGCACAACCTCTCGCTGCACTCGTTGCTCGTCTTCTCCATGGCAGCCGCCCTCTACCTCATCTCGCTCGCCATCTTCCAGGTTCTGGTTCCCCGGCTGGGGGCCAGATCGCGGGGCCCCGCCCTGCCAACTGCCATCTGACCCCGGGCGCATCTCCCGGCGCACCGCATCTCTACTTCCCGGCGCACCGCATCTCTTCTTTTGAGATGTGGGTTGTCGTGCGCCCCGCATCCCGGGGGGTCCCCGGCGAGCGCATTCGCTCGCTGGGGGGAACATCCCCCCTTTGAGATGCAGGTTCCTGCTGCGCCAAAGTGGCCCGCTCCTGACCCGCCACCTGCTAAACTGGCCTATCAAGCCGATGCCATCTCCTGCGAAAAAGTTCTACCTCACCACGCCGATCTACTACGTCAACGCCCGTCCCCACATCGGCCACGCCTACACCACCATCGCCGCCGATGTCATCGCGCGCCGCCACCGCCTGCTGGGCGAAGACACCTTCTTCCTCACCGGCACCGACGAGCACGGCCAGAAGGTGCAGCGCTCCGCTGCGGCCGCCGGAGTCCCCCCGCAGCAGTTCGCCGATGAAGTCTCCGCCAGCTTCCGCAACCTGTGGAAGCGCATGGGGATACTGGACGATTCCCTTTCCAAAGACGATCCTCTTTTACATCGTGACTTCCTCCGCACCACTGAAGCCCGCCACCATCGCGGCGTCCAGCACCTCTGGCGCACGCTCGAAGCCAACGGCGCCATCTACCTCAGCTCCTACACCGGCCAGTACTGCGTCCCCGACGAGGCCTTCGTCGATGTCTCCGTCGGCGCGCCCTGCCCCGAGTGCGGCCGCCCCACCGAAACCATCACCGAGGAGAACTACTTCTTCCGCCTCTCCGACTACCAACTCCCCATCATCGACCTCATCGAGAGCGGCCAGCTCCACATCCAACCCGAGACCGCCAAGAACGAAGTCCTCAGCTTCCTGCGCGGCGGGCTGAAGGACCTCTCCATCTCGCGCACCACCTTCGACTGGGGAATCCCTGTTCCCGGCAATCCCAAGCACGTCGTCTACGTCTGGCTGGATGCGCTGGCAAACTACATCACCGCCATCGGCTACGGCTCCGACGATCCCGCCGAGCAGGCCAAGTTCGTGCGCTACTGGCCCGCCGATCTGCATCTGGTCGGCAAAGAGATCACGCGCTTCCACTGCGTCTACTGGCCCGCCATCCTGCTGGCGCTCAACCCAAAGCTGAAGCACGGCCCCAATGAGCCGATGCCGCAACTCACTCCCGCCGAACATGCCGCGTGGGCCAAAGATTGGCTGCCCAAATCCATCGTCGCCAACGGCTGGCTGCTCTTCGAAGAGTCCAAGATGTCCAAGTCCCGCGGCAACGTCGTCCGCACCGAAACCATCCTCGACGCCTTCGGCCCCCTCTGCCCACCCCTGCCCGATTCCGACACCACAGCGCCGGGGCCTTTGGATAGCACCGGGCTTCAGCCCGGTGAATCAGGGGCCAATAACGATGGGGCTTTAGCCCCCGGGACAACATCCGCCTCGCAATCGTCACCAGTCTTGCTTAAGGGCACGGCTTCAGCCGTGCCGTCTGATGCCCCCCAAATCCACTCGGCTTTAGCCGCTGAGGTCACGTCCGTCGCCTCTGGCCCTTCCGGAGGGAGCAGGGGGCTTCAGCCCCCTGAATCATCGCGCAAAGATGAAGGGGCTTTAGCCCCGGGCCTCGCCCCGCCCACCAAAGCACAACAAGACCTCTTCGCCGCCGACGTTCTCCGCTACTTCCTCCTCCGCGAGATTCCCTTCGGCCAAGACGGAACCTTCAGTTTCGACGCCCTCATCACCCGCTACAACGCCGACCTCGCCAACGGCTACGGCAACCTCGTCAGCCGAACTTTGACTATGATCGAAAACTACTTCGGGGGCGTAATCCCGGACGCAGATACCACCTACCTTTTCGAAAGATTCTCTGAGCAGCCAACGCTCCGCAAGATCGTGACGACCTTCGGTTCAGCGAAATCAGTCGAGGAAGTGATCGCGATCTCTACCCGCAGAGATGAGAATGAGTTTTGTTGGGCTTTCGGTTCGGGTGAATCACTTGAAAACGACATCCATAGTTCTCTGGAGAGCTATAACTTCTACCACGTAACAAACCTTCTGATCCTAGTCGCGACATCTGTTGATGGCTTCATTTCGAATAGAATTCCGTGGAAAGTTTCAAAGAACGAAACTGAAGCAGGGCATAGAGCCCTCGCGGAAGTTCTCTACACCGCCGCCGAATCCATCCGCATCATCACAGCCCTCCTCTATCCGGTTCTGCCCTACGCCACCGCCTCCGTCTGGCGCCAACTAGGCCTGGGCGACATCGAAGAGGCCGCGCGCAACGGCAAACTAAAAGACCTGAAATGGGGCGGACTGAAACCCGGCACAAAGCTCGGCCCGCTCGCACCCATCTTTCCCCGAGCAGACAAAGGACTCGCCCAGATTATGACCGACATGGAAAACCCCTCTACGCCCACAACTCCCGAACCCGCCGCCACGCCCACTCCTGAAATATCGGTTGCATCGGTGGCATCGGCGTTAAGCAGTTCGACCGAGGAAACCTCGACCATCTCCATCGACGACTTCGCCAAGGTCGATCTCCGCGTCGCGCAGATCGTCGTCGCCGAGCGCGTTCCCAAGACCGACAAGCTCCTCCGCCTCGAAGTCGATCTGGGCCCCAGCTTCAATCCATCCCGCCGCCAGATTCTCGCCGGCATCGCCGAGCACTACGCTCCCGAAGCCCTCATTGGCCGCAAGGTGGTCATCGTCGCAAATCTGGCCCCGCGCAAGATGCGTGGCCTGGAGTCGCAGGGGATGGTCGTCGCCGCCTCGGTCGGCCCCGATGGCGCGCCCGTCCTGGCCGGCTTCCTGGAGGACGCGGAACTTGGCGCGCGCCTTAAATAACGGTTTTAAAGCAAGGGTTGGACGAATCCAGCCCGGAAAGATTTTACCGTTTCGTTCTAACGAGTTGCGTTGAGGGGAGTCTTACAGAATATGGCTACTCCGGTTGCAGTGCCGCTCAGCGTAAGCGAGATGTCGATGACCGAGGTGGAGCGCGCCCAGGCCCTGGCGATGCGCTACCACGCCGAGTTCGTCGACCTGAAGAACTTCAAGATTCAGCATGAGCTCTTCAAGAGCGTTCCCGTCGACATGATGTTCCGCTACAACTTTGTCCCCCTGGAGCAGCTCGAGGGCCGTCTCGCCATCGCGGTCAGCGACCCGTCGAAGCTGATGATGCTGGACGAGATCTCCGGCCTGCTTGGCCAGCGTCTGGTCACCCGCGTGGCCACCATGTCGCAGATCACCGACCTGCTCAAGAAGACCGAGCAGTCGCAGCGCGTCCTCGACGAGGCAAGCGAGGGCCTGGCCTTCGACGTCCTCTCCGACGAGGACAACCCCGACGAGAACATCTCCATCGAGCGGCTCACCGGCGAGGACGACATCTCGCCCATCATCCGCCTGGTCGATACCACCATCTTCACCGCGCTGGAGCGGCGCGCCTCCGACATCCACCTCGAGACCTGCGACGACTGCCTGATGGTGAAGTACCGCATCGACGGCGTGCTGCAGCAGGCCATGGCGCCCATCGCGCGCGAGCACCACCAGACCATCCTCTCGCGCATCAAGGTCATGAGCGAGCTGGACATCGCCGAGCGCCGCGTACCGCAGGACGGCCGTTTTCGCGTGCGCTACAAGGGCCGCCTCATCGACTTCCGCGTCTCCATCATGCCCACCGTGCATGGCGAAAACGCCGTGCTGCGCGTGCTCGATAAAGAGTCGATGTCGGAGAAGTTCAAGAAGCTCTCGCTCGATGTGGTGGGCTTTATGCCCGACGATCTGGAGCGCTTCCGCCGCTACATCAAGGAGCCATACGGAATGGTGCTGGTCACCGGCCCCACCGGCTCCGGCAAGACCACCACGCTCTACGCCGCGCTCAACGAGATCAAATCCGAAGAGGACAAGATCATCACCATCGAGGACCCGGTCGAGTACCAGATTCGCGGCATCACGCAGATTCCCGTCAACGAGAAGAAGGGCCTCACCTTCGCGCGCGGCCTGCGCTCCATCCTGCGCCACGACCCCGACAAGATCCTGGTCGGCGAGATCCGCGACGCCGAGACGGCGCAGATCGCCATCAACTCCGCGCTCACCGGCCACCTCGTCTTTACCACCGTCCACGCCAACAACGTCGTCGACGTGCTCGGCCGCTTCCTCAACATGGGCGTCGAGCCGTACAACTTCGTCTCCGCGCTCAACTGCATTCTGGCGCAGCGCCTGGTGCGCACGGTCTGCGAGTTCTGCGTGCGCGACGTGCACTACACCGACGCGGAGCTGCTGGCCAGCGGCCTCGAACCCGATGAGTGGCGCGGCTTCAACTTCCGCGAAGGCCCCGGCTGCATGGAGTGCGCGGGCACCGGCTTCCGCGGCCGCTCCGCCATCCACGAACTGCTCGAGCTGGACGACGAGATCCGCGAGATGCTGCTGGCCAAGCGCCCCGGCAGCGAGATCCGCAAGAAGGCCCGCGACAAGGGCATGAACTTCCTGCGCGACTCCGCCATCCAGCGCGTCCGCCTCGGCATCACCACGCTGAAAGAGATCAACAAAGTCACCTTCATCGAAGCAGGGAGATAATCAGCAAACGGCTTCATTCAATGCAAAGCGACTAATCGGAAGGGCACGGCTTTAGCCGTGCCGAAAAGTGGACACCTCTCAATATCCGCTCTGCCTTGATTGCTTATCGATCAAGACAGAGCAAAAGAATTGATTGCACGTTGCAAGTCGATAAAGCGCCAAAGGCGCGATCTATACCAGCCTAGGGCGCAGCCCTAGGTGCCAAGCCCAAACGAACTACCAAGGGCTGAAAGCCCGATCTATACCGTGGGTAGAGAAAGAACAGATAGTCTAGGACGGAATGGAATTTCTACCGAGATCGTTGGGAACGCGGCCGCGCCTGGCCTGCGAGGTACGCGCCGAGGGCATCGTTGCCGCGCGCGCCGAAGACGCATTGGCCGTGCTCTCCGCAGTCTCGCGTGTGCCCCTAACGAACGAGATCATCGTCCCGCGCCTGCGCGCGGTCGATGCCAACGGAGAGGTCAACAACTCCTCCGCACCGTCCGGTGTAGGCGGCGATGCGGCTGGTCGCGCAGCCGTCGTCGCAGCCGTGCGCAAGGCGCTCGAAGCAGTGGCTCTGCGCTCGCGCGAGGTCACGCTGATCGTCCCCGACGCCGCCGTTCGCGTGCTTCTGCTGGAGTTCGACGAGCTTCCCGCCAAGTTCGCCGAGGCGCTGCCCGTCGTCCGCTTCCGCCTGAAAAAACTCCTCCCCTTCGACGCCGACGACGCCGCCGTGAGCTATCAGGTGATGTCCTCGTCGAAGAACCTCTTGCATGTCCTCGCCGTCGCCATGCCGCGCGAGCTGCTGGCCGACTACGAGCTTGTGGTGCGCGAGGCCGGCTTCGAGCCGGGCGCGGTCCTGCCCAGCACGCTGGCGGCGCTGGCCGGCCTGCCCGAGGGCGACGCGCCGCTGCTGGTGGTCAACGCGGGGCGCGAGGGGGTGACCACCGCAATTGTAAAGGCGGGAGTCCTGCTGCTGCACCGCACCGTCGATCTGGGCGCGGACCTGCGCGCCGATCAGCAGGCCGACCGGCAGGCCGAACAGCGTGTGGCCAGTCAGCTCCTGGATGCCGCCGCCGCACAGCTCGCAAGCAACGCGTTGCCGGCAGGGATGGTGCCGGCCGGCTTTGAGAGACAGAATGACGTTGCCGCCGCGATCGAGACCACAGCGCTCGCCCAGGAAATCGAAGCCGAGATCGCGCTGGAGATCGCCGCGGAGAGCGGCCTCGCGAAGACAGCCGACGAGGTCGCCCAGGCAGTCAGCGTCGCCGCGGCCTACTTTGAGGACACGCTGCAGACACCGCCGCCGGCGATCCATGCGGCCGGAACGCTGGGAGCTGCTGCGCTGGCCACGCTGCTCGATGCTGCGCACGTCGGCCCGCTCGCCGTGCAGGAGATGCTGCAGCCGGAGATGCTCGGCGCCGGCGCAACCTCGGCTGGCACACCCGGCGGAGTCCCGCTCGGCTGGCTGGCGGGAGTCAGGGGGGCGCTGGCAAACTGATGCGCATCTCCATCAATCTCGCAACCCGTCCCTTCGTTGAGCTGCGGCCTCTGTTCGCGCGGCTTCGCCTGGCGATGGCCGCGCTGGCGCTCACCGCAATCGCGCTCGGCATAGGCCTGCACATGCTGAATGCGAGGGCGCGCGCCGACGAGGAGCAGATGGACTCCCTCAAGAAGCAGACCCTCGCCGCCCTCACCGAGCGCCAGACCAACGAGGCGCGCATGCGTCAGCCGCAGAACCGCGCCGTGCTCGATCGCTCGCAGTTCCTCAACGATCTCTTCGCCCGCAAGAGCTTCAGTTGGACCGCGGTGATGATGGACCTCGAACGCGTGCTTCCGGCGGGCGTCCAGGTCACCAGCATCGAACCCGCGATCACCGCCGAGGGCGGCGTCAACATCCGCCTGCGCGTCAGCGGGCAGCGCGACCTGGCCGTCGATCTGGTGCGCAACCTCGAGCACAGCCAACGCTTCCTCGCGCCTCACCTCAACAACGAATCGTCGCAGACCAAGGAGCCGAACGGCCAGGCGCCCGTCGTACAGACCGGCGTTCCCGGCGGCGTGGAGTTCGATATTCTGAGCGGCTACAACCCATTGCCCGCAGCGGCGAAGGACCAGCAGCAGGAACAAAAAGATACAGGTGCGGAGAAGAAAGTCGCAGCAAAACAGGACAGTCCGGCAAAATCCCCGGTTCATAAACCCGCAGACAACAATGCTGCGATCCATAAGGCCGTCGCGGCCCATAAGCCTGCGGTGTCTGCTGCATCCGCAAAGACCGGCAAGCCCGCCGCCAACGGGGGTGCCCGATGAGCGCCCTCACCGCGATTAAGTCCAGGGTTTCGAAAGGCAGTGTGCTGGCGCAGGCAAAGGGCCTTTTGAGTGCGCTGAACCTGCACTGGGCGGGCTTTGGGCTGCTGGCCCTGGTGAACCTCTATCTGCTGGCGCAGATGGGCTTCCTGTGGCACGCGGCGAGCAATCACAACGCCGAAGCGATGGCCCGGCAGCGCATTGCGCTGAAGACCGCCGGGATTGCGGCGCAACCCCTGCGCGGGCTGGACGCAAAGCTGGCGCGCGCCACCGAGGAGGCGGACAAGTTCAGCCGCCAGCGGCTTCCCGCGTCGGACTCCGACGTGGCCGGCGAGCTGGGCGCGCTGACCAAGAACCAGGCCGTGCATCTGACCAGGGCACAGTACTTTCATGCTCCAGTTCTTGCCGGATCGGCGGGCGAGCTGACCGAAGTCCGCATCGACGCCACCCTCAGCGGCGACTACCGCCCGCTGGTCCAGTTCATCAACTCCATCGAGCGCGACAAGCTCTTCTTCGTCATCAACACAGAGACGCTCAACGGCCAGCAGAGCGGCACCGTAAACCTCAGGCTGGGCATGACGACCTATGAGCAGGGGGCCGCGGCGCAGGACCGCACGACCGCTCAGGGCGAGACCGCGGACGTGGCAAATGGAGGGCCTGCGCGATGAAGCTGCCCAGCGGCAAAGGCTCCGAAGACCGCAAGAAGATCGCCGCAATTGCCGTGTTTGTGCTGATCGCGGTTGGGGTGTTGTACTACGAACTGCACGACTTCATCCTGCCCGCAACGCCCGCTCCCGTTGCATCCGCGCCCGCGCCTGCGCCCGCGGCCCCCGCGAACAATTCAGCACCATCCAGCAATCCGCCCTCGGGTGCAGCCGCAAAGCCGCTGGGCACAACCTCGGCCGCGCTCGACCCAACCCTGCACATGGAGGCCATGCTGGTCACAGAGTCGCTGGAGTACTCCGGCAGCGGCCGCAATATCTTCTCCGCAAGCTCGGCGCCGGTTGTGACGATTCCGAATCCGATCACCGCCGCAAGGCCGAAGCCGGGGCCGGCGCCAGTCGTTCTCCCCTGTCCGCCGAACTGTCCGCCGCCGCCGCCCCCTCCTCCTCCGCCGCCCATCGACCTGAAGTTCTTTGGCGTCGAGACCACTGCGGACGGAACGCGGCAGGCCTTTCTGCTGCATGACAACAGCGTCTTTCTGGCCTCCGCCGGCGACGTTGTGCTGCGCCGCTACCGCGTGGTCTCGATCGAGGCGAAGTCGGTCCGGGTGGAGGACATGCAGTACAAGAACACACAGACGCTCCCGCTGCTGACAAACTGATGAAGAGCGACAAGGCACAAACCGCAGGCGGCAAAGCAAGGCCGCAGCCCAGCGGCGAGCGGGGATTCATGCTGCTGGGACTGATCGTGGCCATTGCGCTGGTCCTGATCGCGTTGAGCGTGGCCGCGTCCAAGGAGGCCTTCAGCCTGCGCCGCGAGCGCGAAGTGGAGTCGGCGCGCCGGGCCAACCAGTACGTGCGCGCGATCCAGTTGTACTACAAGAAATTTGGCCGCTACCCCGCATCGATCGAGCAGTTGGAGAACTCCAACAACATCCGCTTTCTGCGCCAGCGGTATGTGGACCCGCTTACCGGAAAGGCCGACTATCGGCTGATTCCGGTGGGGCAGAACCAGACCACGGTAAAGGGCTTCTTCGGCGAGCCGCTGGGCGGAATCGCAGGCGCCGGCCTGGGAGCGGCCGCTGGAATGCAGTCGAACGGCATCGGCGGAACCGCGGGAGCCAATGGCGCATTCGGAGCCAATGGCGCATTCGGAGCAAATGGTGCATTCGGAGCAGGTGGCGCAACCGTCCCCACCGGAGCGACGGGGGCCGCAGGTTCGACGGACGCAAGCGGCCCGTCCGGAGCCTTCGGCGGCCCGTCCGGAGCCTTCGGCGGCTCGTCCGGACTTGGAAGCGCATCCGGAATGCAGAGCCAGACGGGGACGGGCCTTCCCGGATCAACCGGCCCCTTCATGGGCGTTGGCAGCAGTGCCACCGGCAACTCCATCATCACGCCAAATGAGCAGACCACCTACCAGACCTGGGAGTTTCTCTATGATCCGCGAATCGAAAAACTGAAGCAGGCAGCAATCCTGAATGGCGGCGCGGATGCGATGGGCGGAGGGACACTCGGCCAGTCGCCGAGCAGCATGGGCCAGCCTCCGAACGGCTTCGGTCCGTCGCAGAGTGGCTTTGGCCAGTCGCCGAGCAGCACCGGGCAGTCTCCGTCATCTCCCAACGGCACGAACCAACAGACTTCGCCATAACCATGTAGCTCGCCCGTCAATCGCCGGCCGGTTCCCCTGCCCCCGCCAGGCCATACTCCTTCAGCTTGCGATAGAGCGTCGTCTTGCCGATGCCCAGCAGCTTGGCCGCCATCAGCTTGTCTCCGTTCAACTGGCGGATGGTGCCCAGGATCGCCTGCTTCTCCATGTCGGCGATGGAGACGATGGCGTCGTCCGCACTGGCGTGCTCGCGCCCGGCGCCCACCCCATCGCCCGCTTCGGCTGTCGGCGGGTTCGCCTCCCGGCGGTGCATGCGGAAGTCCTGCAGTTGCGTGGGCAGGTCGGCCATGTGCAGCACCGGCCCCGAAGAGAGCGAGCAGGCGCGTTCGATCGCATTCTCCAGCTCGCGCACATTGCCCGGCCAATCGTACTCGGTCATCAGCCGGACCGCGTCCTCGCTGAAGACGTGGGAGACGCCGGTCTCGCGGTGCAGCCGCTCCAGGAAGTGCTCCGCCAGGACCGCTATGTCCTCCCGGCGCTCGCGCAGCGGAGGCAGCTTCAGGTTGACCACGCTCAGGCGGAAGTAGAGGTCCTTGCGGAAGGCCCCCTGCGCCACCATCGCGCTCAGGTCGCGGTTGGTCGCCGCCAGCACCCGCGCCGTGATCGGCACCGCGTGCGTGGCCCCCACCGGGCGCACCTCCTTCTCCTGCAAGGCGCGCAGCAGCTTGGCCTGCAAGTCCAGCGGAAGCTCGCCGATCTCGTCCAGAAAGACGGTCCCGCCGTCGGCCGCCGAAAGCAGGCCCCCCCTGGAGCGGTTGGCGCCGGTGAACGCGCCCTTCACATGGCCGAAGAGTTCGCTCTCGATCAGCGTCGGCACCAGCGAGCCGCAGTCGACCGGGACAAACGGCTTGGCCGCATTCGGCCCGTTGTTGTGGATCGAGCGCGCCACCATCTCCTTGCCTGTTCCGCTCTCGCCCAATATCAGCACCGGATGGGTCGAGTGCGCCACCTTGGAGAGGATGCGGTAGACCTTCTCCATCTCAGGCGAGCTGCCGATCAGGCCCCCCATGTCCTGCTGCGCGCGCAGCCGCTCGCGCAGACGCCGGCTCTCCATGTCGAAGTGCAGCCGCCGGCTCGACCGGCCCAGCACGCCGGTCAGCTCCTCCAGCGCGAAGGGCTTGGTCAGATAGTCGCCGGCCCCGATGCGCATCGCCTCCACCGCGGACGCGACCGTGGCAAACGCCGTCATCACCACCACACCGGTCTGCGGATAGAGGGTCTTCACCTCGCTGAGCAGCTTCAGCCCCCCGCCGCCGGGCAGCTTCAGGTCGAGCAGAAGCATCTCCACGGGCTGCTGCCGCAACACCGTCAGCGCCTCCTGCACACTGCCCGCCGCCAGCGGCACAAAGCCCATTCCGGAGGCGATCTCGCAGCACGCCTTGCGCAGCGAGGCGTCGTCGTCCACCACAAGGATGCGAAACGCAGGCAACCCCTCCGGCAGGCGTTCCAGCCGGTGCGTGCCCTCCAGTGCCCGATACCCCAACCAGGACGCCCGACGGCGTAAACGCACCATCCTCGACCTGCGCCGGCTCGCGCGCCCATCTCCCAGCCGGCGCAGCGGCCGTCTGTCCGGCCTTTCGGCCCCGGTCCGATTTGTTCAAAGGCGCCACAGGAAAAATAGGTCCCGGTGTCAGCATATCGTCCATCCCCCGTCGCCTGCCGCGAAATCCACACCGGAACCAGGGACCGTAGCCGCCTCCACCGCAGGCGGCCCCTGCGCCGCGTGCGCCCCTCGCCGTGCCCGCCCCGGCCCCCGCAATTCGGAGGCCCCTGCACGCCGGCCCGAAGCCGTTGCCCCGCAAGATTCAGGGCTCCTCTGCGCCGCGTCCTCCTGTAAGACCGCTGTCGCCGGCCACTCGATCTGTACCCGCGTTCCGATTCCCGGCGTGCTCATCACTCTCAGGTCTCCCGCCGAAGCGGCCACCAACTCCCGCACCACGCGAAAGCCGATCCCGTGTCTGCCTCGCGACGGTGCCCTGCATCCGCTCAAAATCCGCTCCAACTGCTCCGCCGTCATTCCACACCCGGAGTCCTCCACCGTCAACCTCACCCGGCGCAGCGGCCACGGCTTGGGGTCACCCACGCGATTGATCAGCACTCCCACCCCAATCCGGATCGACCCCGGAGTCTCGTCCGCGGTCCGGTCCGCAATCTTCTCCACGACCGGGCCTGGCGCCGTACTCTCCATCGCATCTCCAGCCGCATCGCCCAGCCGTTCCGGCCCGCGCATCGCCGCCGCCGAGTTGCGCACCAGATTCACCAGGATCCGCTCCACCGCCTCCTCGCCCACCGGCACCGGGACCGAGGCCGCTGCTCCGTAGCTCACCTCGATCACCCGGCCGTCCGCCACCTGGCTGAGCAGGCCCGAGCAGCGCTCGACGATCGCGCGCAGGCTCACCGGAGCGGGCGAAGGGACTGCACTCTCGACCGGCCAGCCTTCAGCCTCCCGCACCTTCGCCAGGGCCAGGGAGCGGGCCGCCCCCGCCTCCCAGGCCGCGCCCGTGCCGGGCCCCTGCGGCGATTGACCTTGCGCCAGCGAGGTCTGCATCCGATGGTCCATCAGGCGTTGGATCAGCGCCCCGCTGCGCGTTCCCAGCAGCCGCAACTCCTCCGCGTAGTGGCGGTGCTCCGGCTTGAGCACATCGGGCATCGACAGCAGGTCGCAGTAGAGCCCGATGGCGCCCATCAGGTTGCGCGCATCGTGCAGCAGGCCTTCGCCCTGGGTCGTCTCCGGTCCAGCATCCAGACTGCCGCGTCCGGCAGGCTTGGAGATCTGGCCGCGAAGAAACGGATCTGCACAGATCGGGATCGGCGGTGTGAGTGGTTCGGAACGGCGATACATCCCTGAGGCGGTGGAACTCGGCTTTGCCCGCATGGTTCGTACTCCCGTCATCGTCAGCACTTCAGATATAGCCTGTTTCGCTCCGGGTCCGAGGTTGCAGGCACCAACTCTATAATCAGGTTGAGTGCCAAACTGAAACACCAATTGTAAGGTATAGATAATAAAACAGTAATCAACAGAGACCCTGGGTTCCGTTCTGGCACACAATTCCCAATTGGGAACTGAAAAATCGCCCCAGTATCATGTACCTGCAACAAAACAAATGCAACATCGCTATTCCCAGATTGGAACGCATTCCCGTTTCGGGAATCGGTCGAAGACCCCCGCTGAACCGCGTCGCCCCGCAGTGAAAAACCCCGCAGGTCTCCATCCGCCGTTCTCTTCGGAGGGGCTCAACCAATCGAACGCGTCCGGCTATGGCAGACGGGCCCCCTGCCGATTGCCCTGTCCCCGATTCTCTTGCCGCCAGGTTGTCTCTCTCGGGAGGGCCAACTTCAACCCGTGCCACTAGAGCGAAACCAGAGTAGGTATACCCTGGGGGCAATCTCTCCGAGTGGCTTTTTCCTCATGAAAAAGCCACCTTCGATGCTCTTCGCTTGGGCACTGTTACTCTGGTTCCGCTCTATAATCGCGCCATGTCCCCAATCTCCCTCTCAACCTCCGTCCCGCCCCCTGCGCAATCCTCTGCCGCGTCTTTCACCGCCGCTCCCAGCCAGGTCTTCCGCCCCGACGGTCGCGCCGCCGACGCTCTCCGCCCCATCCGCTTCACCCCCAACTTCGTCGCCACCGCCGAGGGCTCCGTGCTCATCGAGACGGGCAACACCCGCGTCCTCTGCAACGCCACCATCGAGACCGGCGTCCCCGGATGGATGCGCAACTCCGGCCGCGGCTGGGTCACCGCCGAGTACGGAATGCTGCCCCGCGCCACCCTCACGCGCACTCCGCGCGAATCCGAACGGGGAAGGGTCGGCGGCCGCACCCACGAGATCCAGCGCCTCATCGGCCGCAGCCTGCGCGCCGTCGTCGACATGAAGGCCCTGGGCGAGCGCACCATCATCCTCGACTGCGATGTCTTGCAGGCCGACGGTGGAACGCGCACCGCCGCCATCACCGGGGCCTCGGTCGCCCTCGCCCTCGCGCTGGGCAAGCTGGTCGCCGCCGGAACGCTGAAGACCTCGCCGCTGCGCCAGATGCTCGCCGCCACCTCGGTGGGCATTGTGGACGGAAACATCCTGCTCGACCTCGCGTATGAAGAGGACTCGCGCGCCGATGTGGACATGAACGTCGTCATGCTGGCCGATGGCGGCCTGGTCGAGACGCAGGCCACCGCCGAGCGCGTCTCCTACACCCGCGCCCAACTCACCGCCATGCTCGACCTCGCCGAAAACGGCATCCGCGAGCTCCTCGCCGCCCAACAAACCGCCCTGGCCTCCGCCGTCTGAACCACAGCTACGTTTGTCATTCTGCCCCTGAACGGAGTGAAGGGGAAGAATCCCCGCATTTCGTTCGGCGAGCGTCGGAATTTTACGCCTCCGTTTTGGGCGCGAACCAGAACGCATAGACCAGCATCGCCACACCGATGAACAGCGGAATTAGCCCAACCGCGCCTGCCGCGCCTCCCGCGAACCACCTCTGGGGAATCATCCATGAGAGACAGAGTAGCAGTGCAAGTCCCAACGCAATGTTGATGAGCCCAGCCAGCTTGATTCCGCCCAGCCGCTTCGCCGCCTTGATGCGCTCCTGCTCCCGCAGATACTCAATCGCCGGGGCGCTTCCTGCGCCCGACTCGACAATCTTCTTGATCATCTCGGCGTGATAGTAGGCCTCGCGCTCCGCCTGCGGCGACCTGGAGAGGAACCTGATCGCAAAGAATAACAAGAGCACGATCAGACCAAAGGGTATAAAGCTTATAAGCAGAACGGGAATATGCCAGGGTGTAAATAATCCGCCCATCGAGTAAACCTCCGCGTGTTTCTGATTGCTTCTTATTTTGTGGGACACGATGTTGCCGCATTCGGTTTCGTTTTCTGAACAAATATATCCGTCTGATCATCCGCCGCTGCCAGCAAAAGAAAACGCAACCAAATCCCTCGCACAGGGGTCACACTGGTTTGAGGAGATCATTTGAGCGCCTCGGGCAACCAGTTCACCTCGGACAGCCAGTGCACCTCAGGCAACCAACGCGCCGGCGACGATCGCGAGGATGCAGCACGGGTGATCGCCGGTGACACTCAGGCCTTCGAGGGCATCGTGCGCCGCTGGCAGTCTCCGCTGATCAATCTTGCCTACCGCTTCTGTCGCGACCGTGGCCGTTCCGAAGAGATGGCACAGGAGGCCTTCCTGCGCGCCTTCCGCAATCTCGCGTCGTGGCGGCAGGAGTCGGCCTTCTCCACCTGGCTCTTCGCGCTGGCGACCAACCTCTTCTGCTCCGAGCTTCGCCGCATCCCGCCCATCTCACTCCCCTTCGACGAGGTCCATGAGCCAGCCGATCCTCGCGCCATCGACGGCGGACTCGAACAGCGCAACCAGAGCGCGGCAATTCACCATGCCATGCAGGGCCTTCCGGCGAAGTATCGCGAGGTACTCACGCTCTATTATTTTCACGAGAAGGATGTTCCCTCGACCGCGCGCAGTCTTAAGCTGCCGGAAGGCACGGTCAAAGCGCATCTCTTTCGTGCGCGCAATCTGCTGCGCGAGAAGCTGAAACCGCTGGTGCAGGATCGCGCCGCGCCAGATACAAATCCAACCCGGCATCTGGGCCAGATGCAAGACAAGCCACCCCTCCCACTCACGACGAGGTCACTATGAACTTCCCATCCAAAACATCGACCAGAGGAGACGCAGCGCTGCTTGCTGAGGAGGTCGATCGTCTGCTCGACGAGCATCTTTCACATCCGGCTGAGCAACTCGCGCCTTCCTCGGGCTTCGTCCATTCAGTGATGGAGTCGGTCCACGCTCAGGCCAGCGCGCCTCCGCCTCTCGTCTTCCCCTGGCGCTACATTCTTTCCGCCACAGTCGCCATTGCCTGCGCTCTGGTCGCGTTCGTCGTTTTCGTCGTTCGTGGAGGGGCAAATCTTGAGCAAACCATCGAGGCCGCGCTACAGTCGTACCTAACGCTCGCACGCTCGTTGACTCCAGGCCAGGTCACGCTCTGTTGGATTTGGTTGGCCACGTTGCTCTCGATCGCATCCATAGCAGCGTCGTTCCGTATCACCGGCAACAACGACTAGGCCCCACTCCGCGTACAGCTTCTATGGAGTTGAAGTAGCGGATGGGTCTGCGGGCTTGTCCGTTGACGGAGCGGCGGGCTTTTCGTCCGGCACTGGCAGCAGCACGCGCCTCTGGCTTCCCGGAGCGGCCTCGCCGGGCTTCAGGATCGTCGGCGGTTTGGCGCTGCCATCTTCGCCGTTGCCCGGTTTGCCATCGCCCATGGCGACCTCGTGCGTGTCTTCCGGACCGAGGTAGCCGCGCATCTCGTTCTGGTTATGAATAACGATGGGCTTGCCCAGCGCTGCGATGCGCAGTTGCGTCACGCGGTCGCCCTCGAAGCGCACAAAGCGCACGGTCTGCGGCATCTGCCCGTAGATCCACTCCTCGAAGTGCCGCGTGGTCGAGCCGGGAACCAGCTCGCGCACCTTCGACTGCGGCTCGCCCATGGCGGCCAGCACCATCTTGCGGTCCATCCCCACCAGCACGTCGTGATGCGCAACCGCGTCCTTCAGGAACGGCGGCAGGCTGTCCGCGTAGGCCTCGGCCGAAGTCTTTACCCCGAAATCGATAATGGGATCCAGCAGCGCCTTCACCTCCGGCGCGCTCACCTCCGGCAGCCCGCCCTCGAAGAGCAGCGTCACGCGGCAGCCAGTGACCACGGCTCCGTCGTCGGAAACAATGGGAACGTCGTTGAGATCGATGTGGCGCAGGAAGCGGTGACTGAGGTACGGCCCGCCGTTGAGGTCGAAGACGATGCGGTCGTCCTTCACCGTCACCGTAGTGATGACGATGCGGTCGCCGGGCGCGGCCGACTGGCCCTTTTTGTAGAGCATCTCCTTATATGCGTCGCCGCTTGGCGTCAGATTGCCGTTGGCCACCAGGATGAGGTCCTCGCCCAGCGGAAGCGCGCGATGCGCGAAGCCCTGCTCGGCCTCCAGGTTGCGCACCAGCTCGCCCCGTCCGCGCTCTGTAATGGGGGCCGACGGCAGCTCGATGCGCGTGGGATAAAACTCGGTGGAGACGCCCGCCATGGCGGTCTTTTCGTCCACCACGAAAACCTGCGCGCGCGTAGCTCCGCTCAGTCCACAGGCCAGCCCTCCGGCCAGCAGACAGGCCGGAAGCCGGGCGGCGAACGGACTCCATCGATGGAAATGAAAGGCCATCGCAGGCACCTCGTGTGAGGAAATCTTGCGCCTTCCTTTGCCTTTTTTCAAGCGCAGACTGGCGACGCGCAGGTTTGCGGCGCATGAAGGTCAACAGTTATTCGGACGGAGTGCGGACGCCGGGACTCTGTGGCGTACTGGGGAGAATCTGCACCAGCGATGCGGGATTGACGGGCTGGGCGGATTCCGCAGCCTGTTCCATCGCGGTGTGCGCGGCGGGCGGAGCGATCGATACGTCGTAACCGCCGGGGACCAGCGGCGGATGGGTGTACTCCCAGGCGTAGTCGCTCGTCGCGCGCACCAGGATCGGAATCGCAGCCAGCAGAAGCAAAATTGAGAACGCCGCAGCGGCTGGCCCGTACTCGCCGCCGGTGAGCCAGGCGGGGCCGGCGGCGCGCGTGTCCACGATGGAGCTGAAGCTGTTGTCGCCGTTGAGCGGCAGCCCGAAGAGCACTGCGACCGATGCGGCCCACGCGAAGCTCAGGCCCCACAGCAGCCACAGTCCGTGGGTGCGCAGCCAGCACAGCGAGAGCAGCACGGCGATCAGCATCGCAACCAGAACGCGCGTCCCATCGGGAGTGCCGTAGGCGGTGGGAGTGAATGCAGCGCGGACCGCCGTCAGAAGCACGAGAACCATCGTCGCGCGCACCGGCCCGGTCGCTTCGATCAACCGCTGGAATCCGTAGCCGTAGATCGCCAGCGCGTTGGCCAGCGTTGCCATGGCGAGCGTCAGCAGGCCGAGCGCGAACAGCATGAAGGCGCGCGGCGCGGTCCATAGCTGCACGTTGAGCGCGCGCGCCAACGCCATCGGCAGAACAACAGCAACGGCGAGTCCCCAGCCAATGGCCGCTCCCGTGGCCCATTCCGTGCGCCAGGTTGCGCGCCGCGGCAGGCCAAGCGTCAGCCGCAGCGGCGCGCGCCGGCCTTCGATGGCGCGCAGCAGCGCAAGTCCGCAGACGAGAAGGACAAGAAGGAGTGCGGCCTCAACCAGCGGGCGCGCGGCCCCGAGATCGAAGTGCATGTCAAAAACACCGGCCGCATCTGTAGCGAGGGCTTGCGCGCAAAAGTACCAAAAGATCGCGGCCAGAAAGAGAACAAACTGCAATGAGCGCGGGCCCGGCAGTGGGCGCGCTGGGCCGGTCGGCGGGAGCGGTGGAACGGCGCTGGTGGAAGTGGCTTGCATGGTTTCTTGCAGCGTATTGCTTCTCCTAAGAAATCTCGAATAAATCTCCGTTTTGAAAGGGCGGGACTTTAGTCCCGCCGCAATCGGCCTATCTCCAATGCGGCTTTAGCCGCCGAGGGAATCTCGAACATTTGTGCAGTCCTTCCCTAAACTGTTTTGCTTAAGGGCACGGCTTCAGACCCGGTCCTGAGCGAAGTCGAATGGATGCCGTAAGAGCTTCTTTTGAATTGGGGCGTTAGCCCCTGAGGAACATTTCCCATCCGCGCTACTCCGCGGTGGTATAAAACTGCGCGATGTTGCGGAACTTCTGGTAGCGCTCTTCCAGCATCTGCTCCAGCGGTTTGTCGTCGAGCTCGGCCAGGTGGAAGCGCAGCCGCTCGTCCACCAGGGCCACGGCCAGCGCAGGATCGTTGTGCGTGCCGCCTTCGGGTTCGCCCAGCACGTCGTCGACGCAGCCGAGCGCCTTCACGCTATGTGCTGTGTACTTCAGCGCATCGGCGGCCTGCTGTTTTTTCGTCGCGTCCTTCCACATGATCGACGCGCATCCTTCGGGCGAGATCACCGAGTAGATGGCGTTCTCCAGCATCAGCACGCGGTCGGCCACGGCCAGCGCCAGTGCGCCTCCCGACCCGCCCTCGCCGGTAATGGTTGCAATCGTCGGCACCCGCAGCCGCGACATCTCGCGCAGATTGCGCGCAATCGCCTCGCCCTGCCCGCGCTCCTCCGCGCCGATGCCTGGGTTGGCGCCCGCCACGTCCATAAAGGTGAATATGGCGTGGCCGAACTTCTCCGCAATCTTCATCGCCCGCAGCGCCTTGCGATAGCCCTCCGGGTCGGGCGAGCCGAACTTGCGCGCCACGCGCTCCTTGAGCGTGCGCCCCTTCAGGTTGGCCACCACCATCACCGGCCGCCCGTGGAAGCGCGCCATGCCGCAGGCCATCGCCGCGTCGTCGCCGAAGGCGCGGTCGCCGTGGATCTCGCTGAAGTCCGTGAACAGTGCTGCGATGAAGTCCATCGGATAGGGGCGCTCCGGATGCCGCGCCAGCTCCGTCCTGCGCCAGGCCTCCGGAACAGCCGTTGCTGCCGCCTGCACCTGCGCGAGCTTGCCTGGTTCCTGTTCTGCCATCCAACCCATTGTATCGGAGGCGCAATGTTCGAGGTGCAAGGTTCGAGGTTTGAGGTTCAAAATTCAAGTCTCAAGGTTCGAGGTACCAGGGCTGCCTGTGCGCAGCCAGGCGTGGCTCTTATACACTTGCTTGGATTCGTGGAGGCTGGCTTGGGGTTCGGAATGCATGACTTTGTCTTGCATCCGCCAGAGAACAGGCAGAGCACCATTGCAGGAAGTTGGTAGCGTATACCCCGCCGAAAGGAGAAGGAATGGTCTAATCCATCGGGGGGTGTTCTGTCGCTAAGATATCAGCGACAAATCTGCCTCGGTCGCTTCGAATCCCGCTGCGTACTGCCACCCTGGAGAGTCGTTGTGCGAAGAGGTTTTGCGACCAAGCCAGCTCTGGAAACGACTGTGGGTCTGTCCAATACGCGCCTAGTCGGCCTACCAATCCGCAAATCCAATCTGCGGCTTGGAGTGTCTGGTATCGATGGCTTTCAACCTGAACAGGTGGCTCAACAAGATGTCGGCGGGGTGAGTCGCGGTTAAACATTGATCTACTGGCTTCAGTAACGATCGCTTCTCGCTCTTGGTGTTCGTCCATAAAGATCATCACGCGAGCTTCTTCAGCGCAATCTGAGGCACAGTACTGATCGACTCTCTTGATGGTTTCGCGAAGTACTGCTCGGTATAACGCCTGCGAGTCATGCTCATCCGATGGTGCGGACTTACGAATGCCTACATAGATCACATGCCCGCCGCACCGCTCGATTTTGTTCAGGAAACGATTCGTAAATCGGGTTAGCTCTGGATATTGTGTAATGTTCTTGGTTGTAAAGAGCGAAGATCCCTTCTTTTCCCATTCGGCTGGATGCTTCTGTGATCGAGCAATCTCAAAGGCAAGGAGTTCACATTTGCGCTTATAAAACCAAGTGCTAAAATCACGAACTTCTGCGACAGGTAACATCAGTCCTGCCAAGCCAAAGACTGGACTCGTGTTGAACCTTGGGTGTGTACGAGCTACATATGGCCCAATATGACCAAACTCATCGAGGTAGGCGAAGTGCAATCTATCTCCTTAACGCGAAAACCCACAGTCTCCTGTGGGTCTCGGAAAGGGAGCGGCTAACCGCGTCCCAAATAGATTATCCCACAACTGATTCTAGAATGCTAGTCAATAATTCGCACCGCGCCCCGCCCCACCAGCTCCTCCACGCGGTCGATGAACAGCCGGTCGGCCGCCACGCTCACATTGCGCGGCTCCAGCACGGCACAGAACTCGCCCGGCTCTTCCAAGTCGAGCAGCAGTTTGCCCGGCCCCGGCGCAGCCACAAAAATGGCCTGCAGCTTTTCCAGCAGCGCGGCGTCGGGATGGTCCAGCGGGACCCGTATCCGCATCGACTCCGGCAGCTTGATCGTGACGTCCTCCAGCGCCTGTATATTGCTGACAGCCAGCTTCGGCGCGGAGTCCTCCTCGCCTCTCAGCACGCCGCGCACCAGCACCGGCACATCGATCTTCAGCCGCTCGGCCAGCTTCTGGTACGCAGTCGAAAACGCGATCAACTCGATCTTGCCGACGCTGTCCTCCAGCGTTGCCTGCGCGTACATCTCGCCCGAGCGCTTCGACTTCGCCACCTTCAGCCCGCTGATGACTCCGGCGATCTGTATCTCGTTCGACTGCTCATTCTGGCCGCGCCGATAGTTCTGCGGCTCGGGCTTCATCTCGATGGCCGTTGCCGTATCAACGACCGTGAGATTGCGCAGCTTCTCGCGGTACTTGTCCAGCGGATGGCCGGAGACGAAGAAGCCGAGCACCTCTTTCTCATATTGCAGCCGCGTATGTTCGTCCCAGTCCGGCGCGGGCGGCAACGTTTCGGCCTCATGCTTTGCGGCGGGCGCGTCACCGGCGTCGAAGATGCTGCCGAAGAGTCCGCTCTGTCCCGCCGCCGCGTCCTTCTGCGACTTCTGCGCGCGCTCGATCGCCTTGTCCAGCGCGGCGGCCACCTGTCCGCGCGGCCCGAACGAGTCCATCGCTCCGGCCTTGATCAGCGACTCCAGTACGCGCTTGTTCAGCAGCCGCAGATCGACCCTCTCGCAGAACTCCCACAGGCTGCTGAAGCCCTGCTTCCCTTCTGCGCGCAGCGCCTCGCGCGCCGTCAGGACCGAGACAATCGCATTGTGCCCGACGTTCTTGATCGCCGCCAGCCCAAATCCGATGGCCTCGCCCACCTCCGTGCGCACCGGCGTGAAGTTGGAGTCCGACACCTGCACGCTGGGCGGCACCACCGGGATGTTCATCTCGCGGCACTCGGAGATGTACTTCACCACATTCTCCGGCTTCGACGTTTCGCTGGTCAGCAGCGCGGCCATGAACTCTACCGGGTAATGCGTCTTCAGCCACGCCGTGTGGTAGGCCAGCAGCGCGTAGGCGGCGGCGTGCGATTTGTTGAAGCCATAGCCCGCGAACTGCGCCATCAGGTCGAAGATGGTCCCCGCAACGTCCTTGGGGTGGTTGTTGGCCGCGGCCCCGAACATGAACCGCTTGCGCTGCTTCTGCATCTCCTTCTCGTCCTTCTTGCCCATCGCGCGGCGCAGCAGGTCGGCCTCGCCCAGCGAGTAGCCCGCAACCACGTTCGAGATCTGCATCACCTGTTCCTGATAGACGATGACGCCCAGCGTCTCCTGTAGCAGCGGTTCCAGCTCCGGCAGCAGGTACTCCACCGCGCGCCGTCGCCACTTGCGCTCGATGAAGTCGTCGATCATGCCGCCCTGGATCGGCCCCGGTCGGTACAGCGCGTTCAATGCGGTCAGGTCTTCGACGCTGGTGGGCTTGTAGCGGCGCAGCACGTCGCGCATCCCGCTCGACTCAAACTGGAAGACGCCTGAGGTCAGCGCGCGATGGAAGACCTGCTCATACGTCGCCGCGTCATCCAGCGCGATCGTGGCCAGGTCGAGCGAGATGCCCTTGGTCGATTGGATCAGCTTGAGCGCGTCGTCGATCACCGTAAGCGTGGTCAGGCCCAGGAAGTCCATCTTCAGCAGGCCCATCTTCTCGATCGACTTCATGTCGTACGCCGTGACGATGGCTTCGTCCTTGGTGCGAGTCACCGGCACAAGCTCGGTCAGCGGCTTGGGCGCAATCACCACGCCCGCCGCATGAACGCCCGCGCCGCGCACCAGCCCTTCCAGCCGCATTGCGGTGTCGATCAGCTCGCGGATCTTCGGCTCTTCATACGCCGCGGCCAGCGGCGGCGAGCCTTTCAGCGCCTGCTCGATCGTGATCCCAATCGTCGTTGGAATCAATTTTGCGATTCGGTCCACCTCGCCGTACGGCATGTCCAGCGCGCGCCCAACGTCCTTGATCGCCGCCTTCGCCGCCATGGTGTTGAAGGTGATGATCTGCGCCACCTGGTCCTCGCCGTACTTCTGCTTCACGTACTCGATCACCTCGCCGCGCCGGTTCATGCAGAAGTCGATGTCGATGTCCGGCATGTTGACGCGCTCCGGGTTCAGGAAGCGCTCGAAGAGCAGCTCATGTTGCAGCGGGTCCACGTCGGTGATCTCCATGCAGTACGCCACCAGCGATCCGGCGGCCGAACCGCGCCCCGGGCCGACGGGAATCGACTGCTCGCGTGCGTAGCGGATAAAGTCCCATACAATAAGAAAATAGCCCGGATACTTCATCTGCTGGATGCAGGCAATCTCACGTTCCATCCGGGCCCGGTACTCAGGGACCGTCTTCTTCAGCAGCCCGCCCGACCGCAGGTGCTCAATCGACGTAGCCAGCCGCTTCTCCAGCCCCTTGCGGCACACCTTCTCGAAGTAGCTGTCCAGCGTCTCGCCTTCGGGCACGGGAAACGCCGGAAAGGGATTGTCGATCTTGTTCAGCGTCAGGTTGCAGCGCTCGGGAAACTGCATGGTGCGGCTCACCACCTGCGGCGCGTGCGCGAACAGCCGCGCCATCTCCTCCGCGCTCTTGATGTAGAACTCGTTCGAGTCGAACTTGAACCGCTTGGGATCGTTCATCGATCCGGCGGTCTGCACGCACAGCAGCACCTCGTGCGCGCGGCTGTCGTCCGCCCCGAGGTAGTGGCTGTCGTTGGTCGCGATCAGCGGAATGTCCAGCTCTTTTTCCAGCCGGAACAACGCGTCGCAGACCTGCTTGTCCGGCCCGAGCTGGTGGTCCTGGATCTCCAGGAAAAAATTTCCCCGCCCAAAGAGGTCCTGATACTCGCCGGCGGTCGCCTTGGCCAGCTCGGTGTGCCCCGCCATGATGTGCTCGGCAACCTCGCCCGCCAGGCAGGCGGAGAAGCCGATCAGCCCCGCCGCGTGCTTCGCCAGATACTCCTTGCTGATCCTCGGCTTGCGATAGAAGCCGTGCAGCGCGGCCTCGCTGGTCAGCCGCACCAGGTTGCGATAGCCCTCCTCGTTCTCCGCCAGCACCACTAGGTGGTTGTACTTCAGCTCGGGATCGGGCTTGGCCCGGTGGTCCTCTTCCTTGCAGATGTACAACTCGCAGCCCAGGATCGGCTTAATCCCCTTCTCCTTCGCCGCGTTGAAAAAATGCACCGCCCCAAAGATATTGCCATGGTCGGTCATGGCCACCGACGTCTGCCCCAGCGCGTGAACGTGCTTCACCAGCTTCTCCACGTCGCATGCGCCGTCCAGCAAGGAATAGTCCGTATGCAGATGAAGATGGGTAAACTCAGCAGCCATGCTCTTAGTTTAAGCCTGCCGGCTCTCGCGTGCCGCTGAGGAAAAGGGGGCTGTAATTCAACTCACAAGGCTCGTTGCCAGATCGACATAAAGATCGATCGCAGCCAGCAGTTCCTTCTTGCTGATCCGCTCCTCCGGCGTGTGCGCCACGTGGATCGATCCCGGCCCCAGCAGGAACGGCTCGCCCCACGCCCTCAGCATCGGAATGTCGGTGGCAAACTTGGCGACCATCGTAGGCAGTTTGCCCACGCGTCGCATCCGCACGCACGCCAGGTCGAGCGATGTGCTCACCTCGGCGCGTCCGGCAACCACGCGCGTGATTGCGTCCTTGATCTCTTGCGATGGCCCGACGGTGCGCACCAGCAGGTGCGCCTCGGCCTTGTCCGCAATAACGTTGGGCGCGTAGCCGCCGGAGATGATCCCGATATTCACCGTCGTCTCGCCCGCCTCGCCAAACTCCGGCTCGATGGGCAGAGGCATCGCCAGAACGTCGTGCAGCGCCTCCACCAGTTTGGCAATCGCCGACTCGCCCAGCTCCGGGTAGGCGGAGTGCGCCATCCGTCCGTGCGCGCGCAGCTCCACGCGCAGCGCCCCCTTGGTGGCCAGCGCCATGTGGTTGCCGGTCGGCTCGCCGTTGATCAGAAAGCGCGAGCCGCGCGGGTTCGCGTTGGCAACCTTCGCCCCGGCCGAGTCGCGTTCTTCACCAACGACGAAGAGCAGCCCAACCTTCACGCCCGCCTCGCGCAGCCGCTCCGCCGCGGCCACCTGCGCGGCCAGGATTCCCTTGGCGTCGCACGCTCCGCGCCCGTACAGAAACTCATCGTCCTCGGTACAGCCAAAGAACGGCGGCACGGTGTCCATGTGGGTCGAGAGGACCACATCGGGCGTAACACCCTGCTCCGCGGCGTACACATTGAATCGCTCCCCCGCACCGCCGCCACTCGTCTGCGCGGGATCGTGCTGGTCCACCGCCATGCGCTCGACGGCGTAGCGCCGCGCGGCGAGGTACTCGGCGAGGAACGCTCCCACCGCTCCCTCGTGGTACGAGATGGATTCAATATTGACGAGCTTGCGCGTCAGGTCGATGGCATCGATGTTCATGTGATTCCAGAATAAACCCGACGGCCGTCTGCGGTGCATCGGTGCATCGCAGACGCGCCGATTAGACTGGAAGAGATGACTTCGACGCACGCGACTCACCCCACTCCATCAATCGCCTCGCAGGTCCGCTCGCTGGACGCTCTGCACGGCCCGGCCGGCCGGCTCGAAGCTCTCCTCAACACAGGAGTCGCGAATGCGCCCTACGCGGCGCTGGTCTGCCATCCCCACCCGGCGGGCGGCGGCACCATGCACAACAAAGTGGTCTATCACGCGATGAAGGTCTTCTCATCCTTCGGCCTGCCCGTGTTGCGCTTCAACTTTCGCGGCGTTGGCCTCAGCCAGGGAGAGCACGACCACGGCCACGGCGAGCAGGAAGACGTGCGCGCCGCCCTCGACTGGCTCGACGCGGAGTTCCATCGTCCCATTCTCTTCGCGGGATTCTCCTTCGGCGCACAGGTTGGCCTGCGCGTCTGCTGCGGCGATGCGCGCGTTGCTGGGCTGATAGCACTGGGTCTGCCGGTTCACGCCGCCGGGCGAAACTACACCTATGGCTTCCTCCCGCAGTGCTCCGCGCCCAAGCTCTTCCTCAGCGGCGACCACGACGAGTTTGCCCCACGCGATCTGCTGACCGCAGTCTTCCAGCGCGCGCCCGAGCCGAAGCGGCTGATGTGGATCGCCGGCGCGGACCACTTCTTTCAGGGCACCGAAGAATCGCCCGGCGCAAAGCTCAACCGCATGAAGGCGGAGATGCGCTTGTGGCTTCGCGAGACGTTTGCGTTGGCGGGGACGGCCAGCCAGCCGGACCTTCGCATTTAACCCGCAACCGCAACAACGCCGGATGCCGGGTGCCCGCCCCGATTCTGAGATGTGGGGGCGTCGATCGTCAGCCACCCTACGCCAGCACCACGATTGGCTGCATCAGCGTCCCCGCAATCCGCTTGGCAATCGCCAGCAGCTCCGCCGGGCCAGTGAAGACCTTCACCAGCGGTGCGCCCGAGTACTCCGGCAGGTTCACCTGCATCCCGTTGCGCAGCCGCCCCGCCGCCTGTTCGTCCACCGTCACCGATGGCATCTCAGGCAGCAGCGTCCGCGGATGAGGCATCCGCCGCTCGATCTCTCCTGCCTGGCCCGCCAGCGCCTTCAGCTCGTCCAACCCAATCGCCTGCGCCAGTGTGAACGCCCCGGCCTGCGTCCGCCGCAGCGTGGCCAGGTGCGCCCCGCATCCCGCCAGCGCGCCCAGCTCGTGCGCCACCGACCGCACGTACCCACCCGCCGACACCTGCATCTCAAACCGCGCCAGATCGCCCTCCAGCGACAGCAACTCAAAGCGATGGATCGCAATCCGCGCCAACTTCATCTCCACCGGCTTGCCCGCCCGCGCCAGCTTGTGCGCCGGGACCCCGCCAATCTTCTTCGCGGAAAACACCGGAGGCATCTGCTCCATCTCGCCGTGGAAGCGCGCCGCCAGCCCGCGCAGTTCCTCCAGATTCCTCCCCAAAGCTCGAACCTCACCCGCCGCCGTCCCCTCCGCATCGAAAGTATCGGTCGCAAATCCAAACCGGATCGTCCCCTCGTACGCCTTCTCCGCCGTGCCGAAGAACTGCGCCAGCCGCGTGTACCTGCCCAGCAGCAGCGGCAACACTCCGGTGGCCATCGGGTCCAGCGTCCCCAAGTGCCCCACCGAGCGCTCGCCCGTCGCCCGCCGCACAATATCCACCACATCGTGCGAGGTCATCCCCGCAGGCTTGTCCAAAACCAGCAATCCATTCATCGTCTCTTCAGATTACGCGGTCTTGACCACGCGCACCGCCCCACCCATATCCTCGCAGTGGTTTGCTCATGTTTTGAAGGGGACGGGCTTCAGCCCGTCCATCAGTGCCGAGACAATAATGGGCTTTAGCCCCCGAGGGATATTCATCCCATCCAAATTCGTCTTGAATCGGTTCCATCCGTGCAGATCGGTGTTAAGCCTTCGCCTAACTCTCGATGCCGCCGTGCCGCACCAGCGACAGAAACTCGTTGCGCGTCTGCGTCTGCGTCTTGAAGACGCCGCGCATCGCCGAGGTCACCGTCGCCGAGTGCTGCTTCTCCACGCCGCGCATCATCATGCACAGGTGCTGCGCCTCCACGATCACGCCCACGCCCTGCGGCTCGATCGCCTCCACGATCGCGTCCGCAATCTGCGTCGTCATCCGCTCCTGCACCTGCAGCCGCCGCGAGAACATCTCCACCAGCCGCGGAATCTTGGACAGCCCGATCACTCGTCCTCGCGGCACGTATGCCACATGCACCTTGCCGAAGAACGGCAGCAGGTGGTGCTCGCACATCGAATAGAACTCGACGTCCCGCACCATCACCATCTCGTCGTAGTCCACCTCGAAGAGCGCCCCGTTCAGCACCGTCGCCACGTCCATCGCGTATCCCCGGGTCAGGAACGCCATCGCCTTCTCCACGCGCTCCGGCGTCTCCGCCAGCCCATCCCGCGCCGGATCATCGACCAGCCGCGACAGCAACTCGCGATAAAGCTCCTGCGTCGTCAGCCCTGCCGCCAATCCCTCTTCCAAAACCGTTCGTGTACTCATATCGTTTCAACCTCTCTCCCGCTCTTCGCCAATCTCGAACGAATTGTTCCCCGTCTCCTCAATCCTTACCCGCACAACCTTCGTGCCCGTAAATCCCTGAAAGATGCGGTAGACCTCAGCCGTAAAGTTCTCCGTCGTCGAAACCTTATCGCGAAAGACTCCCAGCGTATTCAGGTTCATCCTGTCGAACCGCTCCAGCAAATTCGTTTGCGCAAACGCATCCAGCTCGCCCAGGTCGCAGACCATCCCCGTCTCCGCATTCACCGGCCCGCCCAGCGTCACCTCCACCGCATAGTTGTGCCCATGCCCATGCGGGTTGTTGCACTTCCCGTAGACCGCCCGGTTCTGCTCCGCGCTGTACGCCTCGGAGTGCAGCCGGTGCGACGCGCTCAGCCGGTATCGCCGCGACAGATACGCCTTCGGCCCCGCACTTGTAGCCACGCCAGCCGCCATCAACGCTCCCCATAGTAGTCCGCAAACAGGTCGGCCCTCTCATACACGCGGACCCGATGCAGCTTCGCGCCAGGAATCTTCCCCTCCAGCCGCCGCCAGATCGCAATCGCAATGTTCTCCGTCGTCGGAATCATGCCCGTTCCCGCGGCAAACTCCGCAACCTCCAAATTTAGATGCCGATGGTCGTAGACGCTCACCACCTCGCGCTCCAGAATCTCCTTCAGCTCCTTCAGATCGACCACAAATCCCGACACCGGATCGACCTCGCCTGCCACCGTCACCTCCAGCGTGTAGTTGTGCCCGTGCCCGTTTTTATTGGCGCAGCGGCCAAAGACGCGCCGGTTCTCCGCCTCGGTCCACGCCTCGTTCCAGTAGTAATGCGCCGAAGAAAACTCAGCCTTCCGTGTCAGAAGAATCATGATTCCGCCCGTCCATCCATGTCGCTGTTGCTTGTCCTATTGTTTGTCATTCCGCCCCCTGAGCCTGCCGAAGAGGAAGGAATCTGCTCTTGTCCTTGCCAGTGTTCTTGCCTCTGAGATAGGCCGGGGCTTCGGCCCCGGCATTGTCGCCCCGTGATACTCCGGGCTTTAGCCCCCGGGAGACGCACTGCTCAACATCGCCTGCATATGCTATTAGACGCCTTCAGACCGCCCTGGATTCGCGCATCGCAACTTACCGCCCAACCTTGTAGCTCCGCCCCTTCCAATCCACCGACCTCGTCACCCGATGGTGAAGATAACTCCGCACCAGCAGCCAGCAGAACATCGGGACGCCGAGAATCGAGATCGCCACATCGCCCGCCGCAAAGTTCGACCGCGCCGCGCGTTCATAGAACCGCCAAAGCGTCCGCAGCCAGAGCAGCCAGATCAGCACGACCACCGCCGGTTGCCACGCTAACCGCGACGACTGCAGCTCCAGCGCCAGCGCCGGCAGCCCGAAGAAGAGCGGCAGGTCCAGCGCGCGCCACGCCGCCAGCCACAGCGGCCGCGGAAACAGCAGCGCCAGGTTCTTCGTCCATCCCTCCACCATCTCCGGCAGCGTCCGGTACATCCGCGCCGCCAGCGCGTCCGGCGCGTAGCGGAAGCGAATTGCGTGCCGCGCCCTCTTGATCTTCCGCGCCAGCGCCACGTCCTCCAGAATCTCCTGCCCCACCACGCGATGCCCGCCCACGGCGAAATACGCCTCGCGCTCCACCAGCAAAAACTGCCCGTTCGCCGCCGCCACACGGCTCGCCGGATCGCTCACCCGTTTCGGTGGATAGACGCTCGCCAGCTCCGAAAACACCAGCGGCATCACCGCCCGCTGCCAGAAGCCCTCCACAATCTGCCGCGGCGAGTAACTCAGCAGCGCCGCCCCATACCTCTTCGCCTCGTGCAACGCGCGCGTCAGGTCGCCCGGCTCATGCACCGTGTCCGCATCGGTAAACAGCAGCCCTGCCCCACGCGCCCGCTGCGCCCCCGCCCAGCACGCATTCGTCTTGCCGGTAAATCCGCCGCGCTCGCTCTGGTCCAGCTTGGGGGCCTCGATAACCGTCACCCCCTCGCATTCCGTCTCCCGCGCAATCTCCCGCGTCCCGTCCGTCGAATCGTCATCCACGACGATCAGCTCCCAATCCACGCCCAGCACAAAACCCACATCCGACTGCTCCACCAGCGACCGCAGGCACTCCCTCAGCACCGCCTCCTCATTGCGCGCCGGCACTACCACCGACAGCCGCATCCGCGCCTCCCCAGACGCCGCAACAGCATTCACTGAAGACGCAGCCGTCGAAACCACCCCCCTCATCCCCGCCCCTTCGCCCGCATCGCTCACAGATTCGTATTATAGGAAGCAGGGGCCTTGCGTGCGTAAAGCCAGACCGACTCTTCGATCCGCCGTTCTTCTCCTCGCGCTCTGCGCGCTCTCGTTCACCGCCTGCGACCGCGGCGACCACCCCGCCCGCATCGGCTCCCCAGCCCCCCAATTCACCCTCGCCGACGGCGGCCGCACCGTCTCGCTCGCCCAGTTTCGTGGCCGCATCGTCGTCCTCAACTTCTGGGCCACATGGTGCCTTCCCTGCGTCGAGGAACTGCCCAGCCTGATGGAACTTCAGCACCGCCTCCCGCAGCTCACCGTCCTCGCCATCAGCCAGGACGACGACCCCGCTGCCTACCGCCGCTTCCTGCTCGACTACCGCGTCAACCTGCTCACCCTGCGCGACCCCTCCGCGCGCATCCCACGCCTCTACGGCACCCTCAAGCTCCCCGAGACCTACATCATCGACTCGCGCGGCATCCTCCGCCGCAAGTTCGTCTCCGCGCAGAACTGGACCAGCCCCGAGGTCCTCGACTACCTCACCAAGCTCTAGCCGCCGCAGCCTGGAAGAGACAAAGAACGACCACGGATTGGCGCGGATTAATAGTGGAAGTCTGTCTTATCCGTGTTCATCCGTGAGAATCCGTGGCCGCGTTCTCTTCGATCGGTTCTATCGGTGACAATCGGTGTTAAGCCTTTGTCTAGCCGTCGCTACACCACGAAGTACTTCGCCTGCGGATGATGCACCACCAGCGCATTCGTGCTCTGCTCAGGCTCAATGTGGTAGCCCTCGGTCAGGCGCACGTTGATCTTCTCCTCCGGCTTCAGCAGCGCGAAGATCTTCGCCTGGTCCTCCAAATTCGGGCACGCCGGGTAGCCGAACGAGTAGCGCGACCCTCGATACTTCTGATGAAACAAGTCGCGCACATCCGGCGCGTCTTCGCCGCCGATGCCCAGCTCCGCGCGCATCACCACGTGCATGTACTCGGCCAGCGCCTCTGCCGTCTCCACCGAGAGCCCATGCAGGTAGAGATATTTGGTAAAGTCGCCGTCCGCGAAGAGCCTCTGCGTCACCTCGCTGGCGCGGCTGCCAATGGTGACGACAGAGAAGCCGATCACATCCATCCGCCCGGACGATTTGGGCGAGAAAAAGTCAGCAATCGACAGCAGCCTTCCCTCCCTCTGCCGCGGAAAATCAATCCGAAGCAGTTCCCTGTTCCGCTCGTCAGGGTCGTAGGCGATCACCTCGTTCCCTTCGCTCTGCGCGGGGAACCATCCGTACACCGTCTTCGGGTCGAACCAGCCGTTGGCGATCACCTCCTGCTCCAATTCCTTCAGGATCGGCCGGAACTTCTCCTCCACCAGCCGCAGATAGTCGGTCGCAGAAGCCGTCTTCAGTTGCCACTGGTTCTTGAACAGCGCGGTCTCGTTGATGTACTTGTACAGCTCATTCAGGTCGAAGTCGCGCCGCGTGCGCACGCCGAAGAACGGCGGCACGGGAACCTCCTCCACATCCTTCACAATGCTCGAGCGCTCGGTCGTCGCCGGCGCCTGCGCGGCCAACCGCTCCTCCGCGCCCGGTCGATTGAACTCGCGCCGCGTGGCCCCTTCGCTGCGCCGCTTCTCGCGAACGCTCGCGTCCTCGTCCGTCAGATCGCTCATCACATGCAGTCCGGCAAACGCGTCCTCCGCGTAGAAGACCGCCGAGCTGTACTCCTTGCGCAAATCGTCCTCCACATACTTGCGGGTCAACGCCGCGCCGCCACAGATCACCGGAATCCGCGACTGAATCAGTTGCAGGTCCTGGATCACATACTTCATCTCCAGCGTCGATTTCACCAGCAGCCCCGACAGCCCAATGGCATCCGCGTTGTGTTCTTTCGCCGCATCGATGATCGTCGCCGCGGGCTGCTTGATCCCCAGGTTCACCACCTTGTAGCCGTTGTTGGACAAGATAATATCCACCAGGTTCTTGCCGATGTCGTGAACGTCGCCCTTCACCGTCGCCAGCACGATCGTCCCCCGCTGGTTGCCCTCGGACTTCTCCATCTTCGGCTCCAGATACGCCACCGCGGCCTTCATCGTCGCCGCCGAATCCAGCACCGAAGGCAACTGCATCTTGCGCGCGCCGAAGAGCTCGCCCACCGTCTTCATCCCGTCCAGCAGCACGCTGTTGATCAGGTCGAGCGGCGTGTAGCGAGTCAGCGCGGAATCCAGAATCTCCTCCAGCGACTGCTTCCTCTCGCCCTGCCCCAGCCCGCGCTCGCCGTTGATGATCAGGTGCTTCAGCTTCTCCTCGTCCGTCATCTCGTCGGTCGAGGCCGCCGTCTCCTCCTCCGCTCCCGCTTCCTTGCCCAGCCCCGCGAAGTGCTGCATGTAGAGCTGCAACGGGTCCTGATCCGCCATCCCGTTGCGGAAGATTAAATTACGTGCCAGCTCAACTTCAGCTTCAGGAATCTTGTATAACGGATAGATTTTGCTGTAGTTGACAATTGCAGAATCCAGCCCTCTGTCCACCGCCTCCTTCAGAAATACGCTGTTCAGCACGCGCCGCGCATACGCGTTCAGCCCGAAGCTGATGTTCGAAACCCCCAGCGTCGTCCGGCAATCGGGCAACTCAATCTTGATCCGGCGCACCGCCTCCAGCGTCTCCATCCCCGCCGTCCGGTAGTCCTCCTGCCCCGTCGTAATCGGCAGCGTCAGCGCGTCGAAGATCAGGTCCTGCGAGCGCAATCCATACTTCTCCGTGGCCAGTTTGTGGATGCGGTGAGCGACGGCCAGCTTCTTCTCCGCCGTCAGCGCCATGCCGTCCTCGTCGATCGTCAGCGCGATCACCGCCGCCCCGTAGCGTCGCGCCATCGGAAGCACCTGGCTCGTCCGCTTCTCGCCGTCCTCCAGGTTGATCGAATTGATGATCGGCTTGCCGGGAATCCGCTTCAGCGCCTCCTCGATCACATTGGCCTCGGTCGAATCGATCAGGATCGGCGCGGGCACGCGCGTGGCAATCTTCTCCATCACGCCGTTCATGTACGCGACTTCGTCCTCGCCCACCACCGCGCAGCAGATGTCCAGCAGTTGCGACCCCTCGCTCACCAGCCGCTTGGCCAAGGTGAAGATGCCGTCGTAGTCGCCCTTGCGCACCATGTCTTTGAAGTGCGTGACGCGCGTCGTGGCGTTCATCTCCTCCGCGATAATCGCCGGCTGCCCATCCACCTCCAGCGGCACCACCGAAAAAGCGCTCGCCGCCACCGACTGCGGCCTGTTCTCGCGCACCAGCGGCTTCAGTCCAGCCACAGCCTCCGCCGCGGCCTTGATGTGTGCCGGCGTTGTCCCGCAACATCCGCCCACCACGTTCACTCCGTACTCCGACACAAACCTGCGATGGTGCTCGGCAAACTCCGCGGGCGTCAGCTTGTAGACGGCGCGCCCTCCCACATTTTGCGGCAGTCCCGCGTTGGGCAGCACGCTGATCGGCATGGTCGCGTTCTGGCACAGAAAGCGCACCGCATCGTTCATCTCCGCGGGCCCGGTCGCGCAGTTCAACCCAACCACGTCGGGCCGGAAGCACTCCAGCACTGCCAGCGCCGCGCCGATCTCGCTGCCCAGCAGCATCGTGCCCGTTGCTTCCATGGTGATCTGCGCCTGCACCGGCAGCGTGACGCCGGTCTTCTTCATCGCGTCGCTGCATGCGGCCAGCGCGATCTTAAGTTGCAGCAGGTCCTGGCAGGTCTCGATCAGCAGAATGTCGACGCCGCCTTCGATCAGCGCCTCGGCCTGCTCCACGTAGCTGGCCAGCATCGCGTCGTATCCGATGTGCCCCAGCGACGGCAGCTTGGTCGTCGGCCCCATGGAGCCGGCAACGAAGCGCGGCTTGTCTGCCGTGGAGTACTCGCGCGCCACGTCCTTGGCCAGCCGCGCCGCGGCCATGTTCAGCTCGCGTGCGCGGTGCGCAATGCCGAACTCCGCCAGCACCAGCGACGACCCGCCGAAGGAATCCGTCTCGATTACGTCGGCCCCGGCTTCGAGGTAGCTGGCGTGGATCTCCCGGATCACATCGGGCCGCGTGACCACCAGGATCTCGCCGCAGTTCTCTTTGCCCTCGAAGTCGCCTTCCACCGTGAGCGCGTAGTTCTGGATCGACGTGCCCATGGCGCCGTCGTAGACCATCACGCGTTGCTTCAGGAGATCGAGAAATGTGGGCGATGTGGTCATATGTTCGTTAATCAATCTCTATATAAGTACCTGCTCTTACAGCCCTGCTTTGAAAGGGACGGGCTTCAGCCCGTCCGTAACGGTCGCACAATGAATAGGGCTTTAGCCCCCGAGGGTAGGTCGAAAGCTAGTTCCGGCCTTCCTCTGCCTATTGCTCTTGCAGACGCTCTTGAACGCTACCTCTAGAATACAGGGACGCACGGCCATCAACATGTTTCTCCTGCCATGAGAAACCGCTTTTGAAATGCGATGGTGCTTTCCCTGTTCCAGTCGCTGGTTAAAACCGTATGCTGGTTGTATTCCCTTTACTGGAGCTCTGCCGATGCGCCGCACCGCCGTTTCGTTGTTGGTTCTTGCCGCCGGCCTGATGGCCGCGAACTCTGCCTGCCGGGCGCAGACTCCCGCCGCGGCAAAACCTTCCGCTGCTGCTACTGCGCCGGAACCCGCCTGGGTTGCCCGCAGCAATCAGTACACCCAGATGCTCCTCGATGTGCAGATGAAGCACTCGCCTGAGAGGGCCTCGGCGCAGGGGTTGGCGAAGTACGATCCCTTGATCACCGACGCAACCCGCGCCGGCGAGATCGCCCAGCGCAAGGAACTTCAGGACGTCCTGGCGAAGCTGAAGAAGATCGAAGCGAAGGAGAAGGACAAAAATGTGCGTGAGGACCTGGAGGTTCTCCAGAAGGCCTTCAATCTGCAATTCCGCGAGGACGACTACGAACTCGACCACACGGTGCAGTTCCTCGACGCCAGTCAGGCGGTTTTCTCCGGCCTGCGCACCTTGCTCGACGACCAGGTGGCGGCGGACCGGCGGCCGGCCGCCGTCGTCCGGCTGCGCAAGTACGCGGGCGTCGAGCCGGGATTCAAGCCATTCACGGATGTCCTGAAGCAGCGCATGATGGAACAGATGGCAAAGCCCGGCGTGGTCTATCCCTCGACCAATGAGATGGAGGCCGAACTGGGGCGCGACAAGAGCTACGTCGATGGCATTGGTGCGTTGTTCGCCAAGTACGAACTGACCGGATGGCGGGAACCCTTCGCCCGTCTGCAGCAGGAACTGGCCGGCTACGACACCTGGGTCCGCGCCACCGTCATGCCCAAGGCCCAGCCCAACTCCCGAATGACGCCCGAGCAGTACGCATTCAGCCTTGAAAGCTATGGCGTCGATCTTCCCCCGGCACAGCTTGAGGCCCAGGCCCGCGCCGCCTTCACCGAGATCCAATCGGAGATGGCGCCCATCGCCGCCGAGCTGGCCAAACAGCACGGATGGCCCTCCTCCGGCTACCGCGATGTGCTCCGCCAGTTGAAGAAGACGCAGATCGCCGGCGACGCCGTCCTTCCGTTCTATCAGGCGCGGCTGAAGGCGATCGAAGCGATCGTCGTCACCAAGGACCTCGTCTCGCTGCCCGATTATCCTGCGGTCCTGCGTCTCGCCACCGCGGCCGAGACCGCGCAGATGCCTGTTCCGCATATGCTCCCTCCGCAGTCGCTGCGCGACCCCGCCCAGAAGCCAGAGTTTGTACTGCCGCTGAGTCCTCCTTCGCCCACCGCCGATGCAGCGGACAGGCCCGGCGACTTCACCTTCGACGCAATGGCGTGGCCGATGACAGCGCATGAGGCGCGGCCCGGCAATGAGTTGCAGTTCGACGCGATGCGCAGGCGTGGCCTGAGCAAGGCACGAGAACTCTATGCCCTCAACTCGACCGACACTGGGGCCTGGGGACTCTACTCCGAGTGGCTCGTGCAACCCTACGAACCTGCCGATGGCCAACTGGCAACGCTGCAATTGCGCCTTCTGCGCGCGGCGCGTACCTTTCTCGTCTCCGGCCTGCAGTCGGGCAAAACCACTCCAGACGACGCAACCAGGCTGATCGAGAACGACGTCGTCCTCAGCCACCCCTTCGCCACCGATGAAGTTGCCCGGCTCACCAACGGATCACCGGGACAGGCCAGCAGCAACTTTTTCGCCTTCACAACGCTGCTCCAACTGCGCAAGGACACCGAGGCCGCGCTGGGGCCGAAGTTCGACGCCAAACGCTTCCACGACTTCCTGCTCGCCCAGGGACTGCTTCCGCCCGGCCTGATGCGCAACGCCGTCATGGAAGACTTCGTCCCGGCACAGAAGAAGAGAAAGTAAGGCCGCCGCGAATCCGCGCGGAGCAACGTCTATCGGGGCGGATCAAGCGGATCAGCGCGGATAGAGACGCTGCGGGTAAGCCCGTTTTGCTTAAGCGCACGGGTTTACAGGCTGCGGAAAAACTCCCGTTTTTGTCTTTCGGAGGGAGCAGGGGGCTTCAGCCCCCTGAATAAGGCCAATCGAATCAAGGGGCTTTAGCCCCGGGTTCTTTGCTCGAAGTGCCAAAACAGCCTTTTTCCGCAGTCTGTTTACCCGTGCCGTAAACGCTACATCTGCATGGGGGCTTCAGCCCCTGAGGTCAGCTTTTACATTCAGCAGCAACTGTCCCGCAGCCGCTTACGCCCGCTCCAGCACCACCGCGAAAAATCCGTCGCACCCATGCACACCGGGCAGCATGCGCAGTGCGCCATCCCTCACCGCCGATCCGATCGGCCCAGCGGCCACATCTTGCTTCAACACATCAATCGCAGCCAGCCGCGCGATCAGCGGCCCAACCGAAATCCGCCGCAGCCCAGCCTCGGACGCTGCCGCCTCCACCACCTGCTCATTCTCCTCCGGCTCCAGCGAACAGGTGGAGTACACCAGCCGCCCGCCCGCTGCCAGCCGCCCCAGCGCTCCCCTGAGGATCGCCCGCTGCCGCGCAGACTGCCGCGTCAACTCCTCCAGGCGCAGGCGATGCCGTATCTCCGGATTGCGCGCCAGCGTCCCCGTACCGCTGCACGGCACATCGCAAAGAATCAGATCGAACTTCGCCTCGCGCTCGTCTTCAGGAGGAGCGGCCGCAGCATCCATCACCGCGCAGCGCACGCGCTCCGCGTACGCATACCGCCGCAGCCGCGCCGCCATCTGCGCCAACCGCTTCGCGCTCCCATCCGTCGCCAAAATCTCCGCACCCAGTTCATCGTTGAGATGTGGGGTCAATCGCCGCGCCAGCACCAGCGTCTTTCCCCCGGGAGCGGCGCAGCAGTCCCACACGCGTGCCACGCGCCCCGTCGCAAGCGGCATCGCAGCCGCCGCAAGCTCCGCCACCAGCCGCGATCCATCGTCCATCTGCGGTGCAGCTTCCGCGGAAGCTGCGCTCTCCTCGACAAAGAGCGTTCCTGCAACCGGCTCTCGCTGGTCGTACTCGCAGATCGCCAGCGCGGCCTCGCGTCCATACGCCGCCACCCAGCGATCCACCAGCCACAGCGGATGTCCCAGCCGCTCCGCAAACGCCGCCGGCGATTCATGCAACGGGTGCGGGTGCCCCACAACCTGCCCTGAGCCCGTCGAAGGGTCTCGATTTTGAGATGTGGGTTTACTCTCATCTCGTTTTTTAGAGGTGGATTTCTCCGCCGCCAGCTTGCGCAGCACCGCATTCACCATCCCCGCCGCGTGGGGCTGCCCCGCCGCGCGGCAGTATCTCCACGCTCTCGTTCAGCACAGCGTGGGCCGGGATCCGGTCCAGATGCAGCAGTTGAAACGCACCCATGCGCAGCGCCAGCGCCACCGGCTCGGCCAGCCTCTGATCGGGCCGCGCCAGCAGCTTTGCCAGGCGCGCGTCCAACGCGATCTGCCAGCGCAGAACGCCCATCACCAGCGCCGTCGCCAGGTTGCGGTCCTCCGGCGAGAGCGCCTCCGTCCGCGACGAATGCAACAGCTCATCGCTGTGTCCCTTGCCCTCGCCCACCAGCGTCAGAATCTCGAACGCCGCAGCCCGCGCCGGACTGATCTTCGCAATCGCCTCTGCCGCCGAAGCCGTCGGCCCAGCCGACCGTGGCCGCGCCCGCACACCACGCTTCACTGCACCGCCGCGCCCCACATCGCTCAATCCCCCAACCTCTCGCCCGTCTTCACTTGAAACCCGTGCAGAAACTCCGCCGCGCTCATCCGCCGCTTCCCTTCTAGCTGCACCTCGTCGAAGACCATCGAGCCGCGGCCTCCGCAACCCGCCGCCATCTCGTCTCCATTCACGCGCAACACTCCAGCCTCGGTCCCACTCTCCATCCCCACATGCATGCGATGCACAATCAGCTTCTTCCCGCGCAGCCGTGTATGCGCTCCCGGCCAGGGTTGAAAACCGCGCCAGCGATCGTAGATCTGCCGCGCCGTCCGCGAGAAGTCGATCGCCCCATCCTCCCGCGTCAGGATCGGCGCCAGCGTCGCCTGCGCCTCGTCCTGCTTCCGCCCCACCAGCGTCCCCGCCTCCAACCCAGCCAGCGTCTCCACCATCAACTCCGCGCCCACCGCCGCAAGCGACCGAAACACATCGACCGCGGTCTCCTCCGCGCCGATCCCCACCTCCCGCGCCAGCAGAATCTCCCCCGTATCCAGTCCTTCGTCGAGCCGCATCGTGGTCACGCCCGTTACCGCGTCGCCATTGGCCACCGCCCACTGCACCGGCGCGGCCCCGCGATACTTCGGCAGCAGCGATCCATGCAGATTGATGCACCCCAGCCGCGGCAGTTCCAGCATCCACGGCGGAATGATCCGCCCATACGCCACCACCACAATCGCATCCGGTCGCGCCAACTCCAGCCGCGTGCGAAACTCCGCATTCTCCCTGATCTTCTCCGGCTGCGCCACCGCAATGCCGTGCGCCACCGCTTCACGCTTTACCGGCGGCGTCTGTGTTTCCATTCCGCGCCCCGCCGCGCGGTCCGGCTGCGTCACCGCCAGCGCAACCTCGTGCCCCGCTGCGATCACCGCCTCCAGCGTCCCCACCGCAAACTCAGGCGTCCCACAAAAAACCAGCCTCAATTCTCTACCTCTCGGAGAGCAGCTCTTAGCCGTTAGCTCTTAGCTGTTAGCTGGGAGCTAAGAGCTAATGGCTAACGGCTGTCCCCATCACCATTCCCCGTTCTTCTGCATCTTGCGGATCTTGCGCAGCGCCAGCTCGCGCTTCAGCCGGCTGATCCGGTCGATGAACAGCACGCCGTTCAAATGGTCGATCTCATGCAGGATCGCGCGCGCCAGCAGCTCCTCCCCCTCCGCCTCGAACCACTCGCCGCGCTCGTTCTGTGCCCTCACCTTCACCCACGCCGCCCGCGCCACCTTCTCGCGGATCTCCGGCAGGCTCAGGCATCCCTCTTCTTCCATCTGCTTGCCCCTGGTCTCCACCACCTCCGGATTGATCAGCAGCAGCTTGTCCTTCGGGTTCTTCTTGAAGCTGACATCGATCACCGTAAGCCGCTTCGGAATGGCGATCTGCGGCCCGGCCAGCCCGATCCCCTGCGCCACATACATGCTCTCGAACATCTCCGCCACCAGCGTCCGCAGCGCCGCGTCGAACTCCGTCACCGGCTCGCACATCTTCATCAGCACCGGGTCCGGGTACTTCACGATCTCGTGTATCTTCAACGCTTCCGTCGTCGCCATCCTATTCACCGATAATCGTTTGTCATTCTGAGCGCAGCGAAGAATCCCCGTATTTCGTCTTTGCCCTTGCTTTTACTAGCAACCAACAACGAACAACCAACAACGAACAACCAACAACCGCCTTCAATACGCCCGAATCTGCTCGCAATATCCCTTGTAATTCCGCTCTATCTCACGCAGCGAATCGCCGCCAAACTTCTCCATCGCCAGCCGCGCCACGGTCAGCGCAACCATCGCCTCCGCCGCCACGCCCGCCGCCGGCACCACACACACGTCGCTGCGTTCATACGATGCCTTCACCGGCTCGCGCGTCGCAAAGCTCACACTCGCCAGCGGCCGCCGCAGCGTTGAGATCGGCTTCAGATAGCCCCGCACCACCACGTCCTCGCCATTGGAGATTCCGCCCTCGGTCCCGCCCGCATTGTTCTGCTCGCGCGAAAATTTCGTGAAGTCCCCGTCCTGGCCATCGCCCGCGCCCGCATACCCGATCTCGTCGTGAACCACGCTGCCCAGCGACTCCGCCGCCGTCACTCCGCGTCCAATCTCCACCGCCTTCACCGCCTGCACGCTCATCACCGCCTGCGCCAGCAGCCCATCCAGCCGCTCGTCCCAGTTCGCATGAGTCCCCACGCCCGGCGGCAGCCCATGCACCACCACCTCGAAGACTCCGCCAATGGTATCGCCCGTCTTCAGCGCCGCATCCACCTCGGCCTTCATGCGCTGCTCGTCGTCTGAATCCACGCAGTTCAGCAGCACCTCATCCTTCGCCGCGAGCGCGACAATCTCCTCCCACGTCGCCGCGCGCCGCAGCTCCGCCTTGCCCACGCGCACCACATGGCTCGCCACCTCGACGCCCAACTCCCGCAGCAGCATCTTCGCCATCGCGCCGCATGCCACGCGCGCCGCCGTCTCCCGCGCGCTGGCCCGCTCCAGAACGTAGCGCGCATCCGGGAAGTCGTACTTCAGGCTCCCCGCCAGGTCCGCGTGCCCCGGCCTCGGCGACGCCACGGCCTTATGCTTTGCCGGATCGCCCGCACCCTCCCCAACGAAGACCGGCAGGCTCTCCTCCCAGTTCTTCCAGTCCGCATTGGCAATCGTCATCGCTACCGGCGACCCGATCGTCTTGCCGTGCCGCACGCCGCTCAGGATGTGTGCCCTGTCCTGCTCGATGCGCATCCGTCCGCCGCGCCCGTAGCCCTTCTGCCGCCGCGCCATCTCGCGGTCCAGCAGCGCCTGGTCCACCGGCACGCCGGCCGGCAGCCCGCTCACCATCGCCACCAGCGCCTCTCCGTGGCTCTCTCCCGCAGTTGAAAATCGCAGCATTTATCTCACTCAGCCCAAGCTCTTTCTGCCCAGACTCAGATTGTAACAACTCCCCCGGAACATTCCCGCCAACAATCCTTTGCAGTTGTGCGCAACCCCCATTGTTGTCATTCCGCAGTGCCCATGTCTCTGCCGTTCCCGGGGGATCCAGCGGCGGGCCAACCCGCATTGAAATGCAGACGCTGGACCCGTGACCTTGAGCAGGATGAACGACGCGGCCCAGGCTAACCCGCGACCTTGAGCAATCCGCGAGACTGTCTCCTTGCCGGTCGCGCCGCTCTTCTTACTGGCCCATGGCTGCCATGCCGCGCATAATACTGAGCACGGCGGGGCCGAGCAGCACCAGGAACATGCTGGGGAAGATGAACAGGACCAGCGGGAAGATGATCTTGACGGTGGTCTTTGCGGCCAGCTCTTCGGCCAACTGGCGCCGTTTGAGGCGGATGTTATCGGCGAAGGCGCTCAGCGCGCGGGCGATCGGCGTGCCGAAGCGCTCCGTCTGAACCAGCATTCCGGCAAAGGCATCGATGTCCGGCAGTGCGCTGCGCGCGGCCATGTCGGCCCAGGCCTGGATGCGTGGTTTTCCGGCGCGCTGCTCGCGGTTGATCTGCAGCAGCTCTTCGGTGATCTGGGGATGGCTGATGCCCAGCTCCTGCCCAACCCGCAGCAGCGCCTGGTCGATGCCCAGCCCGGCGTCGACGCAGATCACCAGCAGGTCGATGGCGTCGGGAATGCTCTTGCGGATCTTCTCGCGGCGGCGCTTCACCAGCCGAGTCAGCGCGATGTTGGGCGCTATGTAGGCGGCGGCGGGAAGCGCAATCATCCAGAACGCGCGGCTGTACGGGATGAAAGAGCCCGCAACCAGCGCAAGCAGCGGACAGAGGATGCGCGACGTGGTGTAGAGATCGGCGGGCAGCGTGCCCTTGTATCCGGCGTTGGCCAGGCGCTCGGGCAGCTCGGCGTCCGCGGCCAGGCCAAGCCGCGCTCGCACCCAGTGCACCATCTTCATGAATCGCCGGCCTGCATTGCTGCCCAGTGGAACGCTTCGCCGAAATTGTCTGCTGTAGTGGGTGATCTCGCGGACCCGCTGCAACGCGGCGCGCGAACTGCGGGTGAAGATGAAGAAGACGGCAAGGGCGAGTGCGGAAAAGATTGTCGCGCCGAAGGTGAGGTAGAAGAGAGGAGTCATGGCGATCAGTCAGACCTGGACATCGACAATCTTGCGAATGACGAGGCCGCCCAGAACAATCAGTACCCCGCCGGCATAGAGCAGCTTCTGCCCGGTGGGATCGTGGAAGAGGACCGACGAGTAGCCGGGGCTGGCGATGTTGAGCAGTACCAGCATGATGACCGGCAGCAGGCCCAGAATCCAGCCGGTCATGCGACCCTGCGCCGTGTGGGTGCGCACCTCGCCCTGGATGCGGATGCGGTCGCGTATGACGTGCGTGGTGCGGTCGAGGATCTCCGTCAGGTCGCCTCCCGTCTCCTTCTGCACCAGAATGGCGGTAATCAGGAATTGCAGGTCTTTCGATGGAATGCGCGAGCCCATCTGCATCAGGGCCTCGCGAAAGTGCAGCCCCAGCCGCTGCTGTTTGAAGACCTGTACGAACTCGGAGGCGAGCGGCTCGGGCGATTGCTCGGCGATCATCTCAATGGAGGAGTTCATCGAGTGGCCGGCGCGCAGCGCGCGCGCCATCAGATCGATGGCGTCGGGCAGTGCGGTGTTGAACGCCTTGAGACGCCGGTCGCGTTTCATCCGCAGCAGAACGTAGGGAATGAGGGCCCCGGCGACGGTCGCGGCCGCGGCAAGCAGAAACATGCGCGTAAAAACGTAGCCGAGCAAACCGCAGACCAGTGCGGCGCCCGCGCTGCCCAGAACAATGCCGCTCATGCTCATGCCGCTGTCGGCGTGGAGCAGCAGCACCTTGAGCTTCTTCCCCAATGGATAGCGCTCAAGGAGGATGTCGAGGCGGACGAAGAAATTTTCCTCCCCGGCTGCCTCCAGTTCAGCTCCGCTGGTGCCGGACTTTTGCGCCTGAATGGAATGTCGGATGGTCGTCAGGCGCACCTGGGCGGACTTGCTCGACGCCGTCGCGCGCATGGAGCGCATCAGAATGGTGAAGCTGATCGATAGCGTAAGCAGAAACGTGATTGTCAGCAGGCTCATCGTGGGCTCTCCCTCGCTCCATCTGCCCTATACCTCAACCGAATGGTCGAGCAGGTTGAGGCCAAGCGGGATTCCGGCGGCCTTCAGCCGTTCGCCGAACTTGGGCACAATGCCCGTGGAGTGGAAGCGCCCTTTGACATTTCCGCTGGGCCCAAGTCCCAGCTTCTCGAACAGGTAGATGTCCTGCAGGCTGATCACGTCTCCGCTCGTTCCCGTGATCTCGCTGATGTGGGTGACGCGGCGGGACCCGTCGCTCATGCGCGACACCTGGACGATGAGGTCGATGGCGGAGGCGATCTGCGCGCGGATGGCGACCGCAGGCAGGGTGATCGACCCCATCATTGCCATGGTCTCGATGCGCGCGATGGCATCGCGCGGATTGTTGGCGTGGATGGTGGTGATGGATCCGTCGTGGCCGGTGTTCATGGCCTGCAGCATGTCCAGCGCCTCTTCCCCGCGCACCTCGCCCAGGATGATGCGGTCGGGGCGCATGCGCAGCGCGTTGATCACCAGCTCGCGCTGGCGGATGGCGCCCTTGCCCTCCAGGTTGGGCGGACGGCACTCCAGCCGCGCGACGTGCTCCTGCTTGATCTGCAGTTCGGCGGAGTCCTCGATGGTGACGATGCGCTCGGCGTCGGAGATGTAGCCGGAAAGTACGTTGAGAAGCGTGGTCTTGCCCGATCCGGTGCCCCCGGAGATGACGATGTTCAGCCGCGCGCGCACCGCGCTGCGCAGCGTTTCCAGCATCTGTGGTGTCAGAGTGCGGTAACGCAGCAGGTCGTCCGCGGTCAGCGGAGTCGAGCCGAAGCGCCGTATGGAGAGCAGAGGACCGTCCACCGCCAGCGGCGGAATCACAATGTTCACCCGCGAGCCGTCCAGCAGGCGCGCGTCCACCATCGGCGATGACTCATCGATGCGGCGACCGACCGCGGAGACAATCTTGTCGATGATGTGCATCAGGTGGGCCTCGTCCTTGAAGGCAATGTCGGTCTTCTCGATCACGCCGCGCCGTTCAACATAGACGTTCTTGTAGGTGTTCACCAGAATGTCGCTGACCGTGGGGTCGTGCAGCAGAGGTTCCAGCGGGCCAAGGCCGAAGACCTCGTCCAGGATGTCCTGCGCCAGACGGTCGCGGTCCAGCGTGCTCAGCGGGGCGCTCTGTTCGCCGATCAGCTGGAGAATTATGCTGAGCAGTCGCTGCCGTCCGCCGGTCTCGTCGGCTTGGATGGCGGAGAGCTTTTCCAGGTCCATGCGCCGGATCAGTTCGTGATGCACGGCGGTCTTCAGCGCGTTGCGCGCGCTATCGCCCAGGACCGTGGTGACGTGGACCTCTGTGGGGACCGCGGCGCGCGCTGGCGGGGTCATGTACATCGATACTTCAGCCATTGCAAGCACCTCGAAACATCCGTGGAACTGTTCCTCAATCCGCTAGGAGTGCAGGAACGAAAAGAGCTTCTTCTTCACCGAGGGGGGTTCCGCGGCGTCCAGTCCGTTGACAATCTGGTTGGCCCAGCGGGAGAGCGCCTGGTTGAACTCCGAGCGGCGCTGCGGCGAAATGGGCTCCCCATCGTTGATCGCGCGAAGCAGCTCGAAGTAGTTGTTCGGCACCGCAACCGAGATGGGGAACCGTACGGTCTTTTCAATCTGTTCGGGAGTGACGGAGTCGGTTGCCGTGGAGCGGTTGACCACCAGGCGCAGCTTGTTTGTGTAGGAGTCGTTGAGCGACAGGTTTTCCACCAGCCGCGCCAGGTCGCGCAGCGCGGCAACGTCCGGCGTCGAGACGAGGAAGACCTCGTCGGACTGCTCGATCAGAGCGTTCTTGGAGTCCTGGTTCGAAACCGAGGAGTCGATCAGAACGTAGTCGTATTCGCGGCGCAGAAAGTCCATCACGCGTTCAAACTCGTGGCTCGTGGCCTCGTGCGGACTTCCCGACAACTCGGGCGACGCAATCACATCCAGGCCGCTTCGGTGGTGGACGATAAAGCCGTTCAGAAGCTCGGAGTCCAGCCGGTCGGCGTTGTGCAGCAGCTCTTCAAAGTGGTACTGCGTGTCCTTCAGTCCCAGGTACAGGGCGACGTGGCCAAGCTGCTGCTTGTGGTCGATCAGCAGTACCTTCTTGCCGTGCTGGCGGACCAGAAAAATGGCCAGATGCACCGCCAGCATGGTGGTCCCGACGCCGCCCTTGGCCCCGAAGAAGGAGATGACGCGTCCCAGGCTGCTCTGCGCGTTGGGATCGACGGCCAGTACCTCGTTGTAGCGGTTGAGCGATGCCGTCAGTTCGATCAGGCTCACCGGCTTGGTCAGAAACTCGGTGCATCCGTTGCGCACGGCGCGCAGCAGAATCTCAGCATCCAGCTTGGAGCCAACGCCGATGATGCCGATGTTCTTCAGAAATATCTGGTGCAGGCGCTCGGTGGTCTCAATCGCCAGTTCAGGGTCGCGATCGAAATCGATCAGCGCGACGCAGGAGGAGGCGTTCTTCAACGCCGGTGAGAACTGCGGCCGTCGCTCGGCCGTGATGTAGTCGTGAAACTCGCCCGCAAAGTGGGCGCCGGCGATATTGGCCGCCGCTGTGGTCGCCACTTGCACCACCTCCGCATCCGCGCAGACGCTGAAGATGGCCTGGGTGGAATGCTCCGTGGACTTGGTTGTGCGGGTCATGGCTGGTCCGTTCGCACCTGGGGCGCAGGTTGCTGGGGTTGGGGTTGCGCTTGGTGTTGCGACTGCTGCGCTTGGGGCTTTGCTTGCGCTGGCGTTTGCGTCGGCGGTTGCGCTGGCGTTTGCGTCGGCGCTGGAGGTTGCGATTGCTGCGCTGAAGCGGAGATGCCGTTGGGCAGGTTGTGCGCCCTTCCGTCGAAGGCGTTGGAGTCGAGGTTGGGCGTCGCCATCTTCGGCTGCTCCGGCTCCGCCAGCGGCGACGACGTCAGAGGGTCCACCACCGTCGCGGTCACGATGATGACCAGTTCCACCACGGAGTGGTTGAAGTTCTTCGAGCGGAAGAGATCGCCCAGAATGGGTATGCTCGAAATCCCCGGCATCTTGCTCATGATCTCCGTGGTGCGGTGGTCCAGCAGCCCGGAGACGATGAAGCTCTGCCCATTCTGGATCTCCACTTCGGTCTCGGTCTGCCGCGTGGACAGCGCCGGAATGGTAAAGCCGGAGATGGTGACCGCGTTGGTATAGTCCAGCGTGCTCACCTCGGGCGAGAGTTTGATGCGGATGGAGCCGTCGGGATTGACCGTCGGGGTGAACTCGACCTTCACCCCGTACGGACGGAACTGGATGGAGATCGCCGTCGTGTTGCCGGTCCCGCCCTGCACCACCGGAAACGGAAATTCGCCGCCGGAGAGAAAGTGTGAGGGCAGGCCGCTCAGCGTGGTCAGTGTCGGCTCGGCCAGCACTTGCAGAATCTGCTTCTGTTCCAGGTCCTTCACCGTGAGCCCGACGTTCAGTTTGGCGTTGTATAGAAAAATGTTGAGCGGATCGCTGACCGTGAGCGTGGAACCGCTGCCCGTAGCGGTGGAACTGAACTGCTGGGTCGAGGTCCCAATGGCGGTGCGGCCTCCCGCAAAGATGTTGACGCCCAGTTGGTCCAGGCGGGTGCGGTCCACCTCCACAATGCGCAGCTTCAGTTGCACCTGCTTGCCATGCACCGGGACCACAACCAGCGAGTTGACAACGTCCTTCGTATACAGCGTAGCCATCTTGAGTGCGGCGTCGGAGGCAGCGTCGCTGGCAACCGACCCGGTAAGAAAGACCTTGCCTTCGCCTGTATCGACGTGGATGGACGAGCCCGGAAATGCCGCATCGAACGAGGCGCGCAGGGCCTCGGGATCCAGGTCCGCGGAGACCGTGTACATGCGATGTCCGCCTGTCTCGTCCCACAACACCATGCTGCTGACCCCCGCCGTCTTCGCGGTAAGAACGATCTCGCTGCTTCCCGAGGTGTAGGTCTGCAGCACCGCAGGGTTGCCGACGTAGATGCGGCGCAGAGGAGCGGCCGAGGTGAGCATCACAGACCGGCCTACCGTGATATGGAGCTGATCGGTCGTGGTCGAAGAATGGATGGCGGGGGGCACAAGCGACGCATTTTGCGTCTGCGCGAAGGGCTTGGCCGCATGAGCGCCGATCTGCGCGGCGGCGTGTTCCAACCCTCCGCAGCAGAGCGGCAGCAGGACCGCAAACGCGGCGGCGCGCCCCAGGTTGCTTCGCCCCAGGCTGATTTGCTTTCGCTTGCCTGCTCCCCGCTTGGCCGGCTTTACGATGTGTAGGTTCATTGTGCGCCGCCTCCAAGTACGGTTTCGATCTCCTGTTGTTTCGGGGCTGCCGGTGTTGCCGGTGCCGCCGAACGGGATACGATGTGCGCTGCGGCGGGCGCCTGACCGGTGAGTTGCGACAGCAGCGTCGGAGTGTCTGCGCTGCGGCTTGTGTCCGCTCCGTTGCGCAGCACAAAGTGGATCGCGCCCTGAGTGCTTGCCAGTACGGCGCGCTTCGCCTGCTCCGGAGTCAGCAACAGCGTCACCACCGTTACGTCCGACGTCTTGCCCTCGGGGTCGGGTTCGAGCTGGTGGCCGGCAGCCAGGACGACGGCGTCCTGCAGTACGGTCGCGGTGACAGGCTCGGGCGAGATGTCCGAGTGGTAGGTCACCAGTACGTCGAGATGCGAGCCGGGGACCAGAAATCCGGCCACCCCGACCACCTCGTCGGAGCGCAGCGCGACGGCGCGCATTCCGTCCGGAATCTTGCTGGCTAGGCCGGTGCCGGCCCCTGCGGCAGACAGGTCGCCGTCCAGGATGGGCTGGCCTTTGCCCAGCGGAAACAGGACCTCGCGGCCAATCACTCCGGCGACCTGCGATAACGCGCCCTCGATGGGATCGCTGCCCGGCCATGCCACAAGCTCGATGTCCTCGGCCTTCAGCACTTCGCCAGCATGCAGCGCGCGCGACGGCGCCGCGTACATGACGTCCGGGTGCTTCTGCACCGTGGGCGTCGCGCTCGACTTTTTGTAGACAAGCCAGGTACACAGGCCGGAGACAAACAGAGCGAGTGTGAGGGCGATCAGGATGCGCTTTGAGTTCATGGGTGTGCCTCCCATGCCAGGGTGCAGAGTGTGTACAGGCATCCCGCCGCAATGGGCAGAGCAAAGGGAAGGCGAAGCGTGCGCGCGTTGCTCAGGGTCAGCTCCGGGTGCGGCTTCAGGCCGTGCCGGCCATGGTGCTCGAGCAGACCGACGACGTTGCGCAGCGTCTCGCCGAGCCGCCGGTTATAGATGCCGAGGGCCAGCGCGAATACCCCGCCCGCTATGGCGGTCGAGATCACCACCAGAGGCAGCGCGGAGAGACCGGAAAAACATCCCACTGCGGTCATCAGCTTGACATCGCCCGCGCCCATGCCCCCGGCCAGAAAAAAGACCAGAAAGATGCCCCCGGCAATCACTCCGGCAAGCGCCGCATCTCCCAGTCCACGCCAGCCGCCGCTGATCGCGTGCAGCATCAGGCCGGCGGCGATCGCCGGGCCGGTAACGAAGTTTGGGATCCTGCGCTCGCGGACGTCCGTGACTGAGCCGATGCCGGCGCACAGCAAAGAGCCTCCGAGAAACATCAGTTGCCGGTCGAGAACATCCATGGGTACACCCGTGCGTGTCATGCAAACTAGGCCGCGACGCGGCAAAGAGAAAGAGAAAAAAAGACGGGCCCCTCCCACACTGGCGTTAACCAATATTGGCGGTGAGCGGTGACTCGGCACGTCGATCCATGCCGCATCACCGCTCGCAATCTCCGTCTCCGAGTCATGCGGCAAGGCTTATTGCCGGTTATGCCATTGCGTTGGTGAGGCTGCTGCCAACCGAGTTGAATGCGGCGCTGATCTTGCCAGAGAGTCCGGTCATGGCGACAACCGCGCCCAGACCGATCAAACCCGCAACCAACGCGTATTCGATCAGGTCCTGGCCCGACTCGTCCTTCACGAAGGAGGCAAACACATGCTTGATGTTCTTCATATTGATATTTCTCCTGAGGTGCTGCATATTGGCCCCGGTTCCGCGAGTGTCGTCCAACCACTCTCAGTCGATGCGAGCTCTGATTCTTCTATCGGATGGAATGGCAAAAGCATGAGTTCGGCGGGTGTCCCGGCCCGCGCTTTACCTTGCGGATTTCGTCCCGAGATGGGAAGATGCCGCACAGACAGGCCGGGCGCGCCGAATGATGCCCGGCGCAGCCGGGTCTCGGAAGCACAGCAATGGAAGCGACGCCGATTGCAGGTGCGCCGCTGCCCACCAACAGCGGCAACCGCTTAGAGCAAAACTGGGGATGCTAGTTCCATCGCCTTAACTGATAGCTTGATGGCTGATTGCTTACAGCTCAAGAATCATGCCTTTCGTCTTTGCCTTGCCGTTGGCCTTCCTCTTCAAAGGACCACACCAACACTGGTTTTGCTCTAGCGTGCTGGTGCTGGCGCAGGGCGCGTGAGTTCGCAGATCAGTTGACGAAACGCCGGCCACCGCGCGCAGAGCTCCGCGCGCGAGCCTGCCTCGTAGTCTTCGAACTCGAAGCCTGGACTCACCGTGCATCCCAGCAGCGCCCACGCGCCGCCGGCCGCCAGCCGCGATCCCTGCCATACGCCGCGCCGCACCACAACCTGCGGCCGCTCGCCCTCGTCCAGCCGGTTCCCCAGGCGCACCGTCCGCCCGCCTCCCTGCTCGTCGAGTTGCAGCATCTCCACCGCATCGCCCGCATAGAAATGAAAAGCCTCATCCGACCGCAACCGATGCATCTCGCTGAATGTCCCCCGCTCCAGCAGATAGTAGATCGCGGTCGAGCTGTGCCGCGCGCCCCCATAGCGCCCCACACTGAACGCCTCCGCCGCAATCCGTTCGCCCGCCTTGTACGTCTGCACATACCATCCGCCCTCCCGCGGGTGTGGCGCTAGTCCAAGCATTTTCTTAACTTCGTCGGCGTTCATCGGCCCCTCTCGCGCTATGCTGGATTGATTCCACTCATTGTATTTCTCCGGCCTCAATTTCTTTGCCGGTTTATTCTCTGGAGCTCTGGACCTACCCCTATGCTCACTCGCCTGGAACGTTACTTTGGCTTCGCGGCCCACAACACAACGTGGCGCATCGAGATTCTCGCCGGCCTCACCACCTTCATCACCATGGCGTACATCATCTTCGTCAACCCCGCCATCCTCTCCGTTACCGGGATGCCGCTGGCCGCCGTCACCACCGCCACCTGCCTCTGCGCGGCCTTCGGCTCCATCCTGATGGGCGCGCTGGCCAACTACCCGCTCGCGCTCGCTCCCGGCATGGGCCTCAACGCCTACTTCACCTACACCGTCGTCAAGGGCATGGGCGTCCCCTGGCAGACCGCTCTCGGCGCCGTCTTTCTCTCCGGCCTCCTCTTCCTTCTGCTCACCCTCGGCGGCATTCGCCAGCGCCTGCTGGCCGCCATCCCCTACCAGTTGCACGCCGCGGTCGCGGGCGGAATCGGCCTCTTTATCGCCTTCATCGGCCTGCTCAACTCCGGCCTCATCGTCCCCAGCGCCTCCACCACCCTCGCGCTGGGCAATCTGCACGCGCACACCACGCAGCTTGCCGTCTTCGGAATCCTCCTGATCGCCGTGCTCCAGGCCTACCGCGTGCGCGCCGCCATGCTGATCGGCGTGCTGGCCACGCTCGCCGCTGGAATCCTCTTCCATCAGGTGAAGTACGCGCCCTCCACCTTCAACCCCATGGCCATCCGCGACACCGCCTTCCATCTCGACATTCGCGGCGCGCTCCACATCAACGCCCTCGAAATCATCTTCGTCTTCCTCTTCGTAGACCTCTTCGACAACATCGGCACCCTGGTCGGCGTCACCGACCGCGCCGGCCTCATCGCCCCCGACCACACCATTCCCCGCCTCGACCGCATCTTCTTCGCCGACGCCGCATCCACCGTCGTCGGCGCGCTCGCCGGCACCTCCACCGTCACCAGCTACATCGAGTCGTCGGCGGGAGTGGCCGCCGGAGGACGCACCGGCGTCACCGCAATCGTCACCGGCCTGCTCTTCCTGGTGGCGATCTTCGTCGCCCCCGCAGTCGGCGCCATCCCCGGCTTCGCCACCGCGCCCGCGCTCATCCTGGTCGGCGTCATGATGCTCTCCGGCATCGGCGCCATCCAGTGGGACGCGCCGCGCATCGCCATTCCGGCCTTCCTCATCCTCATCACCATCCCGCTCACCAGCTCCATCGCCACCGGCCTCTCCTTTGGCCTCATCAGCTACGCCGCGCTGGAGCTGGCCACCGGACGCGCCCGTCGCCGGCACTGGATGCTCTACCTGCTGGCCGCGCTCTTCCTCCTGCGCTTCCTCTACGTCGCACACACGTAACCTCAGACGCTGTTTCTCGCGCCGTCATTCTGGCCTGACCCTGGGCGCAGTCGAAGGGCGAAGGCCGGAATCTCTCTCTCGTGCGCCGTCATTCTGGCGCAGCCGGAATCTCTGTATTTTTCGTTGGTTCCAGCGCTACGCCTTTGGGAAAGACGTCTTCAATGTAACGCTTCGTCATCGCCGGCAGGGTGAAGCGTTTCGCAGGCGCTATCTTCATCTCCGCAACAGCGGATCAGTTGCGCATATTTTCGATCGCAGCAGCTCGCAGGAACTGTAGGGGATCGAAGCGCGCATTGTCTTCCGGGGCGGCAGGAACAAGCTGGGCAACTTGGGCGGTTGGAGCTGGCGCAACTCGGAAGACGGGGGCGAACGGGGTAACCGGAGCGGCTGGTGTTGAGGCAACTCGGAAGACGGGGGCAACCGGCACGACTGGCTCTTCCGATGGATGGTCCAATTCCTTGCGCAGAAGGGCGCAACGCATCCGTTCGAACTCGTAGGCGCCGAACTGCGGCAGCTTTTGCGCCGCTGCATCGGCCTTCTGCCATGCCTCCTCGGCCTCTTTCAGGCGGCCTTCGATCCAGTACAGCGCGCTCTGCGCCAGCCAGCAGTCGATGTTGTTGCGCTCAAACTTCTTGTCCTCCATCCGCTCCCACCAGGCGCGTGCGGCCGCCGCGTTGTGGTTCAGATACGCATGGCCAATGACGAAGGGGGTATGCAGCGGACCGGGGAGATCGATGGAATTGTTGTTGTAGATCGCCTCGGCGGAGCCCAGCGCGGAGCGCGCCTCGCCGATGCGTCCGCTGTCCAGGTAGTAGTTCGATGCGCAGAGTTGCAGGAACACACCCCGTATCTCCTGCGGGAATTGACCGGCCGCGCGTTGGATCGCTTCGATGTCCAGGTCCCGGTAGCGCCGTTCTGTCACCAGCGTGGAGGCAAGGCTGTCCATGGTGCGGTGGTACTCCTCCAGCGGGCTCTTGGTCAGGATCTGCAGAATGCGCGCGCCATCGGAGTAGTTGCCGTCCTCGGTCATGAACGGCAGCAGATTTGTGATGCCTGCGATGTAGCAGAACGACGCGGTATAGGCGACCAGCCTCCACGTCTGCTCGTAATACGGCCAGTGGACGCACAGCAATAGGTAGAGAGCAATCGAGCCGAAAAATATATTCGAGAGCGGGCCCGCGGCGATCATCCACAAGTCGTGCATCCGAGGCTGCTTCGCATCGGTTGGGACCACGCGCACCGCGCCGCCCAGGTTGATGAACCCCGCCGGAACAAACTTGAACTTCCATCTGCCCTCGCGCTTCTGCCATTGCATTGGCCCCGCGTTGAAGCCCAGCAGCTTCATGTGGAAGCCCCACGCAATCAGCGCGTGACCGCACTCATGCAGCACCGCGGTGGCAAGTACGGCGACGGTGAACAGAACCAGCCAGGGGATTCGCCCGCGGTACAGCAGTCCGTGCGAACGCGCCCAGTGCCCGCAGAGATACATGCAACCGAACTGCAAGACAACCGACAGCGCGGTAAATGCGCGATACACCAATGGATGGGTCCGGTCGCCGGCGATGGGCGTGCGTTTTACGGCCGCAAGCTCGGACGCAGACACGGCATCGCGCAGCGAGAACAGAATGACTCCAGCCACGCCAATCACGGCAAGATATATTCCATCCCTGACGGAGAAACCGTGGGTATAGGCGGGGAATCTGTGCCTCATCCAAAACCACAGCAGACCTTCCGCAAGGTAGAAAAGGCTTGCAACAATGGCCCAGACGTTTCGCCTTGCGCTCGGCTTGCGAGTGGTCCACCACGCCATCACAAATGGCAGCGAAAGCACTAGAAAAATTGCGCAGGCAACAATGTGGCTTCGCAATGAAACGACGTGCGTTGCGTGCCTTGGCTTGAGCAGTGAGAAAACGGCCATCAATAGAAATGGGATTGCCTGTAGGGCAAAGAACCACCGCATAATCGATCTCAGAACGCGCATGATGCACCCAGATTAGCCGGGTGCCGGGAATCGTCCTATAACCCATTCGATGTAGATACAAAATGACTTAGTACGGGATGAGGCGTGCGTGCAATGCCGCAGTCCCTTCCATCCGGCTACGCAAAACCACACACCTCCCTTGGCCGCTCACAATCTTCCGTGAGCGGCCCGGGGGGAGATGCGGATCCTGAACGCGCCATGCGCGCGTGGTGTGTCGCTTCTATTTGGGAAGGCTGTTCAGCGTAGGCGGTGTAGACGGCTGCGCTGCTGCGGGGGCCAGAATGTCGGCGGAGGCCCCGGTGGCTACCCCGTCCAGCTTGGCCTGGAAGACGATGATCTGCTTGATCGTGTCGTAGGGAATGTCGAGCGGGAGCGCGCGGCCGTTGACCACCAGCGTGGGCGTCTGATCGATGCCGGCGTCGATGGCCAGTTGGATGTCGGCGTTGACGATGTTCTTGGTCTCCTGGGTTCCGGCGCAGGCGACGATGGCGGGGCCGTCCAGTCCGGCGCGCTGGGCCGCGGCCCGCAGCAGGGTGTCTTCCGTAGCCGGCGCCAGCGCTTCCTGGGTGTCGAAGACGCCCGCGGCGTACTTGAAGAAGGCCTCGTCCGACTGCTTCTGGGCGCAGACACCGTAGGCCGCGGCCTTGAAGGAGGAGGGATGAATATCTGCCAGCGGGAATTGCTGGAAGACGACGCGGGCGGCGGGAAAGTCCTTGACGATCTGGTCCATCGTGGCCTGGGCCACCTTGCAGTACGGGCACTGCAGATCGGCGAACTCAACCAGCATCAGGTCCTTGCCGGCTGCGCCGCGAGCGGCCCCCGTGGCCTTTTCTCTGAGCAGATCGCGTGTGGCGGCGTACGGAGTTGCGCCGAAGGGTACGAGGGTAGACCCCTGAATGATGTGATTGCCGTCCGGGGTGACGTACATGATCGACGGCCTGGGGCTTGGCGTCGGCAGACTTGCCGATGATGAAAACAATAACCTTGGTGACGTTGGGCGCATCCGTGGACTCGATGGCCATCACGCGCCACAGCCGGTCGGAATCATAGCCCCATACCTGGTTGAGGAAGGCGTTCACCGTCTCCAGCGTGGGCGATGCGGCGGTAAAGGCCCTCGGATCTGCCGGAGGCAGAGGATCGGCCGGCACGGCCTTCGCAACTGGCGCAGGGGGAGGAGCAAGATACGGCGCCTGCGCCGCGGAAGCGGAAGGCGTGGCCGCTGGGGCCTGTTGCGCTGGACCGGCAGGCGCGGCCTGCGCCAATGCCACGCCCGTGCCCAGACTGAGGATGATAACGAAAGCTGCGACCGTGATCCATCCCGGAACGGACTTCAAAGCTGTACCTATGCTCTTCAATGTGGTTCCCTTCTTCTTTGGTTGCATGTTCGTTGTGCGGTTCCTGTTCATTCTACCGGGAACGGCCCATCGCTGCGCAATGCGCGCCTCATCCGGCTTCTCCTTTTGACGGAGCTTCACCTTTGGAGGTTACAGTTCGACCTTCACGGCGATGGGAAAGCGGCGGCCGTTGCCGAAGGACTTTGGCGTCACCTTGAGTACGGGCGCTGCCTGCTGGCGCTTGTATTCGCTGCGCTCCACCAGTTGAAGAACGCGCCGGACCAGCGCCAGGTCCACCGGGCGCCCGGCGGCCTTCCCCTCTTCGACAATCTGCTCGGCGGAGGCGTAGCGCTCCACATAAGCCTCCAGAATCGGGTCCAGCACCTCGTACGGCGGAAGCGAGTCGGTGTCGCGCTGGCCCGGACGCAGTTCGGCCGATGGCGGCTTCTCCATCGTCGCCCGCGGAATCACATCGCGCTCGCGGTTGGCGTAGCGGCTCAGCGCGTAGACCCGCGTCTTCAAGACGTCGCCGATCACCGCCAGCGCGCCCACCATGTCTCCATACAGCGTGCAGTAGCCGGTGGACATCTCGCTCTTGTTGCCGGTGGTCAGCACCAGCGCGCCGAACTTGTTCGACAGCGCCATCAGCAGCGCGCCGCGGATGCGCGACTGCACGTTCTCTTCCGCCAACCCGAACGGAGTTCCCGCAAACAGCGGCCCCAGCGTGCTCTGATACGCGGTAAACACGTCGTGGATGGCGATCAGCTCATAGCGGATGCCGAGGTTCACGGTCAGCGCGCGCGCGTCGTCAACCGATCCGCTCGAAGAGAACTCGCTCGGCATTCCCACGCCCAGCACATTCTCCGCGCCCAGCGCCTCCACCGCGATGGCCGCCACCAGCGCCGAGTCGATGCCGCCCGAAAGTCCCACCAGCGCCTTCCTGAAGCCGCACTTGCGCACGTAGTCCCGCGTCCCCAGCACCAGAGCGTTCCAGGTCGCAGCCGTCGCTTCGAACTGTGATTCAGCTCCAGAGGCGGATTCGCCGCTGGATTCCGGTTCTGCCAGGTTCTTGGGTATCGCCTGCAACGCCTCCGTATCGAAGACGATCAGGTCTTCGCGAAAGGATGCCGCCTGCGCCACAACCTCGCCATTGGGCGCCAGCACGACCGACGATCCGTCAAAGACCAGCGAGTCGTTTCCCCCAACCTGGTTGACCATCGCCACAATCGCGTTGTGCCGGCGCGCCAGCACACTGAGCATCTTGCGCCGCAGTTGCGGCTTGCCGCACCAGAACGGCGAGGCGGAGATGTTCAGCACCACGCGCGGGTGCACGGCCAGCGGATCGGGCAGAGCGCGCCATTGCAGCATCAGTTCGTCGACCGGGTCCACCGGGTACAGGCGGCGCGACCAGAAGCCCTTGTCGTTCCACGCGTCCTCGCAGATGGTGATGGCCAGCGGCTGGCCGTTCAGCACGGTCAGGGTCTGATGTTTGGCCGGTTCAAAGTAGCGCTGCTCGTCGAAGATGTCGTAAAAGGGCAGCAACATCTTCTGCTGCACGAAGCTGCACCCGCCCGCCGGAGAGCAGCGCGGCAACATTGCGTGCGTGCTTCCCTTCGTATGGCCTGCCATCCACCGGGCCGGTGGCGAGGACCGCGCCGCACAGAATCGCCGGGCCATCGGCGGTGTGGGCCGCAATCTCATCCAGCGCCTCTCGCGCGCGGTCCAGAAACGACCTCTTCTCCAGCAGGTCGGCCGGCGGGTATCCGCAGACGGCAAGTTCAGGAAACACCGCCAGATCCGCGCCAGCCGCGGCGGCGCGCGCGGCATAGTCCAGGATCAGCCGCACGTTTCCGGCAAAGTCCCCAACGGTCGGGTTGATCTGGGCCAGTGCGATCTTCACGAGTACAAGTCTACCGGAGAGTTGGTTCTTAGAGCAGTTTCACTATTGCTGTAGAGGGAGATGAATTGTCATTCTGACCCTGAGCTTGCGAAGGGGAAGAATCCCCGCATTTTGTTCGCAGCGCGATACTCTGCACCATTGGTAAAAATGCTCGACTCCGTTGTTCGTTCTCCGTTGTTCGAAAGAACGAAACAGAACGGCCTTCTTTTACGAAGAACGGTCAACGGTCAACTATTTTACGTGCCGGTGCCGCTCAGGACGACGCCGATGGTGCGCACCAGGATCTTCATGTCGAGAAACAGGCTCCAGTTCTCCACATAGGCCGTGTCCAGCGAGATGTAGCTGTCGAACGAGGGGTCCTGGCGGGCCTCAACCTGCCACAGTCCGGTCATTCCGGGCAGCACCTCAAGCCGCCGCAGGTGCGCGAGGTCGTACTGCTCCACCTCGGAGCCCATCGGCGGCCGCGGGCCCACCAGGCTCATCTCGCTGCGCAGCACGTTGTAGAACTGCGGCAGTTCGTCCAGCGAGTACTTGCGCATGAAGCGCCCAACGCGCGTGATGCGGGGGTCGTTGGCGATCTTGAACAGGATGCCGTCGCGTTCGTTCTTGTGCACCAGATCCTCCTGCTGTTTGTCCGCATCGACGCACATGGTGCGGAACTTGTAGCAGGTGAAGGTGCGCCCCTTGCGTCCAATGCGTTGCGCGCGGTAGAAGGATGGGGCCCTTGGAGTCGAGCTTGATGGCCGCCATCAGAAGAAGCAAAAAGGGCCAGCCCAGCAGCAGGGCGATGGCAGCGCCCGTCACATCCAGCGCCCGCTTCAGCAGGAAGGCCCCCATGGGCAGGTCGCGCCGGTGCAGCGGGATGGTGGGAAACTGTCCGATGTACTCCACCGGTGCGGCCCATGCCAGGCCGTCATAGAGGTCAGGCACCACGCGCACGTCGATGCCGTAGCCGCGGGCCTCTTCCACCAGGCCGATCACCAGCTTCCTCTCCGCGGGCACCGAAAAGAAGATCTCGTCGACAAACAGCGAGCGGGCCAGCGAGAGGCAGTTGCGCATGTCGCCGATCATGTCCGCATCGCCGGATTCCGCCTCGCGCTCCGAGAGGGCCACGAACCCCTTGAAGCGAAACCCAAGGTGGCGCAGGCTCTCCAGATGGTTGCGCAGCGCGTGCGCCACGCGGCCCGCGCCGACGATCAGTACATTGCGCGTCACCAGGCCCTCGCGATACCGCCGGTACACCATCTTGCGCCAGATGGCGCGCCGGCAGCACAGAAGCACCGTGGTGAAGATCACCGTCAGCACAACCACGATCCGCGACACCATCTCGGCGCGCGCCAGATACAGCGTGCCGCACAGCAGAAGCCCGGAGGTCAGCGCCGCCTGCACCGTCAGGCGCTGCTCGTGCAGCCCGCTGCGGTTCAGAATGGGTTCGTACAGCCCGTACGACCGCGCGATCACAATCAGCAGCACCCCAAACCACGCGACAAAAGCCAGCAGGAACGGCGACGCGGTATGCAGCAGGTAGGCAGGCTGCGATATGACATGCATCCCGCTGGGCACTCGCACGCGTACACGCAGTGCCACCAGCGTGGCGATCGCCACGGTCGTAGCATCCAGTACAGCCCAGATCAGGCTGTTGACCGAGGGGCGGTGAAACGCCCCGCTGCGCACCGACGGGCTTCCATCGGTCACTGTCCAACTTCGTCCTGGAAGAATTGCTTGGTCCAAGTAATCAGGTGTTGCCATAGCCGTCTGCCTCTCACTCCCGCAACGCACATCTTCTCGCGTCAAAAGCATTCCATGCCAATAGGACGAACTCAGCTTATAAAATGCTAATGTTCACCCTACTCTCTGGATAGGACAGGATTGAAGAAAAATCAATGTCCTATATTGCTACATCGGAGTAATACGCTAAGGCCCCGCGCGTCATCCTTATACTTGTCATAATACTGGAAATAATGGGATATTTCAACCGCCTCGGCATTAAAACTTGGTAAACCATGACTCAAAGGTTGTATCCCTGCACGGGTAGAACAAGCTCATCCAGAGTTAGAAATTCCTTAAGTACAGGGTCGTCGCTTCGGTCCATCTCTTCCACCGTGCCGAAGAAGCGAGCCTTCCCCTGGTGCAGAAATACGATCCGGTCGGCCAGCTTGCGCGCAAAGCGCATGTCGTGGGTCACCACGATGCTGGTCAGATGCAATTGCGTCTTTAGCCGTTCAATCAGCTCGCCCAGCAGATGCCCCATCAGCGGGTCCACCATCGTCGTTGGCTCGTCGTAGAGGATGGCCTCCGGCTGGCTGGCCAGAGCGCGCGCAATGGCCACCGACCGCTTCATCCCGGTCGATAGATCGCTCGGCAGTTGCTCCTCCATCCCGGCCACGCCAACCATCTCCAGCATCCCCCTCACAATCTGCTGGATCTGGTCCTCGGCCAGGTCGCCCCGCTCGCGCAGCGGGAAGGCGACGTTCTCGCCCACCGAGAGGGAGTCGAACAGCGCGCCGTTCTGGAAGACCATGGTGACCTTGCGCCGCACCGCCTGCAACTCGCGTTCGCTGAAGCGGGAGATCTCCTCGCCCGCCACCAGCACGCGCCCGCTGTCCGGCTTCAGGAAGCCCATCACAATCTTCAGCGCCACCGACTTGCCCACCCCCGACCGTCCCAGAATGCACAGCGTCTCGCCCGGCAGAATGGAGAAGCTCACGTCCTCCAGCACCACCAGGTCGTCAAACGCAATCGAGACGCGGTCGAACGCAATGTACGGCCCGGGATGGTGGCGACGCTCCGGCACGGCCTCGTTGGCAGCCACATTCTGCTGCGCGGCCACGGCCATGAACTCCTGCACCATCTCCTGCGCCTCGGCAGCTTCCTCGACAGCGTTCATCGTCTTTCTGCTCGACCGGCATCGCATCCGTGGGCGCGCCATCACGCGGCGCATCGTCCCCGCCTGCAGCCTCGCGTCCCTCCGCCTTCAAATCCGGTTCCGCCATAAGTCTCTCTATCATGCACCATCCGCGCACGCGAAGACGAAGTCTCCTCGCCACGCTCGAAGCGCGCGGCCACGATCGAAACACAGATCGCACCATTAAATTGCCGCAGAGCAGCTACGGATTGCGTGAATCTCCGCCAACGCTATAGCGGAACCAGAGTAGGTGTACCCAGGGACAAACCCTCCGAGTGGCTTATTCCTCAAGAAAAAGCCACCTTCGATGCTCTTCGCTTGGGAACTGTTACTCTGGTTCAGCTCTATACTTCTCCGACCCCCGCCAGGAACCGCACAATCGACTCGATGCCGCGATGGAAGTTCGCCAGGTGGAACTTCTCGTTGGGCGCGTGCAGATTGTCGTCCGGCAATCCAAAGCCCATCAGGATACTGGGAATGCCAAGCTCGCGGATAAAGTCGCCCACGATCGGAATCGACCCGCCGCTGCGGATGAAGACCGTCTCCTTGGCGAAGACCACGCGCATCGCCGAGGTCGCCGCGCGCACATACGGGTTGTCGGTCGAGACCACCACCGGGTCGCCCGAGTGAATCAGCCGCACCTCCAGCGTGATCCCCGCCGGACAGATCGCCTTCACGTACGCCTTGTACTGCGCAAAGCTCTCGGCCGGCGTCATCTCCGGGACCAGCCGCATCGACACCTTCGCCACCGCGCGCGCCGGAATCACCGTCTTCGCCCCCGCGCCCGTGAACCCTCCCGCAATCCCGTGTACGTCCAGCGTGGGCCGCGCCCAGGTGCGTTCCAGAACCGAGAATCCAGCCTCTCCGGTCAGCACCGTCGAGCCCACCTCCGTCTCGCGGTAGACCTCTTCGTCGAACGGCAGCGCCTTCCACGCCTTCAGTTCGGCGTCCGTCGGCGCCTCCACGCGATCGTAAAAGTGTGGAATCAAAATCCGTCCCGATTCGTCCTTCAATCTCGCAATGATCTGCGCCAGCGCCACCAACGGGTTCGGCGCCGCGCCGCCATACATCCCCGAGTGCAGGTCTGTCCGCGCGCCCCGTGCCTCGATCTCCGTATAGATCATCCCGCGCAGCCCAACGCACAGCGTCGGCAGGTCGGGCGCGAACATCTCCGAGTCCGACACAAGCGCCACGTCCGCGCGCAGCTCGTCCGGGTGCTCGCGCACAAACGCGGCAATCCCCTCCCCGCCCACCTCCTCCTCGCCCTCCACGATCACGCGCACGTTCACCGGCAGCCTTCCGCCGCCAGCCGCAAACAGCGATTCCAGCGCCTTCACGTGCATCCACATCTGGCCCTTGTCGTCCACCGCGCCGCGCGCATAGAGGTTGCCGTCACGCTCCGTCGGCTCGAAGGGCGGCGACTTCCACTCGTCCAACGGCTCCGGCGGCTGCACGTCGTAGTGCCCGTAGAGCAGCACCGTCGTCGCGTGTCTCCCGTCCGCCGCGGGCGCAGCATGAAGATAGTCCGCATACACCAGCGGATGTCCCTTGCGTTCCGGGATCACCTGCGCCGGCCCGGAGCTGGGCGCAATCACCGTCTCCGGCGTCGATGTCTCGATCAGCCGCACGTTCTCCATCCCAATCCTTCGCAGCTCCGCCGCCACAAACTCCGCCGCGCGTCGCACCTCCGCCGCCCGCTCCGGATCGGTCGAGATCGACGGAATCCGCAGCAGCGCCTTCAGCTCCTCGACAAACCGCTCCCCATTCTCCTTCGCAAAACTCACCGCCGCTTCCGTCGTCTTCATCTTCATCGCCACCTTCATCTCCACCGGCCGTTCAAACCTGCGCTGCACTGAGCATATGCCCTGCGGCCCTTCAGCAAACCACTCCCCAGTATATGAAACCGGCGCGAAGCGCCAGCGCCGTGCGGGATGTGGTTCAAACCGGCAGGAAGTTCCGCATGACAACCGAATCTGGCCGGTGATAGCCTTTCCGCCGTGAATAACCTCAGCCGTCGCCTCGTCGCCTTCTCTGCCGTAGCTTTACTTTCAGTCGCCGCCGCCGCGCAACCGCCCGCCGTCGCACCGCCCGCGCCCGTCACTCCGCCCCAGGTCAACACACCGCAGGACCCGCCCCTGGACCCCAAGCTGCCCACGCTCTTCATCGTCGGCGACTCCACCGCGCGCAACGGCGCCGACCTCGGCTGGGGAGACCACCTTGCGCACTACTTTGACACCTCCAGGATCAACGTCGCCAACCGCTCCCGCGCGGGACGAAGCAGCCGCTCCTACATGGTCGAGGGCCTGTGGGACAAGGACCTCGCCGAGATGAAGCCGGGCGACTTCGTCATGCTGCAGTGGGGCCATAACGACGGCGGCGATCTCGGCGGCAACAAGCCGCGCGGCTCGCTCCCCGGCGACAGCGACGCGACCCAGGATGTGCCCCAGACCACCGGCGTGCTCGCCGGCAAGACCGAAACCATCCACTCCTATGGCTGGTACAACCGCAAGTACGTCGCCGACACAATTGCCAGGGGCGCGACCCCCATGTTTCTCTCCATGACCATCCGCAACGTATGGAAGCCGGACGCCAGCGGCGTGCAGCGCATCGAGCGCGAGACCAACTTCAACGCCATTATGAAGAAGATCGCCGGCGAGGACCACCTCGCCTTCATCGACATGGCATCCGTCGAGGCGGACCGCTTGGAGGCCGCCGGACAGGAGAAGACCGCGCTGCTCTTCCCCATCGACCACACCCACACCAGCGCCCAGGGCGTGGAGTTGAATGCGCAGTCGGTGGTCATCGCGCTGGAAGAGGCCAACTCGCCCCTGGTGGCTTTTCTGAAGGAGAAAGTCCCCCTGCCCGCGACGGCCCCGGCAGCAGCAAAGTAACGCAGTTCAGCCAGGAAATCTCTGAATAAAACCCTGCTTTGAAAGGGCGGGACTTTAGTCCCGCCGTAAGTGCCGCATAATCAATGGGGCTTTAGCCCCTGAGGGAATGCCGAGAACTTGTTCAGACCATCCCTAACGGTACGCCGCATAAATCTACCGGCCAGGACGCCCCCCACCCGGAGACATCCTGGCCGTCGCTCTGTCGAGCGCTGTCCGCAACCTGCACAAATCCCCTTGCTGCGGCAGGTCGTCGCTCTTTGGCCTTCTTCTGCCTGCTCCAACTTACATCCGGCCCGCCCCGGCCTACTTCGCCTTTACGAACTTCGGCGGGAACTTCGCGAACAACAGGTTGACGGCCTTGTCCATGATCTGGTCGTTCTTGTCTTGGCTCTTGGCCACAGGCTCGGTCACAATGCCGCGCCAGATCAGCTTGTGGGTCTGGGTGTCGTACATGTCCATCACCAGCGTGTCCAGCGGCACGTCCTGCAGCGTGGCCGCCGTATCCAGGAACCCGCCGCTGCCCCATCCCCGCTGCCAGGTCAGGTTGTTCAGCTTGGCGTAGAAGTCTGCGTACTCCTGCTTGTCCTGGGTCGCCTCCACCACGGCGATCGTCACGTCGCCGTTCTTTGAAGCCTGAGACATGTATCGGCCGCTCATGTCGCGGTCCACCGCAATGGTGATGCGGCCCTCAACGCCGGGGTCGGTCGCATGGACACCGCTCCAGGTATAGCTCTTGAACTTCGAAAGTTGACGCTGTGGTCGTAGTCGATCGTCACAGTCTGCGCCAGAATGGGTGTCCCAGCGATAGCAACACCAAAGAGAACGGTTGCCAGCATTTTCGTCATAGACGTCATGGTTCCTCCAGGGTTGTGGGATTGAAGCTCCGCTCGGTCTGAATGCAGACGCCACATCCGGTTCTTCCCTCAATACGTCGGCCGCCTGCAATAAGATGCAGCCAGTGTGCAGTTTTAATACATAAAATAGTTTGCGTCCAAAACGGGACCGCGTCCGTCTATCCTCGACCGCAAACATCGCGTAAACTTGAACTTGGGCGCTTCGATGCCTGTGAAGTTCTGAAGGATACCCGGTTTGCTCAACAACATCCTCGCAAAGGTCTTTGGCACCAGTAACGAGCGCGCGGTCAAGCGCCTTCTTCCCGCCGTCGCGCAAATCAATGCTCTGGAGCCCGCCATTCATGCGCTCTCCGACGAGCAGTTGCGCGCCAAAACGGACGAGTTCCGCCAGCGCATCGCCGACTTCGTAGCAGCCGAAAAGATCGATCCCACCGACGAGGACGCCGCCGAGCGCACCCGCGCCGCCGAGAAGGCCGCCCTCAACGAGGTCCTTCCCGAGGCCTTCGCCGTCGTCCGCGAGGCCGGCCTGCGCACCGTGCAGATGCGCCACTTCGATGTCCAGCTCATCGGCGGCATGGTGCTGCACCAGGGCAAGATCGCCGAGATGAAGACCGGCGAAGGCAAGACCCTCGTCGCCACCCTTCCCTGCTACCTCAACGCGCTCGCCGGCCACGGCGTTCACGTCGTCACCGTCAACGACTACCTCGCCAAACGCGACGCCGAATGGATGGGCAAGATCTACGGCTTCCTCGGCCTTTCTGTGGGGGTAATTGTTCATGATCTGGATGATGCCCAGCGCCGCGAGGCCTACGCCTCCGACATCACCTACGGCACCAACAACGAGTTCGGCTTCGACTATCTGCGCGACAACATGAAGTTCGACCTCAAGGACATGGTGCAGCGCGGCCACTACTTCTGCATCGTCGACGAGGTCGACTCCATCCTCATCGACGAGGCCCGCACCCCCCTCATCATCTCCGGCCCCACCGATGAGACCACCGACAAGTACGCCCGCGTCAACCTCATCATCCCCAATCTCGAAGAGGGCGAGGTGATCGAGAAGATAGATGCTCCCAATATCTGGTCCGGAGACTTCGTCATCGACGAGAAGGCCCGCGCCATCACAGTCACCGACGAGGGCTGGGAGAAGATCGAAAAACTCCTCGGCATCGGCAACATCGCCGACCCCGAGAACTGGGACCTCAAGCACCACGTCGAGGTCGCCATCAAGGCCCACCACCTCTACAAGCGCGACGTGGAGTACGTCGTCAAGGAGGGCGAGGTCATCATCGTCGACGAGTTCACCGGCCGCCTCATGCCCGGCCGCCGCTGGTCCGACGGACTCCACCAGGCGGTCGAGGCCAAGGAGGGCGTCTCCATCCGCAAGGAAGACCAGACCCTCGCCACCATCACCTTCCAGAACTACTTCCGCATGTACAAGAAGCTCTCCGGAATGACCGGCACCGCCGAGACCGAGGCCGCCGAGTTCGACAAGATCTACAAGCTCGACATCGTCGTCGCTCCCACCAACATGCCGATGCGCCGCCTGGAGAACCCCGACGTCGTCTTCCGCACCTCCAAGGAAAAATACTTCGCCGTCGCCGACGAGATCGTGCGCCTGCACGAGGTCAAGCAGCCCGTCCTGGTCGGCACCACCTCGGTCGAAAAATCCGAACTGCTCTCCGACATCCTCAAGCGCAAGGGCGTGCGCCACTTCGTCCTCAACGCCAAGTTCCACGAGAAGGAAGCAGAAATCGTCGCCCAGGCCGGGCGTTTCGGCATGGTCACCATCGCCACCAACATGGCCGGCCGCGGCACAGACATTCTGCTCGGCGGCAACTCCGAGTTCATGGCCCGCCAGGACCTGGTCAAGAAATCGCAGGCGCGCGCCGTCTCCGCCGCCGAGGGGGCCATCTCCCCCACCGCCGGCCCCGGCATGGTCCGCTTCTACTACGCCAGCCAGGAGTTCGAAACCACCAGGGAAGCATGGGACGCGGCCATCGCATCGCACCTCGAAACCGCGCAGGTCAGAGCACGAATCCGTCGTCGCCGCCGGCGGCCTGCACATCCTCGGCACCGAGCGCCACGAGTCTCGCCGCGTGGACAACCAGCTTCGTGGCCGCGCCGGACGCCAGGGAGACCCCGGCAGCTCGCGCTTCTTCCTCTCCCTCGAAGACGACCTCATGCGCATCTTTGCGCGCGAGTGGGTCAGCACCCTGCTGCAGCGCCTGGGCATGGAAGAGGGCGTCCCCATCGAGAGCCGCATGATCTCCAACCGCATCGAGGCCGCGCAGAAGGCCGTCGAAACCCAGAACTTCGAGTCGCGCAAACACGTCCTCGAGTACGACGACGTCATGAACAAGCAGCGCGAGGCCGTCTACGGACTGCGCCGCCAGCTCATGGAGGGCGTCGATCAGAAGCAGCTCGTCGCCGAGGACTACGTCTCCACCATCCTCTCCAACATCCTCGACGAGCACGCGCCGGAGAAGTCCCATCCCGACCAGTGGAACCCGAGTGCCATCTACACCCAGCTCTTCGACGTCTTCGGCATCCGGCTCGACAGCGGCCCCGATGCCATCGACACCGCCCTGCTCAACCGCCACGAACTCGGCGAAACCATCTTCCAAAGGGTCCGCGAGCGTTACGACCTCAAGGAAAAAATCCTCGGCGCGCCCGCCATGCGCTACCACGAGCGCATCGTCATGCTCTCCGTCCTCGACGGCCTATGGAAGGACCACCTCCTCGCCATGGACCACCTCAAGGAGGGCATCGGCCTGCGCGGATACGCCCAGCAGGACCCCCTCGTCGCCTACAAGCGTGAGTCCTTCGAGATGTTCGAGCAGATGATGCTCCAGTTCCAGCAGGACACCGCGCGCCATCTCTTCCGCATGCAGATCATCGGCCCCGACGGCAAGCCCATCGAGACCGTCCAGCAGATGCAGGCCGCGCAGGGCCAGCGCGCCCGCGCCGACGCGCAGCAGGCCTCGCTGCCCTTGCCGCAGCCCGGCGAGGAACACGCCCCCGTCCCCATTCACACCCGCGCCCCCTCCACCACCATCGACGAGTTGGAAAAGGAGTTCCAGCGCAAGAAGCGTCGCGAGTTGGAACAGGCCCGTGCGGTCAGTTCCGCAAGCGGCGAAAGCTCTGCTCCCGCCCAGCGCGTCACCGGTGAAAAAGTCGGCCGCAACGACCCCTGCCCCTGCGGCTCAGGCAAAAAATACAAAAAATGCCACGGCGCCAACGCATAGCATAGACTTGCAGCATTCATATGATTGCGACAATATAATGACTTCAGAATGAGATAGATATGACCCCTTCTGAGCGAATCAAAGTCATAACAGAAATCTCAAAACGTCTCAGTATTGAGAATTTGTCAGTCGTGACGCTCACTCTCAAGCAGTTTGGAATAGATTGCATTGCGAGAAAGTGGGTGAGTGGCACCAAAGAAGACTATGTTTTGTTTATGATCAAAAGTGCCGGGGACAAGTCTCTCATAGAGCTTGCTGAGCATGTCGGATATACGGTCAATACACTCAAAAAATCGAGTATTGAACCTGCATTCTGGAGAAAGGGAATGCTACGAGTTTTCCTGTCTCATTTGGCATCTTACAAGTTATTTGCAGCCGAATTGCAGGAAGCTCTGATCGAATACGGGATTTCTTCTTTTGTCGCGCACAGTGACATTCAACCAACAGATGAATGGCAAGATCAGATCGAATCAGCTTTAACAACTTGTGATGCATTAATCGCATTGCTCCATATGGATTTCCATCAAAGCAACTGGACAGATCAAGAGATCGGGTTTGCAATGGGACGCGGAGTGCCAACATTTGCGATCCGATTGGGACAAGACCCTTATGGATTTATAGGCCGATTTCAGGCATTCAATGGAATATCGAAGTCTGCTGAGGACATGGCAAAAGAGCTATTTGATGTCTATAGAAAGAACAAGCAGACGCAGGTGATTATGTCCGATGTGGTTGTGGGTCTGTTTGAAGATAGTGGCAGTTTCGCCGAGGCGAAGAGACTGATGGGATATTTAGAAGAGATCGAGCATTGGAAGACAACCTATTCAACTCGTATTGCAAACTCGGTTGAATTCAATTCTCAAATTTCCGGATCATGGGGAGTGGAAGAGAGGGTAAGCAGACTCATCAAGAAATGGCAGAATAAGGGCGTTTAGCGCGCCCTCGGGTGCGTCTCCTCATACACGCGCTGCACCTGCCCCGCCGTCAGGTGCGTGTAGCGCTGCGTAGTCGACAGCCGCTCATGCCCCAGCATCTCCTGGATCGCGCGCAGGTCTGCGCCCTCCTCCAGCATGTGCGTGCCAAAGGCGTGGCGCAGCGTGTGCGGATGCACATCCGACGCGAGCCCCCGCGCCAGCGCAATCCGCTTCACGATTCTCCCCACACTGCGTGTCGTCAATCGACAGCTCCCGCGCATCCGCAGGTTCATCACCAGCGGCCCGTCCGTCACCAGCGCCAGTTTTCCCGCCTCACGCAGTCTGCTCTCGCGCAGCGGCAGATACGCGCGCATCGCCATCGCCGCCTCGTCTCCCAGCGGAACGTAGCGCTGCTTGCGTCCCTTGCCCTTCACCAGGATCGCGTCGTTCTTCCACTGGATGTCCGCCATATCGATCCCCACCAGCTCCGAGTTGCGAATCCCGCATCCATACAGCATCTCGAAGATCATGCGGTCACGCTCCGGCCACGCCGCGGCCTCATCCTTTGCACCAGCACCCGTCTCCATCGCATCCAGCAGCCCGTTTACCTCTTCCATGCTGGGCACGCGCGGCAGATGTTGCGGCAGCTTCGGCGTGCTCACCAGCAATGCCGGGTTCTGCGCGATCCTGTGTTCCTTTGCCATCCACCGAAACCACGACCGCACCGCCGCCAGCGCGCGCGCCGCGCTTGCCTTGCCCAGTCCGCGCCCATAGAGCTGCCCTAGGTACGCGCGAATGTGCAAGTGCTCCACCGCCGCAATCTTCCCCCCCGCGCCCAGCCTCTCATTCAGATAATCGGCGAAGTTCCCCACCTCGCGCCGGTACGCCCGCACCGTATGCGCGCTGGCGTTGCGCTCATTCTCCAGCACACGAAGAAACTCCTCCGCCAATGCTTCGAACTCGCCCCGCTCCGTCCCCATCTCCGCCTCTGCTTCTGCCTTTGCCTTTGCCTTTGCTCACAACTTACAACTCACAACTTACAACTCACAACTTACAACTCACAACTTACAACTCACAACTTACAACTCACAACTTACAACTCACAACTTACAACTGCCCTTCTCTTCCCCCTGGGATGGTGTTCCCGCAGCACGCGCTTCAAATGTTCCATCGCCACATGGGTATACACCTGTGTCGTCGCAATGTCCGCGTGGCCCAGCAGCCGCTGCACGCTGCGCAGGTCGGCCCCATGCTCCACCATGTGCGTCGCGCAGCTATGCCGCAGCATGTGCGGACTGGCCTTGTGAACGCTCCCATCCACGCTCACCGACGCCGCCCTCACCATCTCCCACACCCACTGCCGCGTCAGCGCGTGCCCACGGTTGCTTAGAAAGAGCGCCCGCTGCATCCCCGCCCGCGCCAGCGACGGCCGCCCGCGCCGGATGTACTCGTCCAGCGCCTCGACGGCACGACGTCCCAGCGGAACAATCCGCTCCTTATCTCCTTTGCCGCGCACCTGCGCCCGCGCCAGGTCAAGGTGCAGGTCCTCCTCGCCCAGCGCAACGATCTCGCCCACCCTCAGCCCCCCCGCGTACAGCAGCTCCAGAATCGCGGAATCGCGCAGCGCCAGCGCCGCGGCATCCCTCCCGCCGCCCTCTGTCTGCGGAGTCCGCGCCGCCGCACCCAGCCGGTCCAGCATCTCCGCCACCTCGCTCTCCGCCAGCGACTTGGGCAGCACCTTCCAGCTCGCCGGCGTCTCGATGTTCACCGTCGGGTCCGCCTGTGTGCGTTTGTCCAGCAGCAGCCAGCGATAGAACCCCCGCAGGCAGCTCAGCTTGCGCGCCACCGTCCGCGCATCCACATGGTTCGCCCGCAGCCGCGCCATGAAGTCCTTCACATCAGCCTCTGCCGCCGTCATCAGCAGCGCGTCCCGCCGCTCCACCTGCTCGGCAAACTGCTCCAGATCGCGCGCATACGCCTCGCACGTCGCCGGCCGCACTCCCTTCTCCACGCGCAGATAGTCCATGTACTCATGCACCAGCCGCGCGTTTCCCGCCACCTCCGCCCGCGCAGGCAAAGCAGACTCCGCACGCGGCCCATCCGCATCCTGCACGCGCGCGTACTCACGAATCGCCGCACCTCTCCTCATGCCTCAATTATCCGCGCCGCCCGCCGCGCCGCCCGCCCATCCGCGCGCCCCGCATCAACCTCGCCAGCATCCTCCTCGATACCACTCACGCTGCTAAACTTAACCCAGCATGTTCGAGACCCTCAGCGACAAACTTCAGCGTTCCTTCAAGGCCCTGCGCGGCCAGGGCACCCTCACCGACGAGAACATCGCCGAAGCCCTCCGCGAAATCCGCATCGCCCTCATCGAGGCCGACGTCAGCCTCTCCGTCGTCACCGACCTGGTCGAGCACATCCGACTCCGCGCCCTCGGCACCCAGGTCACCACCGCCCTCTCGCCCTCCGAACAGATCGTCAAGATCGTCCACGACGAGCTCATCGCCCTCCTCGGCAAGGACACGGCGCGTTTCCGCACCAGCTCGCAGCCGCCCAGCGTCGTTCTCATGGCCGGCCTGCAGGGCGGCGGCAAAACCACCACCTCCGCCAAGCTCGCCGCATGGCTCAAGAAGGCGGGTCATCGCCCCATGCTCGTCTCGGTCGACGTCTATCGTCCCGCCGCGCGCCAGCAGCTCCGCATCGTCGCCGAGTCCATCTCCGCCCAGCTCTACGAGGGCGCGCTCGACCCCGCCGCCACGCACGATACCGCCGACGTCCTCCGTCTCGCTCGCGAAGCGAAGCGCGAGGCCGCCAGCTTCGGCTGCGACATCCTCATAGTCGACACCGCCGGCCGCAACCAGATCGACGCCGCGCTCATGGACGAGATGGCCGCGCTCAAGAAGCTCCTCAACCCCAGTGAAATCCTCTTCGTCGCCGACGCCATGACCGGCCAGGACGCGGTCGCCTCCGCCCGCGCCTTCCACTCCCTCCTCGCCCTCACCGGCGTCATCCTCACCAAGATGGACGGCGACGCACGCGGCGGCGCGGCCCTCTCCATCCGCCAAGTCACCGGCGCGCCCATCAAGTTCCTCGCCACCGGCGAGCGCCCCGACGCATTCGAGCCCTTCCATCCCGACCGCATCGTCAGCCGCATCATGGGCCTCGGCGACATCGCCACCCTCCTCGAACGCGCCGAAGAGAAGCTCGACCGCGGCAAGGCAGAGAAGTTCGCCACCAAGGCCCTCTCCGGCGAAGGCTTCTCCCTCGACGACTTCCGCGACCAGCTCCGTCAGATCAAAAAGATGGGCTCCATGAAGTCCATCATGAAGATGCTGCCCTCGGTCGGCCCCTTCGCCGGCATGGCGCAGGCCGTCGACAACGTCGACGAGAAGCAGTTCAACCGCATCGAGACCATCATCGACTCCATGACCGCCCGCGAGCGACGCGACCACGAGATCATCAACGGAAGCCGCCGCAAGCGCATCGCCCGCGGCTCCGGAACCACCGTGCAAGAGGTCAACAACCTCCTCCGCCAGTACGCCCAAATGCGCAAAATGTTCAAATCCATGGGCTCCGGCTCCAGCCTCAAAGCCCAGCAGCGCATGATGCAGCAAATGCAACCCAAACAGCGCTTCGGCAGATAACTCCAAAACTTGTGTTGCAATTTATGCGAACAGCGAACTCTGTTCCGCTGATTGGATCAAGGGAACGCTCTCCGATAAGGCAAAATTGCTGATGAAGGCCTCAATCATAGGATGGCGTAAGTCTTCCGATGCACCGACATGGTAAAAGTGTTCCCGCGTCCTTATCTGGAAATCCGATCCGCCCCAAGCCCGCTGGATTGCACTGTTTGTTCTGAATTCATTGCTGTGCCAAGTCGAAAGAATAAAGTCGCACTTCAACGCCGCCAACTGCTGAGACAACGCGTCCTCATCTGCATCAGACCATGAGTTGAAATAATCCACATGACGCCCTGCATAGGGCGGATCAGCATAGACAAAATCGCCCGGATTTGCTTTGGATAGTGTTTCTCTAAAGTCTGCAACTTCAAATATCCAATCCTCTGCCGCTGCAATAACTTTCGCGATTCGTGCAACCTGATTTGTGATTTTAGTGACATAAGATTGTGCGAAACGCTCAGGCTTATGACCGTATGGAGTATTGAACCTGCCTTTACGATTGAAACGGATGATTCCGTTGAAGCAGGATCGATTCAAAAACAAGAAATCCCACGAATTGGGTGATGCGTTGAAACGATCTCTCACCTCGTAATAATAGGGTTCGCCAAGTGTACGAAGTTTTTCTCCCTCGCTAGTCAGAAAGGACCGCACAGCAGCTGGTGTAATCTCACCGCGCTGTATCTCTTGATAAAGGCGAATGATATGGACGTTTGTGTCTGCCAGCAATGCAACTCGCGGTTGCACATTCAACGCGACCACGCAGGAACCGCAGAAAGGCTCAATCCAGCGAGCGTACTTACGGGAATCGGCAATCTGTTTGATCGACGAGACCAGTTTGGTCTTGATTCCCTGACACTTGAGAGGTGGGACTAAGGGAATATTGCTCATTCGGAGTCCCCTCCCGTCTCTGGCGATTCATCTCCATCGGCTCCTAGAATTTCATCTTCGTGTGCGGCCAGAACATCAATTCCACGCTTTTTGTATTCCAGATATGTCTTTAGATTCGTATAGGGGCGTTCAATCTCAAGAGCCATCGCCATATCTTTAGTGAGATAGAACTTCCAATAGTCGTCATAAACGGCCTCTCCCAATGCAAAGAATGGGCCTTCGCCATTTGTCATTTCTTTGATTTTTGTAACTGACCCTATATTCTTCGTGTTGCCACTGCCAGGTCTCGAAGCCGCAATGCGATACTTCGGTTGAGCGAAGAAATAGAAGTCTTTGATTACAGAGGGAATCTTCGAAAGATCGTCGAGCGTAAATGACTTTCGCTCATCAATTGCGTCGAGGCACTGCGAATAAATAACCCCAAGAACAAAGTGCCCGCTGTATTTGTTGTATGGATAAAGGGTGTTCTTGTTGGTATCTCTTTTTCGAAAGTAGCCAGTAAAGGCACCAAGCGTCATTCCATTCACGTCGGTAGCGTTCTTTCGATAGGTGCTCTTTATATCGACAGCGAACAGTGATCCTGTGCTTCGGTCTCGAAAAGTCAAATCCGGATAGAAGTTTTGCTGAGGAGACAGCTCGACTTCAAGCTCGTGCTTCTTGGCAAACTCGACAAACATCGGAAATAACAGAAGTTCGAGGACTTTTGATACAAGCTTCGTATCGACAGAAATTGTATAAATGCGCCGGTAAACGTCGATGAATCCTTTTACGATCCATCCGCCTTCGTCGGTTGCCACAGCCTTCGCAAAGGTCTCTGCGTGTGCTTGGAGATGAGCGAGAAACTCTTCAGACGTCATCGGTCCCCTCAAGTCGGCGCGAAGTTGCCTGTACATAGTATGCACTCAACGCCGGATGTCCATATCTCGATTTTGCGATGAGGCTGCATCGCCCCTGAGCGCAGTCGAAGCTCGCGACCGCACCACCCAACTCACCCCTCAGTAACCTCGCTGCGCTGCCTGGTCCTCGTCCCGCCGGGTGCCCCATCTTCGCGCCCGCATCTGGGCGCTAAGGTGGGTCTCGCGCCACCTCTCCACCCCAACCCCAAACCGGAAGGGCCCGCGTTCACAGCCCGCGGAATAACCCTGTTTTGTTAAGGGCACGGCTTCAGCCGTGCCATAAAACGCCGCGCCGTCAGGCGCAACCGCTCTGCCGAAGGCTTGAGTGCAGCGCGCAGCGCGGAACGAATGATGCGCCGAGTGCAACTCACCCCTCATAAACCTCGCTGCCTGCCTGGTTCTCGTCCCGCTCACCCGCAGCGGGAGTTGCCACGGATTCACTCTTCTTCTACACACATAACCCCAATCCCTACAACAGAAGCAGTATCGGCCGGCGGGCCGCGGCGGGGTATGATGGCCTGGAATCCAGTGCGGCCACCGGCCGCGCATCCGAGGGAAAGCCCGATGAGCAGCCTGCAAGTACAGGTGGCCCAGCCGCAAGACGAATCCATGACCTCCGCACCGGCTGCCGCACCGCAGCCGGTTGCAATGAGTTGGTGGCGGCTGCTGCCTGCGGTCCTGTTCTGCCTGGACCTGCTCCGTCTGCGGGTGCTGCTGCTCCTCGCTCCGCTGCCGATCAACGACTTCCTGGTCTATTGGGCCTCCGGTCGCCTCTTTCTCACCGGAGCCAACCCGTATTCCGTGCCTGCGATCTTTGCCATCGAGCGCTCCATCGGTTGGCCCTTTACCCACCCGATGAGCTTGCTGTACCCGCCCTGGAGCTTTCCCTTTGTCGCTTTGTTTGGCGTGTTCTCGTTCCATACGGCGCAATATGCGTGGCTCGCGGTCTCCCTGGTCCTGGAAGCGATCTCCGCAGTCGCCTTATGGCGGTACTTCGGCGGCGAGAAGAGCAAACAGTGGATCGCGCTTGTTCTCTTCGCCACCTTTCTCCCCATCGGGTCGGCGGAGCAGATGGGCCAGATCACCCCGCTGATTCTGGCCGGGTTGACGGCGTTTCTGTTCCTGTTGCGCCGCCAGCGTTATCTGCTGGCGGGCGCCTGCCTGCTCACGCTCGGCCTGAAGCCTCACCTCATCTATCTGGTTCTGCTCGCGCTTCTGCTTTGGACCATCCAGACCAGGCGATGGTCGCTTGCCCTCAGTGCCATCTTCTTCTATGCCAGTTCCACCATTGCCGCGATCGCCTTCAACCGCAACGTTCTCGATTGTTTTCATGGCACAGTGCATGACGCCGTGGATATCTCCTGCGGCGTGGGCGGGGCGTTGCGCTCCATCTTTGGAATGCAGCACACATGGCTTCAGTTTCTCCCCACGGCGATTGGGACTGCATGGTTCGCGCACTACTGGATCAGGAACCGTCGCGGTTGGACGTGGGAAGAGCATCTCCCGCTGCTTCTGCTGGTTTCTCTCGGCACGTCCCCCCATTCCTGGGCCCACGACTACATCCTGGCGCTGCCGTCCTTCGTCGCTCTCACCGTTGCCATCTCACGCACACGCACCGACTGGCTCGTCGCATCGGGCCTTTATCTTGTGGTGCAGTACATCATCGCCGATGTGGCTGGATTGCCCTCCAATGAGGCCGGGTTGCTCTCTGCGGAGTGGATGGCAACCGCCAGCCTGCTCTGGCTGGTCCTCTATTTGATCGGCGCCGCCAGTCTGGCGAGGACCTTGCCGGAGCGCGCTGCCCAGGGCTAGACTCTCGCCATGCGCCGCCATATTTTAGCCCTCGTCGTTCTCTTCGCCTTCACCGCTCGCCCGCTCCTTGCGCAGGATTGGGCCAGGGCGGCGCTGGAGAAGTCGCCGCGCCATCGCGAGTACGTCGCCCTCCGCCACGGCGACCGCTCCGTGCAGGCCTTCGTCGTCTATCCCGAGGTCAGCCAGAAGGCCCCCGTCGTCCTCATGGTCCACGAGATCTTCGGCCTCAGCGACTGGACTAAGGAGATGGCCGACGAGCTCGCCGCGCAAGGCTTCATCGTCGTCGCGCCCGACCTGCTCTCCGGCTTTGGCCCCAACGGCGGCGGAACAGACGCCTTCCCCGGCCAGGACGCCGTCACCCGGGCCGTCTCCGCGCTCGATCCCGTCGTCGTCACCGCCGACCTCGACGCCGCCGCCGACTACGGCAAAAAACTGCCTTCGGCCAACGACCGTCTCTTCGTCGCGGGCTTCTGCTGGGGCGGTGGCAAGTCCTTCGACTTCGCCACCCATCGCCGCGATCTCTCCGCCGCCTTCGTCTTCTACGGCCCGCCGCCCGCCGACGACGCGCTCAAGAACATCACCGCGCCCGTCTACGGCTTCTACGGCGGCAACGACGCGCGCATCACCGCCACCGTTCCAGCCACCACTGCCGCTATGAAGGCCGCCGGCAAAAAATTCGGGCCGGTAATCTACGATGGCGCGGGCCATGGCTTCATGCGCGCCGGCGAAGACCCCGCTCCTCCCGCTTCCACCACGCCGGCCATGGCCGCAGCCAACAAGACGGCGCGCACCGAAGCCTTCAAGCGCCTCATCGCGCTCATCGACCAGGAGAGCACCGCATCAACGCAGCCGCCCACGCCGACAACCACTCCGGTCGCAGCACAGCGTCCGCAAATGGCGGCCATCGGCGTCCCCGTCTCCGGAATGCCCTTCGTCCACGATCCATCCACCGTGGTGCGCTTCCACGGCAAGTACTACGTCTTCTCCACCGGCCGCGGAGCACCGTTCTACTCCTCGCCGGACACCATCACCTGGACGCGCGAGGGCAGCGTCTTCACCCAGATTCCCGAAGACGTGCATACGGCGGTGCCCAAGAACAATGGCACCGATGTCTGGGCGCCGGACATCATCCGCCTTGGCAACCAGTTTTATCTTTATTACGCGGTCTCCAGTTGGGGATCGTTCCAGTCCGCCATTGGCCTCGCCACCAACCCGGTGCTCGACCCCAAGGACCCGGCCTACAAATGGACCGATCGCGGCGTGGTCGTCACCTCGGACGGCAACGAAGATTTGAACGCCATCGATCCCGGCGTCATCCTCGCGCCCGACGGCACGCTCTGGATCTGTTACGGCTCCTACCACGGCAGCATCCGCGTCACCCAGCTCGACCCGCAAACCGGCCTTGCGCTCGCGCCCAACACACTCGGCGCTCCCATCGCCACCGCGCGCGAGTCCGAGGCCTCCGACATCATCTTCCACGACGGCTTCTACTACCTCTTCGTCAATCACGGAAGCTGCTGCAAGGGAAGCAACAGCACTTACAACATCCGCGTGGGCCGCGCGCGCTCCATCACCGGCCTCTATCTCGACCGCGACGCCAAGCCAATGGCCGAGGGCGGCGGCTCACTCTTCCTCGCCTCCGACGCGCAACGCATCGGTCCCGGCCACTTCGGGCTGGTAAGGGATTACGACACCGAGCCGAAAGATCTTTCGCTTGGTGCTTGGCTTAATAGTGCGTCTACAGGGAAGGGCGCGAGTGCTGCAGATCCCGAGGCTGGCAGCGAAACGGAAGGGGCAGAACGGTTCAGCATCCACTATGAGGCCGACCTCACGCGCGGCGGACGCTCCGTACTGGACATCCGTCCTCTGCTCTGGTCACCCGACGGCTGGCCCATCGCCGGCGACAACCTGGCGGAGGGAACATACCAGATCGTCTCGCGGCGTAGCGAGAATACGCCGCAGTCGTATCAGCAGCCGCTTGCGGGGGTAGACATCACGGGACTCGTCTCGCGTCGTAACGAGAATACGCTGGAGTCGTATAATCAGCCGCCTGTGGGGGTAGACATCGGGAGCAGACCCGCCGCAGGAGCAAAGGGGGGAACGGTGCCGCGTCTGACGCGCTACCTAACGCTGGATAACCAGAAGTGGACGATTGCGCCGGTGGGCGGAGGCTTTTACAAGATCGTGAACGTGGCGACGGGCAATGCACTTGGGAATTTGGGAATTTATTTGACCTTCGGGACATTGGTTGGCATGTCCCCATATACCGGGGCGGATACTCAGATGTGGCATCTGGACCAGTTCCCCAACGGCGGTTACAGGATTCGCAACAAGACAGGATTGAGCCTGGGGGCGGGGAGTGGCGACGCGGTGGCGCTGAACGCGTTTGCGCAGGACGACTGGTTCCTTTGGACTATTACGACTCCGTAAACGCGGTTCCATTCCTCAACCGTCACCGATGCGATTCGATGTGGTCCAGCCCGCGAAATCCTACACCGTCATTGCGGCCCTGCTCATCGGATGCACTAGACTGGAGCGATGCGACTGACCCCGGTCTTCCTGCTCTCCGCCACCGATGCCGCCCACTTCCCTTCCGTGGCCAGGACCTTCGGCGCACCGGAGATTGCCTTCCTCGGCCGCTCCAACGTAGGCAAGTCGTCGCTGATTAATGCGCTGCTTGGATCGAAGCAGGCGCACACCTCATCCACACCGGGCCGCACCCGCGCCATCAACTTCTTCGCCCTTCATGAAGGCGCCGGCGACAAGATTAAACCCCGCCCCACGCTCATCTTCGCCGATCTGCCCGGATACGGCTACGCCAAAGTCTCCCGTTCCATCTCCGCCGAGTGGCCCACCTTCATCGAGCCCTACCTCGCCCAGCGCGAAACCCTCGCCCTCGCCGTCTGCCTGGTGGACAGCAACATCCCGCCCCAGCCCAGCGACCGCCAGCTCATCGATTACTTCAAGCAGACTCAGCGTCCCTACCTTGTCGTCGCCACCAAGTCCGACCGCCTCTCCCACAACGCGCTCGCCAAATCGCTCGCCGCATTGAAGCGCGAGCACGAACTCGAAGAGGTCCTCCCCGTCTCCGCCAAATCCGAAGCCGGTGCCAAAGCCCTCTGGCCCCGCCTCCTCGCCCTCGCCGAGTAGCTTGTCCCACCTGACTCATTGCTCATGGCTTATAGCTTATTGCTCATGGCTTATAGCTCATGGCTCATAGCTTATAGCTCTCGACTCATAGCTCAATCCTGAAATCCGCTCACCCGCCCATCTGCTGCAGCTCATCTTCCGTCAGCCACACCCACCGTCCGCTTCGCGCATCGCGCAGATACTCCGCAACGCGCTGCACCCAACGTCTGCGAACCAGATCGCCGGGCGGAAGAATCGCCAGCACCCGCTCGTCCAACGCTCGCAGCTCGGCAGCGTTTGCAGCGGAAAGATAAGCCTCGTAGCATCCTGTGCGCTTGAGCATCATCCTGTGCCTGCCGAGCCCTTCGCCGTCCGCATCCACCATCGACCGCAATTCCATCCCCGCGGCTTGCAACGCGCGAATGCTCTCGTTCTGCTCAATCGCCTGTGCATTCTGCTTCGCTCCGATCAGTAGAAGATCGGGCTGCACGCCGCGCTCCACCATCTCGCGGAGCACTGCATCCACATCCGCAATCAGCCCCACGCTGAGTGGCCGCCGCACCCGGACCTCATTCTTCAGCGCGCGCAGCGCCTCATCCAGAGTGTTCACCACAAAGTCCACCTCGCCGCGCCGCATCGCCGCCTTCACCTCCGCGGCATCGCCATCGACGGCCAGCGTCGCTCCTCCCGCAATGCTGACGGCGGCCGGCACGCCGCTCGCCGCGCAGCCTTCGCCACAGCTCAGCACCAGCCTCCCTCCCCAATCTTCACGCACCTCGACCAGCGCTCCATACAGGCGCAGCGTCTCCAACTGGTGCTCGCTGGCGTTTGCGCTTGGCATCCACTTCCCTCCGATAAGAAGAAGCCCCGCAACGAATCCGTCGCAGGGCCTCTCAACAATAAAGCAAGGTGCCGTTTATCCGCCGTAGTAGTCCAGCCCCAGGTGCGTGATCAGGTCCTCGCCCATGATGTGCCGCAGCGTGTTCTTCATCTTCATCTGCTGGATGAAAAGATCGTGCTCCGGATACACCCCCGGCGCGCTGTCCGGCGCCTTGAAGTAGAAGCTGAGCCACTCCTGAATCCCCAACCCCTTCAGGCTCGGAGTCCGCGCCGCAAGGTCCATGAACAGGCACAGGTCCAGCGCCAGCGGGGCCGCCAGAATCGAGTCGCGGCACAGGAAATCCACCTTCAGTTGCATCGGGTACCCGAGCCAGCCGAAGATGTCTATGTTGTCCCAACCCTCTTTGCTATCACCACGCGGCGGGTAATAGTTAATGCGTACCTTGTGGAAAATGTTCTTGTAAAGGTCGGGGTACAGCTCTGGCTGCAGGATCAAATCCAGCAGTCCCAGCTTCGACTCCTCCTTGGTCTTGAACGACGATGGATCGTCCAGCACCTCGCCGTCCCGGTTGCCCAGAATATTGGTCGAGAACCAGCCGCTCACGCCCAGCATGCGCGCCTTGAACGCCGGGGCCAGAACGCTCTTGATCAGCGTCTGCCCGGTCTTGAAGTCCCGCCCGCAGATCGGCGCGTTCATCTTGCGTGACAGCTCGTTCATCGCGGGAATGTCCACCGTCAGGTTGGGTGCGCCGTTGATAAACGGAATCCCCTCGGTCAGCGCCGCCCACGCATAAAGCTGCGATGGCGCGATCCCCGGATCGTCGTCGTCCATCCCCTTCTCGAACGCCGCCAGCGTCTGATGCACCGCCGAGGGCGACAGAAATATCTCGGTCGATCCGGTCCAGATCACCACCTGCCGGTCGGTCTTCTTCTTGAACTCCTGAATGTCCTTGCGCAGTTGCTCGGCCAGGTCGCGCTTGTTCTTGCCGCTCTTGATCCGCGTCCCGGTCAGCCGCTTCACATAGTGCTGGTCGAACGCCGCCGGCATCGGTTCGATCGACTCCAGGTATGGACGGATCTTCTCCAGCGTCTCCTTGTCCAGCACCTCTGCCGTCTTCGCCGCGTCGTACAGATTGCCGCCGAAGATGTCCCACCCGGTAAACACCAGGTCGTCCAGCTTGGCCAGCGGCAGAAAGTCCCGCATCAGCGGGCTGTTGGCGTCGGTGCGTTTGCCCAGGCGAATGGTCCCCATCTGCGTCAGCGACCCAATCGGCTTGGCGAGTCCTTTGCGGACCGCCTCTACGCCGGCGATGAGGGTCGTACAGACCGCTCCCATCCCGACCGTCATGATTCCTAGCTTCCCTTTGGCTGGCTTGATGCTCGCCGCGTCTGGCGCAGCGGCTCCGGGTGTAGACATGCTTTGCTTTACCCCTCTGTCCTGCAAAATAGGTGCGCTTCTTCCGTTAAACCGGAAAGATCAGTATATCCCTCTGCCCCGACTGCGTGTCCATCTTCTCGGCTCAACAGGCTGCGGAAGAACTCACGCTTCGCCTTTCGGAAGGAGCATGGGGCTTCCGAGCTGATAAAGAACTCACGCTTCGCCTTTCGGAAGGAGCATGGGGCTTCCGAGCTGATGAAGAACTCACGGTTCGCCTTTCGGAAGGAGCATGGGGCTTCAGCCCCCTGAATCGGCCCAATCGATTCAATGGGCTTTAGCCCCGGGCCGTTTGCATCTAGAACCAAAATAGAGTTTTTCCGCAGCCTGCTCATGCCGCCTCCGCGCGAATCCGCCCCCGCCAGTGCGACACCACGAACCACACCAACCCCACCACTAGCAACCCCTCCACTCCCAGGTGGAAGCGGTGAAAGACCTCCTTGAACTGCGGATTGCTGTTCCAACTCGCTCCCAGCCGCATCCCCACATACGCCAGCACGTAGCACCACGGCCACGACCCCACAAACGTATAGATGTGGAAGCGCGCCTGGTTCATCTTGGCCACGCCCGCCGGAAACGCGATAAACGTCCGTATGATCGGTAGCATCCGCCCCACCAGCACGGCAATCGACCCATAGCGCGCAAAGAAGTGGTCGACCCGGTCCAGGTCGCGCCGGCTCAGCAGCACCCATCGCCCGTAGCGTTCCACCATCGGCCGCCCGCCGCGCGCCCCCGCCCAGTACGCCGGCACCGACCCCAGGTTTGACGCCAGCGACGCCACCGTCGCCAGCAGAAACAGCTGCATCTGCACCTGCATCGCCGTCATCCCTAGCGTCGTCACCAGGGCCGCGCCGGCCAGCGGCATGATCACCTCGCTCGGAATCGGGATGCACGCCGACTGCACCGCCATCAGCAGCACAACGCTCGCGTACCCGCGCACCCCGCTCCCAATCAGCCACACCAGCAAAGCAATAATTTTCTCAGACATGCAGATGCAGTATACCCGCCCCCCCGTCCGCACTTCCCTACGGTCGGGTCCCCAGCGTATTGTTCTTCACCCCCAGCGCCAGCGGAGTCACCACCGGCACAGCCGCGCCAACCAATTCATTCACGTTGCCGCCCAGGTTTGTAAGCCATACATTGCCCGAACCATCAATGGCAACACCGTAAGGGTTAAACAGCTTACTAGCTGCGAATCCAACAGACGGAGAGAGAACGGCACCGGAATTTGAGAGTTCGGTAACACCCGATGAAGCAGCCGAGTTGGCTACCCACACATTGCCTCCACCGTCTATTGCCAAATCAGCGGGTGAAGCCAGTCCACCACCCGTGAAACCCGTGGATGGGGACAGTGGCACTCCAGCATTGGAGAACTTGCAGATCCAGTTATTGTCTTCTGTGACCCATACGTTACCTGAATTGTCTATGGCCACTGTGCGAGGCCCGGATACAATTCCCCCTCCTGTGTATCCCCCCGATGGAGAGAGAACCGTACCAGAACTAGATAACTTCACCAAGCTAGTGAAGCCGGAACTTGCTACCCAAGTGTTGCCCAAACCATCGTTTGCGATGCCATATGGCTCGGCGACCCCGGAATACCCCCCGGGATACGGAGTTGATGGAGAGATTCCTATCCCAGACGAGCTAAGCTCCGAAACTGTGAAACCAGGATCATTGGTGATCCAGACGTTTCCGGAGCCATCTATGGAAAGAGCTGCGATTCCATTCGTGCTCACCCCTCCACCGGTGTACCCGTTCGTCGGTGAAAGGAGGGTGCCGGAGCTAGATATCTCGATAATACCCAAGCTCCCTACCATCCAGGCATTTCCTGAAAGGTCAATAGCGAGCAACTCGCCATAGGTGTGAACGGCATAGGTTCCCCCGACAGAGTACCCCGTAGATGGCGAGATGGCTGCTCCGGAACTCGATAGTTTAGTAGCTCGCGCGCTCGACGCACTATCGTAAATCCATACGTTGCCACCTCCGTCAACGGCTATACCGCCTGCGCCGCCGTTTAAACCGCCGCCTGCAAATGTAAGTTCCATCGTAAAGTCATTTGGCACCGCGGTGAGTACGGGGGTAAAGGCTGTCGAGCCTGCTAATCCATAGAGCGTAGCGATGTTCGCGCCGGGGTTATGCGCGATGTTGATCGCCGCAGTTGCCGTATCCGTTGGAGCCGTCCCCGTCGATCCGCCGGACATCGTATTTGTGAACAGTAACTGGCATCCATTCGACCCCGCACCGCTGGTATTGACACAGTCGGACAGAATATTCGCCAGCGTATTGATCTCCACCTGCGGCACCGTCCCATTGCCCGCCGGCGTCGTAGCCAGCGCCGTTCCGTTCAATAGGCTTGCCAGGTTCGCCGCGTTGGCAAACGCATTGGCAATCCCCACCTGCGCCAGCGCCGTCCCCGAACTCGACACATGCGTCGCATCGGTCGCAAATCCCGCAAAGGCGTATGCTGCCGCAATCGTCGAAACCTCATTCACCGTGATGTACGGAACCGCTGAGAAGTTTCCCGCAGCCGGGCAGTTTCCCAGCACGGCCAGCAGCCCCGCCGCCGAGTTCGTCCCCGAACCTGAGTTGCCGCCCAATGCATACAGATACACCTGCGTACCGGGAGTACAGGTATAGTCGCCAGCCCACAAGAAACCACCGTCGGCACCCGTCGAAACATACGCTCCCACTGAATCAGAAGCGCCCGTTGACGCCGAGTTGAGCAAAGGCACTGAAGCTTTCCCATACCCCGTCGTATTGGCAGCAAACAGATAGACGTGCGCACCGGCGATGGGCTGTAGACCGCCATAGACTCTCCCATTCGGAATAATCACGGTGCTCGTTGCAGTCGCCGTCAGATTGCTGGTGTTGGTCACTGTCAGCGTGACGGTATACGTCCCCGCCGCCGCGTAGGTATGCGTCGGACTCACGCCCGTCCCAGTGCCGTTGTCGCCAAAGTTCCAAGCGTACGTCAACGCCTCGCCCTGCGGATCGCTCGAAGACGCCCCGCTGAAACTCACCGCTGTCCCCGCCGTCCCGGTATACGGCCCACCCGCATTCGCCACCGGAGCCTTCACTGTAGGGGTGGAAGAAGAGTTGGAAGAACCGCCGCATCCTGCTAAAACAACAAGTCCGCACACCACAACCGCAAGGTTCAAACGCATCGCATACTCCTCGGAACGATGGAACCGCATTACTACCTTCTCTCAGCCCATTACAGTTGGTCCAGCTCCTCACGCCGGCGGATGCAGCATCCGTTCGAAGACCTGCGCAATATAGCTCACCGCATTCATCGTGTTCTCGTAGTGAATGCGTTTCGGCCCGATCACGCCCACTGTTCCGTGCCCATTGCCCGCCATCCGCGCCGGCGCCGCAATCAGCACCAGCCCGGCCATCTCCGGCGCGTGCTCCTCCAGGTCGAAGATCACCCGCACGCTCTCCTGTCTCGCGTCGATGTACGCGTCCAGCAACTCCACCAGCCGCTGCTTCGCCTCCAGCGCCGCCAGCACCTCGCGCAGCCGCGCCACATCCTCCGCGCTGCCCACGCCATGCGCGCCCAGCAGGTTGGCAACGCCCTCCACATACACCGTCACGCCCGCTCCGCCCTCCGGCACCGCGCCCGCCCACAACTGCTCCACCGAGGTCAGCAGCCGCTGATATTCACTGCGCTCCCGTTCCACCAGCCGCCCAATCTCCGCCCGCACCCGCTCGATGCTCCATCCGCGAAAGTGCTCATTCAGGAAGTTCGCCGCCGCCTCCAGCTCGCGCGCCGTAACGTCCGCTTCCATCGTCAGCATCCGGTCCCGCACCAGCCCTGAACTGGTCACCACCACCGCCAGCACCCGTCCCTTCCCCAGCCGCGAAAAATGCACATGCTCCAGCGTGTCGCCGCCTGCCACCATTGCCACGGCCACGCCCACCCCGCTCGATACCGTCGCCAGCACATGGCTCGTCCGCTCCAGCATCGCCTGCGTCCCCGTCACTCCGGCAAAGCTCGAATCGATCTGCGATTCCAGGTTCAACCGCTGCGACTCCAGATGCAACCGTTGCGCTCCACCCAGCAGCCGCGCTCCCGCGCCTCCGCTCAGCCGCTCCACATACAGCCGAAACGCCCGCGCCGTCGGCACACGTCCCGCCGAAGTATGCGGCTGTTCCAGCAATCCCTCGTTGGCCAGCTCCGCCATCTCATTGCGCACCGTCGCCGAACTCAGCCCCGTCGCCCCATGTCCGCCCGCCCGCACCCGCGCAATCGTCCCCGCAATCGTACCCGAGCCCACCGGCTCGCCGGTCTCGATGTAGCTCTCCACGATGGCCGTCAGGATCGCCCGCTGCCGCGCCGTTATCCGCTCCGCCTCCGCCATCGCGCACTCCCTCACCCACAGTTTATTCCCTCCGTCAACCTCCTGGTTTTCGTCTTCGCTGCTGCTGCGGACGCTTCCCCACCCGGCGCGCGCCCACCCCACCTGGCGCGGGCCCCTACTTCTTCCGCATCTGGTCCATCAGCTTCTCCGCAACGTCTTCGGCGGCCACATCGTACGTTCCCGCCTCGATTCTCCGCCGCAGCGCCGCCACCTTCTCGAATCGCACATCGCTTCCCCCGCTCGCCTGCGAGATCAGCATCCCGGCCAGGCTCACCTGCGTCTCATCGTCCGCAATCTCCCCGGCCCCGCTGCTCAGCGGCTTTGGCTTGGCAGCGCGCGTGCCCGGCTCAGTCAACCCAGGCCCGGCAGACGGAGGCAAACCACCGGCCGCTTCAACCGGGGTTACATGCGAAAGGTCCGAACTCATCCCAACTCGACTCGCATCGCTCACCCGCGCACCTCCACTTCCCCATATCTCTCAGGCTCATCGGCAGCCGCAGCAAAAACTTCAGATCGAATTCCTGTTCTGCAACACCAATTTCCCAGAATAGCCCGCAAAACTGTCTCAAAAATAAAAATAATCAGCCAATCCGCCCCCAGGAACCGCAACGGGAACTGTCTTCGCCAGTCAGTCCCCAAAAACCCCTCCTGAAAGCTCCGCACCCACCGCAACCCGCCGCACCCTGCCTTTGCCAGTTGAGTGGGTTCGAGAGACAATCGAGCCATGGCAGAGTTCCTCCCACCGCGGCACCGGGTTCCCCAGCCGTTCAGTCCCAGGCAGACGACGCCCCTCCCGCCCTCCGCGCCGCCCGCGCCCTCGGGCCGTCCCGCCGGCAGCGAATCCACAGCCGCGGCCCCGCTCGACTCCGCAGCCCCGCCCGCCCGCCGCCAGATCGTCTGCTTCAGCTTCTACAAGCTCATGCCGGAGTGGCGACGCCTGCCCGCCTCCGAGCGCGCCGCCCACAAGGCCGCCTTCGCCGCCGTCCTCGAAAAGTGGAACAAGCCCGGCGAGTTCCTCTCCCTCACCTACTCCACCATCGGCACCCGTGGCGACGTTGACTTCTGCGTCTGGACCATCGGCTACGCCGTCGACGAACTGAACCGGATGCGCGCCGAACTTCTCCGCACGCCCCTCGGCGGCTACCTCACCACCCCGCACAACTTCCTCGCCATGACCAAGCGCTCGCAGTACCAGATCGGCCGCCCCGACGAGAGCGAGGGCGAGGGCCGCGGCGCCATCCGTCCCGGCGGACAGAAGTACATCTTCATCTACCCCTTCTGGAAGACGCGCCCCTGGTACCTCCTCCCGCTCTCCGAGCGCAAGCGCCTCATGGACGAGCACATCCGCATCGGCCTGCTCTACCCGCGCGTCAAGCTCAACACCACCTACTCCTTCGGCCTCGACGATCAGGAGTTCGTCGTCGCCTTCGAGACCAACTTCCCCGAAGACTTCCTCGACCTCGTCCAGCAGCTCCGCGAGACCGAGATCAGCCTCTACACCCTCAAGGACACCCCCATCTTCACCTGCGTCCGCCTCACCCCCGCCGAAATGCTCGACCGCCTCGGATGAAGAAGGCAGGGAACAGGGGTAAGGGAACAGGGAACAGCAATCTGTTTGTCATTCTGAGCGGAGCAATAATCCCCGTGTTATGCTCGCAGCGCGACAGACTACACCATTGGCGGAAATGCTCTAATCGTCACAGCAGCAAGCGCCAAAGGCGCGCCCTATACTAGCCTGGGGCGAAGCCCCAGGTCAGAGCCCCAATAAAACAGAGGGCTAAAGGCCCGACCTATAATTTGCCTGTAAACAATCATGGCCCAAAAATCCCCCACCAACCCCGCCCGCGTCGCCGCCATCCTCGACGCCCTGCAACAAACCTACCCCAACGCCGTCTGCGCTCTCCACCACAAGAGCGCGTGGCAGCTCCTCGTCGCCACAATTCTCTCCGCCCAGTGTACCGACGTCCGCGTCAACCTCGTCACTCCCGCGCTCTTCCAGCGCCTTCCCCACGCCCAAGGCGATGGCCGCCGCATCCCTCCCCGAGCTGGAAGAACTCATCCGCACCACCGGCTTCTTCCGCAACAAGGCAAAGTCCATGCAAGGCGCGGGCCGCGTCGTCACCGAAGAGTTCCACGGCAAAGTCCCGCAGACCATGCCCGAACTCCTGCGCATCCCCGGCGTCGCCCGCAAGACGGCCAACGTCGTCCTCGGCACCTGGTTCCACATCGCCGACGGCATCGTCGTGGACACGCACGTCCTGCGCATCGCCCGCCGCCTCGCCCTCACCCGCGAGACCACCCCGGAAAAAGTCGAGCGCGACCTCATGCGCCTCATCCCGCAGCCCCAGTGGATCGACTTCACCCACCGCATCATCTCCCACGGCCGCGCCGTCTGCATCGCCCGCAAGCCCCGCTGCGCCGACTGCCCGCTCGAGCCTCTCTGCAACGCCCCCGACAAAACCTTCTCCTCCCACTAGCCGCAACGTCATTCGCCGCAAGAACGCCCCTGACGCAAGGATCGGAAGGGCACGGCTTCAGCCGTGCCGATGAGTACACTCCCTTGAAATCTCCGCAACCGCGATCGCGAAGCGATCGCGGTTGCACCCACGTTTTACCATCGTGGCGCAAGGTTGATACCATTCATCACGATTCGCAGCGGTGGTTCAGACCGCGAAGGTGAGCAAAATGAAATTCAGCAACGAATGGTCGCGTCGTCGTTTCCTCGCCGTATCCAGCGCGGCAGCAGCCCAGGCCGCAGCCTCCCTCAAAGGCCTCTCGCAGTCGGCCCCCAGCGCAGCGTCCGCCGCAGCCGCCGCGCAGCGGAACATTCAGGAGGCCGCGCGCATGATGCCGCCGCCCGAGATCATCTCCGGCGGAATCGTGCCCCTCATGCGCTCCATGACCGCCCGCCCGCTGCGCTACCGCCCCATCGCCGGCGACTTCGTCATCCGCAACGGCGGCGAGTTCTTCAACCGCCCGCTCTACGCGCCCTGCTCCACCACCCAGACCGCCGACTTCCGCGTCGACGCCAGCGACGTCCCCGAGTTCTCCCTCTACCTCCCCGGCCACGGCGGCAACCTCAAGCTCGGCTTCATCGCCGCCAGCGGCGCCGCGTCGAAGTGGGCCGCGCAGGCCGACGAGGTCGTCGCCCGCTACCGCCCCGGCCGCATGATCTACGAGATCCGCGACTCTCTCCTCGGCGCCGGTTCCATCCGCGCCGAACTCCTCACCGCAGCCGAGGGCTCCGGCATCATTCTCAAGGTCGAGGGCAGCAACCTTCCCTCCGGCACGCGCCTCGCCTGGGCCTTCGGCGGAGTCAGCGGCAAGAAGGGCCGCCGCAACGGCGACATCGGCTGCGAGGTCCAGCCCGTCTCCCAGTTCTTCCAGGTCACCGCCGAAGAGTGCTACGGCAATCGAGTCGGCTATGGAGGACATTGAACGCCTCAGCTGGATACTCCGCGTCATCTTTGCAAATGTTCGAAGTAAAGCCGCAGACATGGCGCTCTGCATTACGCCAAACTCAGTAGACGCACCGGTCGTAGTTGCAGCCGCTGATTTCAAGGCTTGGAATCTGCCACCAGCAGACCGGACCCGATCACTTCATGGAGCGTAAACGATATCAATCCATCCGATCCTGATCGGCTCTGCCGAGATCAAGAAGGAAGCCCTCTACATCTGCATCTATCAGTAATGAGGCTGGTGCGTCGGCGCAGCAATCCCGCAGCCGCCTTCGCCACCCGCAGCGCCCAGCTCGAAGCCCTCGCCGCAACCCTCACCCTCGACACCCCCGACGAGTACCTCAACACCCTCGGCCCCGCCATCTCCGTCGCCGCCGAAACCATCTGGGACGCCCACGCGCAGTGTGTCCTGCACGGCGGCGTGGCCTGGCGCACCATGCTCGCCGGATGGCGCGGCCCATACGTCCTCGACGCCCTCGGCAACCACGACCGCGCAGTCTTGCACATCCGCCACTGGCTCAAGCGCCAGAACCTCACCCCCGTCACCACCGCCGATCCCGCCATCGGCCCCTGGGACGACACGCCCAACTTCCATCTCACCCGCAAGGAGAAGATGCTCCACTCCAACGGCGACCTCTCCGGCAATCACTACGACATGAACATGGTCTTCATGGACGTGCTCCTGCGTCACCTCATGTGGACCGGCGACCTCGACTTCGCCCGCGAGATATGGCCCGCCTTCCAGCGCCATCTGGCCTGGGAGCACCGCCTCTTCCGCCGGACGTACACCACCGCGAGCGGTAAAACGCTACCGCTCTACGAGGCCTACGCCGCCATCTGGGCCAGCGACAACCTGCAGTACAACGGCGGCGGCGCGGCCCACTCCTCCGCCTACAACATCTTCGCCTTCCGCTTCGCCGCCGCGCTCGCCCGCGCCCTCGGCGAAGACCCCACCCCCTACGAGACCGAAGCCGATCTCATCCTCGAAGGAATGCAGCAGCTCCTCTGGCTTCCTGAGCAGGGCGCCTTCGCCGAGTCCAAGGACCTGCTCGAGCCGCAGACCGTCTACTCCAACCCCGCCCTCTGGACCGTCTACCACACCATCGACAGCGAGGTCCCCACGCCGCGCCAAGCCTGGCAGATGGCCGCCGAGCGCCTCGCCGCCCTGCGCCACGTCCCCATCCACGGCGAAGGCGTGCCCAACGAGAACCTCTACATGCTCTCCTGCTCCGACTGGCTCCCCTACATGTGGTCGCTCAACCTGCTTCTCCTCGCCGAGAACTCCCACATGGCGCTCGCCCTCTGGCAGGCCGGAATGGCGCGACGAGGCCTTCCGCATCTTCAAGGGCACGCTGCTCGACTCCATGTTCATGGGCCTCTGCCCCGGCGACTTCCACATGACCTCCGCCCTCGACGCCCACCGCCAGGAGTCGCAGCGCGACTTCGGCGACCCCATCGGCATCACCTCCCGCGCCCTCGTCGAGGGCCTCTTCGGCATCCAGCCCAACCTCATCGCCAACTCCATCCGCATCCGCCCCGGCTTCCCCACCGCCTGGAACCGCGCCTCCCTCCACCACAAGGACTTCGACCTCGCATGGAAGCGCGAAGCCCTGCGTGACTCCTTCGACTTCACCAGCCGCCTCGCCAAGTCCGTCCCTCTCACCCTCATCCTCCCCGCGCGAACCACAACCCTCCCCACCGTCCTCTGCAATGGAACGCGCGCCACCTGCGCCTTCGACCCCGAACGCCGTCGGTTCGCCTCAGCTCATCATCCATCTCCCCGCCGCGCGCGCTGCAAGGTCAGCGTCGAGTGGCACGGCATTGGCCCCATCGAAAGCCCCTGCCCAGCGTACCTACCGCGTCGGCGAAGGCCTCTCGTCCTCCCGCAAGGCATCACCCTTGCGCAGATCGACGATCCGCAGCACGCCCTCACCAATGGCCGCATCACATCCCCCGGCTTCCACACCGTCTTCGCCAACATGCACCAGGGCGACTGCGTCTGGACCCTCCCCATCTCCTTCAACGCGACAGCCGCCGCACCCGCCTTCGCCCCCATCCCAGCCCTCGCCGCAGGCGCGCGCACCGAGCCGCTCGACCTCACTTCCCTCCTGAAGAATCAGATCAACGACATCTTCCTCCGCACCTACGACGAGCCGCGTTCGCCCTACTGCTCGCTCGCCTTCCCCAACAACGACCTCGGCGGCTGGGCCAATGCCGACAACCGCGCCACCATCGACGACGCCGGCCTGCGCGCCGCCGCCGGCCTGCTCCACACCCCGCATCGGCGTCGACTTCCGCACCCCCGCCGGCTCCGCGCCCAACTGCCTCTTCCTCTCCCACTGGAAGCAGGACGCACCCTCCGCCAGGCTCCCCCTCGCGGGCCACGCGCGCGGCATCTACCTCCTGCTCGCCGGAACCACCCTGCCGCAGTGCAGCCACATGACGCACGGCACCGTCTCGGTCACATACTCCGACGGCAGCTCCGCCACACTCCCTCTGCGCAACCCCGAAACATGGTGGCCCATCGAGCAGGACTACCTCCTCGACGACTTCCTCTTCGTCAACGAAGCCCCACTCCCCCCGCGCGTCGATCTCGCCACCGGCCAGACCCGCGTCCTCGATCCCGTCGCCTTCCACGGCCGTGGCCGCACCGTCCCCGGCGGCGCAGCCACCATCCTCCACCTGCCGCTCGACCCCGCCAAAACCCTCGCCTCGCTCGAAGTCCAGTCCGACCTCTACGGCATCGTCATCGCCCTGCTCGCCGCAACCCTGGTCCGCACATAGAGCGGATTCACAATTGCTGCACTCGGTACGAAGTTGTCATTCTGACCCTGAGCGTAGTCGAAGAGGAAGAATCCCCGCATTTGTCTTGTATTGCTTAAGGGCACGGCTTCAGCCGTGCCATAAATGGCCAATTAGCAAAGG
>CAVYDK010000012.1:0-15595 GCA_963767315.1 uncultured Acidobacteriaceae bacterium | reverse complement strand
ACTTTGTTGTCGAATGGCAAGCAGGCGGGTGGGACAGGCGCTTTCGCCTGTCAACCGCTGGTACAGTGAATCCATAACGAGACCTGACTTTTTGATGCAAGCGGGACAGCGCATTGCGGCGGCCGGAATGGCGATCACCGGCATGCTCGCCCTGGTGAAGATCCTCACCGGGCTGGCGGGCCATTCCACGGCGGTGGTCGCCGATGGCATGGAATCCGCGGGCGATGTGTTTTCATCCGGCATGGTCCTGCTGGGCCTCACGCTGAGCTCCAAGCCCGCCGATTCGAATCACCCTTACGGCCACGGCCGGGCCGAAATCTTGAGCGGCTTGGTCGTGGGGCTGGTGCTGGCTTCAACGGGCGCGCTGATTTCCTATGGGTCGTTTTTGCGACTGGGCCAGCCGCACGAGCCGCTGCGGTGGTTCGTCATCTGGCCTCTGGTGGCCTCGCTAGTGGCCAAGAGCGGGCTGGCGACGGTCAAGTTCCAGGTTGGCAAGAGAATGCGCAGCGCAGCGCTGATGGCCGACGCCCTGCACGACACCACCGATTGTATTTCCGCCCTGACCGCGCTCACCGCAGTCGGGCTTACGCTGGCCGCCCCGCAGCGTTTCTTCAATGCCGACCGCTACGGTGGTCTCGCCGTGGGCATCATCGTTATCCTGGCCGGCGTGCGTGTGGCGCGCGAGACCGCGCTGCAGTTGGATGCGTTGGGCCTGTCTCCCCGGTAAGCCCCGTCTTGAAGTCCCGTCCGGCAATCGGCGCATTCATCTTGCGAGACAGTTCGTTCATCGCGGGAGTGTCCACCGTCAGGTTGGGCGCGCCGTTGATGAACGCGATCCCCTCGGTCAGCGCCGCCCACGCATACAACTGCGACGGTGCGATCCCCGGATCGTCGTCGTCCATCCCCTTCTCGAACGCCGCCAGCGACTGATGCACCGCCGTCGGGGCCAGAAATATCTCCGTCGAGCCGGTCCAGATCACCACCTGCCGGTCCGTCTTCTTCTTGAACGCCTGGATGTCCTTGCGGATCTGCTCCGCCAGGTCGCGCTTGTTCCTCCCGCTCTTGATGTGCGTCCCGGTCAGCCGCTTCACGTAGTTCTGGTCGAACGCAGCGGGCATCGGCTCGATCGACTCGAGATATGGCCGAATCTTCTCCAGCAGCTCATTGTCCAGGACCTGTGCCGTCTTCGCCGCATCATATAGATTGCCGCCGAAGATGTCCCACCCGGTGAACACAATGTCGTCCAGCTTGGCCAGCGGCAGGAAGTCCCGCATCAACGGGCTGTGGGCCTCGGTGCGTTTGCCCAGCCGAATGGTCCCCATCTGCGTCAGCGACCCGATGGGCTTGGCAAGTCCCTTGCGGACCGCCTCTACGCCGGCGATAAGAGTGGTGCATACCGCTCCCATGCCGACCGTCATGATTCCAAGTTTCCCTTTGGCTGGCTGAATGCTCGCCGCGCTTGGCGCGGCGGCTCCGGGTGTAGACATGCTTTGCTTTACCCCTCTGTCCTGCAATATAGGTGTGTGCTTCTTCCGTTAAACCGGAAAGATCAGTATATCCCTCCGCCCCGACTGCGTGTCCATCTTCTCGGCTCATGCCGCCTCCGCTGCGAATCCGCCCCCGCCAGTGCGACACCACGAACCACACCAACCCCACCGCCAGCACCCCCTCCACTCCCAGGTGGAAGCGGTGAAACACCTCCTTGAACTGCGGATTGCTGTTCCACGATGCGCCCAGCCGCATCCCCACATACGCCAGCACGTAGCACCACGGCCAAGACCCCACAAACGTATAGATGTGGAAGCGCGCCTGGTTCATCTTGGCCACGCCCGCCGGAAACGCGATAAACGTGCGTATGATCGGCAGCATCCGCCCCACCAGCACGGTGATCGACCCGTAGCGCGCAAAGAAACGGTCCACCCGGTCCAGGTCGCGCCGGCTCAGCAGCACCCATCGCCCATAGCGTTCCACCATCGGCCGCCCGCCCCGCGCCCCCGCCCAGTACGCCGGCACCGACCCCAGGTTCGACGCCAGCGACGCCACCGTCGCCAGCAGCACCAGCTGCATCTGCACCTGCATCGCCGTCATCCCCAGCGGTTGCACCAGCGCCACGCCCGCCAGCGGCATGATCACCTCGCTCGGAATCGGGATGCACGCCGACTGCACCGCCATCAGCAGCACCACGCTGGCGTACCCGCGCGCCCCGCTGCCAATCAGCCACACCAGCAAAGCAATAATTTTCTCAGACATGCAGATGCAGTATACCCGCCTGGCATTTCGCCTTTGCCGTTGTCCCTTTGTTTGTCATTCCGCAGTGCTTTTTGTTTGTCAATCCGCAGCGCATTGTGTTTGTCATTCCGCAGCGAAGCGGAGGAATCTGCTTTTGCCCTTGTTCTTGCCGTTGCACCACAACCGGCAACCAAGAACCAGCAACCTGCAACTTCCCCTCACGCCGGAGGACGCAGCATCCGCTCGAAGACCTGCGCGATATAGCTCACCGCATTCATCGTGTTCTCGTAGTGGATCCGTTTCGGCCCGATCACGCCCACCGTTCCGTGCCCATCGCCCGCCATCCGCGCCGGCGCCGCAATCAGCACCAGCCCAGCCATCTCCGGCGCATGCTCCTCCAGGTCGAAGATCACCCGCACCGACTCCTGTTTCGCGTCGATATACGCATCCAGCAGCTCCACCAGCCGCTGCTTCTCCTCCAGCGCCGACAGCACCTCGCGCAGCCGCGCCACATCCTCCGCGCTGCCCACCCCGCGCGCGCCCAGCAGGTTGGCAACGCCCTCCACATACACCGTCTGCACGCCCGCTCCGCCCTCCGGCACCGCGCCCGCCCACAACTGCTCCACCGAGGTCAGCAGCCGCTGCACCTCGCTGCGCTCCCGTTCCACCAGCCGGCCAATCTCCGCCCGCACCCGCTCGATGCTCCATCCGCGAAAGTGCTCGTTCAGGAAGTTCGCCGCCGCCTCCAGCTCGCGCGCCGTAACGTCCGCTTCCATCGTCAGCATCCGGTCGCGCACCAGCCCTGAGCTGGTCACCACCACGGCCAGCACGCGCCCCTTCCCCAGCCGCGAAAAATGCACATGCTCCAGCGTGTCGCCGCCTGCCACCATCGCCACGGCCACGCCCACCCCGCTCGATACCGTCGCCAGCACATGGCTCGTCCGCTCCAGCATCGCCTGCGTCCCCGTCACTCCGGCAAAGCTCGAATCGATCTGCGATTCCAGGTTCAACCGCTGCGACTCCAGATGCAACCGCTGCGCCCCACCCAGCAGCCGCGCTCCCGCGCCTCCGCTCAACCGCTCCACATACAGCCGAAACGCCCGCGCCGTCGGCACCCGTCCCGCCGAAGTATGCGGCTGTTCCAGCAATCCCTCGTTGGCCAGCTCCGCCATCTCATTGCGCACCGTCGCCGAACTCAGCCCCGTCGCCCCATGTCCGCCCGCCCGCACCCGCGCAATCGTCCCCGCAATCGTACCCGAGCCCACCGGCTCGCCGGTCTCGATGTAGCTCTCCACGATGGCCGTCAGGATCGCCCGCTGCCGCGCCGTTATCCGCTCCGCCTCCGCCATCGCGCACTCCCTCACCCACAGTTTATTCCCTCCGTCAACCCCCTGGTTTTCGTCTTCGCTGCTGCTGCGGACGCTTCCCCACCCGGCGCGCGCCCACCCCACCTGGCGCGGGCCCCTACTTCTTCCGCATCTGGTCCATCAGCTTCTCCGCAACGTCTTCGGCGGCCACATCGTACGTTCCCGCCTCGATTCTCCGCCGCAGCGCCGCCACCTTCTCGAATCGCACATCGCTTCCCCCGCTCGCCTGCGAGATCAGCATCCCGGCCAGGCTCACCTGCGTCTCATCGTCCGCAATCTCCCCGGCCCCGCTGCTCAGCGGCTTTGGCTTGGCAGCGCGCGTGCCCGGCTCAGTCAACCCAGGCCCGGCAGACGGAGGCAAACCACCGGCCGCTTCAACCGGGGTTACATGCGAAAGGTCCGAACTCATCCCAACTCGACTCGCATCGCTCACCCGCGCACCTCCAATTCCCCATATCTCTCAGGCTCATCGGCAGCCGCAGCAAAAACTTCAGATCGAATTCCTGTTCTGCAACACCAATTTCCCAGAATAGTCCGCAAAACTGCCTCAAAAATAAAAATAATCAGCCAATCCGCCCCCAGGAACCGCAACGGGAACTGTCTTCGCCAGTCAGTCCCCAAAAACCCCTCCCGTAAGCTCCGCATCCACCGCAATCCGCCGCACCCGGCCTTTGCCAGTTGTGTGGGTTCGAGAGACAATCGAGCCATGGCAGAGTTCCTCCCACCGCGGCACCAGGTTCCCCAGCCGTTCACTCCCAGGCACACGACGCCCCTCCCGCCCTCCGCGCCGCCCGCGCCCTCGGGCCGTCCCGCCGGCAGCGAATCCACAGCCGCGGCCCCGCTCGACTCCGCAGCCCCGCCCGCCCGCCGCCAGATCGTCTGCTTCAGCTTCTACAAGCTCATGCCGGAGTGGCGACGTCTGCCCGCCTCCGAGCGCGCCGCCCACAAAGCCGCCTTCGCCGCCGTCCTCGAAAAGTGGAACAAGCCCGGCGAGTTCCTCTCCCTCACCTACTCCACCATCGGCACTCGCGGCGATGTGGACTTTTGCGTCTGGACCATCGGCTACGCCGTCGACGAACTGAACCGGATGCGCGCCGAACTCCTGCGCACCCCCCTCGGCGGCTACCTCAGCACGCCGCACAACTTCCTCGCCATGACAAAGCGCTCGCAGTACCAGATCGGCCGTCCCGACGAGAGCGAGGGCGAGGGCCGCGGCGCCATCCGTCCCGGCGGCCAGAAGTACATCTTCATCTACCCCTTCTGGAAGACGCGCCCCTGGTACCTCCTCCCGCTCTCCGAGCGCAAGCGCCTCATGGACGAGCACATCCGCATCGGCCTGCTCTACCCGCGCGTCAAGCTCAACACCACCTACTCCTTCGGCCTCGACGACCAGGAGTTCGTCGTCGCCTTCGAGACCAACTTCCCCGAAGACTTCCTCGACCTCGTCCAGCAGCTCCGCGAGACCGAGATCAGCCTCTACACCCTCAAGGACACCCCCATCTTCACCTGCCTCCGCCTCACCCCCGCCGAAATGCTCGACCGCCTGGGCTGAAGCATCGCGCTCGTCACCCCACTCGCATCACCACCAGAATTGTCATTCTGAGCGAAGCGAAGAATCCCCGCATTTTGTCTTTGCTTTTGGCTTTGTCGTTGCAGGTAAAGCGCCAAAAGGGGATGATTGCTCTATACGGGAGCATGGGTTGGTCACCCTTTGGGACATGCTGAGATTTAATGCCCATAGATTTGTCAGGATGATTGCGTCTTCTGCGGAAGTCCAAGGAATGAACAAATTGGGAATTACTGGGCATAATTACGAAAAAAAAATGTTCGAGACGCAGATGCCTGATTCGTTCATCAATCAAATGCCCCAAGTGTTGGGGAAGCTAAAGCTGGATTGCGATGAATCGCTTTTGCTGTCCGCAAGTGACCTGATCGAGGATATGCTTGAGGCCAACAGAACATCTGGTGGACGTATCACCTGGGGTGAGTATTGGAAATTTGATGGGGAATTGAACAAGCGAATCGAGCATGAACTAAAACGTAAGAAATTCTATCAACTGAGACCAGAAACATCTCACCTATTTGATGCTGTCTTACCTTTCGGCGAGACCGTGCAAATGAGCTTTCCTAGCGCCTCCCATGACATAGCTGAAGCAGGCAAATGCTTTGCCTGTGAACGATACGATGCGACTGTGTATCATCTGTCTCGCGCTCTAGAATCTCCGCTGAAGTGTCTGGCGAGGACATTGAATATCAAGTACACCCCAAGTTGGGCCGGATACATTCATAAGATCGACAAAAAACTAAAAAATACCAAGATGCGGCTTTCAAAAAAGCGGCGTACTTTTCTTGGTAATGCTTCGGCTCTCTTGTGGGGCGTCAAGGAAGCATGGCGCAATGAATCGGCCCACCTTGGAAAGCAATATGGACCCGATCAAACCAAACAAATTTTCGACAGCACTAAATCCTTTATGCAGCATCTCGCTACGGAGTTGAGGGAAAGAGTTGTTTAAAAATGAAGCCGAACCTCACACTCACACAATCTCCGACAATCGCCCTGAGTTTCAGGTTGAGAGTGTGAGCAGCGGATCGGGAATTGCGAGTCATGGCAAAGATAATCTCTCCCACAAACCCGGCCCGCGTCGCCGCCATCCTCGACACCCTCGCGCAAACTTATCCCAACGCCGTCTGCGCCCTTCACCACAAGAGCGCATGGCAGCTCACCGTCGCCACAATTCTCTCCGCGCAGTGTACCGACGTCCGCGTCAACCTCGTCACTCCCGCGCTCTTCCGCGCCTTCCCCACGCCCAAGGCGATGGCCGCCGCCGCCCTGCTCGAGCTGGAAGAACTGGTCCGCACCACCGGCTTCTTCCGTAACAAGGCAAAGTCCCTGCAAGGCGCGGGCCGCGTCATCACCGAAGAGTTCCACGGCAAAGTCCCCCACACCATGCCCGAACTCCTCCGCATCCCCGGCGTCGCGCGCAAGACGGCCAACGTCGTCCTCGGCACATGGTTCAAGATCGCCGACGGCATCGTCGTCGACACGCACGTCCTGCGCATCTCCCGCCGCCTCGGCCTCACCCGCGAGACCACCCCAGAAAAGGTCGAGCGCGACCTCATGCGCATCGTCCCCCAATCCCAATGGATCGACTTCACCCACCGCATCATCTCCCACGGCCGCGCCATCTGCATCGCCCGCAAGCCCCGCTGCGCCGATTGCCCCCTCGAACCCCTCTGCAACGCCCCCGACAAGACCTACTCCTCCCACTGAGATTTGCTCATCGTTGTGCGTGGTTGCTAGCATTCCCCCACGATTCAGCGCATCGCGGAGTATCCAATGAAATTCAGCAACGAATGGTCGCGTCGTCGTTTCCTCGCCGTATCCAGCGCAGCAGCAGCCCAGGCCGCGGCCTCCCTCAAGGGCCTCTCGCAGACAGCACCTAGCGCAGCATCCGCCGCCGCAGCCGCGCAGCGGAACATTCAGGAGGCCGCCCGCCTCATGCCCCCGCCCGAGATCATCTCCGGCGGAATCGTGCCCCTCATGCACTCCATGACCGCCCGCCCGCTGCGCTACCGCCCAGTCAACGGCGACTTTGTCATCCGCAACGGCGGCGAGCTCTTCAACCGCCCGCTCTACGCGCCCTGCTCCACCACTCAAACCGCCGACTTCCGCGTCAACGCCAGCGACCTCCCCGAGTTCTCCCTCTACCTCCCAGGCCACGGCGGCAACCTCAAGCTCGGCTTCATCGCCGCCAATGGAAGCGCCTCGAAGTGGGCCGCAGTCGCCGACGAGGTCATCGCCCGCTATCGCCCCGGACGCATGATCTACGAGATCCGCGACTCTCTCCTCGGCGCCGGTTCCATCCGCGCCGAACTCCTCACCGCAGCCGAGGGCTCCGGCATCATCCTCAAGGTCGAGGGCAGCAACCTTCCCTCCGGCACGCGCCTCGCCTGGGCCTTCGGCGGAGTCAGCGGCAAGAAGGGCCGCCGCAACGGAGACATCGGCTGCGAGGTCCAGCCCGTCAGCCAGTTCTTCCAGGTCACGGCGGAGGAATGTGCTGGAAATAGATACATGATCAACACCAACATCCGTGGCGGAATCGTGGTGCAGGCGAACAGCACAGCGGCGGGAATCCAGAAGTTGACGTTTCCGGACCGGGCGTGGCTGACGGTAGCAGATTTCTCGGCATGGGAAAAGTCGCCAAACCTGTACTTCTGGACGCCGCCGATCGCGATGATCGGTGCGCCGGAGTGGGAGAACAATAACCAGCAGGCTCCGGCCCCGGAGCCGCAGGCTATGACCAATCATCCAATCCTTACCGGCTCGGCCTTCCTTCTGGAAGACGTGCCGATGTATCTGATGATCACTCGTGACACGGGGCAGAGTACGCAAACAGACCCGTATGCTGCGGCCTCCGAGGCAATGTTCGCGCCCGATTCAGCTCCCGCCTTCGCCGCCCGCAGCGCACAGCTCGAATCCCTCGCCGCATCCCTCACCCTCGACACCCCCGACGAGTACCTCAACACCCTCGGCCCCGCCATCTCCGTCGCCGCCGAAACCATCTGGGACGCGCACGCGCAGTGTGTCCTGCACGGCGGCGTGGCATGGCGCACCATGCTCGCCGGATGGCGCGGCCCATACGTCCTCGACGCCCTCGGCAACCACGACCGCGCAGTCTTGGACATCCGCCACTGGATCAAACGCCAGAACCTCACCCCCGTCGCCACCGCCGATCCCGCCATCGGCCCCTGGGACGACACGCCCAACTTCCATCTCACCCGCAAGGAGAAGATGCTGCACTCCAACGGCGACCTCTCCGGCAATCACTACGACATGAACATGGTCTTCATGGACATGATGCTGCGCCACCTCATGTGGACCGGCGACCTCGACTTCGCCCGCGAGATATGGCCCGCCTTCCAGCGCCATCTGGCCTGGGAGCACCGCCTCTTCCGCCGCACCTACACTACCGCAAGCGGCAAGACCCTCCCGCTCTACGAGGCCTACGCCGCCATCTGGGCCAGCGACAACCTGCAGTACAACGGCGGCGGCGCGGCCCACTCCTCCGCCTACAACATCTTCGCCTTCCGCTTCGCCGCCGCGCTCGCCCGCGCCCTCGGCGAAGACCCCACACCGTATGAGACGGAGGCCGAGCTCATCCTCGAAGGAATGCAGCAGCTCCTCTGGCTCCCCGCGCAGGGCGCCTTCGCCGAGTCCAAGGACCTGATGCAGCCGCAGACCGTCTACTCCAACCCCGCCCTCTGGACCGTCTATCACACCATCGACAGCGAGGTCCCCACGCCGCGCCAGGCCTGGCAGATGGCCGCCGAACGCCTCGCCGCCCTGCGCCACGTCCCCATCCACGGCGAAGGCGTGCCGCGAACGAAAACCTCTACATGCTCTCCTGCTCCGACTGGCTGCCCTACATGTGGTCGCTCAACCTGCTGCTGCTGGCCGAAAACTCCCACATGGCCCTCGCCCTCTGGCAGGCCGGAATGGCGGACGAGGCCTATCGCATCTTCAAGGGCACGTTGCTGGACTCCATGTTCATGGGCCTCTGCCCCGGCGACTTCCACATGACCTCCGCCCTCGACGCCCACCGCCAGGAGTCGCAGCGCGACTTCGGCGATCCCATCGGCATCACCTCCCGCGCTCTCGTCGAGGGCCTCTTCGGCATCCAGCCCAACCTCATCGCCAACAGCATCCGCATCCGCCCCGGCTTCCCCAGCAATTGGGATCACGCGATACTCCACCACAAAGACTTCGACTTCTCATGGCAGCGCTTGAGTGAAGCCTCAAGTACGGGCGCAGATTGGCGCGACATCTATGATTTCTCAAGTCAGCTAAACAAATCCGTCCCTCTCACATTAATTATTCCTGCACCATTCACCATCCATCCCACTGTCCTCTGTAACGGGACCCCCGTCGAGTGCGCCTTCGACCCCACTGCCATCGGCTCGCCGCGACTGATCATCCATCTCCCCGCCGCTCGCACCTACAAGGTCAGCGTTGTGTGGACATACGGCCTCCCACCCTCATTTCCTATCCACCCTCCTGCCCAGCGCACCTATCGCATCGGCGAAACCCTCATCCTCCCGCAAGGCATCACCCTCACACACATCGACGACCCGCAACACGCCCTCACCAACGGGCGCATCACGTCTCCAGGCTTCCACACCGTCTTCGCCAACATTCACAACGGCGACTGCGTCTGGACCCTCCCCCTCTCCTTCGACGCGAAACCCGCCACTCCTGCCTTCACGCCCATTCCAGCCCTCGCCGCAGCCGCCCGCACCGAGCCGCTCGACCTCACTTCCCTGCTAAAAAACCAGATCAACGACATCTTCCTCCGCGCCTACGACGAGCCGCGCTCCCCCTACTGCTCCCTCGCCTTCCCCAACAACGATCTCGGCGGCTGGGCCAACGCCGACAACCGCGCCACCATCGACGACGCCGGCCTGCGCGCCGCCGCCGGCCTGCTCCACACCCCCCTCGGCGTCCCCTTCCGCACCCCCTCCGGCTCCGCGCCCAACTGCCTCTTCCTCTCCTACTGGAAGCAGGACGAGCCCTCCACCAGCCTCCCCCTCGCCGGCCACGCGCGCGGCATCTACCTCCTGCTCGCCGGAACCACTCTGCCGCAGTGCAGTCGCATGACGCACGGCGCCGTCTCGGTCGCATACGCCGACGGCACCACCGCCACACTCCCTCTGCGCAACCCCGAGACATGGTGGCCCATCGAGCAGGACTACCTCCTCGACGACTTCCTCTTCGTCGACGAAGCCCCGCTCCCCCCGCGCGTCGATCTCGCCACCGGTCAGACCCGCGTCCTCGATCCCGTCGCCTTCCACGGCCGTGGCCGCACTGTCCCCGGCGGGGCAGCCACCATCCTCCACCTGCCGCTCGACCCCGCCAAAACCCTCGCCTCGCTCGAAATCCAGTCCGACCTCTACGGCATTGTCATCGCCCTGCTCGCCGCAACCCTGGTCCGCACTTAAGTACTCTTCAGTCTCCGAATTAATCCTTGCTTTGAAGGGGATGGGCTTCAGAGGCTGCTGAAAAACTCACGTTTTTTGTCTTTCGGAGGGAGCAGGGGGCTTCAGCCCCCTGAAAAAAGCCAATGAATTCAAGGGGCTTTAGCCCCGGGCCTTTTGCTCGCAGCTCCAATCAGGCCTTTTTCAGCACCCTCTTCAGCCCGTCCATAACCGCGGCAAAATCAACAGGGCTTTAGCCCCGGAGGGAATCTCTACCCTTCACAGACCAGCCAGCCCTACTCCACCGGCAGCCGCGCCTTGTACCCGTCGCGCGCAATCACCGAGTACTTCAGCGGCTTGCCCTTCTCATCCTGCATCTGCAGCGGGTGTCCCTCGTTGTCCACCAGGATGACCTTCACCTTGCGATAGCTGCCGTCGTTGGCCGGGTTGGTCGGCCGGTAGGTCAGCAGGTACTGGTTGCGGATGGAGTTGTTGATCTGCGCGAAGTCGGCGGGCAGCTCGCCCTGGAAGATCGGCGAAAAGCTCAGCCCGCCGGTCATCTCGGCGAAGGTCTTCAACTGGTTCTGCGCCTGTAGGTAGTTCATCTCGCGCATCCCGCCGCCCACGCTCATCTCGTTCAGCAGCGCCCCGGTGCCGATGGTGAAAATCGTCACGTTCGGCGTCGCCTTGATCTTGGCCAGGATCTTGTCCAGCGTGATCTTGGAGAACGTGTCGCGCCCCGTGCCGATCAGGATGATGTACTTGCGTCCATCGATCCGGCTGGTGCGGTCCAGCGTCTCGTACAGCGCGTCGAACATGTCCGTGTCGCTGAAGCCCGGCAGCGTCAGCGAGTTCAGGCTCTCGGCAATCACGTCCTTGTTGTTGGTGAAGTCGCTCAGAATGTGGGTCTGCAAGTCGTACGTCACCACGGCCACGTAATCGTCCGGGCGCAGCGAGTGGAAGAACCCAGCCGCGGCGTTGCGCATGTCGTTGATGAAGTAGTAGGAGTTGGCCGCGAACTCCAGAAGCATCACCGCCGTGATCGGCGTCTGCCCGATGCGCACCGTGTCCACCTTCTGCTCCACGCCATCTTCCAGGACCAGAAAGTTCCCCGCCTTCAGCCCCGGCACGAACTGGTGGTTCTTGTCCAGAATCACGCTCACGTCCAGGTTGACGATGGGAACGTCAACCCGCAGCGCGTAGGTCTCCCCGCCCGGGTTCTTGATCTTCGGCTCCGCAGGCGCGGGCGGCGGAGGCGGCTCCTCCGACTCCTTCTTCTTCGGAATCACAATCGTGCCGTTGTCGATCGCGGGGCCTGCCTCGGAGCCGGAACTCTGGTCAGCCGGTGGCGTGGACGGTTGTGCGGATGCCTGTACCGCAGGCTGCGTCGCCGGGGCCTGCGTAGCAGTCGGCGTCGCCGGGGCCTGCGCGGTCGCAACAGTCGTGACAATGGTGACCAGCGCAGCCAGCGCCAGCGCGGCAATCGGCGCCGTCTGGCGGCGGAGGGGGCGGGTTCTGGCGGACTGGTTCACGTTCGTCATCTGTATCTCAGACTTTACTCCGGTTTAGACGAACTTCGCGCCCTTCCGGCTGCATGAGGCAATTGGCAGGGTCTTTCAAGCAGCGCCCGAAAAGACCTCTGAATATGTCTTGCTTTGAAAGGGCGGGACTGGTAGCCCAAGGATTTAGCCTTGGGTCTCCCCGCCGTATGTGCCGCATAATCAATGGGGCTTTAGCCTTGAGGGAACATCGAGCAATTGTTCAGACCTTCCCAAAATGGCAGAGCGGCGCTGTGCCTCAGGCATCTTGCACAGGAGGGCTCTTGCGCGGTGATGTAGCATCTTATAGAAAGAGCAGGAACGCGAGTGACAACCATGCCGAAAGAAACCAAAATACCAATCGCCGCCGATGAGATTCATGGATTGGCTGTCCATGCCGCGGGCGCGCAGTTGGTTCCGTACAAATATCTGCCGGGAGAACTGAAGACGAACGAGGTCGAGGTCAGGATCTCGCATTGCGGGGTCTGCCACTCCGACATTCATCTGATTGACAACGACTGGGGCCTCAGCAAGTTCCCCTTCGTCCCCGGCCACGAGATCGTGGGCACGGTCTCCGCCATCGGCTCCCATGTGCGCGACCTCGCCGTCGGCCAGCGCGTCGGCATCGGCTGGCAGGCAGACAGTTGCGGCATCTGCGAGTGGTGCCGCCAGGGCGACGAGCACCTCTGCGCCGCCGCGCAGCCCACCTGCGTCGGCCGCAATGGAGGCTACGCCGACTCCATCCGCGTCAACTCGCGCTTTGCCATCCCGGTTCCTGAGGCTCTGGAGAGCGAAAACGTCGCACCCCTGCTCTGCGCCGGCATCACCGTCTACTCACCCCTGCACAACCTCGGTGTGCGCCCCTCCTCGCGCGTCGGCGTCATCGGCATCGGCGGTCTGGGCCACCTCGGCCTGCAGTTCGCCCGGGCCTTCGGCGCCGAGGTCACCGCCTTCTCCACCTCGACCGACAAGGAAGAAGAGGCGCGCAACCTGGGCGCGCACCACTTCGTCAACACCCGCGACAACGGCGCGCTCAAGAAGATCGCCGGCTCCTTCGACCTTCTTCTCTCCACCGTCGGCGCGGACCAGGACTGGCAGGCCATCGTCAACAGCCTGCGCCCCAAGGGAACGCTCTGCGTCGTCGGCGTGCCCCCCTCGCCCATCTCCATCCAGGCCTTTCCGCTCATCGCAGGCCAACGCTCGATCTCCGGCAGCCCCACCGGCAGCCCGCGCGATCTCTACCGCATGCTGGACGTCGCCGCCCGCCACGGCGTCAAGGCCATCACCGAGCGCTTCCCCATGGCAAGGGCCAACGAGGCCCTCGTCCGCGTCAAGAAGAACCAGGTCCGCTATCGCGCCGTCCTCTCCAACTAGGCCGTATCGTCATATCGGTGGTATCTGCCGTTGTTGTTTTGCTGTTGTTCTTGCCGTTGCCTGGCAAGGGCCAACGGCCCGTCCTATTTTAGCCTGGGGCGGACGGGGGCCCCGGCGAGCTTGCTCGCTGGGGCAGGGACGGGGTCCCCGGCGAGCTTGCTCGCTGGGGCAGGGACGGGGTCCCCGGCGAGCTTGCTCGCTGGGGCAGAAAGCCCCAGGTACGCGTCCCCCTCAACCGCGTCGCATCTTCGCGGGAGTGCTCTTCGCGGTCCAGAGGTTTCAGGGCACGGCCCTCAACTTCAGCGCCGGCTGCATCGCCTTCCGGAAACGCCCTTTGTATCGGATAACGAGCAGGCAGCCTGAACCCCTGGGAGAAATTCCTTAAATGGACAAGTCCTAATCCGGCTCACTCAAACGTTGCAGGCGCTCCAACAGCACCCAGGCAGTCCTTGACTACGGAAAGCGGACCAGATACCAGGTCCCCTCCAAATATCTGCCCAAGATAGGTGATCTGGGCATGAGAGGCCGATAGTTCTTGATCGATCCAGTCGTTGTGATACAGCAGTAGCAGATGTTCCGTCCCGGGCTTGGAAACTGATTCGTAGGGCACAACATTTCGAATACCGGCAGCACCCGCATTAACCTGCTGCCGGAATACATCGGCCGCTCCCCCCGAAAAATAATTTGGGTCCTCTGAATAAACAAGCATAATCCGCGATCGGAGGTCGGGGCTCGGCGAGTAGTAACCCACGATGGAGGACACTGCGCCATTCGCCACATAAATCGGCCGGTCACGGGTTGCCTCCAGGCTGCGTTGCGTCGCTGGGTCGAGGGCCAGGGACGCCATGGTGCTTAGCCCCTGCTCCTTTTCGGAGCGAATTCGGAAGAATCCGGATATGGCAATTGCGGCAAACAGTGACGCAAGAACAATACGGCCAGTTATCTTGCGCTCAAGCAGAGATGACATCAAGACGGCAAGAATGGCTGTTATGCCAATTATTGCAGGTTGTGTGTAGCGCGACTCCACAAAGTGCGTAACAAACCTGGCTAGCAGGTAAACCAGGATTGGATATGCCGAAAGGATAAGAACAAAAGCGGCCTCGGCATGAGGAAGTCTAAGCGCCACCCTCGAACGAAGACCGGCGAAGCCCGCCATCAGAAAGATAAGCAAAAGCGCGAGTCCAAAGCCTATCAGGCGCTGGATATGAATGCTCACGGCATCATAACCAAACATCAGCCAAAGATAGGAATGTGTGATGAAGTGGTAGTTGAACTCCGTTGGCTGGTGGCCCGCGCTGAATTGCGAAAGCGCCTTCGCGAAGGGCATGGCAACAATCAGTCCGCCCATCCCCGCAAAGATCGACACAAGTACAGAAACATCCGCGCGGCGGCGCTCGAGGACGCGAATGGATTCCGCCGCACAAAGTGGAATAAATAGCAGAACGCCATAATATTGCGTGTTGACTGCCATGGCCAGGGACAGCGAGAGAATGACGAGCGCTAACGTTCGCCGCGAGTCGCGGCGCGTAGCGGTTTGCCAGCTGAGCATCGCAAGCGCCGACAGGCCAAGCAGCAGGCCGTAAGGACGGGCCTGGATGCTGTAGCTCACAATGCCTGCAAGTGCCGGAAATGCAAGGGCAAACGTCGCGGCACGTTCGCTGGATATTCTGCGCACAAAATAATATAGGCATGCCTGCATCAGCAGGTAGCCGCACATTGAAGGCAGACGCATCGCAAACGCACTCACACCGAATACATGAACGACAGCATGCATCAACCCCGTGTAGCCGATCGGGTCAGGTGAATAGGGCTTCGTCAGTTCAACATGAATAAGCTGGGCGATTCTTGGAATGCTTCCGGTAGTTGCCGTGCCAAACTCATCTGCCCACAGAAGATGATAGTGCGACCGAATCAGTGCAATTACCGCGGAGAGAATGAGAAAGGCAATCGCAGAAATTGGCATTCCCGCGATCCGTAATTGGCGATGGCGCTCATATGCGTCGGAATCGTCAGGAACTGTCGATTTACTCATAAGATTATCTGGAATCTCCTTTTCAGCCCCCAATTGTCTCGCATTCTACCGCACATGAGGGTTTTGCAAGGGCCACACTGCAT
>CAVYDK010000011.1:0-106670 GCA_963767315.1 uncultured Acidobacteriaceae bacterium | reverse complement strand
AACCGCGCCTGAACATCCGGCCCAAGCGGTAGCAGGCGCGACTTGTAGAACTTCGTTCCCCGGACCGTGATGACGCCAGCACCAAGATCCACATCGCCACGAAGTAGCCGCAGCGCCTCGCCGATTCGCATCCCTGTGCCATAGAGCAGAAGCAGCAGCGTGCGGAACATGGATGCCGACATCAGACACGCATCTCTCTGCTGACAGCACGGAACGGCAGCCAGCAGCATCCGCAACTCAGAGACAGAGTAGATATAGGGAACGAAGCTGGTCGTGTACTTCGGGGCCGGTGGCGGTAGAGGAACCGCGCGCAGTTCCTCTCGCAATCGCCAGTGCTCGAAGAAGACTCGCAACGTGCCATATTTGTTCCGCCACGTTGCAGGTCCAGTGCGTGGGCCGGCCAGGAAGGACGATACCTGATCCGATGTCAGTGAGGCGAGTTCGACTTCACCATAACTGCGGGATAAGGCACGAAGCACTCTGGCCGGACTGTAGTACTTTTCGCCTGCAGCCTGACGCTTTGCGATGTAGAGGGTGATTGATTCGGCTAGCTTCATAGCAGCCCTCCGAGGTCGAAGTCCGCCACACGGCGCAACATCGAGATATTGACCTTTGCGTAGATACCCGTGGACATCGCGCTTCGATGACCAAGGAGATCGCCGATCTCCTTCAACGAAACCCCCTCCTGCAACAGGTGCGTCGCGCAGGCATGGCGCAGAGAGTGTGGTCCGCTTCGTCGGCAGCTTATGCCCGCCGCTTTGAGCCGCCGGCTGGTCATCTCCCATAAGCTCGCGGCAGCAACACTCCGGTAAGGCACATGGAGCGTCACGAACAGATGACGGCATTCGGTGCGCGGACGTGCCTTGGTGATGTATTCCAGGATCGCTTCGCCTACCTCGTGCTGTAGCGGGTACGGCTGCCTTCCGCCGCGCTTGGAGTGCGTCACCAGAAACGTCTCCGCCGACCAGTCGAAGTCGCTCAGCAGAAGACGCGATACCTCGCCGCTGCGCAACCCGTAGATGGCGAACAACGACAGGATCGCTCTCGCACGGAGAGCGGATGCGCTCGTGCCCTTGACGCCTTCGAGCAACCGCTGCACCTCCGTCCACGTCGGCCCTTCCGGCAGTCCTTCATGGACGTACCTGCGTGGGCCTACGATCCCTTCTGCGATGCCGGATCTACACCATCCGCGCCGCTCCGCATGACGGAAGAAGGCGCGCAGCGCCTGCGCAGCCACCGTCACCGATGTCCGGTTCCAACGGGTGCTGCCTTGCAGGATCAGGAACTCATCTACATCCTGAAGCCGCACACTCGCCAGGCAAGGATGCCTCTCGGAGAACCACGTCAGGAACCGCGAAGCCTTCCATCGATGCGAACGCACCGACAGTGGTGATAGCCCCCGCTCCTCCGTCATCCATCGCGCGAAGTCTTCAAGATGATCCGTGAACCATGTGCGTGGCGTGGGCGGCGACTTCAGCTTGCCCGCGAAGTGAACCACTTCTTCGCCACATACCCGAAGTAGCTCTCCGTCCGAACGTAGGTGCGGGCTCGTGGGTTGGATCGTTGCTGCTCGCCCCAACGCCGCGCAGCTTCCCTGATCTCGTCAACCGAAACATCGCGCAGTGTCTCCAGTTTGAGCAGATCGATGACATGCAACAGCTGCCAGGACACACCGCTCAGGGCCGCGCGGCTTGTTCCTTGCTTTTGCAAATGCTCCAAAAAAGCCACCCGCTCTGGCAGCAAGGGGGCATTCTTCTGACGGTTGAGGGAAAACCGACGTTCCAATAGTGTCTCCAGCATGATCGGGGTCTCCTTGATCCCGGCTCATGCTAGACCCTTCAACTTATGTGACGTTCGGTAGCGCAAATCCCCAATGTTCATAGGGCCTCCACCGCTGAACGTCACATAACTGCGAAGACAACATAAGTCTCATTATGTTGGGCTCAACATAACGCCGATTACATCCACCTCTACCACGGCAACGCGGCACTCCTCGCCGAGAGCTTGGAAGTCATCCAGAAAACCTCAGCCGTCATTCTCTCCGCGCTGGAAAACCCCGCAGAGAAAACCACCACCGAAGCAGAACCAGAACCCGAACTGGCGCAAGCCAGCTAAACCCTTCTCTATGGGCGGGCGGCCTCATGCCGTCCGCTCAAACGCCACCCGAACGCCCAACCGCACAAGGAGAGCAACCATGAACCCGAACACCGCAACCGAATACCGCAACCTTCCCCTCAACGTCCTTATCGAGTCCACCACCAACCCGCGCCACATCTTCGAGGATGCAGCCTTGAAGGAACTTGCCGACAGCATCCGCACCCAGGGGATTCTCTCGCCCTTGCTTGTGCGGCCACTCACCGAGCAGAGCTTCGAGATCGTCGCCGGAGCGAGGCGTTACCGCGCCGCGCAGATGGCCGAAGCCGCAACCGTGCCCGTTCGCATCGTCAACCTCACCGATGCGGAAGCGTTGGAGGCGCAGTTGATTGAAAACCTCCAGCGCCGCGACGTTCACCCGATGGAGGAGGCGCAGGGATTCCGCGCCTTGCTCGCCTTGGAGGAACCGAAGTACAGCATCGAGCAGATCGCCGCCGAACGTTGGCAAAACGCCCGCATATTGTCGCTTCTCGCCTTGAAGCTTGACCGAGCTTGTGCCGGTCGTGGTCGAAGCCTTCTACCGCGAGGAGATCGGCGTCGGCCATGCGCTCTTGCTGGCGAAGCTCCAGCCGGACAAACAGGAGCAAGCCCTCGCCGCTTGCTTCAAAGAGGAATGGAGCGGCGGAGATCGGAAGGCGAAACGCCTCTTGCTCCCCGTCCGCAATCTCCAATTCTGGATTGAGCACAACATCCTGCTCATCCTCAAACAGGCGACCGTTCAACAAACGCGATGCTCAACTCATCCCCGCTGCCGGAAGCTGCGTCGATTGCCCCAAACGCACCGGACACAACAAGCTGCTATTCGCCGATGTGAGCCAGGGTAATTCCGACGCTTGCACCGATCCAACCTGCTACGCCGCGAAGCTGGAGGCGCACGTTCAGAAGCAGATCGCCGCGAAGCCGGAGTTGGTGCAGATCAGCACGGCCTACGGCCAGCAGCAGGAAGGCAGCAAGATCGTTACCCGCAGCAAGTACGTCGAGATCAGGCCGGACAAGCCCGACACCCCGGAGAAGGCGAAGTGGCCGGAGTTCAAAACGTGCAAGTACACCACCGAGGCCATCGTCTCTGACGGCATCGACAAGGGAGAACTGCGGAAGGTTTGCACCCAAGCTGATTGCCCGGTGCATCACCCCAAGAAGCAGCCATCGAAGGCTGATGCCAGCTTCAAAGCGGAGCAGGACAAGAGCCGCAGAGAACAAGCACTGGCGAACGCCACCGGGATGCGCGTCTTGCAAACCATCGTCGCCGCCGTTCCCGTTCGATTGATGAAGCGCGACTTGCTCTTCATCGCCGAACAGATGCTCCCGTTGCTCGACGACAAGCGGCAGGAGATGGTCGCCCGGAGCCGAGGCATCAAGCCGAAGGATAGGGAATCCGCCCCCAAGCTGCTAACCGCATTCGTGCGCAAGGCAGACGAGAGCGCACTCGGAAGGCTGATTGTCGAAGCTGTCATTCTGCTTTCCGCCAGAACGCAATCGGACGGCGGAAAGGTTCTCCGCGCCGCAGCCCAGATCTACAAAGTGGACACCGATGCCATCGCCCTCAAGGTGAAGCAGGAGTTCGCCGCAAAGGAGAAGGCGAGGTCAGAGAAGAAGGTGGAACCGAAGCCAGCAGCCAAGAGTCCGCGTAAAGCGGCATAACAAAAAGCGATGAGAGCGGGCCAGCCTTCGGGCAGGCCCGCTTTTTCGTACGCCCGTCTTCCCGCCCTGAAGGTCGCTCTCGCCAGTAGCGAGAGCGTCATGTTCTGCCCACCCGATGGGCTTGAGGCTTAGGTGCGTCTGCCGTTCTATGCTATCTGCCGAAAAGTGCTTTCCATCCAATGCGGCAGTTCGCCCGCTGATGGGTCAATATAGCGAAGAGTTGGTCTAAGGTCACCATGTCCCAAAGCGCGAGAGACAAGCACAACATCGCGGCTTTGCCGGTGCAATGCGGTCGCGAATCCAACACGAAAAGAGTGAATGGTCAATGTAGATCGAAGCCCCACAATAGCCTTCCAATGCTGAAACCTGCTCTGGACTTGGCGAGCAGTGAGGCTGTCGCCAGCGCATCGTCCGGGAAACAGCTTACCGCTTGCGATCCTCCTTCCAGGCTCGCAGTAGTTTAGAAGTCTTTCCAGCAACACGCCAAGCCGCGCTATCACATGCACAGTTCGCGGACGCCCGCTTTTCCCATTCCTGACCCGCAAGGTTTTTGTAGCAAGATTGTAATCCGCTTCGTCCACTTGCAAAGCTTCGGCTCTGCGCAGGCCGGTGAAAGCATACAACGCGAAGAGTGCTTCATCTCGCACCCGCAAAGGGTCATCTGACTGGCAAATCGCCCAAAGAAATGAGTGGACTTCGTGCATCGTCATGGGCTGCGTGGGCACCGATTCAATTTTCGATCTCCGCAGCAACAGCGCTGGATTCGCAGGAATCCTTTTGGCCTCAACTGCCCAGCCGAAGAATCCCCTGTATGCGCTTCTATGGCGATTCAAAGTTGTTTGCGAACGGCGCTTCAGGGGCTCACCTTCAATTGCCGTCAAGCTGGCAACAGCCGCATTGAGCAGGGTGGAAGAGACTTCCAGCAGCGGGATGTCTGTTCCCATTCTCTTCCCCAGCAGCGCAAGGCTCTCTGCATAGGAGTCAATCGTGGTTGTCTTCCTTCCAGACGCCTTCAAATGAATGAGGTAATCGACGACGGCGCAACAAAGCGCCTGCGTTCTGTGAATCTTGCCGTTCATCAGACAATCATGTTCCTTGACAAGTCCGAGAGAACTTCTCCTGCGCGAATTCGTAGCCATGCAATTCTCCTTTGGCAATCCAGCATCGATTCGGTGCCATGCACCAGACACGTCGAATTCAGAAATCCAGACGTGTCGAAAAGGGCTTTGGGGCCAAACAGGCGGGACTGCTTGCGACATTCTGGCAGAGAAATGACAAAAGCGGCGGTTGGATGAGCCCTGTCTCCTGCCACTTCGGCGATCCGAGAGTCGATTTTCGCATTTCGTCAAATACGACCGTTTTTCGGGGCTCGCATCCTACTATATTTCCAGTGACTTACGCGCAGTACGCAAGTGACCGGGCCAAAAATGTCGAAAATCGATTTTCGACAAACGGCTCTATGAGTCTAAGTTATTGAAGAATCTAGGCTTGCCCACCAGGCCTCGATTCCGCGCAATCCTAAGTCCAGTATTTTCTATTGTCTCCGACTTCCCATAATACCTCTACTGTGACTTCAGTTAGTTAGGTGACGGCCTGCTGCTTCGACTACTCGAAGCTATAACCTAAGCGCCTGTAACCTTGTCAAATATAGGTTGTATTGTGGAATAGATAACGGGAGCGGATAACACGCGCAAGCGAATAGATCTGATACGCCGAAGGAACCCATACTAACTCCCAAACCGAGGGAAGCCCGTTTTGCTGAGACCCCGTTTGAAGCCGGGGAAATTTCCAAATGGAATCGTGGAATAATGTTCGTCGGCCTCGGTTCCTTTGTCAAACCGGATCGGAGCCTGAAACGCCCGCGTGTGACGGTTCGACAACAGAGATCCAACACCCGAGCGGAAAGCTTATCTAGGAGTTGCTATCTCTCTGTATTCACAGTCGTTAGAACTTCATGCCACATCTCTGGAAACTTGCGTGCCATATACATCTCCTTCTGCTTGCAGTCGAATTGCCTCAGCGTTCGGAACTGCCGCAATGCCTGAATCAATGTACTCTTCTCGTCCGGTCGTGTTCCGAACTTCTGATGCCAAAGCGCCAACACCATCTTAATGTCGGCCTGGTTCACCTTGTTGCCAGCACGTTCCGCGATCCCCTCCGCTCTCATCAGCCACCATCTGGCTAACGCTGGCTGATGCCCGTTTTCTATATAAATCTTCCCCAGAATCATCTCAGCATGTGCATCGTCCAACCCTATTTTCATCCATCGTGCAATCGCAATTCCCGCGAGCAACCAGTGCCGTGCTTCAGTATAGTGGTCCTCCCCGAGCCGGTGTATTACGCTGCCTATAATTGCGCAGCAAGCCTGGATCGAGTCATAGTCTTCAGTGAGCAGGTATGCCTGGAGAGCAAGAAGAAGCTGGCTGATAGCCTCAAGGTCGTGGCCCTTCTTTGTGAGGTACAAACTCGTTCTATAAGCCAACAACCCAAGCGTAGCTCTGTCGCCGCCGTCCTCCGCATAAGCACTAGCAGTTCTCAGTGCCTTGAGAGTAGCGCTGTCCGACGCTGGGCCACTGGATCCTCGCGCGTGAGACCATGCAAGGGCCAAATGATAGCGAGCCTTAAGAACATCGTCGCGAACTGCATGTACAAGGCGTGAGTTTTGAGCGAGAGTTCTGAGAGCCGCCTGAAATCGCCCGATACGATAGAGCACGTCCACAGCGCCAAGGCATGCACTCAAGCGGAGCTTTGCAGAGAACCGGCGATCGCCTGCCATACCAAGCAACCTTGAATAGGCATTGTCTTGAGATCGATCCCGTTGTCGTACTGCAACCAACCTGCCTTGAAAAACGAGCCACTGTGCGCGCACATAGGAGAGTGTGAAGCGCAATAGCTCAGCTCTCTGTGTGGGAGGTTTTGGACGGTGGAGTCGGAGCTGCCGCTGCACCTCGGCAATTGGGAGATCGAATTCGATTGCAGATGCAGCCATCCGTAATCGGTAAGGCCCCGCCCACCGGGTTTCCGCGGCTACAAGCTGGTCCCCCGCTCGCTCAAATGCCTGCAAGTATCGTCCGACATTCGTTGCAATGTGATCTTCCGCCCTGCCCGTCCAAGCTGGCAAATGGCCAATATCTGCAAGCGTTGTCCATGCCTCGTCAGCTTGCTTCACCCGTCTATTGATTGCAAGAAGCGCCAGCCATTCAAAACGCATCTTCCGGCGACTTGAGAACAGCCACCGGCCATTGAGTCGCAGGTTCTGCCTCTCGAACGAGACTAGCAATTTCGGCATTGAGCTTGGGAAGGAACTGTAGGAAGTGTAGGCGGCGAATGGATTGCGTGCAATGCCATTCTTCGCCACACTCACACACAGGAGACAAAGACCCGCAAACCTCGGCTATCCATCTTGGACAGTAGGATCGCCGTCAGATTGTGTCTCGGCTGCGGGTTTGATTTGTCCCGGATCGAGGTGTACTCATGGCCAAATGTTTTCTGACCGGTATCGAGATGCAGACGGAAAGCTCCTATCTGCTGGATCAGGGAGCGGCTCGGCGCGCCTTGCGCAGTCTGAAGGAGCGGGCCTCGGTCCTGGAAAGGTTACTGACGCAGTTCACTCCGAAGGACTCGGTTGAAGTCTTCGACTACCACACCAGAAAGCCGTCGGTGAGACAACAGAGAAGGCTGGCCTGTCAAAGCGTAGCAGCAGCGCTGTCAGCTTCCTATCCTGAGACGCCTCTATTCATTACCTGGTCCGAGTTTAGGGCGAGGTGCAAGACCGCACAGTCCAAGCTGAATGGAAATGGGGCCGCCGAAGGCGCTGTGAATCTGAGATCCCAGACGTTGGACGTTCCTGGACAAGGCAAATTGGCAGTCACGGAACCGGCAAGAAAGGAGCAGACAGCACAACATACAGGCACTGGAGCAACCAAGAAGGCTAAAAAGGGAGCTCGCCATGCCGGTACTGAATGAAACCCTAACAGTGTTGGGCAGCGGGTTGGATGCCCCCACGCTCATTCTTCGCGAGGCGCTGCGCTTCAAGACTCGATCCGGATCGCTCGTCATCCAAGATGCGACCGGAAGAGGTGCAGCGATTTTGTCTCCAGGCAACAAAATGAGCCTGGACCGGCGGCGAGTAATCTGGGTCGATCTCGCAGACCGCCGCCGGCCTTTTTCTTTGTTTCAAATTCAACGTTCACCTCACATGCGAGCGATTTGGGCTAGGGCCTGAAAGTCGCTTTCGGTAATTGCAAAGGTGAATATCCAGGACGACGTTCTGAATTGGGCAGCCGAGGCGGCATACTCGCTTTCATCGGATGGCTCTGTCGGACTCGGTGCCCTCTTTCGTTGCCTGTCTTCCTCTGAAACCCGCCACCTGTTTCTGGAGACCAGGATCGAGCCATCGGGACTTGGCAAAATCATTGACCTCCTCACGTGGGCGCTCTCATTCCCCGGCGTATATGGAATCTCGGAAGGTGACAACAGAGGCAATATTCTCGACTCCCTATCAAAGCCATCCGTTTTATGGATAGAGTCCGCTGTTGAGCACTTTGAGCCAAAAGAGCATCTATTAGTCCAGGTTCTGCTCGAAGCGGCATTGGAAGACGCGCTCAGAACGATGGGAGCAGCACCAGACCGCTTTCGCGACATAATGAAGGGCCTGACCGTGCTTCATTTATACCCTGAACCTAGCGTCACCCTACCTATTGAAGACTGGGTGGAAGCCCATTTTGGATTGGTTCGGCACGTCTCTGTTCATCATCTTCCCTTCGGCAGCTCTCTCTCTCCTCAGGCACTATCGTGGGCCCAACGCAGTGAAACTCTGTGGCTGACGGGACAGAAAATGGAAATCTACCCCAAGTACCACTCCAGTTGGATATCTGGGACTGAAGCCGTCCGCATAAAAACCTTGGTTAGGGGAGAGATATGGATTCGTTCCAATCGCACCGGCAAGGCCATTGTTGCTCTATCTCGCGAGAGAGCGTCTGATCTCGCGCTCGGTGTGCGCTTGCGTGCCATTGCCGCGCGTAAGAGGTGCATTACATCTACCGATCAGATCGCCGCGTCAATCAAGTCTCTAGCAAGCCCCCCGGGAGCACATCGCGACTTGTACGAGAAAATCTGCGACACCGAGATATTGAGATCGGGATGGTTCCGGGTACAAGAATCGAGATCGCGGGCAGTAGGGGTTGATGGAGTATCCCCAACAGCCTTCGGCGCGGTTATCGAGAGAGAACTAGGCAAACTCAGCGAGGAATTGCGTTCAGGTCACTACACTCCGCAGCCACTGCGCAGGATTCAGATCCCGAAGCCAGACGGTGGTGTTCGCAATCTGGGCGTAGCGTGCGTGAGGGACCGGGTTGTGCAGGCGGCGTGCCTTTCCCTGTTAGAGCCGATATTTGAGCCGACGTTCAGCAGGTTTAGCTATGGCTTTCGTCCGCACCGAAATGCTCATCAAGCCGTCGCGGTCGCAAGGTCAATTGTTGCAAGCGGTCGTCTGTGGGCCGTAATCGCGGACATACGAAAGTGCTTTGACAACATTGATCACGACGTTTTGCTCAGCACTCTGGGACTTCGGATAGCAGACGAGGAATTTCTAACACTCATCCGCAATTGGTTGACGGTCGATGTTTCTGAGCTTGGCGACATGTTTCCAAACGAAATCGGAGTCCCGCAAGGCGAGTCTCTTTCGCCTCTCCTAGCCAATATTTATCTCGACACTCTCGACAAACACTTTGAAATGCTAGGCATCCCATTCGTTCGCTACGCAGATGACTTCGTCATGTTTGGGCACAGCAAGGACGCAGCAGAAGATATCTGCCAGCGATTAGCTGACTTTCTTCACGACGTATTGCGGCTAGAACTCAAACCCGCGAAAACATTTTATGTTCACGTTACAGAAGGATATGATTTTCTCGGGTTTCATATCGCAAATTCTTCGATCATCGTGCAACCTGCTCGCATCGAAGTTCTGCTTCAGCACATTTCTGCCCTAATTAAGGAATTGGCTACATCAGCCGTATCGCTCGATAAAGTCGCTCAGCACCTCACGCGCTTCAATTCAATCACCAGAGGATGGCGGAACTACTTTCTCTTGCCAGGAGAACAGTCACTTTCGACCCAAATGCGGGACCTGGACGACCGAATTGAACAGATCGCCTCAATTCACTTGCCGGATTCTCTCCGACAGAACCCGGCATGGCTATGCCGAGAACGTGTTTCTGTAGCCATACCATACGCTGCTCCTGTCTCCGACTGCCAACCCACATCAAGGGCTCTACAGCCAGCCTCCGGATATCCCCAGGATGCCCCATCTAATGCTCCCGATGCTTGGATTCGCCGAGGCATCGAATCGAATGATCCCATCTCTCCGAACACAGAACAAGCCCGCGTCGGTGCAGTTACTTCTAGTGGTGTCACCGGAAGGGTGTCCCCTTTTCTCTCTACAATGCTTGAAGATGGCGACAGACTTTATGTTCTAACGCATGGTGTATATCTGACTGCCGAGGATGAAGATGTCATCCTGAGAAAGAGGCGCCAGGAAGTATACCGGCGCCCAATGAACCAAATCAGCCTAATCTACTTGCAGGGCTTCGGCATCAGTATTTCAGTTGATGCCCAGGTGAAGTTGGCCAAACACGATGTCTCTGTCGTCATAGCACCGCCGCTTGGGAATCCGATCGCTGTAATCAACCCCATCGAGACAGCAAGATCGTCCATACGACGATTACAGGTTTTACGCCGGGAGGAGCCCGACGTACTTAAGGTCGGGCTATCTATGATTGCCGCCAAGACATCAAATCAAGCTGCGGTCTTGAAGTACTTTGCAAAATACCGCAGCCGAGTTGCCCCCGAAGTTGCGAGCGCCATGAGGAAATCTGCTGACAAAATTCTCGAACTCTCTCGAACTGTCTTGCGACTCAATACTCGCGAGGCAAATGTTCGGGGAGTCGGCATGGGCTTGGAAGGTAGAGGTGCCGCAATCTATTGGAGCCAATTGTCTCGCCTCATTCCTGAAAACCTTGGCTTTGATGGGCGAATGACACATTCTGCCCATGACCCGGTCAACCAATGTCTTAACTATGTTTACGGGATTCTCTATGGGGAGGTTTGGCGCGCAATCTCAAAAGTTGGGCTCGACCCGTATTTTGGGTTAATCCATGGGTCTCTTCGAGATCAGGGAAGTCTTGTCTTCGACCTTATTGAGGAGTTTCGTGCGCCGTTCGGCGACAGAATTGTATTTGGAATGCTGGGCAGGGGCTTTAAACCGGGAATTGGGAAGAGCGGCCTTCTTCGTTCCAGTACAAAACATGCATTGGCGCAGAGCTTCTCGAAACGATGGACGAAACCCATCCATTACCGTTCACGCCTTCTCGCGCCTGTCAGTCTACTCGCAGCGCAGGCAAAATGCTTAGCAGGGGCTTTCCAGCGAGAGAATGGCTACCATCCCTATCGGATGCGATGGTGAAAGTGAGTCTGCATAGTACGCTTCCTTGAGAGGTGCGTTGGTACGTACCGTTGCAGAGCTACGACTGACTCTTTTGTAACTTTGTTTCTGACAGCCGATCCGGTGTGACATATACTGCACGATCTCCTGTTTGCACGATCACTCGGCCACCGCGCCGGTGCTGGAGCTGCGCCCTGCGGCTCTGCGTTCAGAACTCGCGTACCGCGCCCTCCGGGTTTCGGACTCCTCCCCCCTCGCAGGCTCCGGGTTCCTTTCCAAAAACTTCTTCTCTTGGCAACGCGGCTATGCCGCGACTTGGGAGCAGCGCACCTTTGCGCCCCTTCGGGATGTGTGTCCCGAGTAACCGGGCAAAAGGAGAAACACCATGCAAATCAAACAGACCATCACCCTCTTCGGCACCGTCAGCAACTCAGCCACCAGCCGCATCTCCAAGAATGGCCGCAAGTACACCGCCTTCGGAGTCGCAATCATCGCCGACCGCAACCTTCAGGCCTTCCACTACAACGTCGTGGCATTCGGCAAGCAGGGCCACTTCGCCAAGCCCCTCCAGAAGGGCACCCGCATCAAGCTAGTAGTCCAGGCGCAATCTCAGCCCGACAACATCGCCACCCTTCCACTCCTCACCTCAACCTTCGTGCGACCGGTTCATCCGGTTGCACGGGGGACTGCGACAGAGACATTGGCGGCATGAGGCTCTGCAAACACTGAAGCCAGCCCTTGCGGGCTGGTTTCGCTTCCTGCACAACAAGCCATGTACCGACGCCGAAGCTCAAGCGAGAATTGTCATTTGTCTACGAGGTGGATAGAATAATCGGAGAATGTAAATAATGTCCGAGGTTTATACCCATGACCACTGGACCCAATACCAAGACCGCGACTGAGCGCGCAGTGAGCCTCTTTGAGGCAAATGGGGGCATTCTCAATACAAAGAAAGCGATCAAGCTGGGCATACACTCCCGAACGCTCTACGCGCTCCGCGACGAGGCCAGGCTTGAGCGGATGGAGCGAGGTCTCTACCGGCTCGCCGCCGCCACTCCCCTCGGGAACTCGGATTTTGTGACCGTGGCCCTGAAAGTTCCAAGAGGTGTCATTTGCCTTATCTCGGCACTGGCCTTTCACCGCATGACGACGCAGGTTCCGCACGCCGTTTATCTGGCTATTGGAGCGAACGATCAGGCTCCTGCTCTTCGCTATCCCCCGCTTCGCCTCTTCTGGTATTCCAAAGCGATTCACGAGAGCGGCATCAGCGAGACGAAGATGGACGGTACGACTGTCCGCATCTATTCAGCGGAGAAGACGCTGGTCGATTGCTTCAAGTTCCGCAACAAGATTGGGATTGACGTTTGTGTGGAAGCACTCAACCTGTACCGTCGTCGAGGCCGCATGAGGATGGATATGATTGAACAGTATGCGAAGCTGTGCCGCGTCGAACGAGTGATGAGGCCGTACATGGAGGCCATTCTGTGTCCGTTGATGTTGTGAAAAACACGGGCTCGCCCGCGATACCCTTCCACACGGCCCACGCACACTTGTACCGAAATTAGCTTTTCGTGCTGTACGGTTTTTAGCTTATTGTGCTTCGACCCCCGCTTTATCTACAGGTTATCGGTACAATAAAGACAGGATAAAGACGTTTTATCCACGCCTTGAGGTGGTGGCATGATAACGAAAAACCCCGGATTTCAGCCCGTATTCAGCATCACGCCGTCCATTGCTCGCGACTTGATGCGAATCGAAGCGGTGAAGTACGCGATCGAGGCGCTGCCCATAACGCCACGGGTGCTGGCGAATCTGCGGGAGACGGCTCGACTGTACTCGACACACTACTCGACAATGATTGAGGGCAATCTCCTGACCCAAGAGCAAGTAGGGAAGGTGATTGCCGAGGATCAACACTTCCCAGGTCGCGAGCGGGACCAGCAAGAAGTGCGCGGATACTACGCTGCGCTTGACGAGGTTGAACGCCTCGCCGGGAGCAAGGCTGGGCTTACGGAGAAGAATATTCAGGCGCTGCACGCCCTTGTCATGGGCGGAGGCAAGACCCGCGCCAAGCCGACACCCTACCGTGACGGACAAAATGTCATCCGAGATAGCCGGACGAGCAGCATCGTCTATATGCCGCCGGAGGCAAAGTTCGTCCCAGAGCTGATGACAGAGATGGTTCTATGGATCAACGCAAAGGACGAGCTGCCAGTGCCATTGAAGGCAGCCATCGCCCACTATCAATACGCCACCATCCACCCCTACTACGACGGCAATGGGCGCACAGCTCGGTTGCTAACCACCCTCATCTTGCATCTCGGCGGCTACGGTCTCAAGGGGCTCTACGCGCTGGAGGAGTATTACGCACGAGACCTCAAAGCCTACTACGAAGCCCTGACCGTCGGACCATCGCATAACTATCATCTGGGCCGCGCCGAGGCCGACATCACAGGCTGGATTGCGTACTTTGTCGAGGGCATGGCGACCTCATTTGAAAAGGTCCACGCACAAGCGAAGAAGGAAGCGCAGTCCGGAGCGGCGGATCGCTCTCAACTTCTCAGGAAGCCTGGACGCCAAACAAAGGAAGGCGTTGACGCTCTTTGAGCAATCGCGCGAGGTGACGGCGAAGGAGATTGCCGAACTGTTCGGCTTTCAACAACGACCGGCAGCGGCCTTGTGTCAGCGGTGGGTCGCAGAGGGATTCCTTGTCGTGGCTGATTCGTCGAAGAAGGCTCGCCGCTATCGTTTGAAAGACGAACTTGAGGAACGCATTGCGGGTCAGGCGTGACCACATGCGGTCAGTCCTTGCGGGCTGGCTTCGCTCCCTGCTCACCAATGGGAAGCCCTGGCTACGGCAATCAAGCGGACGTTTGCAAATCGGGGAATGGAGATTGATCCGGCTCCCGTCGGACTGTCAGCGGCCTTTGGCAATGACCCGGCCAAGCAGACGCAGTGGAGCGCATTTCTAAAGCGGGCGAGGCTCACGGAAGCGCCAAACAATCTCTCCGAGGTCGTGAAAGAACTGCAAGAGTTCTTCGCGACGATTCTCTCTCGGGTCTAATCGGTATCGTGCAAGATGGACTCAAGAGGGTCGATAAAGTGCGGTGGCAATCGGGGTGTGAATCCCCTTTTCAGCGTAGGGTATTTGTGCGGGTATCGCTGTGGAAAACGCGCAGTAACGCCTTTATTGTCAATACTTCTGAATCCCTGGGGGGCAACCAGTTCCGTTGCGAACGGCATGACAGGCTGCGGAAAAAGGCTTGATTGCAGCTTCTGGCAAAAGGCCCGGGGCTAAAGCCCCTTGAATTGATTGGCTTTTTTCAGGGGGCTGAAGCCCCCTGCTCCCTCCCAAAGGCAAAAACGGGAGTTATTTCGCAACCTGATGAAGCGCCAGGCGCGGCCGCGGCCTTCGCGCATCTTCACCGAAGGTGCAATGTGTGGCGCTTTGCATGGCGCGGCGAACTCCTCCGCCAAGCCGGCTTAGGGCAAAACCAGTGTTGGCGTGGTGCTTTGAAGGCGGGAGGCCAACGGCAAGGCAAAGACGAAAGGCATGATTCCTGAGCTGTAAGCTATCAGCCATCAAGCTATCAGTTAAGGCGATGGAACCAGCATCCCCGGTTTTGCTCTAGGACGTGAATAAATCCTCAACGAATACTCTGTTCGAATTTGCGGGGACAGCTCTGTGACCCGACAGAAAGTCCAGCTCGAAAAAACTTCTTGACTGCCGGAAGTGTATGATGTATTCATACAGCAGACAGAGGAAGCAGCGATGTTCCTAACCCTGCAAGACAACGACAAACGGCCCATCTACCAGCAGATCACGGACGGGATCAAGGACTTGATCGCGCGCGGCGAGCTGCGCGAGGGGATGACGCTGCCTTCGGTGCGGCAGGTGGCAGGCGACCTGGGCGTGAACCTGAACACCGTCGCGGTGGCCTACCGGCAGCTCCAGGACGAGGGGTTCGTGACGGTGCGGCATGGGGCGGGCGCGGCGATCTCGTCACGAAGCCCGCATCCGGTTGACGGGGCGGAGATGTACAAGCCGCTGCATACGGCGCTGACCGAGCTGGTGTTGCGTGGGCTGAGCGGGAGAGAGATTGTGGAGGCCGTACGGGAGCAGCTTGCGCAGTTACAACAGAAAGGGGCCACTCGATGAGTGCACCAAGCGAAGTGGGTGTCTGTATCTTCACGATTTGTCTGCTGGTGATGGTGCTGACGTATGCTCTGGTGAAGTACCTGTGGAACCAGCCGCTGCACAACGGCCCGGGCTACTTTCTGGGTGTCGAAGTTCCGGCGGGATTTTATGAAGGGCCGGGACGAAGCTGGATGGCGGGCTTCCATGCGATGGTGGCGGCGCTCTACGGTGTGTGGTTTGTGGCGCTGGGAGCCATCGTCGTCTCGCGCCGGTGGGATATGACGTTGATGTGGGCGGGAGGATTTGCGCTGGTGTTTGTGCCGTCGATGTTTATCTTTCAGGCGTGGACGCGGCACAAGCTGGGTGGCAATCCGCCAGTGCGTCCGGTGGCCCTGGCGCTCACGACACGGCGATACAGCGACTACATCTCGTGGCCGGCGGAGGCGCTGGCGGTGGCGCTGGTCGCGCTGAGCTGGTGGCTGCTGCTGCGCCACGGCGGAAAGCACTTCGACTGGCTGACGCCGCTGACACTGAGCTGGGGGGCGCTGGGATTGATTCCCGGCAAGATGGCGATGGTGCGCGTGAGTTGGCCGCTACCGGCAGAGCGAGCCGAAGAGCACTACCGCTTTCAGGACGCCGCGAGGCGCCACTGGATCCGCGTGTCAGGGATTTTTTTCGAGTGGTTCATGGTGGTCGTTCTCTTGGGCGGCGCGCTGATCCATGCGTTGTCTCCGATGCGACCTGCGCCCGTGTGGCGCTGGCTGGCGCTGGCTTGCTGTTTCGCGGTGTGGGGATACGGCATGATCGCGATGTTCCGCGGGCAGCAGCAGTTGAAAGCGATGGGCAGCGAACTGCGGCCGCCGGGAAGCTGGAAGACGCCGTTCGGGCGCTCGTCGTGTTTCGGAATGAGCCGTGCGTTTCAGATCTGGTTTGCGATCTGGTTTGGGGGGATTCTGGCTTTCATCGTGTATCCGCTGTGTAAGGCGCGATTTTAAATATGGAACATATTTATTTAGAAAACGTAGATCAGGAATAATTCAAGAAAAGGATGGTGCATGTCATGGTCGAAGGTGCAGCACACAAACTGAGTTTCAGCGCACACAAACTGAGTTTCAGCCTATTGCTTAGCGCGACGGCATGGATGGGCGTCGGCGCGCCTGTTGCGCTGGGACAGGCGGCCGCGTCTGCTTCAGCCGCGCCAGCCGCGGCGACAAATCCAGCGGCGGCGACACAACCCGCGGCCACGGTCGCGGCGAGCGATCTAACTTTCGATGTGGCCTCGGTGCGGCCGTCGGCGCCGCTGGACATGGCGAAGCTGGCAGCGGACATGCAGGCGGGCAAGATGCCGAACTTCGGCATGCACTTGGACGGCCTGCGCGCCGAGTACAACTACATGTCGTTGAAGGAACTGATCGTCGCGGCCTACAAGGTGAAGCCGTACCAGGTCACCTGTGCGGACTGGATCAACAAGCCGGACGCGCAGCGCTTCGATATAGTGGCGCGCCTGCCCGAAGGATCGACAAAGGAAGACGCGGCGGCCATGCTGAAGGCCCTGCTGGCGGAGCGGTTCAAGTTGCAGATCCACACGGAATCGCAGGAGCGGCCGGTGCTGGCGCTGGTGGCGGGCAAGGGAGGGCCGAAGCTGAAGGACTCGCCGGCGCCCGATCCGATCGATGAAAACGCTCCGCTGAAGCCCGGCGAAAGGAAGCTGGACCTGCCCGATGGTCCAGCGCGCATTACGCAAGAGATAGACCCCAAGAAAGGAATGAATGCCGTGGTGAACATGGGTACCCGCGGCACATACAAACAGAAGATAGACTTTATTACCGGGGTGGTTCAGATCGATGGAACCGGCGTCTCGATGTCCGGGTTTGTGGATATTCTTTCGCAGATCATGCAGATTGGAGGACCAACAGCCAAGCCGGTGGTCGATGAGTCGGGGCTGACCGGCCACTATGAAGTGTCGCTCACCCTGTCGCTTGCCGACCTACAGGCAGCGGCCCGAGCGCAAGGCCAGGGGATGCCTGGCGGCCCAGGCGGCGGGACGATGGAGGCTTCCGATCCGGGGGGCGCGGGATCGACCGTCTACGCGGCGGTGGAGAAGATGGGACTGAGGCTGGAGTCGCGCAAGGCGCAGGTGCAGCAACTGGTGGTCGACCACGTGGAGAAGACCCCCACGGAGAACTGAACCTCATGGCGGCCTGGGATGGGACGTGCCGCAGAGAGCGCGCCCGCACCCATGCCAAGGGGAAGGGCCGTTGACATACGATATTTATCGTACTAAGGTGTTGGGATGAAGGACAGGAGATAAATTTGCGATTTATATCTATCGATTCCGATTCGTGAACGTCTCAATCGTGAGCGTTATTGTCGAGAAGCATTCAGAAGACGAACCGCGCCAATCACAGCAATCAAGAAAGAGATGACCGGATGACGAACGGGCCTGTCGCATTCCGAGTGAATTGCAGTGATGGATATGATTGTCAAGTGCATAATCACCGAATTTGCAGCGTGAATTTTCTTTCACGGTGAATTATCCGCGGAACCGGATGGGCTGTCTTTGCGTAGATTCGGACAGCGATCTCAAAAAAAAGGAATGGTGCGAGGAATGACCGAGCGCAAGTTGCGCAGGCCCGGAAGGGGTGGATGGCTGCTGCTGTTCTGCGCGATTGCGTGGATGAGTGGATTGAGCCTGGCGATGGCATCGGAGTACCACGGACAGGTGACCTTCGGCGGGCTGCCGCTGCCGGGCTCGACGGTGACGGTGACGGCCACGCAGGGAGACAAGACGGCGGTGGCGATCACGGATACGCAGGGCTTCTACTCCTTTGCCGACCTGGCCGATGGGAAGTGGACGATCACGATCGAGATGACGGGGTTTGCGCCGGTGAAGCAGGAGGTGACGGTGGCGCCCAATGCGGCGGCGGGCGCGTTCGAGATGAAGCTGCTGACGCTGGAGCAGATGCGGGCAGCGGCCAAGCCGGTGAAGGAGGAGGCGGCGCCGTCAACCCAGGTCTCAGAATCGAGACCTGGGGCACCCGCAAGCGCGAGCACGACTACAGCGGCGGAGAGCACAAATCCGGCTGCGGCTGCGAGCCAGAGCGCGCCAACAGCGAATCCGGCTGCGGCGGCGAAGAAGAAGGGCGCGGCGGCAAAGGCGCAGGAGGCGAACGCACCGGAGCCGGCGGCGCCGATGCCGGCGCCCGAGCAGGACGCCACGGCGCAGCAGGCCAACGATGGGCTGCTCATCAATGGAAGCGTGAACAACGCGGCGACGTCGCAGTACTCCATGTCGCAGGCCTTCGGCAACACGCGCAGCGGCGGAAGATCGCTGTACAACTACGGGCTGAGCCTGGTGCTGAACAACTCGGCGCTGAATGCCAAGCCGTACTCGCTGACCGGGCTGGACACGCCGGTCCCTTCGAACAATAAAATCACAGCGGGGGTGGACTTTGGCGGGCCGCTGAATATCAAACACCTGATGCCGCGCGGGCCCTACCTCAACATCTCGTACAGCCGGACGCAGAACAGCACGATTACAACGCAGCCGGCGCTGGTGCCGACCGCGGCCGAGCGGGCGGGGAATTTCTCCGGCTTGCAGATCTTCAATCCGGCAACGGGAACCCAGTACACGGGCAATGTGCCGATCAGCGCGCAGGCACAGGCGCTGCTGAACCTCTATCCGCTGCCATCGCCCAGCCTGGCGGGAAATGCGCAGTACAACTACCAGGTCCCACTGAACAGCGACAGCCATCAGGATGCGATTCAGGCGATGATGAGCCGGATGATCGGAAACAAGAACTACCTGTATGGAGGGTTCAACTTCACAAGCGCCAGGTCGAGCAACACAAACCTGTTCGGCTTTGAGGATTCGACCGGCTTGCTGAACCTGAGCGTGAATGCCAGTTGGTACCACCGCTTCACGCAGCGGGTGTGGATGACTGCGAACTATACGTTCAGCCGGTCGCGGACGCAGGTGACCCCCTACTTTGCGAACCGGGAGAATGTGGAGGGCAATGCCGGGATTGCGAATGGTGCGAACGCGACTCCGGCGAACTGGGGGCCTCCGGGGCTGGGATTCGCCAGCGGGATTGCGGGCCTGTCCGACGCGACGAGCTCCTACAACCGCCCGGAGACGAACTCGCTGAGTTACAACGTGGAGTGGTACCACCAGCGGCACGACATCAAGATGGGCGGGGACTTTCGCAGGCAGGAGTCCAACATCCGGTCGCAGGCGAACCCGGAGGGATCGCTTAGTTTTACCGGAACGGCCACGCAGTCGAGCACAGGCGCGGGCGGGTCGGATTTTGCGGACTTTCTGCTGGGGATTCCCGACACCAGCAGCATCGCGTATGGCAACGCGGACAAGTACCTTCGCCAATCGGTCTACGATCTGTATGCGCGCGACGACTTCCGGGTGAACTCGGAGTTCAGCGTGAACTGGGGGATTCGCTGGGAGTATGGGGCTCCGGTTACGGAGTTGAAGGGACGGCTGGTGAACCTGGACGTTGGGCCAGGATTTACCGCGGAACAGGCGGTGCTGGGGAGCAGTCCGGTTGGCGCGCTGACCGGACAGAGCTATCCGACGTCGCTGGTCCGCCCGGACAAGATCGGAGTTGCGCCGAATGTGGGGATTGCGTGGCGGCCGATCTCGGGGTCGTCGTTGCTGATCCGGTCCGGCTATCAGATCAGCCACGACACGTCAGTCTATCAGTCTGCCGCGATGGCGATGGCGCAGCAGGCGCCGCTGTCGACGAGTTTGAGCGTCTCCAACAGCGCGGCGTGCCGGTTCACGATGGCGAACCCGTTTGCCGTTCTTCCCTGTTCCACCACGACGCAGGACACGTTTGCCGTGGACCCGAACCTGCGCGTGGGCTATGTGCAGATCTGGAGCCTATCGGTGCAGCGCGACCTACCGGGTTCGCTGCAGATGGTGGCGAGCTATCTGGGCAACAAGGGGACACGGGGCGTGCAGGAGTTTCTGCCGAACACCGCTCCGGCCGGGGGAACGGACCCGTATGCCGCGTATCCATCGGGCTATCTGTATCGCACGTCCAATGGAAACTCGACGCGCGAGGCGGGGAGCATCGAGCTGCGGCGGCGGTTGCGCAGCGGGCTGCAGGCGGGTGCGACGTACACATTCTCGAAGTCGCTGGATGACGTTTATTCGCTGGGCGGGCAGGGAGGGGTTGGCGCAGGGGGCGGCGTGGCGCAGAACTGGAAAGACCTGAGCGGGCAGCGGGGGTTGTCGACCAGCGACCAGCGCCATGTGCTGAGCGCGAATGCGCAGTACACGACAGGCATGGGGCTGGGCGGAAAGACGCTGATGAGCGGATGGAAGGGGCTGGCCTACAAAGAGTGGACGGTGAGCACGACGATCCGATACGCGAGCGGCCTGCCGGAGACGCCGATCGTCGGCGGCGCAATGGTGGCGGGGGCGGCCAATCTTGGGACCATTCGCGCAAACTATGTGGGCGGGCCGGTCCATCTGAATTTGCCGGGAGTGTTTCTGAATGCGGCGGCGTTTCAGGCGCCGGCGGCGGGCCAGTGGGGAACTGCGCGGCGAGACTCGATCACCGGGCCAAACCAGTTCAGCCTGAATGCGGAGATGCAACGGACGTTCCGGCTGAGCAAGCGGTTGAATTTATCCACCCAGATCGATGCCACGAATGTACTCAACCATGTTGTGTATTCCGGCTGGAACACGACGGTCGGCAGCCCGCAGTTCGGCGCGCCGCTGCCTGCCAATACAATGCGACAAATGCAAATCACGATGCGACTGAGGTACTGAAGAATGCGAATGACTTTTTCGATGCCGATGCGATTGACTCTGGCCGCGTGCGTTGTGTTTGTGGCCGCGGGCACTGGGAGTCTGCCTGCCGGCGCGCAGTTGACGGGGCAGAACAAGCCGGTTGGCACGGCGGACCAGGCTGCAACGATCAAGGTGACGTTGCGGCTGATTATCGAGGCCGTGGGAGTGAAAGACAAGAAGGGGAACCCCATCGAGGGGTTGACGGCGAAGGACTTCACGATCACCGAAGACGGCGTGGCGCAGACGATTAAAATCTGCGAACACCAGATGTTGACGGAGAATGCCACGCCGCTGGCGGCGACTCCTGCCGGCGAAGAAAACATCAAGATCTACAACCGGCTGGCGCGGACGCAGATTGCGCCGGAGGCGGCGGGGGAGATCCGGTACAAGGACCACCGCCTGCTGGCGTTGTACTTCGATATGACGACGATGCCGCAGTCGGACCAGTATCGCGCGCTGGAGGCCGCGCAGAAGTTCATCCGGACGCAGATGACGACGGCGGACCTGCTGGCGATTTTGCGATACAACGGAAGCTCTGTCGATATACTGCAGGACTTCACCGCCGACCGCAGCCACCTGTTGAGCATTCTGCAGACGATGGTGGTGGGGGAGGGACAGGAGGGCGCGGAGGCGGCGAACGACGACAGCTCCGCCGATACCGGCGCGGCCTTCGGGCAGGACGACAGCGAGTTCAACATCTTTACCACGGACCGGCAACTGGCCGCGTTGCAGACGGCGGCAGAGGCCCTGGGGCGGCTGAATGAGAAGAAGTCGCTGATCTACTTTGCCAGCGGCCTGAACCTGAATGGGCTGGACAACCAGGCACAACTGGTGGCCACCGAGCAGGCGGCGATCCGGGCAGGCGTGTCGTTCTGGCCGATCGACGCACGCGGGCTGGTGGCGTCGGGGCCGCTGGGCGATGCGACGCAAGGCTCGCAGGGCGGCTCGGCGATGTATACCGGGGGAGCGGCGATGGCGGTGATGAGCCGATTCGCGCGGTCGCAGGACACGCTGTTCGCGCTGGCCGGCGATACCGGGGGGAAGGCCCTGCTGGACAACAACGACCTGGACCGTGGGATTGTGAATGCGCAACACGCGGACTCCGACTACTACATTCTGGGCTACTACACGAGCAATACGGCGGTGAACGGGAAGTTCCGCAAGGTTGTGGTTTCGCTCGTTCCGCCGCAGCAGGCCGCCGATCTGGACTTCCGCCACGGATATTTCGGGGAGAAGGAGTGGGGCAAATTTACGACCGCGGACAAGGAGCGGCAGTTGGAGGACGCGCTGATGCAGGGCGATCCGTGGGTGGACCTCACCGTGGCGGTGGAGATCAATTATTTCCAGTTGAATAAAGCGGAGTATTACGTTCCGGTCTTTGTGAAGGTCCCTGGACGCGAGATCGTCCTGGCAAGACGAGGGGGCGCCGACCATACGCATATCGACCTGGTGGGAGAGATCAAGGACGATTACGGCGGGACGACGGTGAGCAATATCCGCGACCACTTCGATACGAAATTGAGCGACGCGACGGCCACGGAATGGGCCAAGCGCCCGATTGTGTTCTCGTCCGGATACACGCTGTTGCCGGGCAAGTACACCATCAAAGTGCTGGCGCGGGACGACGAGACGGGGCGGATTGGGACGTTCCAGACCAGCTTTGTGATTCCGAACCTGAACAAGGAGACGAAGCGGGTGGCGATCAGCTCGGTTGTGCTGTCGGGCCAGCGGCAGCCGTATGCAAACGCGATCTATAACGTTGCAAACGGGAAGGAGCAAGCCAAGCAGACGGCTGTGGACCCACTGGTGCAGAACGGGCAGCAACTGGTGCCGAGCGTTACGCGCGTGTTCAGCAGAGCGCGCAGCCTGTATGTGTTCCTGCAGGCCTACGAGGGTGCAACCTCCGTGCCATCGGCTGGGCAGACGACTGCTCCGTCTTCGGACAAGCCGGTGATCGCCTTCGTCAGCTTCTATCAGGGGCAGACGAAGGTGTACGAGACGCAGCCCGTGGAGGTATTGCCAAGTCCGAACAAGAGCCTGCAGATCGCTCCACTCAGTTTCACGGTCGATTTGGGCCAGCTTCCGCCAGGCAAGTACGACTGCCAGGTGAGTGTACTGGATCCGACGGGAGTGAAGGGAGCATTCTGGCAGGCGCCGATCCTGCTGGTGCCGTAATGCCATTCTGATGCGTTGGGGGCGATGGGACGCTGCCGCTGGAGGATGCGAAGCAGCGCGGCTGCGGCAACCGCGAGGCGCGGGGCGATGCAGCGCAGCAATCCGACAGACAAAAGCAAAACCCCACGCGGAGGCAGGGTTTTGCGGGGACTGAGACCCGCAGGTTCCGGAACGCGCCGGGCAGAAAACTGCAAATGGTTGCGGGGGAAGGATTTGAACCTCCGACCTTTGGGTTATGAGCCCAACGAGCTACCGGGCTGCTCCACCCCGCAGTGCAAGTATACTGCCGTAGAGAGGGACAGGTCAATCCGTGCGTGTGGCTGGCGAGCGGCAGTTTGTGGCTGGCGAGCGGCAGGTTGGCATCCAACTGTGCAGGAGCGGGAAGATTGCGAGGGGCAGACCAAGAGCGCAGGGAATGTTGCGAACGGCGAGCCATTAATCGGCGGCGCAGGCGTAACTTTTTTCTGAATTTTGAGTCTGCAAGAGTAGAGGCCGCGTGCGAAACTGCCCGGCCTGCGGAGATTTTGGAGGAACGCATGGAACGTTGCATGGGTCGTGGTTTGAATTGTGTAAGTTCAGTTCGGTCGATCAAGGTTGCAGCTCCTCTATTGCTGACTGCGGTACTGGGATGGAGCGCGGTTGCGCCGGCCCAGAGCACGGACCAGAACCAGGCACCGGCAACGGCGCCGGCAGCGGAGCAGGCACCGGCAACGGCGGCCCCGGCGGCGGCCAAGACGATGCCGGACGCAGCGGTGGAGGCGAATGTTTTGAGGGCGCTGGCGGGAGCTCCCGATCTGGCCAACCAGCCGATGACGACCACCACGGTGTATGGGGTGGTGACGCTGAGCGGCTCGGTGGAGAGCGAGGCGCTGCGGGTTGAGGCCGAGACGATCGTGTCGAAGACCAGAGGCGTAAAGAAGGTGGTCGACGAGATGACGCTGGGCGGCGAGAACGCGAACGCTCAAACAGCGCAGCCAGCGCAGGCGCCGGTGGTGGAGGGGTCGCCCGACTCGGACAACACGGGAAGTGCAAATCAGGTTCGAAATCAAGCTCCAAATCAGGCTCCAAATCAAAGTGCGAATCCGGCGGCGCAGCAGCCCTACGGCGCGCCGCCTCCCGGTTATGCGCAGCCGGGCTATGGCCAGCCGCAGCCTGGCTACGCGCAGGCGCAGCCGGTGTATGGCGGGCAGGAGGGCGGGGTGGCGGTGACGGTGCCGGCGGGCGCGCTGCTGCGGATGCGGATCAACCAGACGCTGACCAGCGCGAGCGCGAAGGCGGGCGACCGCTTCGACGGCATTGTGGTGAACGATGTGGTGGCCGACGGCGCGGTGGCGATTCCGCGCGGCGCGGCGGTCGAGGGAACGGTGGTGGACGCGAAGAAGGCAGGCGCGCTGAGCGGGCGCGGCGAGCTGACGCTGCAACTGACGCAGGTGACGCTGGGCGGCAAGAGCTATGCGATCGTCTCCGATGTGTGGGGCAGGGCGACGGGCGACAAGGCCGCAGAGGCGGTGAATAGCACGGCGGCGGGCGGCGCGATGGGAGCCTTGATTGGAGCGATGGCGGGCGGCGGACGGGGCGCGGCGATCGGCGCGGGGGTGGGCGGAGCGCTGGGACTGGGATCGGCGGCGGCGTCGGGCAGCGGACAGGTCTATGTGCCGTCGGAGGGGCTGCTGACGTTCCATCTGGCGCAGCCGGCGACCGTCACTACGGTGTCGCAGGCGGAGATGGACCGGCTGGCGCAGGGAGTTCCGCAAGGGATGCAGCCGCAGCAACTTCGGCGGCGCTATCCTCCGGTGTACTACGGGCCGTACGGGCCGGGATATTATCGGCCATATCCTTATGGCTATCCATATCCCTACTGAAGCGATCTGACTTTTGCGCGATTCGAGGGGCCGCGCTTGCGGCCCCTTTTTGCTGCGCGTTGTGTACCCCCCCCCCGGGGGTGAATAGCGTAAAGTATTCATAAAATGCGGGTTAAGCTCGCGCTAAGCGCGCGAGACGTATAAAAGGCGAAGAACAGGGAACAGGGAACAGTTATATGCGAAGGCCCGGCGGGTTTCGGTTGCTTCGGTCATGCGGGTTCTCCTTTGTATGCGAAAAAGTCTCAAAGTCTTCAAAAAAGGCATGTTAAGTCTGGACTAAGTCTGGACTAAGTCTGGACTAAGTCTGGACTTCGCTGCGACGGTTGAGGGTTAAAGCGAAGGACAGGGAACAGGAAACAGTTAAATGCAAAAGCCCGGCGCGCTTGGCCGGGTCTGTTTGGTTTTGCAACCTGATTTAATTAGGGGCTGACCCAGATAATTATTGCAGATACTGTTTAGACCATTGAATTAGTTGGGTTTGTTGTTGTTTTGCTTGTGGAGTATTGAATCGCCACTCGCATTCCTTGAGGAAGAGGGGAAAGTGGGTGGTCTGGATGCCGTTGAAGCGGCGCATGTGACGCTTGGCCTGGTTCCAGAAATTCTCAATTCCATTGATGTGGTTTTTCTCCTCGCCGAAGCGTTTCGAGTGGTTGATGCGTTGATGCTTGAAGTCCGAGACGTCGAGTACATTGTAAGAACTGAGCGTGTCCGAATAAACGATGCTGTCGGGCACAACGTGGTCGTCGATGATGGCCTTCAGCGTCTTGCTCTTCACATCCTGGATGACCTTGGTGTACACCTTTCCCCCGCGTTTTAACAGGCCAAAAACGGGAACCTTGCCTGCGGCACCGCGTCCACGCTTGCCCTTGCGGACGCCGCCGAAGTAACTCTCGTCAACCTCGATCTCGCCGAAGAACTGGGTCGGCTCTTCACTGTGAAGAGCAATGATCTGGCGCAGACGATGAAAGTAAAACGTCGCCGTATTCTTATTGACGCCCACCAGCGAGGCCGCCGTCCGAGCCGTCGTCCCAGCCACGAAATGCTCGATCAATCGCCTCTGCTGCGCCCAGCTCAATCGACTCTTCCGCATACAACCACCATCCTAGTTCTTTCCCCTTCATTGGGAATTATCTAGGACAGCCCCTTTAATTATACGCCGTGGAGAGAAACTAGTATGCCAACTATTTTTCTGGGGGAAGTGGTTGATGGCGAGTGGGTTAGGGGAAATTTAGAGGGGTGAGGGGGTTGACAACAGTGGTCAGTGGTCAATGGTCAGAATCCTCACGAGCAAAGGCGTGCTCCCGGGGGTTAAAACCCCCGATTCGATGGAGGGGTTGAACGCCCAGGCTAAAGCCTGGTCCTATCTCAGAAGCAAAGGCAAATGCGGGGGTTCCTTCGACTGCGCTCAGGACAGGCTCTTCGCTGCGCTCAGGATGACAAGCAAAAAACAGACAACGGCAAGGTCGAGGCCCGGGGCTGAAGCCCGTTTCTTCGGGGGGGTGGTTTCAAGGGCCTGAAGGCCCCTGCTCCCTCCGGGTCGCGCTACCGCGCGATACCTCCTCATCGCGCAAAGGACGCGCGATGAATGGGGCACCCGAAATCCCACCCTTTCGCAAGGCGCCAAGGATGGGGCACCGGTGACAGCCGGTCGTTCGCACCGCAACGATACCCCACCCTGGCGCGCGGCGATGAATGGGGCACATGGGCAAGGGGTGGGGTTCCCGGGGCGAGGATGGCGCACCCTGCACCCGGCAAACTTGCCGAAGCGACTAGGACGGGGTTCGTTGTCGGACTCTGTCTGCGAGGCCAAGGGGTCGATGCCGTACCGGTCGTTGCCCTTTGTGCCCTTAAGGCAGCCTAGGACGATGAAAGGGATTATCCCCAAATAAGGCACGCAGTTGAGGAGGACCATCCACCCAGAGAGGTTGACATCATGCCAACGCTTTACCTGGGGCCAAACTGAGCCAGCAGGAAAGACAAGACAGGCACCATGCCAACATTAATATCCCCGCGAAATCGCTCCATCCCCTCTCCATCTCCTCTCCGATCCCCGCTCCGATCCCCGCCGAGGGGAGTAGATATATCAACATGGACGGCAAACATGCAATCACGCTGCCGGCAAGTACTGCTCCCATCCGTATCCAGAACTCACTGCGGGTGATCCGGCTCTTAAAGCCCCAAATGCTATGCTCCTCGTCGAATTGTGCGGGAGCTATGACCTGCGCAGTCCCAACCCGATCACCAGCCGACTGCGCCGGTGCATCATATTGAGCTGCCTCATTGTTTTCAACCAAATCAGGCTCATCCGCCATAATCGCCTCTCATCCTTCCTAGTATTCCTAGGTTAAGGGAGCATTCCGGGCGTGGCCCAACCATGACTTCCCTTTCATACAGTGATTCGTCGAATAGTACCGCTCGTTGATCGGCTGCACAAGACCAGACCGGTCTACTGTCGAAAAGAGAGGCGATTCTGAACAGCCCGAGCCGGAAGGCCATAGCCGATTGATTTATACTGGTCGCTTGCCCTGCCAACGGCTTGGCGCGCGGGAGTTTGGCGCGCCGGGACGCGCAAAATCAACGGGCAGAAGCGCTGTCTGCGATCCGGCTTGAGGGGCGGGGTAGGCGGGGCGCGAAGTCAGGGTCGCGGTCGGGTATGATTCGTTTTCTGCAAAAAGACACAAAGGCAGTCAAGATAATGTTTGGCGTCATCATTGGCGCCGCGTGCGTGGCGATGGTGCTTTACCTGGTCCCGGGGCTGATGGACAACCAGATGGGGGCGAGCGCGTCGGTGTATGCGACGGTGCGGGAGCCGGGGGCGCTGGGGCGGCTCGGGTTCGGGGAGAGCACAGAGATCAAGATGGAGGATGTGACGAAGCTGGCGCAGCGGCAGTTGCAGCAGCAGCACTACCCGGACTTCCTGCTGCCGTACATGATGCAGCGGGCGGGGCAGGTCCTGGTGCAGCGGGCGATGCTGAAGCAGGCGGCGGACGCGATGCGCCTGGAGGTGAGTGACGCGGACCTGGCGCGCGAGCTGCGGACAGGGCCGTTTGCCGAGTACCTGTTCCCCGACGGGCAGTACATCGGCGACGACCGGTACATGGACTTTGTGCAGACGGAGTTCAACACATCGCGCGCGGACTTCGAGTCGCAGGTGAAGGACGACATGGAGCTGCAACGGCTGCAGGCGATGGTGACGGGCGGGGCGGCGGTGACGGACGCGGCGGTGCGCGAGGCCTACCGGGTGCAGGGGACGAAGGTGCAGTTCGACTACGCGGCGGTGTCGCTGGAGGAACTGAAGAAGACGATCAACCCGACAGACGCGGAGCTGCAGAATTTCTTCAAGCAGAACGCGGCGAAGTACGCCAAGGCGATACCGGAGACGCGCAAGATCGAGTATGCGGCGTTCGACGCATCGAAGACGCCGGGCGGCAAGGCCGCGGTGAGCGACGCCGAGGCGCAGGCGTACTACAACGCGCACCTGGCGCAGTACAAGACCGAGGAGCAGGTGAAGACGCGGCACATCCTGATTGCGGCGAAGGCGGGGGCGGACGCGAAGACGGATGCGGCGGCCAAGGCCAAGGCCGAGGACGTTCTGAAGCAGTTGCAGGCGGGCGGGAAGTTTGCGGAGCTGGCGAAGAAGTACTCGGATGACCCGGGGTCGAAGGACAAGGGCGGCGAATACCCTCTGATGCCTACCAGCGGCTTCGATCCGGCATATGCCAAGGCGGCGATGGCGCTGAACCCGGGGCAGACGTTCGGGTCTGGTACGGTCGCAGTATGGGTACCACATCATCCAGACCGAGCAGAAGATAGCGGCGGGAGTGAAGCCGCTGAGCGAGGTGAAGGACTCGATCGTGAAGGCGATTGCGCAGGACAAGCAGGGCTCGGCGTTGCAATCGTATGGGACCGAGCTTGCGGCCGAGGCGAAGAAGGACGGGCTGGCTGGTATGGCGGCGGCGCATGGACTGAAGGTGGTGACGACGGATTATCTGGCGAAGAACGCGATCATCGGGGGCTTGTCGGATGGCACGCTGATGCTGAATACGGCGTTCACGACGGAGAAGGGCGCGGCGCCGCAGGCGATCTCCACCGGCGACGGCTACGCGGTGTTTACGGTGGTGGATGTGAAGGCGGCGCGCGCTCCGGAGTTTGCGGAGTATCAATCGCATGTGCTGGACGACTACCGCGACCAGAAGGCGCCGGAGCTGCTGCAGACCGAGACGACCAAACTGGATGCGCGGGCCAAGGAGCTGAACGACCTGAAGAAGGCGGCGGCGGAGATGAAGCTGCCGGTGAAGTCGAGCGGACTGGTGGGCGAGGACGGGCAGGTGACCGACCTGGGCGCGATGAGCGGGCCGGGAGCGACGGCGTTCAAGCTGGCCAAGGGAGGGATCTCGGACGCGATCAACGCAGGACAGACCGGCGTGGTGCTGACGGTGACCGACAGGCAGGAGCCCACGGCGGAAGAGATAGCGAAGAACTTCGATGCGACGCGGGAGCAGTTGCTGAGCCAGCAGCGGGAGGAGATCTTCAGCATATTCATGGGGACGCTGACCGAAAGGTACGAGCAGGGCGGCGGAGTTCGGCTTAGCAAGCAGGCGGCGGCCCCGGCAGGAATTCCTGCCGGCAAGTAGAGATGAGAAACGAGGGGCCTGCTCCCCGCCCGGTGTGTGGTTTGGCGCTGGGTTAGGGAGCAGGCCTTTTTGTTGCAGGTTGCAGGTTGTTGGTTGCTGATTGCTGGTTGAAAGACAGAAACCTGCTGAAGGGTGAGGGATGAATCGGGAGCGGATGAGCGGCGTTCTGCTGCATGTGACGAGCCTGCCGTCGCGGGGCGGGGTGGGGGACTTTGGGCCGGCGGCGTACGCGTTTGTGGACTTTCTGGCGGCGGCGAAGCAGCGGGTGTGGCAGGTGTTGCCGCTGAATCCGCCGGGGTATGGGAGTTCGCCCTACTCGGCGGTGTCGGCGTTCGCGGGCAATCCGGCGCTGATCAGCCTGGAGCGGCTGGCGGAGGAGGGATGGATTGCGGAGGCGCGTGGAGGAGTGGGCGCGGCAGGATGGGGCGGCGGCATTAAAGACGGCGGGGCTGGTGGCGGCGGCGAGGCGCAAGCGGCCGCTGATCGAAGAGGCGGCGAGGAACTTTCTGGACCGCGCGGGGGATGCGGCGCGGGCGCGGTTCGCGAAATTTTGCGAGGCGAACGCAGGCTGGCTGCCGGAGTATGCGAGCTTCAACGTGCTGCGGCGCAGATTTGGCGATGTGGGCTGGAACGAGTGGCCGGAGGAGTACGCGCAGCGCAAGCACGACGCGCTGGCGGCGCTGCTGACCGAGAAGGGGCGGGAGCTGGCGGTGGAGCAGGCGGTGCAGTTCTTCTTCGACGAGCAGTGGCGCGCGCTGCGGGCGTACTGCGCGGAACGCGGGATACGGATTCTGGGCGATGTGGCGATCTTTGTGAACTACGACAGCGCGGAGGTGTGGACGCAGCCGGAGCTGTTCGAGCTGGACGAGAAGGGCGGGATGGTGCGGGTGTCGGGCGTGCCGCCGGATTACTATTCGGCGACGGGACAGCGGTGGGGCAATCCGCTGTACCGGTGGGAGGTGCTGAAGGAGCGGGGCTTCGACTGGTGGGTGGCGCGGGTGCGGCGGTCGCTGGCGCTGTACGACATGATCGCGGCTGGACCACTTTCGCGGCTTCGAGGCGTACTGGTCGATTGCGGCCCAGGAGAAGACGGCGGCCAAGGGGCAGTGGGTGAAGGCGCCGGGGCTGGAGCTGTTCGAGCGGCTGAAGGAGGTGTTCGGCGAGCTGCCGTTTATCGCCGAAGACCTGGGGCTGATTACGCCGGAGGTGGTGGAGCTGAGGGAGCGGTTTGGGATTCCGGGGATGCGGGTGCTGCAGTTCGGTTTCTCGGACCGCGGCGCGCACATCTATCTGCCGCACCAATATGTGCCGAATACGGTTGCGTATACGGGGACGCACGACAACGACACCACGCTGGGATGGTGGAAGAACGGGGCGACGGCGGAGGAGCGCGCGCACGCGCAGCTCTACCTGCAGCCGATCGAGCGGGACGAGGAGATTGTGGGCGCGATGATGCGGGCGGCGGCGCGGTCGGTGGCGCGGCTGTGCATCTTTCCGATGCAGGACGTGCTGCGGCTGGGCAGCGAGGCGCGGATGAATACTCCGGCGAACAGGCTGGGGAACTGGGGCTGGCGGTTTGAGGCGGGCGCGCTGAAGCCGGAGATGGCGGCGGAGCTTGCGGAGTTGATGGAGCTGACGGACAGGGATGGGTATGTGGAGGCGAAGGAAAAGCCTAACACGGATTGACACCGATGAAACCGATTAAGAACAAACAACAGTAAAGATGCAAAAACGAATACGGGTTAAGAACAGGCAACGGCGAATGGGCGGTTCTTGTGCGCTCAGAATGACAGGCTAACACAGACAGCTGAGGTTCCTTCGACAAGCTCGGGACAGGCTCTTCGACTGCGCGGCATCACGATGAAGCGCGCGATGTGACTCCGCTCAGGATGACGGCGGGTTATATTTGGAGTCGACACTCATCACGATAAAACCGCGATGAATCGCGCACCGCGCGGTAGACTGGTGGGAGCGAAGTTCAATATGACAGGAGCGACGATGCCTCTCTCTGGCGAAGCAATACGGACGATGAACTATGTGGACGATATTTCGGTGACGCTGCGGCGGATCCTGACGGTGCTGCCGTCGCTGACGGACGAGGAGCGGCAGCGCGTGGCGGACCACATCAAGGGCGCGGAGCCGAGCTACGAGACCGTGGTGCAGGCTGTGCAAGCGAAGAAGTGAGCGGCGGACGGCCCAATTCCCACCCATCGCGATGAAGCTGCGATGGATGGGGCACCCGGCGGCGGGGGCGGTGCGCGGGCGCGATTCGCACGGTGGCAGTGATCGGAGCGGGGCGCGTGGGGCGGAGCTTCGCGCTGGCTGCTGCGGCGGCGGGATTCGACGTGGTGCTGGAGGACGTGATGCCGGCGCGGCTTCGGCGGGCGCAGGAGGAGTACGCCGATCTGGCGGCAGTGAACGCGGGGGGCGGGGAGGCTTCGGGTTGCGGCGACGATCGAGGACGCGGTGCGGGAGGCGGACGTTGCGGTGGACTTTGTGCCGGATGAGCTGGAGTCGAAGCTGGAGATTTTTTGCCTGATCGACCGCATGGCGCCGCCGCGGACGATATTGCTGACGCCGAGCGAGGCGCAGAGCATTACGGACCTGGCGTCTTGCACCTATCGCGGGGAGCGATGCTTTGCGGTGCGCGGGGGGTTTGGGGCTGTGGTGCGGGGCCGGTGCGGCTGCTGCATCCGGCGGGCGCGGAGGGTGCGGCGATGGAGGCGGTGAGCGGGTTTCTGCGCGCGCTGGGCTGCGAGGTGCGGGGGGAGGCGGATGGGGACGCGGCGAAGCTGGTGAAGAAGCTGGGGTGAATTGGAAGAAGACGGTCGAGCTGCGCTGATACCCACTCATCGCGATGAGACCGCGATGAATGGGGCACCCGGCCAGCGGCTAGTCTTCGGGCTTTTTGCGGAGGGCGGTGAGCTGGGGATGGAGGAGCTTGGCGGTCAGCGAGCGGGTGAGGGCGTCGACGGCGGACTGCTGGGCGGGAGTGAGGGCGGCGCCGGTGGCGGCGAGGCGGACGGCGGTGCGTTCGAGCTCGGATTGGCGGATGGCCTCGGCGGAGTTTTGCAGGGCGACGATGGCGGGGACGGCGTCGCGCGATTGCAGGCGCTCAAGGTAGAGCTCGACCTCGCGGCTGACGATCTTTTCGGCGGCGGCGGACTCTCGGCCGCGGTTGGCGAGGTGGGCTGCGGCGACCTGCTGGAGGTCGTCGATGTCGTAGACGAAGCAGCCTTCGACCTGGTTCATGCGCGGATCGACGTCGCGGGGGACGGCGATGTCGATGAAGAACATGGGGCGGTTGCGGCGGCGCTCGAGGAATTGCTGGCCGTGGGAACGGTTGAAGATGGGATGCTCGGAGCCGGTGGATGTGAGGACGATGTCTGCGCGCGCGGCCTGGTCGTAGAGGAGGTCGAATGGGATGACCTCGGTGGTGCAGGCGAGGCCAGAGCCGTGGATTGCAATGGGGCCGTTGGCGAGCTGCATGGAGATCTGGCCGGCGATCTGGCCGGCGAGCTGCGCGGCGCGCTCGGGAGTTCGGTTGGCGACGAGGATGGAGGTTGCTCCCTGCTGGATGAGGTGGCGCGCGGCGAGGTCGGACATCTTGCCCGCGCCGACGATGAGGACGGTCTTGCCTTGCAGGCTGCCGAAGATCTTGCGGGCGAGATCGACGGCGACGGATGCGATGGAGACGGAGGAGCTGCCGATCCGGGTTTCGGTGCGGACGCGCTTGGCGACGGCGAAGGCGCGCTGTAGGAGCGGCTCGAGCGCGGTGGAGATGGCGCCGGCCTGGCGCGCGATGGAGTAGGACTCCTTGACCTGGCCGAGGATTTGCGGCTCGCCGACGACCATGGAATCGAGCGAGCTGGCGACGCGGAAGAGATGGCGGACGGCCTCGCGCTCGCGGAACTCGTAGAGGTGCGGCTCGAGGGTGGCGGCGGGGACGGCGAAGTACTGGTGCAGGAAGCGGAGAAGGTTGGGGGGATTGCCGGCGCGGGTGTGGTCCTGAATGGTGAGGAACTCGACGCGGTTGCAGGTGGAGAGGATGAGGGCCTCGCGGACGCCGGGTTGATGGGCGAGTGCGCGCGTGGCGTCGGCGAGGCGGGCCAGGGGGATGGCGAGGCGCTCGCGGACCTCGACGGGGGCGGTGGTGTGGTTGACGCCGACCAGGACGAGCGATCCCTCGGCGCGCGCGTTCGCGGCATCGGCTTCGGAGGCCGGGGAGACGATCGAGAGGCGCGGGGCGGTTTGGCGCTGGGTCGGTTGGCTCATGGGACTGGGAACCTGTGCACAGCGGAGAACTGGTTTGCGGCCCAGACGAAGAGGACGGCCAGGAAGACGAAGCTGGAGAGATAGACGGCGCGACGGCCGCGCAGGCCGGAGGCGCGGCGGATGAAGATCATGGCAATGTAGGCCAGCCAGAGGCCGAAGGTGAGCAGGATCTTGGGGTCGCTGAAGTACTTTGCGCCGTAGTCCTGCTGCGCGATGACGGAGCCGATGAGCAGGCCGGCGGTCATGCAGGGAAGGCCGAAGAGGAGCGACTTGAGGGCGATCTGGTCGATGGTCTCGAGCGGCGTGTCCAGCGGCGAGAGCCAGCCGTGGCCGGTGGACTTGCGCTTGAGACGGCGCTCCTGGATGAGATAGAGCAGGGAGGCGAGCAAAGAGACGAAGAGCGCGGCATAGGCGGCAAGCAGAAGGACGATGTGGAGGAAGATCCAGCCGTTGCGGATGGGCGCGGAGAAGGTCTCCTGGCCGGGACGGAAGGCGGCGAGCATCGAGAGCATGAAGACGATGGGGAGAACGAAGATTCCCAGGGCGACGCTGCGGTAGCGCGCGTAGACCAGCAGAAAGGCGAGGGCGAGGATGAGCGCGAGGAGGGACTGAAGCTCGTGCGTCTCGACCGGGAGACGATGGTGGGCGGCGTTGAGCGTCTCGGTGAGCGAGACGAAGTGAAAGAGCGCGGCGGCGATGGTGGCGGGGATGGCGACGTGCCGCCAGCGGGGCCGGTCGTAGAGGGCCGCGGGCAGGACGGCAAGGGCAGCAATGCCGTAGAGAAGAACCGCGAGTCGGAGCCAGAGAAGAGTCATGGGCCAGGTTGCAGTATACGAGGAGCGAGGTACGAGGGACGAGGGACGAGGTTCAAGGTGAAAGGCAAAAGCAGAAGAAACTGCGACTTGCATTCGAGTCGGCAACACAAGGAACTGAGGATGGGATGCCAGCCGCAGCGCATAGGATTCTATGTGCGCGGACGATCCCGCTTGAGGCGAAGTTTGTGGGCGGGGCGAATGCGAACGACGGGTGCGGGGGCGAGTGCGGTATTCTGGCGTTTCGGCCATGGCGAAAGAGACGACGAGCGACGCAGGCGCGCAGACCCCGGTGATGCGGCAGTACTATGCCGCGAAGGAGGCGCACCCCGACTGCCTGATGATGTGCCGGATCGGGGACTTTTACGAGCTTTTTTATGAGGACGCGATTGTGGCGTCGCGCGAGCTGCAACTGACCCTGACGGCGCGCGACCGGGAGAAGAAGCAGCCGATGTGCGGCGTGCCGTACCACGCGGCCGAACAGTACATCCAAAGGCTGCTGCGGAAGGGCTACCGGGTGGCGCTGTGCGACCAGATGGAAGACCCCAAGCTGACCAAAAAGATTGTGCGGCGCGAGGTGACGCGGGTGCTGACGCCGGGGACGGCGGTGGATGCGGCGCTGGGGGCGGAGCAGAGCAACTGGCTGGCCAGCGTGGCGGCGAGCGGCGCGGGAGCGGGAGTGCGCGTAGGGCTGGCGCTGCTGGACCTGTTCGACGGGGGAGTTTCGCGCGACGGAGTTTGCGGGAGCGACGGCGTGGGCGCAGTTGAGTGACGAGCTGGGGCAGGCAAGGCCGGCAGAGCTGCTGGTGGCGGAGGGGATGGGAGGAGTTGGGGCATCGAACGGATTGCTTCCCACCCTTCGCGAAACAACCGCGAAGGATGGGGCACCCGGCAGTGTACCTCCCACCCTTCACGGTGAGACTGTGAAGGATGGGGCACCCGATGCATCGACGGAGGGAATGTTCGAGGGGGTGCGGACGAGGACGGAGTTGGAGGATTGGGTGTATGCGGCGGAGTACGCCGTGCCGCTGCTGAGGAGACAGCTTGGCGTGCTGTCGCTGGAGGGGATGGGTCTGGGCGGGCATGAGACGGCGGCGGTGGCTGCCGGGGCGCTGGTGCATTACCTACAGAAGACCATGCAGGGTGGGCTGGAACATATCGATGCGATCCGGTTCTACGCGCACGATGAGGGGCTAACCCTGGATGCGGTGAGCGTGCGGAACCTGGAGCTGGTGGAACCGCTGTTTTCGGGCGAGTCGGCGCAGACGACGCTGTTCCATACGCTGGACGCCTGCGCGACGCCGATGGGAAGACGGCTGCTGCGGGCGACGCTGCTGCGTCCGGCGGCGGAGCTGGGAGAGATTGAGGCGCGGCTGGATGCGGTGGGCGAGGCGGCGGGCGATCTGAGGGGGCGCGAGGGGGTTCGGCGGGCGATGAACGGGCTGCTGGATATGGAGCGGCTGCTGGGGCGGGTGGCCCTGGATGCAGCGGGGCCGCGGGAGGTGATGGCGCTGGCAGGGACGCTGGGCTGCCTGCCGGGGCTGCGGGATGCGGTGGGGGGATTCAAGGCGAAGCGGTGGAGGGAGCTGGGGGCGGGCCAGTCTTCCACAGAGATTTCCACAGAAAAATCCAGAGGGCGATCCACAGGGATTTCCACAGGATTCGATGCGATGGAAGACCTGCATGAGCGGATTGTGAAGACGATTGTGGAGGAGCCTCCGGTGAGCTTTGCAGAGGGGGGAGTGATCCGCGCGGGGGTGGACGCGGAGCTGGATGAGCTGCGCGAGCTGGGGCGGAGTGGGCGGCAGGCCCTGGCTGCGATCGAGGAGCGGGAGAGGCAGCGGACGGGGATTGGGAGCCTGAAGGTACGGTTCAACTCTGTCTTTGGGTATTACCTGGAAGTGACTAAGGCAAATAGTAAATCGGTCCCGGAAGACTACGAGCGAAAGCAGACGCTGGTGAACGCGGAACGGTTCACGACGCCGGAGCTGAAGGAGTATGAGGCGAAGATTCTGACCGCGCAGGAGCGGTCGGGGGAGATCGAGCGGAGAATCTTTGCGGAGCTGCGGAGGCAGTTGCTGGACGCGGCGGGCCGGATGCGGGAGACGGCGCGGCGGGTGGCGGAGATCGACCTGCTGGCGTGTTTTGCAGCTCTGGCGGCACTGCGGGGATGGGTAAGGCCGGAGGTTGAGGAGTCGGGCGTGCTGGAGTTTGTGGCGGGGCGGCATCCGGTGGTGGAACGAAGGATGGAGGAAGTCGGGCGGAGGACGGTTTGTGCCGAATTCGATCTCGCTGGAGGGGTGGGATGGGGGGAGTGCAGGGAAACCCACTCATGGCGATGAGACCGCCATGAATAGGGCACCCGGTATGGTGGATGAGCCGGAAATGGCGCCCGCGTCGATTGCGCTGATTACGGGGCCGAATATGGGTGGGAAGAGCACGTATCTGCGGCAGGCGGCGCTGCTGGTGGTGATGGCGCAGTCGGGGTGCTTTGTGCCGGCGGAGCGGATGCGGCTGGGGCTGGTGGACCGGATCTATACACGGATTGGGGCGAGCGACAACGTGGCGCGTGGGCGGTCGACGTTCATGGTGGAGATGACGGAGACGGCTGCGATCCTGAATACGGCGACGGCGCGGAGCCTTGTACTGTTGGATGAGATGGGGCGTGGAACTGCTACATACGATGGACTTTCGTTGGCGTGGGCGACGGTGGAATTTCTGCATGAGAAGATTGGGGCGAGGACGCTGTTTGCGACGCACTACCACGAGCTGACGCTGCTGGAGGAGCGGCTGGCGCGGCTGAAGAACCTGCGGGTGACGGCCAAGGAGACGGCGGGCGGGATCGTGTTTCTGCACACGGTGGAGGCGGGAGCGGCGAACAAAAGCTACGGGATCGAGGTGGCCCGGCTGGCGGGACTGCCGGGGAGCGTACTTGCGCGGGCGCGGGAGGTTCTGAAGCTGCACGAGCGGGCGGAGACGCAGCAGGTGGGGGCGGCGCTGGCGCGCGGCGCGGGGGAGATGGCGGCGCCGGCGATGCAGATGACGATGTTTACTCCGCTGTCGCAGAAGATTGTGGACCGGCTGGCGGAGGTGGACCTGGATGGGCTGACGCCGAGGGAGGCGCTGAACCTGCTGGCGGAGTTGCAACGGGAGCTGAAGGGGAGTTGAGGATTGCAGGTTGTTTGAACGGAATGACGATGGAATCGTTGAATGAACAGGTCTTGAGCTGTAAGTGGATGAGCTATAAGCTGTCAGAAAAAACAGCGTTGAAGGAACAGGTCCAGAGCTGTAAGCGTTTGAGCTATAAGCTGTCAGAAAAAACAGCGTGGGACAAGTAGAGGAATGGTGCTTCCGCGCCGGTTCTTGATGAATGTAGTGAAAGGTGGGGATGGCGAAGGCGATGGTGGTGGCGGGGGTGATGAGCGGGACGTCGGCGGACGGAGTCGATGTGGCGCTGTGCCGGATTGCGCCGGGGGCGGGGGAGGGGGATGGGCCGCGGGTGAGGCTGATTGGGCTGCTGGAGACGGCGTATCCCAGACTGGTGCGGGCGGCGGTGCTGCGGGTGATGGAGGGCGAGGCGGTGACGGCGGCGGAGATGAGCCGGCTGAACTGGCGGCTTGGGGATATCTATGCCGGATGTGTGGAAAAGGCGGCGGAAAAGTTTGGGGTGAGGGTGGAGCTGGTGGGATGCCACGGGCAGACGGTGCAGCATGAGACGCGGGCGCGGGTTCGCTCGACGTGGCAGATGGGCGAGGCGGCGGTGATGGCCGAGCGGATGCGCTGCCCGGTGGTGAGCGACTTCCGGCCGGCGGATGTGGCGGCGGGCGGGGAGGGCGCGCCGCTGGTGCCGATGCTGGATTATTGTCTGTTTCGGTCGGCGAAGGTGGGGCGGGTGCTGCTGAATCTGGGCGGGATTGCGAACCTGACGGCGATTCCGGCGGGGGCGGGGCTGGAGGATGTGGTGGCGTTCGATACCGGGCCGGGGAATATGGTGGTGGACCATTGCATGGCCACTTTGTTTGGGAAGAAGTACGACAGGGGCGGGGCGGTGGCTCGGCGGGGACGGGTGCTGCGCGGGGTGGTGGAGCGGGCGATGCGGGAGGGGTACTTCGCGGCGGTGCCGCCGAAGTCGTGCGGGCGGGAGGAGTTTGGGGCGGGGTTTGCGGAGCGGCTGATCGGGATGTGCCGGGATGCGGGCGGGACGGATGCGGATTGCGTGGCGACGGCGACGGCGTTGACGGCGGAGTCGGTGGTGGGGGCGTACAGGGGATTTGTGGTGTCGCATTTTGGGAGTGCTAGTCTGGGTTCAGGTCGGACTGAAGACGGAGATTTTGCGTGGCGGGGGGTGGGGCGAAGAATGGGACGCTGATGGGGATGCTGCGGGAGGGGTTTGCGGAGATGGGGGTGAGGGTGCGGGCGATGGAGGAGCTGGGGGTTCCGGCGCAGGCCAAGGAGGGGATGGCGTTCGCGCTGCTGGCGTGGCTGACGTGGAATGGGCGGGCGGGGAATGTTCCGGCGGCGACGGGAGCGGGACGGGCGGTGGTGCTGGGGAAGGTTTCGTTCGGATGAGATATAGTGACGGATTGGAGGAAAGCGGTTCGCGCATTCGCGCGAATAACCCACCCTTCGCAAAGAGCGCGAAAGGATGGGGCACCCGATTGTGGTGCGACTTCCCAGGTCTCAGAATCGAGAATCCTGGGGCACCCGGATTTGTGGGTGGTGTGATTCTGGCGGCGGCGATGGCGATGGTGGGATGCCACGGAGGGGCGGCGCGGGAGGCGGGGACGGTGGTGGTGGTTCTGGAGAGCAGCCCGAATAACCTGGACCCGCGGCAGGGGACGGATGCGCAGTCGGAGCATGTGGGCGGGCTGATCTTCGACGCGCTGGTGAAGAAGGATGAGAACTACAACCTGAGGCCGTGGCTGGCGACGAGCTGGGAGCAGCCCGACGCGCTGACGTGGGTCTTCCATCTGCGCGACGGGGTGCGGTTTCAGGATGGGCGGCCGCTGGAGGCGGAGGACGTGGTGTGGACGATCGAGAGCCTGATCGAGCCGAAGCTGGCGGGGCTGATTACGGCGAAGAGCGGGGCGTTCGCGGCGGTGGAGCGGGCGGAGGCGCGCGACCGGCTGACCGTGGTGGTGCGGATGAAGCGGCCCGATGCGGGGCTGCTGTTCAATATGAGCGATGGGCTGTTTGGCGTGGTGCCGCGGGGGGCGGGAGGCAGACTTCGGGCTGCATCCGGTGGGGTCGGGGCCGTTCCGGTTCGTGAGCCAGGTGCAGGACAAAGAGGTGGTGCTGGAGAGATTTGAGGGGTGTTGGAGTGAACAGTGGTATCCACGCTTGTCCAGATGGTACAGCGAACAGATAGGGCACCCGGATCGTCGAGGATTCGAGCGGGTGCGGTTTGAGGTGGTGCCGGACACGATAACCAGCGCGCTGGAGTTGGAGAAGGGGTCGGCGGACGCGGCCAGCAATGTGCTGACGCCGGACATGGTGTATGCGCTGAGAGATGCGCCGGGGCTGGAGACGACGAGCGGGCCGGGGTCGAATGTGTGGTACCTGAACTTCAACGTGGCGGACCCGGCGTTGCGGGACAAGCGGGTGCGGCAGGCGGTGGCGCTGGCGATGGACCGGGAGGCGATCGTTGCGGCGCTGTGGCGGGGACACGCGCGGCTGGCGGAGACGCTGCTGCCGGAGGGACAGTGGGCGGCGGCGACGGAGGCGGAGCTGGCGCATTATCCGCATGACCCGGCGCGGGCGGCGAAGCTGCTGGAGGAGGCGGGACTATCCGGCGGGGCGCGATGGGGTGCGGCTGCGGCTGACGCTGAAGATCAGCCAGGACGAGACGACGCGGCTGCTGGCGGCGGTGCTGCAACAGCAACTGAGGGCGGCGGGGATTGAGCTGAAGATCCGGTCGGCGGAGTTTGGGACGTTCTACGCGGACGTGACGCATGGGGCGTTCCAGATGTACATCCTGAAGTGGATTGGGTCGAACGAGGACCCGGACATCTATCGCTATATGTACTCGTCGGAGAGCTTTCCTCCGAAGGGGGCGAACCGCGGACACTATGTGAATGCGCGGGTGGATGCGTTGCTGGCGAAGGCGGCGGCGGAGAGCGGGCCGGAGGCGGAGGTGCGAGGCGCGGCGGCGGGCGGAGTATGTGGAGGTGCAGCAGATTCTGGCCGACGAGCTGCCGACGATTCCACTGTGGTTTCCGGACAATGTGGTGGTGCATACGCGGCGGTTGCAGGGGGTGGTGTCGCGGGGCGACGGGAACTTCGATTTTCTGAGGGATGCGTGGCTGCGGAACCCTTAAGCCTACGGTTCGGCAGATCGGTGCGGCCTTTGAACCCGGAGGCCAACGGCGAGGCAAAAACGAAAGGCATGATTCTTGAGCTGTAAGCGATCAGCTATCAAGCTATCAGCGAAGGCGTACGAGAAATTTTCAGCACACTCTGAAACCTCCTGCTCCTGCGGAATAGGCGATGCTTACGACTTGCTGTTTATCGCGAACGGGGCGTGGGGTCGCGCGATGGGCCGGAATCGGCAACAATGGTAGAGAGAGCTGTTTGCCGGGGAGTGGGGACGGGAAGGTTGAGGCGGCGACGGCGCAGGGAATCGAGGAGGACGCATTGAGAGTCAGAGGGTTGAAGGACCGGGACGCGAAGGGCGTGGAGTTGAAGGAACAGCAGTTGAAGCCAGAGGGTGGGGACGGGCCGGCGACGGGCGCGCCGCAGACGGTGGAGGTTGGCGAAGCGGGAGCGCAGCGACAACAGGTTGCGCCGCTGGATGAGGCGGCGTTGAAGGTCGAGCTGGAGCAGGTGCGCGGAGAGCGCGACCAGTTGATGGACCGGCTGGCGCGGATGCAGGCGGAGTTCGAGAACACGCGGCGGCGCGAGGTGAAGGAGCGCGCGGACGCGCGGGACTACGCGGTGCAGCGGGCGGTTGAGCCGTTCCTTGCGGTGATGGACAACTTCCAACTGGCGCTGAAGGCGGACGGCACGCAGGAGCAGTTGCGCGCGGGAGTGGAGCTGATCCTGAAGCAGATGGAGGAGGCGCTGAAGGGGCTGCATGTGCAGGCTGTGGAGACGGTGGGCAAGCAGTTCGACCCGCGGGTCCACGAGGCGCTGGGAAGCATAGAAACCAAGGAGTTCCCCGATCACCAGGTGATGGAGGAGATACGGCGGGGGTACAAGATTCGCGAGAAGCTGCTGCGGCCGGCGTTGGTGAGGATTGCGGCGAACAAGTCAGAGGTCAGTGATTAGTGGTCAGTGGACAGTAAGGACAAAGGCAAGTACAAAAAGCAGATTCCCTGCGGGAATGACAAAAAGAGATGAGTGCGACGGCAAACGTGACCAAGGCAGATTTTTATGAGGTGTTGCAGGTATCGCGGGACGCGAGCGACCAGGAGCTGAAGGCCAGCTACCGGAGGCTGGCAATGCAGTACCATCCGGACCGGAACCCGAATAATCCGGAGGCCGAGGAGCGGTTCAAGGCGTGCAGCGAGGCGTACCAGGTGCTGAGCGATCCGGAGAAGCGCGCGGCATACGACCGGTACGGCCACGCGGCGTTTCAGGGCGGCGTGCCGGGCGGGAATCCATTTGCGGGCGCGGGATTCCAGGGCGACCTGGGAGACATCTTCGGCGACCTGTTCGGCGAGATGTTCAACATGGGCGGCGGCGGACGGCGGGCGACGCGGGCGCAGCGTGGGCGCGACCTGCGCTACGACATGACCGTGGAGTTCGAAGAGGCGGCCTTCGGAGTGGAGAAGCAGATCGAGATCCGGCGGCTGGAGGCGTGCGAGGAGTGCCGCGGGACGGGCAGCGCGAAGGGCAAGGCCCCGGCGACCTGCGCGCAGTGCGGCGGGCACGGACAGGTGCGCTTCCAGCAGGGGTTCTTCTCGGTGGCGAAGACCTGCGGGCGATGCAATGGGACGGGGACGACGATCAGCGATCCGTGCACGGCGTGCCGGGGCGAGGGACTGCAGGCGAAGAAGCACGAGATCCTGGTGAAGGTGCCGGCGGGCGTGGAGCAGGACACGCGCATCCGCTACCAGGGCGAGGGCGAGGCGGGACGGTTCGGCGGGCCGTCGGGCGATCTGTATGTGGTGCTGAGCGTGAAGGCGCACAAATTCTTCGAGCGCGAGGGGGACGACCTGCACTGCGTTCTGCCGATCTCGTTTCCGCAGGCGGCGCTGGGGACGGAGTTGCAGATCGAGACGCTGGAGGGGATGGCGACGATCAAGATTCCCGAGGGAACGCAGAACGGGCGCGAGTTCAAGCTGAAGGGGAAGGGCGTGCCGCACCTGAACTCGCACGGCAAGGGCGACCTGGTGGTGGAGGTGCGAGTGGCGACGCCGTCGAAGCTGAACCGGGAGCAGAAGGAGTTGCTGCGGCAGTTGAGCGAGACGATGACGGTGGAGAATACGCCGACCAACCGGGGGCTGTTCGAGAAGATGAAGGGGATGTTCAGTTGAAGCGAGTCAGTGAGTCAGGGTAGGCGCTGGGCGAGATGCTTGGCTGCTCTTTGGTATTGGAGTGTGCGAAGACGCACATACCGGCTCCCAATCCGCTAACTTGCGGACTCGCTAACTTGCTGCATTACTGCGCTGGCGATGGCGAGGGCGGCGATGGCGGCGGTTTCGGCGCGGAGGATGCGCGGGCCGAGGGTGACGGGCGTCCATGCGTGCGTGGTGAAGAGGGAGATTTCTTCGGGGTCCAGCCGCCTTCGGGGCCGATGGCGAGGGCGAGAAGCGGTTGTACGTTGTATGTTGTACGTTGTTCGTTGAGTGCAGCGGCGAGGGAGAGGGACTGCTCGGTTTCGCTGAGGAGGATGCGGAGGGGAGCGGATTCGCGGGCGAGGGCGGCGGGGAGCGGGGTGGGGTCGGGGATATCGGGGATGTCGGTGCGGCGGGACTGCTTGGCGGACTCGAGGGCGATGCGGCGCCAGCGTTCGACGCTCTTGGCGGAGGCGAGGGCGAGGTGCTTCTCGGTGCGGCGGGCGAGGATGGGCGTGATGCGGGCGACGCCGAGTTCGGTGGCCTTCTCGATGGCCCACTCGAAGCGGTCGAACTTGAAGACGGCGAGCAGAAGGTGGATGGGGAGGGCCGCGTCGGCTTCCAGCTCTTCGTGGAGGGTGAAGAGGACTTCGGATCTGGTCATTGCTCGCGGCGCGGACTTCGGTGACTTCGGCTCGGTGGAGGAAGCCGTTGGCGACGACGTCGAAGAGCTGGCCGGGCTGGGCGCGCAGGACGCGGGCGAGGTGGACGGCCTGTTCGCCGGTGAGGGCGGCGTGGGTGGGATGGCCGGATTGAGGAGACCAGGTGTCGGCGATGAAGCGGCGGCGTCATAAGGGCAGTTGTCCGTTATCCGTTGTCAGTTGTGCGTGAAGACAAGTGCGGATCAGGGTTTGGGGAGGGGGACGGTGATGGGGTCCTGGTTGTAGAACTTGAGGGTGATGGAGGCGGACTTGCGCTGGTCCCACTCGGCCTGGGGGATGGGGTAGTGGAGCAGGACCATTCCTTCGGCGCGGCCCGCGGGCTGGATGATGGACTCGCGCACGAGCGGCGCGGAGGCAAGAGGCACGAGCGCGGGGAAGACAGCGTAGAGGTTGGGCAGGTCGTTTTTCTGGAGGGCGGAGGTGGTGGTCTCGGCGCCGTCGGGCGCGGTGATGGCGCCGGTGATGTCGTCGAGCGTGAGCGGGACGCGGAGGCGGTTGTCGACGCGTACGGTGGCGAGGATGTAGAGGTCGTCCTCGGACGGGGGCTGCTGGCCGACGACCTTGGAGTTGGAGTTGAAGACGGTGTGCTCCGGCAAGACGGCGACGTGAGTGAGGGTGATGTCGGCGGTGCTGTGCGGGACGTAGAGATAGATGCCGACGATGAGGATGGCGAGGACGGCGATGGCGATGAGGGCGGGGAGCAGGAAGCTGCGGCGTTCGGGTTGGGCGAAGGAGAGTTCGGACATGGGGGATAGGATACAGCGAAAAACGGTTGTTGGTTGATAGAAGCGGTTATGGGAGGTCTTTTTGGACGAGGTACTCGTCCAGGAGGACGGCGATGAGGGCGGCGGTGGGGACGGCGACCAGAGCGCCGACGATGCCGGCCAGCTCGGTCCCGGCGATGAGGGCGATGAGGACGGTGAGGCCCATGAGGTTGACGCTGTGGCGCATGATGCGCGGAGTGAGGAAGGCGTTCTCGACGTTGACGTAGATGACGTAAAAGATGAAGACGCCGGCCATCTTGGCCCAGGAGTCGAGGGCCGCGACCAGGCCGACGAGCAGGATGGTAAGGACGCCGCCGGCGATGGGAATGCAGTTCATCAGGCCCATGAGGACGCCGAGCAGGATGAAGTAGCGGACGTGCAGCAGGCCGAAGACGAGGGTGCTGGCGAGGCCGAGGATGAGCATCAGCGTGGCCTGGCCGAAGAGCCACTTGCTGACGCGCAGCTCGGCCGCGCGGAGGGTGGCGTCGAGGCGGAGGCGGCGTTCGAGGGGGAAGAGCGAGAGCAGCCAGCGGTAGGCGTACTCCCCCTCGAGCATGAAGTAGACGCAGAGGACGAGGGCGGTGATGAGATCGAAGAGGTTGGCCCATCCAGTTGGGGAAGGAGGCGAAGAGGTACGCGGCGGTGGCGGAGAGGGCGTCTTCGGCGCGCTGGGCGAGATTATCGACGCCGAGCCTGTCGGCGAGGGGAAGGCGCTTGAGGCGGGCGACGATGGCAGGGATGCGGGCGGGCAGGTCGGTAGCGAACTGGTGGAGGTTGCGGATGACGGGGGGAAGTGCGACGACGAAAAAGAGGACGATGGCGAAAAAGACGGCGCTGAGCAGAAGCAGGATGGCGAGAGGGCGCGGGATGGGATGGGCGCGGCGAAAACGGAAGCTCATGATGCGGTTGACGGCGGGCATGAGCACGACGGCGAAGAGCGCGCTGACGTAGATGAGGGCGAGGACCTCGCGCAGACGCCAGGCGAGAGCGAGGGCAAGCAGCACAGCGAAGGTGAAGAGGATATGGCCGCGGACGGCGCTGCGGGCCTGCTCGGGCGGGATGGGGGTTGGGGTCGGCAGAGTGCTCCTCCTTCCGATGAGATGCATATAGTGTGCATCATGGGGGAGACGGAGGACAGAAGAAACAACGGGAAGGGCAAAAGCTTAACACCGATCGACACCGATGAAACCGATTAAGAACAGACAAAAGCGAAATGCGGATTACGAACAGACAGAGGCAAAGGCGAAATGCGGGGATCCTTCGCTTCGCTCAGGATGACGGCGTACAACAAGCAACCGCAGGTCCTTCGACTCAGCCTCTCGCGATGAAGCTGCGAGAGGCTTCGCTCAGGATGACAACTTCTATGGTGCTGCGGTCAGGATGACGGCGGACAACAAGCAACCGCAGGTTCTTCGACTCAGCTTCTGGCGATGAAGCTGCGAGAGGCTTCGCTCAGGATGACAGCTTCTGAATGATTCACTACTTTACGCTCAAACCCAATGTTGATGCGGGTCAGGTGAGGCGGGCGAGGAGGGCGGCGACGGTCTCTTCGGGGGTGAGGCTGGCGGTGTCGAGGGTGAGGCGGGCGAGGCGGCGGTAGATGGGCTGGCGGGTGAGGAAGCGGGCTTCGGCGGCGGCGGGGTCGGCCAGCAGCGGGCGGAGCGGCCCGGAGCTGGCGGGCCCGGCTGGGGCGGGCGCGGGGGCGGGCTCGGCTGAGGCGGGCGTGGGGTTGAGGGCCTGCATCATGCAGCGGTCGAAGAGCGTGGGGAAGGGCGCGTCGAGGAAGATGGTGGCGGTGGCGGGGGTCTGCTCCAGGAGGAGGCGGTTGGTGAGGACCTCGGGGGCCCCTCCGCCGAGGGCGAGGACGAGGCGGTTGCGGCCGAGGGCGGAGGCGAGGGCGGCGGACTCAAGCTGGCGGAAGTGGGCTTCACCGTGGGCGGAGAAGATGGAGGGGACGGAGAGACCGGCGCGCGACTCGATGTAGGCGTCGAGGTCGAGGAAGTCCCAGTTGAGGCGAGCGGCGAGCAGGCGGCCGACAGTGGTCTTGCCGGCGCCCATGAAGCCGGTGAGAACGATGCGGCGGAGATGCGCGGGCAGGGCCGCGGCGGGGTGGGGTCCGGCGGCGGGTTGGGCGGCGGGTTGGGCGTTCATTGCGGTTCCTTCGGTGCGTTTTTGTATTCAAATGCAAAAACAGACAAATGAAAATACAGGGGTCCTTCACTTCGTTCAGGATGACGACTTCAGCATAGTGGTGCGTGGGACAAAACAAAGCCGCGACCATTTGTGGGGGTCGCGGCTCAGCGGAGGAGGTGGATGCTCTGTAGGGCGATCTTTTTTTATCGATACAGAGCTGCACGCAGGCCCGGCTGACCCGCTCCCTGCCACCAAGGGCAGGGATAGGTAAAGTAGTAGCCGGATTGGAACGAGCGTGTATTCATCCTGACTGTGAGATTACACCGGAGAGAGATTGGTTGCAAGGGGAAGGCGCGAAAGTTGTACGGGGTGATTCGTTAGGGGATTGATGCGGCGAGCAGAGGCCCAGGGCTAAAGCCCATCGATTTCAGCAATGCTATTCGTGGGGCTGAAGCCCCACGCTCCCTCCGAAGGACAAAAGCAAATACAGAGATTCTGGCTTCGCCAGAATGACGACCTTCATGGCTTGGGCAGAATGACGATTTCAAAGAGCTGCGCTTAGAGTAAAACCAATGCTGGTGTGGTCCTTTGAAGCCGGAAGGCCAACGGCAAGGCAAAAACGAAAGGCATGATTCTTGAGCTGTAAGCTATCAGCCATCCAGCTATCAGTGAAGGCGATGGAACTAGAATCTCTGGTTTTGCAATAGAATGACGGCGCGTGGGGGATTAGTCGAGGGGGGCGTTGGGGTTGATGTAGTCGTCGTCGATGGAGGCGAGGGCGGAGTCTTCCTGGAGTTTGGCCTGGATGTTCTGCCAGACGCGGTCGCTGGGTTCGGCGACGGGATCGAAGAGGCTGCGCGCGGTCTCGGCGATGGTTTCGAGGTCGCTGACCAGGGCTGCGCAGTCGGGGTTGGCGGCGAGGAACTTTTTGAGGCGCGGGTCCTGGCTGACCTTGCCGCTGCCGGAGGCGAAGAGGTCGGGGAGGATGTGTTCAAACTCCTCGGGCTTGAGGGAGTCGAAGTCGATATTGACGGGGAGGGTCATTTGGCGGACTCCGCGGACTCGGACGGCTGGGGCGACTGGCTGGGGTTGCGCAGCAGTTCGCGGAGCCGGAGCCGGGCCTTGTGCAGTTGGGATTTGCTGTTGCCGATGGAGCAGTCGAGCATGATTGCGATCTCGTTGTGTTCGTATCCCTCGAACGTCGTGCAGGACGAAGACCATGCGGTAGCCGGGGGGCAGGGCGGCGACGGCGCGCTCCAGGGCGACGCGGTCGACCGAGCCGGCGAGGACGCGGTCGCGGCTGCCGAAGTCGCGCCGTGGGCTGTCTTCATCGGAGGGGCTGATGGTCTCTTCGAGGGAGACGAGGTTGAGGCCCCTCTTGCGCAGTTGCATGAGGACGAGGTTGACGGTGAGGCGATGCAGCCAGGTGGAGAAGGCGGAATCGCCGCGGAAGCTCTCGATCTTGCGGAAGAGATGGAGGAAGGCGTTCTGGGTCATGTCCTCGGCGGCGGAGACGTTGCCCAACATTCGCAGGCAGAGGGTGTAGACGCGGCGCTTGTGCAGGTTGTAGAGCTTGGCGAATGCCTCGCCGTCGCCGCGCTTGGCTGCTTCGATGGCCTCGGCCTCGCCGGCGATGGGCGGGTTGCGCTTGAAGAGGCCGGAATGGGCCCGTGCGGGGGGAGCTTGCGACATCAGTTGGCCTTGGCAGTTCATTGGCGCCGGCTCCGGGGTCCGGGGAACGCCCAGACTCTCGCCTGATTCAGCCTAGCGCATCTGTCGGGGTTTAACTACTGCATGGGTTGGATGCAGGGCGGAGGGGGGTGGTTGTGAGGGGCGGTGCGCGTAGAGCGGAAAAACAGACAACGACGAAATGCGGGGATTCTTCCCCTTCGCAAGCTCAGGGTCAGAATGACAAACGAAGATGTTCTCAGGCGCCGATGAAGCGGGCGTAGAGGGAGCGGGCGAGGGCGATGTCGGTGGTCCCCTGGACGATGGCGCGGCCGTCGGCGAAGAGGGTGAGGGTGAGCGGGCCGCGGCGGAAGCGGAGGAGGAGGTCGTTGGAGCGGAGGCCGCTGATGTCGGCGTGGGCGGCGAGGCGGGCGCGGAGGGCGGCGAAGTCGATGGGGCGGTGGTGCTCGTGGATCTGCACGGAGTCGCGGCCGCAGAGGGTGATGTGGGCGCGGTCCCGGCCGGCGAGGTGGGTGAAGATGCGCTGACCGCAGACTTCGCAATCGGGGCGGGGAGCGGAGGTGGAGATTTCGGAGCGGTCTAAATAACGGTTGCCTTCGGGAGTGGCGTTGGCGGCGGGGTTCCAGAGGTCGAAGGAGAGAAGGGTGCGGCGCATGAGGTGAGGCTGGCCGGTGAGGAACTTCAATGCTTCGGTGACCTGTATGGAGGCGGCGAGATTGACGGCGGTGGAGAGGATTCCGGCGGTGTCGCAGGTTTCTACGTTGCCGGTGGGGGGCTTGGGGAAGATGCAGGCGAGGCAGGCGGTGGGGGGCGTTTCGATCCCACCCATGTCGCGATGAGACTGCGCCATGGATGGGGCACCCGGCGTGTTGGGGAGGATGTTCATGGTGGCGGCGTAGGCGGCGATGGCGGCGGCGTAGATCCAGGGGAGGGCGCGCTGGACGGCGAAGTCGTTGATGAGGTAGCGGGTCTCGAAGTTGTCGGTGGCGTCGAGGATGATCTGCGGGGCGGGTTGTTCAGTTGGGGAGAGCAGTTCGGCGATGTTGGTTGGGGTGAGGTCGGCGATGCGTGCGTGGACGGCGACGCTGGAGTTGAAGAGAGCGATGTGGCGGCGTGCGGCCTCGGCCTTGGGGAGGGAGTCGCGTGCGTCGGATTCGTCGAAGAGGGCCTGGCGCTGGAGGTTGGAGGGCTCGACGAAGTCGCGGTCGATCAGCGTGAGGGTTCCGACACCGGCGCGTGCGAGCAGCGATGCGGAGGCCGCTCCCATGGCCCCGCAGCCGACGATGGCGACGTGAGCGGCGGCGAGACGCTGCTGGCCGAGGGGGCCGATGCCGGGGAAGAGGACCTGGCGGGAGTAACGGTCGGCGTCGGCGATGGGCGAGTTATCTTCCGTCGAGACAGGTGAGGACACGGTTGCACACTCGTTTAAATGCATCGTTCTTCGTAGTATAGGGAATTGCGGGGGACTCTTCATGGGGGCTTGCCTCCGCGCGCTTTGCATCCAGATGAGTGGAAGCGATCCGAGGCGGACTGAGGGAAGACAGAGGGGAAGATTTATTGCGCATTCGGCTTGATGCAGGCGGCAGAAGGGCGGCGATGGGAGCGAGCGGACGGTGGGTGCGCCTGCTCGGCGGCGTTCTTGTTCTCGCGGGGGCTGGATTGTGTTTCGGGCAGAGCGCGACTGCAACGACAAATTCGACGACAACGACAAATTCAACGGCAACTACGGCGGCGAGGGCGACGGCGAGCCTGGCGACCTGGAAGGGGTTGCGGGTTGATGCGGTGGAGTTTGAGGGGGTAAAGTTTGCGGCGGGCGACCCGCTGCCGGGGCTGCTGGCGCAGAAGGCGGGCAAGGCGCTGGAGCCGGCCAAGGTGACGGCGAGCGTGCGGCGGCTGTTCGCCAGCGGGCGGTACAGGGACATCCGCGTGGAGGGGGTGCGCGAGGGCGCGGGGATGCGGCTGATCTATGTGGGCGTGCCGCGCTACTTCGTGGGCCGGGTGACGATTGCGGGGGTGAAGGACGAACGGCTGGCGTCGCTGCTGGAGTACGCGACGAAGTTGCAGCCGGGGACGGACTTTAGCGAAGCGGCGGTTCCGGCGGCGACCGAGGGAGTGCGGCAGGCGCTGGCCAGCAATGGGTACTACGAGCCGGCGATTGCGGTGAAGACGACGGTGGACGAGGCGGGCGGCCAGGTGAACGCGGAGTACACCGTGCAGGTGGGGCCGCAGGCGCGGGTGGGGAAGATTACGGTGGGGGGAAACGATCCGGGGCTGACTGCGGAGGAGGTGCGCAGCAAGGGTCGGTTGAGGCTGGGCAGCAAGGTGACCCGCGAGACGACCAGCAACGCGCTGACGCGGCTGCGGGCGCAGTACGAGAAGAGGGACCGGCTGGAGGCGACGACGTCGTTGCGGACGCGAGAGTTACGACAAGGCGCGCAGGCAGGTGGACTACACGTTCCGGGCGAACCAGGGACCGCTGGTGAAGGTGGTGGTGGAGGGCGCGAAGTTCTCCAGGGGGCGGCTGAAGCTGCTGTTGCCGATCTACCAGGAGGGGACGATCGACAACGACCTGCTGAACGAGGGGACGTACAACATCAAGGACTTTCTGTTTCAGGAGGGCTACTTCGACGCGACGGTTTCGGTGAAGGTGGTGGGCGCGGACTCTGGGACGATCGTTGGCGCTGCGACGCGACCGGGCACAGGCACAAACGCGGAGACGGCGCAGGAGAGCGTGGTGTATGCGGTGGTGAAGGGAGGAAAGCACAAGGTCAGGTCGGTGACGATTGCGGGCAATCACTACTTCGCCACGGACCTGCTGAAGGAGCGGATGCGGGTGCAGAAAGCGGACGCGTATCTGCGCACGGGGCGCTACTCTCCGGCGCTGATGAAGGCGGACGTGGAGTCGATCGAGGCTTTGTACCGGGCGAATGGGTTCGACCAGGCGACGGTCTCGACTGCGATCACGGACGACGACACGGCGAAGACGGGGAAGAAGCTGAAGGAGGGCGAGATTGCGGTGGCGGTGACGGTGGCGGAGGGGCCGCAGCGGAGGTTCGGAAGGGTGACGCTGGCGGGCGTGGACGAGAGTCGAGTGAAGGCGGTGCGGGCGCTGCTGAACGCGCAGGCGGGGCAGCCCTTCTCGCTGATTACGCTGTCGGGCGACCGGGACGCGATCTTTGGCTACTACCTGAGCCACGGCTTTGAGCAGGCGCGAGTGGAGGTGAAGCAGCAGGCGGAGAGCGCGGACGCGGAGAAGACGGATGTGACGCTGAAGGTGACGGAGGGCGAACAGGTGTTTGTGGAGCGCGCGCTGGAGTCGGGGATTGTGCATACGCGGCCGGCCACGGTGGCCCGCCAGGTGACGTTCCATGCGGGCGATCCTCTGGATGAGAGCGCGCTGCTGGAGACGCAGCGCAAGCTGTATGGGCTGGCCCTGTTCAACGAGGTGACGACGGCGGTGCAGAACCCGGACGGAGACGATCCGTTGAAGAATGTGCTGCTGCAGTTGAGCGAGGCGCGGCGGTGGAACGTGACGTACGGGTTCGGGATGGAGGCGGAGACGGGCACGCCGAAGGAGGGCGCGATCAACTGCGCGTCGGCAATCACGCTGAAAATACCCTGCGATCAGGCTTACTCGCAGGAGGGCAAGACGGGGGTGAGCCCGCGCATCTCGCTGGATGTGAGCCGGACGAATCTGCGCGGGACGGACAACTCGCTGACGCTGCATTCGTCGTACGGGTTGCTGGAGGAGGTGGCCATCCTGACGTTTCTGAACCCTCACTTCCGTGGCAGTCCGCGGTTGTCGGAGAGCGCGTCGGGCGGCTACTCGAATGTGCAGAACATTACTACGTTCCAGGCATCAACGTTGCAGGGAGACTACCGGATCACGCAGAAGGTGAAGCGGACGGACACAGTGATCTACGACTTCGAGTTTCGCCGGGTTGCAGTGAACCCGGCGACGCTGGAGGTTTCGGCGAACCTGATTCCGCAGTTGTCGCAGCCGGTGCGCGTGGGCGGGCCGGGAATTACATGGTTCCACGACAAGCGGGACCCGGGGCCGCTGGACGCGACGAAGGGGTCGTACACGTCGGTGCAGGAGTTTTTTGCTTCGTCGAAGTTCGGCTCGGAGGCGAACTTCAATCGGACGGACGTGACGAACTCGACGTACTACGCGTTTGGCAGGCACAAGTATGTGCTGGCGCGAAACACGCGGCTGGGGTTCGAGACGACGTTTGGAGCGAACCCGAACGTGGGCAGCACATCATGCGATTCGAATTTCCAACCGACGGACCCGACCACGGGTCTACCGGTTGGCCCGCCGGTCAACCTGCTGGAGACGAATGCGAGTTGCAATGCGGTGCCGCTGCCGGAGCGGTTATACGCGGGCGGAGCGACCTCGGACCGGGGATTTCCCATCAACGGAGCTGGGCCGCGCGATTTGCAGACGGGCTATCCGGTGGGCGGCAACGGGGTGATTGTGAACAGCACGGAGCTGCGGCTGCCTGCGGCCACGCTGCCATTTCTGGGAGACAGCCTGAGCTTCGTGCTGTTCCACGACATGGGGAACGTGTTTGCGCATGTCTCGGACATGTTTCCCAGCATCGCGCACTTTCACCAGCCGGACCAGCAGACGTGCGCGAATGTGGGCCCTCCGCAGGTCACGTCGGGGAATCCGTTTGGGACGTGCAACTTCAATTACTTTTCCCATGCGGTGGGAGTGGGGGCGCGGTACAAGACGCCGGTGGGGCCGATCCGTCTGGACTTCAGCTACAACCTCGATCCGCCGGTGTATCCGGTGATCTACGACTTCAACGGGAGCCTGCCGTATGAGGGGCAGGCGAGCCACTTCAATTTTTTCTTCAGCATCGGACAGGCGTTTTGACGGATGAGCGACATGGGACACAGATCGGGCAGGGCGAGCGGGCGATGGGGTCTGGCGCTGGCGTGTGTGTCGATGATTGCGACGCTGTGTGCGATGAGTTGCGTAGGACAGGGAACAGGGAACAGGGAACAGGGAACAGGAAGTACAAGTGCAAATGCAGGTGCGGCGGGTGCGGGGGAGCGGGTTGCGCTGGACCGCGTGGTGGCGGTGGTGAATGAGGACCTGATTCTGGAGAGCGACCTGGACGAGGAGGCGCGCATGGCGGCGTTTCAGCCAATTCGCGTTCAGGAGGTGGCGACGCGGGAGGAGCTGATCGAACGGCTGATCGATCGCGATTTAATTTTGCAGCAGATCCGTTTGCTGCCGCAGGCGGCGATAGAGGACGCGCAGGTGGATTCGGAGCTGCGAGTGCTGCGCGGGAACATTCCAGAGTGCGTGGCACATGGCTGCGAGACGGAGGCGGGCTGGGAAAACTTTGTTGCGGCGCAGGGCTTTACGGTGGAGGAGTTGCGGGAGCGGTGGCGGCAGCGCATGGAAGTGCTGCGGTTTATCGAGGCGCGCTTCCGCATGGGGATCCGCATCTCGCAGTCGGAGATCGATGCGTACTACAAGGAGACGCTGGTTCCGGCGTATGAGAAAGAGAAGGTGAGTGCGCCGGCGGAGGCGACGATTGCGGACCGCATTCAGGAGGTGCCTGTTGCAGCAGCAGGTGGACAAGCTGTTGGACGACTGGTTGACGTTGCTGCGGGCAGAGGGAAGCGTGAAGATTGTGAAGCCGGGAGAGGAGCTGCCATGAGCGCGGACGAGAAGCAGCCCAATGGCGAGAAGCTGAACCCGGCCGGCGAGCCGGCGGGCGGCGAGAACTCTCTGCCGGCGGGGCCAATGGCTGCGGGCGCGTCAGATTCCGGCGCGGCGGATTCCGGCACTGCACCGGTGAAGCGGCGGCGGAGCATTGCGTGGCATGTGACGCGGGCGGGGGTTTGGGGCTTCGCAGGCGGGCTGGCGCTGCTGATTCTTCTGATTGGCGGGATTACCTGGGTTACGGCGACGGCGTACTTTCAGCGGCGCGTGGGGCGGGAGATTGTGTCGGTGCTGGGGAATGCGACCGGCGGACGGGTGGAGGTGGGCGGCGTCAAGTTCAGTTTGTGGCGGCTGAAGATCGAGGTGGATGGGCTGGCGATCCATGGGACGGAGGGGCCGGGCGAGGCGCCGTACCTGGCGGCGGAGAAGATCGAGGTGCGGGTGGGGATTTCCAGCTTCTTCTCGCACGCGACAGGCGCGGGGCTGCGGTCGCATGTGGGGCTGAAGCTGCTGCGCGTGGAGAGGCCGCAGGTGCACCTGATGGTGGACAAGGACGGGAGGACGAACGCGCCTACGCCGAAGCACCCGTTGACGAGCAAGGAGCCGGTGGCGGACACGCTGCTGGACCTGCGCGCGAAGGAGGTTGCGCTGGTGGATGGGGTGGCGCTGGTGAACGACCGCGCGATCCCGTTCGATGTGGCGGCGCGCGATCTGGACGCGGAGGTGCATTATCTGCGGGCGACGGACCGCTATGGGATTGCGCTGGGGGTGAACGATCTGCGGACGCGGGCGGAGGCGCAGGCGGAGGCTCAGTCGAGACTGCACCTGGACGCGGAGCTGGGACGCGACGCGGTGGAGCTGAAGGGGCTGGAGTTCGATACGGGCGCGGCGTCGGCGCTGCACGCGACGGGGACGCTGACGCACTTTGCCGAGCCGCAGTGGCAGGGCGCGGTGAATGGGACTCTGGAGCTGAAGCAACTGACGGTGCTGACCGACGTGGAGGGGTTCACGGGCGGGTCGGTCGATCTTGCGGTGAGCGGGCACAGCTGCGCGGTGATGGCTGCGGGTCCGCAGGCGAAGCCGCGGTTCTGGCTGGGGCGGCGGGTTGGGGCGAATGCGAAGGCGGGTGTGGCGACGCAGGCTGCGGTCGATCCGGAGTGCAGGTCGGGCTACCTGCTGGTGGGCAATGCGAAGCTGCACAAGGCGGGATTCGTGAACGAGTACGTGATCCTGCACGATGTGGACGGCGCAGCGCGGGTGCACATCACGCCGAGCGAGCTGCTGCTGACGGAGATGAGCGGATTTCTGCCGGGGGGCGGGAGCGCGGCGGGCGAGCTGCGATTTGCGGATTGGCTGGGTGGGGCGGCGCACGTGACGCTGACCTCGACGGTGACGCGGATTCCGCTGCGCACGATTATGGAGGTGACGGAGACCGGAGGCTACGGCGACCTGGGCTTCGATACGGCGGTGACGGGGCCGGTGCTGGTGGAGTGGGTCGGGCAGCCGGTGAATGTTGGAGAGACGGTGATCGTGGATGGGCAGCTCATCTTCCAGCCGACGGGAGTGGCGCGCAAGGGAGCGCTGAACAATGTTCCCGTGAGCGGCGTGGCGGACGCGCGCTACGAGGGCAAGCATGAGACGGTGACTATTCGCCATACGACGTTGCAGACGCCGGGATCGACGACCGAGGCGACGGGCGTTCTTGGGGTGGAGGATGGCGATCCGCTGACGAACCTGAAGGTGGATACGACGATCCGCGATCTGGGCGAGTTCGACCAGTTGTTGCATACGCTGGGATTCGAGGAGAACGGCAGGAAGGGGACGGCGGCGATTCCCGTGGCGCTGCATGGCGGGGTGGTGTTCCACGGGAGTGCGACGGGCCGGGCGGACGACCTGGATGTGAAGGGACATGTGCAGGGCTCGCAGATTGAGGTGAAGCTGGGTTCTGGACTGGGGATTGGACAGGACACGCTGGTGGATTCGGCGGCGGGGGATGCGGAGTACTCGTACGACGAGGGGCTGGCGATTGCCAATTCGACGATCCGGCGCGGGAGCGCGGTGCTGAATGTGGCGGGGAGCCTGCGGCCACGCAAGACGGTCACGCGCAGAGGCGCGGCGGATTTTGTGTGGGACGAGGGGACGAGCGTCGATGCGACGGTACGGCTGGCGAACGCGGAGGCTGCGGACGTACTGCAGACCGCTGGGCAGCAGCAGAAGATTGCGGTGACGGGGAAGATTGCGGCGAACGCGCAGGTGCGCGGGACGCTGGGCAATATGGATGGGACGGGGAGGATTTCGCTGGCCAAGGGAGTGGCGTATGGGGAGCCATACGATTCGGCTGTCGCAAATCTAGCGGTGCGCGGGCAGGAGATTGACGCGAGCAATGTGCTGCTGATGACGCATGGAGCGCGGATTGCGGGCGAGGGCGGATACGATGTGCGGACGGAGCGGTTGCATGGGCACATCGAGGGCGACAATCTGGTGCTGTCGAAGTTCCGGAGTTTTGCCAAGGCGAGCCCGAATGCGGATGGGACGCTGACGTTTGTGGCGGACGCGAATGGCACGATGGAGCAGCCGGGGTTGAAGGCGACGGCGACGCTGGCCGGAGTCAAGCTGGACGGCAAGCCGCTGGGCGAGATTGCGGCGCAGGCGCATAGCGAGGGAAGCGAGCTGTTCTATGCGGCGCAGTTGACGCTGGTGGGGGCGAAGCTGGATGGGACGGGCGAGACGCGGCTGACGGGGGATTATGAGACGCAGGACCGGCTCGCGTTCTCGGGGTTCGACGTGGGGACGGCGCTGGAGGTCTTCGCGCCGGGGAGGATGAAGGCGCAGTCGTCGATTGGCGGGGTGGTGACGGTGAGCGGGCCGCTGAAGAAGCCCACGGGACTGAGCGGCGCGGCGGAGCTGCACGATTTCGACGTGAAGCTGCAAGGCGTGGAGCTGAAGGCCGCGGGGCCGTTGCGCGTGAGTTTGAAGGATGGGGTGGAGACGCTGGAGCAGGTACACATCGTCGGCGAAGACACAAACATGCAGGCGAGCGGGACAGTGCAGGCGTTCGGCGCGACCGATCCGGCGGGCGGCCGGCTGGATGTGAGGGCCAGCGGAAGCGTGAGCCTTGCGATTGCGCACACCTTCGACCCGGAGATTCTGTCCAGCGGGAGGGTGGAGTTCACGGTGGCGGCGGCCGGGCGGGTGGAGAAGCCATCGCTGACGGGCAGGGTGAAGTTCGACCAGGTGAACGCGGCGATGGAGGGGATTCCGAATGGGGTGAGCTCGCTGAACGGGACGCTGGTGTTCAACGAGGACCGGCTGGAGGTGGAGAACCTGACCGCGATGACGGGCGGGGGCCAGTTGAAGATTGGAGGCTTCCTGACCTACCGGGACGGCGTCTATGCCGACCTGACAGCAACGGGCGATGCGGTGCGGGTGCGGATGAATGGGCTGAGCGCGACGGGCAACACCAGCCTGCGGCTGCAGGGCGCGCCGGGGAGCCTGCTGCTGAGCGGGAATGTGCTGGTGACGCGCTTCGGGGTGGGGCCGGAGGTGGACTTCGCGTCGTTTGCCGCGGCCAGTGCCGTGAGCACGCCGCCGGAGCCGAGTGCCGCGTCGAACAAGGTGCGGCTGGACGTGCATGTGACCAGCTCGCCGCAACTGGACTTCCAGAACTCGTATGCCAAGCTGGCGGGCACGGCCGACCTGACGGTGCGCGGCACGGTGGCCGAGCCGACGATCCTGGGGCGGATCCAGATTACGGACGGAAGTGCGACGTTTGCCGGGACGAAGTACGAGTTGCAGCGCGGAGACATCTACTTCAGCAATCCGGTGCGGATCGACCCGGCGATCGATGTGAATGCGACGGCGCGGGTGGAGACGTACGACATTACGGTGGGGCTGCAAGGCACGATGAGCAATCTGAAGGCGGCGTATCGCTCCGACCCGCCGCTGAGCGAGGCGGACATCTTCGCGCTGCTGGCGCTGGGGCGAACGCAGGAGGAGGCGCAACTGTACCAGGAGCAGGAGGTGCAGGCGGGGGCGAACCAGACGAACAGCGCCCTGCTGGGCGGCGCGCTGAACGAGACGGTGGCCAACCGGATAGGCAGGCTGTTTGGCGGGGGAAGCGTGAAGATCGATCCGGCGTTTGTAGGGACGCTGGGCAATTCGGCGGCGCGGATTACGGTGCAGCAGCAGGTGTCGCGGCAACTGTCGGTGACCTATGCGACGAATGTGAACTACACCGCGCAGCAACTGTTGCAGGCGCAGTACGACCTGACGCCCAACGAGTCGATTGTGGCGACGCGGGATGAGTCGGGCGTGTATAGCGTGGTCTTCAAGATCCGCAAGCGGTATAAGTAGCACGGCGGGTCGGTTTGAAGTCCGGGGAGAACGAAGTACCCTAATAACGCCGTTTTACAGAAATCTCCCAATAGGAGCCGTAGAAGTATGATGGTTTGCGTGAAACCTCTTCGCGCCGCTGCCCTCCTGCTCTTCGCTCTCGCGCTCTTTGCTCTCACGGTGCATGCGCACCACAGCCAGTGGGTCCATCCCAGTGCCGATGGCCACCTTATATATCACAGCGATAAGAACGGCGTCACGATTCCCGACTACTCGTTCGCTGGCTACCGCTCCGGCGGCGTCGCTCTTCCCACGGTTCCTGCACAGATCAACCTCTTGCCCACTGGAGCCGACGACACTGCCGCCATTCAGCACGCGATCGATACCGTCTCTGCCCGTCCGCTCGACGCCAATGGCTTCCGCGGCGCCGTACAACTCGCCCCAGGCGTATTTCAGTGCTCTGCCGCGCTCACAATTGCAGCCTCCGGTGTGGTCCTGCGCGGAGCGGGCAGCGGCTCAGACCCTGAGGCGACCAGCATCAGCCTGACCGGAGACCCGCACGTCGGCATCATCCTGAAAGGCGACTTTGCGCTGAGTACCGTCTCCCCTGCCTCCAACATTACCGACGCCTACGTCCCCTTCGGCGCGCATACCGTCCATGTCGATGATGCAAGCCACATCCACGCCGGCGATCTGGTACAGATCTCGAAGCCGGTGACCGCTGCGTGGATCAAATACATGGGAATGGACGGCCTGGAGCGCCCGGACCGCGACGAACACTGGATCAGCGCAAAAGCCCTCAACGCGCGTCGCCTTGTCACCGCCGTCAGCGGCAATGCCGTCACCTTTCAAATCGCGCTGATGGACTCCTACGATTCACAGTTTCTCGGCACGGAACACTTCACGGTACAACCCGTCGCAGTATCCGGACAGGCGAAAGAAGTGGGTGTCGAAGACCTTCGTATCGTCGCCCCAGCCGTCAGTGTGGGCTTCCACGACGCACACACCATCGCGATGGAGATCGCCGCCGCCGCCGACAGTTGGGTGCGCAATGTCGCCATGATCGACACGACTGAAGGCGTTCGCATGGACAACAACTCCGAGCGCATTACGCTCACTCGCGTTGACGTTGAGCAGAGCAAGACCGTCACCAGCTCCGCCAGGCCCTTCGATTTCGCCATCAATGGCACACAGGTCCTTGTCGACCGCGCCACCGGCACCGGGGACAAGGTCACCTACTTCGCCACCGAGCCGCGCCAGCAGGGGCCCGTCGTCATCCTGAACTCGGTCTTTCACGGCGATGGCAACATAGAGCCGCACCAACGCTGGTTCACCGGATTGCTGGTCGACAACTGCGCCGGTCCCGGACGGCGGCATTCACCTCATCAACCGCGGTGTTATGGGCAGCGGCCATGGCTGGACGATCGGCTGGGGCGTTGTGTGGAACAGCACCGCCAGCAACTTCATCATCCAGCAGGCGCCCGGCACCATCACGTGGGCAATGGGCAATCGCGGTTCGCTCAAAAGCCAGGCGATGCCGGACGGTAATGGCGGCCGAGTCCACGGTATTCCGCTTCCCTCAGGCTCAATCGAATCTCAGGGCAAGCCGGTTACTCCGCAGAGCCTCTACCTCTCCCAGCTAGCCGAACGCCTCGGCCCCGGTGCCCTGAAGAACATCGGCTACACGACCGCCGACCCCGTGCACTAACGCATTTTTGCCAAGGGTTTAGACCTTTGCGTAACGAAAAACTGCGGGGATTCTTCGCTGCGCTCAGAATGACAATAAGATGGAGGGATGGGGAATGTTTGGCGGAGCGCGCGGCTGACGCTGGAGACGATCAAGTGGGAGCACTCGATCTTTGCGCTGCCGTTTGCGCTGACCGGAGCGGTGCTGGCGGCAGGGGGCTGGCCGCGGCCCGCGGTGCTGGGGTGGATTGTGGTGTGCATGGTGTCGGCGCGGTCGGCGGCGATGGCGTTCAACCGGCTGGTGGACGCGCGGCTGGATGCGGCCAATCCGCGAACGGCGATGCGTGCGCTGGCGGCGGGGAGGTTGAGCGCGGGATTTGTGGCGGGGTTTGTGGTGGTGTCGTCGGCGGTGTTTGTGCTGGGTGCGGCGATGCTGAACCGGTTGACGCTGGAGCTGGCGTTGCCGACGCTGGCGGTTCTGCTGGCTTACAGCTTGATGAAGCGGGTGACGCGTTGGTCTCACCTGGTGCTGGGGCTGGCGCTGGGGATTGCGCCGTCGGCGGCGTGGATTGCGGTGCGCGGCTCGCTGGACGCGCGGACCACGGTGCTGACGGCGGCGGTGCTGCTGTGGGTGGGCGGCTTCGATGTGCTGTATGCATGCCAGGACTTCGAGTTCGACCGCGCGGCGGGGTTGAAGAGCGTGCCGCAGGCCTTCGGGCTGACGGCAGCTTTCTGGATTGCGCGCGCGATGCACGTGGGAATGGTGTGCCTGCTGGCGTGGCTGGTGCGGCTGTTCGGGATGGGAGGGCTGGCGTGGGCGGGGGTTGGGGTGGTGGCGGCGCTGCTGGTGTATGAGCACAGCATTGTTTCGCCGAAGTGACCTGCGGCGGATGAATGCGGCTTTCTTTACGCTGAATGGGGTGATCTCGATGGTGTTCTTCGGGTTTTTCGCGGCGGACGTGCTGATGCGGCGGTGAGGAGAATCTTCAGATTTGCTGAGCTTTGACGCGAGCTGCATCCATTCCTGTGATAAGTTGCGAGGTACCGGGAAGAGATGACTGAGCGAGCCGCAGAGAGATGGATTTCGGGGGTTGCGAGTGAGAATTGCGATACAGGGCGAGCTGGGATCGAATAGCCACATGGCGGCGCTGGAGATGCTGGCGGGCGCGGGTGAGGTGGAGATTGTCGCGTGCGCCCTATCGGCGGAGGTCTTTGAGCGGGTGGCGGCGGGCGAGGTGGATGGGGCGGTGCTGCCGATCGAGAACAGCCTGCATGGGTCAGTGGCCGAGCACTACGATCTGCTGCTGGCCCAGCCGGTGCGGATTGCGCGGGAGAGCCTGCTGCGGGTGAGGCACAACCTGATTGCGCGGCCGGGGGTGAAGTTGGCGGATGTGCGGCGGGCGATGTCGCACCCGGTGGCCCTGTCGCAGTGCAGGCGCTGGTTTCGGGAGCATCCGGAGATTGAGGCGGTGAACTTCTACGACACGGCGGGAAGCGTGAAGCAGGTGATGGCGATGGGGGCCACGGACGTGGCGGGGATTGCGCCGGAGCTGGCGGCGCGGCAGTACGGCGGCGAGGTGCTGGCGGCGGGGATCGAGGACCACGCGGAGAACTACACGCGGTTTCACCTGCTGGTGCGGGAGAGCGGATGGGAGGCGGCGGAGGGGGCGAACAAGGCGAGCCTGGCGTTCATCGTGCTGCACCGGCCGGGGACTCTGGTGGTGGCGCTGGAGGAGTTTGCGCGGGCGGGGGTGAACCTGACCAAGATCGAGTCGCGGCCAGTGCCGGGAATGCCGTGGGAGTACGTGTTCTTTGTCGATCTGCGCTTTGAATCGACAGACCAGATGGATGCAGCGCTGGCTGGATTGGGGCGGCATTGCGAGATGGTGAAGGAGCTTGGGCGGTACGTGGCGGCGTAAGTGGCTCATGGGGAAGAGCAAATGCGCGATGAGCGTCGTGGCTGGGGTTGAAGGGGAAGGCCGGATGAGCCGATGACGTTGAGGTGGAAGCGCGCATCCAACAGGGTGTGGAGGCAAAGGAGCGGTGTTTGGGATGCGACTTGGGGGCTGCGGATGCATCCAATTAATGAAATCTGATATAAAGACACTCAAGGATGGACGATGCCAAGTGAATTTGTAAGCGTAATCAAGCCAAGGGCGGGAAGAGCTAGTGATGAATCGGAAGGGGTTGCGAGCGCCGGCCGGGCGATTCCGGTGCTTCCGGTGCGGGACACGGTGCTGTTTCCCCATGCGGTGCTGCCGCTGACGGTGGGACGGGAGAGCTCGATTCTGTTGATCCAGTCGCTGGGTGAGGAGAAGACGATTCTGGTGGTGGCGCAGCGGGACGCGCGGCAGGATGCGCCCGAGGCGGCGGACCTGCACCACATTGGCACGCGGGCGACGGTGCATAAAGTGGTGAAGATGCCGAACCAGAGTTTGTTTGTGTTTACCGAGGGCAATGAACGGGTCCGGTTGGGCGAGTTTTCGCAGATTGCCCCGTTCATGACCGCGGAGTGCGAGACGGTGGAGGAGATTGAGCCTGTGGCGTCGCCGGAGACGGAGGCGTTGCAGCGCAACGTGGTGAGCCAGTTCCAGCAGATTGTGAGCTCGTCGCCGACGCTGTCGGACGATTTGCAGACGATTGCGATCAACATCGAGGAGCCGGGGCGGCTGGCGGACTTTATTGCGTCTTCGCTGCCGTTTTTGACGACGACGGACAAGCAGGAACTGCTGGAGACGCCGGATGTTTCGGCGCGGCTGGAGCGGATCAACAAGCACCTGGCGAAGGAGATCGAGGTGCAGCAGTTGCGCAACAAGATCCAGAGCGAGGTGCAGGACTCGGTGCAGTCGTCGCAGCGGGACTACTATCTGCGCGAGCAGTTGAAGGCGATCCAGAAGGAGCTGGGCGACCTGGACGAGACGCAGAAGGACATTGCGGAGCTGAAGGAGAAGATTGAAGCGGCGGGGATGCCGGAGGAGACCAAGAAGGACGCGCTGAAGGAGCTGGGCCGGTTGAGCCGGATGAACGCGATGGCGGCGGACTACTCGCTGACGCGGAACTACATTGAGTGGCTGACGGTGCTTCCGTGGTCGAAGTCGTCGGCGGGCGAGGTGGACATTCTGAAGGCGAAGGAGATTCTGGACGCGGACCACTACGGGCTGAAGAAGGTGAAGGACCGGATACTGGACTACCTCTCGGTGCGGCGGCTGAAGCCGGACATGAAGGGGCCGATTCTGTGCTTTGTGGGGCCTCCGGGGGTGGGCAAGACTTCGCTGGGGCGAAGCGTGGCGCGGGCCCTGGGGCGGAAGTTTGCGCGCATCTCGCTGGGCGGGATGCACGACGAGGCGGAGCTGCGCGGTCACCGGCGGACGTACATCGGCGCGCTGCCGGGGCAGGTGATCCAGAACCTGAAGCGGGTGGAGACCAACGACCCGGTGTTCATGCTGGACGAGGTGGACAAGCTGGGGCGGGACTTCAGGGGCGATCCGGCGAGCGCGCTGCTGGAGGTGCTGGACCCGGAGCAGAACAATACCTTTCGCGACAACTATCTGGACCAGCCGTTCGACCTGTCGAAGGTGCTGTTCATCTGCACGGCGAACCAGCTCGATCCGGTGCCGGCGCCGCTGCTGGACCGGATGGAGATCATCGAGCTGACGGGATACACCGAGGAAGAGAAGGTGGAGATCGCGATCAAGTACCTGATTCCGCGGCAGACGAAGGAGAACGGGATCGATCCGGCGCTGATCGAGTTTCCGGTGGAGAGCATCGCGCGGCTCGCGCGGCACTACACGCGGGAGGCGGGCGTGCGCAAGCTGGAGCAGCAGATTGGAACGATCTGCCGCAAGCTGGCGCGGCGGATCGCCGAGGGCAAGCCGGAGAAGCTGGTGATTACCAACGAGGTGATCCTGGAGTTCCTGGGCGGGATCAAGGTGCGCGTGGACACGGAGATCGCCGAGCGGACGAAGCGGGCGGGGGTTGCGGTGGGGCTGGCGTGGACGCCGGCGGGCGGCGACGTGCTGTTCATCGAGGCCAACCGCATGAAGGGCAAGGGCGGTTTCACCATGACCGGGCAGATCGGCGATGTGATGAAGGAGTCGATGCAGGCGGCGCTGACGTGGGTGCGGTCGAACGCGAAGGCGCTGGGGCTGGACGAGGACCTGCTGAAGGACGTTGACCTGCACATCCATGTTCCGGCGGGCGCGATTCCCAAGGACGGGCCGAGCGCGGGCGTGACCATGGCGACGGCGCTGGTGAGCCTGCTGACGGAGACGCGGGTGCATCCGCTGCTGGCGATGACGGGCGAGATTACGCTGAGCGGGAACGTGCTGCCGGTGGGCGGGATCAAGGAGAAGTTCCTTGCGGCCAAGCGGGCCGGAGTGCGCGACGTGATCCTGCCGACGGACTGCAAGCAGCAGGTGGATGAGGACCTGTCGCCGGAGCAGATCGGCGGGGGTGACGATCCACTATGCGAGCCGGATCGAGGACGTGCTGGCGATTGCGCTGCCGAAGTCGAAGGGCGAGGCGGTGCAGGATGAGGCGGTGCGCGAGGAGCTGATTGGTGCGACGAGCTGAATCCTCGTGGACGGCGCTACTTCGCTTAGGGCGAAAGGCCCGCTTCGCTCGCAAAGACTTAACTGCGGCGTGTAGATGAAATGGGCGGTCGCGAGTCTCGTGGCCGCCTCTTTCTGTGTGTGGCTTCGGAACCGCATAGAAGGTATTCTGGGCGGATGCGGGTTCGCGGATCCAGCTTCGGCGTCTTGTGCGCTCGTGCGTCTAATTCTTCGAGGAGAGACCGGGTGGACGCTGCACGGAAGCGAGAGTGCGCGATGGGGCTGGGTGCAGCAGTTCTTGCCACGGCACTCACGATTGCGCTGGGTTGTGCGCAGATTCGGGCGCAGGAGACGCAGGCGGAGCCGGGGCCCGTGACGCCTGCGCCGAAGCCGAGTTCGGGTTCGCAGAGCGGTTCGCAATCGTCTGGTCCACAACAGAGCGGGACGCAGACGAGTGCAAGTTCACGAAGTGGGGCGCAATCTTCCGGCACGCAACCCAGCGGGAGTCCATCGCAGCAGACGACGGCGGCGCCGGTGGTGCGACGGCAGGTGGCGCATCCCAATGCGGGCCCGACGGAGCCGGTGGCGGGGCCGCTGACCGGGGCTGGCGCGGCGGCGGCGCAGGGAACGGGAACGCAGCCGGCGGGCCAATCGAAAAACGGGGCGGTTGATGCGGGGACGCTTCGCGTGGAGGCGCGGCTGGTGAACGTGGCGGTGAATGTGGTGGACGCGCACGGTGCGCCGGTGGGCGGCTTCGAGAAGAAGGACTTCGCACTCTTCGAGGACGGACGGGAGCAGACGGTCGCGGTGTTCGAGCGCGAGGCGACCAGTCCACTGTCGATTGTGCTGGCGATCGATGCGAGCGAGACGGTGGTGACCAGCGAGCGGCTGGAGCGGGAGGCGGCGAAGCACTTTGTGAACGCGATCCTGCGGCCGCAGGACGAGATCTGCCTGATGGACTTTGCCGACACGGTGCGCGAGGTGGTTCCGTTTACCAACCAGGCCAAGCGCATCGAGGAGGGGCTGGGCGAGATCGGGCGCGGGGATGAGACGGCGCTGTACAACGCGGTGTACCTGGCGAGCGAGCGGCTGGGGGCGACCTCGGCGGCGGCCGGGCGGCGGCGCGTGCTGGTGGTGATCAGCGACGGCGGCGACTCGGTGAGCGGGAAGAGCTACGAGGAGGCGGTCGAAGAGGCAGAGCGCGCGGGGGCGATGGTCTACTCGATCATCATTGTGCCGATTGCGGCGGACGCGGGACGCAATACGGGCGGCGAACACACGCTGATCCAGATGAGCGAGGACACGGGCGGAAAGTACTACACCGTGGTGGACCCGAAGGACCTGGAGCCGGCGTTCCGCCACATCTCGGACGACCTGAGGACGCAGTATTTGCTGGGCTACTACGCGCCAGTCGAGGGCAACAACGGATTTCGCCGGATCAAGGTGAAGCTGACCGACGCGGCGCTCAACGAGAAGTACAATCTGCGCTACCGGACGGGATATTTTGCGGATGCAAAATAAATAGAACTGATTGGGCGACGGGTGCGTAGTGGTGTGCAGAGGGATGGGCCAATGATTCGTTCAGCGGTGTTGGAAAGAAGGTTATGGACTGGTGGGGCAGGGTGGGTAGTTGTGGCGGCGATTCTGTCGGGGATGGGGAGTGCGCCGCTGGTGGGGCAGACGGAGCAAGGCGAGGCGGCGGGAGCAACGCCGATTCATAATATGGCGGCGGATGCCGATCCGGTGTTCGAAGTGGCGACGATCAAGCCGAGCCAGCCGAACGATCCGTCGGATGGATTTCATACCAGAGGACGCCATCTCTTCATCGAGAATCAGACGGTGAACAAGCTGGTTGCCTTCGCATACGGGATGAATGGCAAGCAGATCGCGGGCGGCCCAGCGTGGTTGGGCACAGACCGCTTCGACATCGACGGCGTGCCGGATGTGGAAGGCACTCCCAGCCTCAAGCAGGAGCAGGGGATGGTGAAGAAGCTGCTGACGGAGCGGTTTAAGCTGACGATTCATCGGGAAAAGAGGGAACTCTCCGTGTACGCGATCACGGTGGGCAAGGGCGGGCCGAAGCTGGCCAAGAGCGTCGGCGACCTGATTGGACTGCCCAGCCAGGATGCAGACCAACATGGCACGGAACTTGATATGAAGTTCAAGAACATGTCGATGGCGGATTTTGCTTTTTGCATGCAGTTCTTTGTGGACAGGCCGATTGTGGATCAGACCGGGCTGGCGGGCAAGTACGACTTCAACCTGAAATGGACGTTTGACGAGACGGAGTCAAGCAGCAATCCCAATGCCGCGCCGGGGCTGTTTACGGCGGTGCAGGAGCAGATTGGGCTGAAGCTGGAGGCGGTGAAGGCGCAGGCGGATGTGATTGTGATCGACAAGGTGGAGCGGCCTTCGGCGAATTGAGTCAGGGGATGCAGAAGGACAAAGGTGGGAGTTTTGCGGGAGAAAGGTACGAACGGTTGCGGTTCGGCGGAGATCGTCGGGGTCCTTCGCGCTCGAAAGACGCGCTCAGGATGACAGCAAGTACAGGTAACCGCAACAACCAATACTGAGATTCTGGCCTTCGGCTTTGCTCAGGCCAGAATGACGACGCTGGTGGAGTGGGCTGATAGGGTGGTAATAGCGACTGAGTTTGAGGAGAGGCGATGAAGCGGTTTGAGTTTGCGCATGTGGCGGAGGGGATTGCACGGCAGGCGGGTGCGCTGCTGCGCGGGTTCTACGAGAAAGGCGTGGAGACGGAGTACAAGGGCGATGTGGACCTGGTGACGGAGGCCGACCGCGCGACGGAGAAGCTGATCCGCGAGCTGCTGACGGCGGCGTTTCCGGCGCACGGGATTTTTGGCGAGGAGGGGACGAGGGACCAGATGGAGAGCGAGTTTCGCTGGTACGTCGATCCGCTGGACGGGACGACGAACTTTGCGCACGGGTTTCCGGCGTTCTGCGTGATTCTGGGGCTGGAGCGGCGGGCGAAACAAAAACAGACGCAGGTTCCTTCGACAGGCTCAGGACAGGCCCTTCGACTGCGGGCTGCGCCCTACGCTCAGGATGACAATGTCGATGAGGACGGAGAGATTGTGGCGGGGGTGGTCTACGACCCGCTGCGGGATGAGATGTTTTCGGCGGAGCGGGGCAAAGGGGCGTGGCTGAACGGGAAGGCGATCCACGTGTCGAAGACGCGGACGCTGGCCGAATCGCTGACGGCGACGGGGTTTCCGAGCCAGAAGCGGCACAGCTCGCCAAATGTGCACTTTTACCAGGAGATCACGCTGCGGTCGCACGGGGTGCGGCGGGCGGGATCGGCGGGGCTGAACCTGGCATATGTGGCGTGCGGACGGCTGGACGGGTTCTGGGAGTTCAATCTGAACCCGTGGGACACGAGCGCGGGGATTTTATTGGTGGAGGAGGCGGGCGGGACGGTGACGCACTTCGATGGGAGTAAATTTACGCTGGACTCGCGCGAGGTGTTCGCGACCAATGGGCTGGTGAAGGCCGAGATGCAGCACCTGTTTCAGGAGATGTTCGCGGGGCGGGAGATGGCGCCGATCCCCACGCCGGCGGAGTTTGCGGCCAAGCGGGCGGCGGGAGGCTAGAGTTTTTTGCGCAGGTACTCGAAGACGATGTAGCCGGCGATGGCGGCGAGGATGGCGATGGAGAAGTTGGCAGGGGTGAGGATGTCGCCGAGGGCGAAGGCGAGGGTCTTGCCTCGGCCGGCGGTGCGGTTGAACTCTCCCATGAGGAGGTTGGAGTAGAAGAGAAAGACGATGAAGGCGACCTCGATGAGCGCACGCAGGACGTGGCTGAGGGGGCGCGGGGGCTGTGGGTTTGCGGGCATGGAACGATTTTACCGCGAATGAACTCAATCGAAGACAATGGAGTGGTCTCCCACTCATTCCGCAAAGGACGCGGGATGAATGGGGCACCCAAATCCCGCCCTAGCGAGCTAGGACGGGGCACCCAAATCCCACCCATCGCGCAAAGGACGCGGAATGGACGGGGCACCCACTGCGGAGGGGCCGGACAATTCTATGAATCGAAGGGTGCTGCGGGGGAATCTTGTATCTAGAAGCGAGTGGTTGGTGGAGTGGGAGTAGTATTGTGACCGTAGAAGTTGCGGGGCCGGTTTTTGGCCGTGCGCGTATTTTGAAGCCGAGATTATTTCAACAGCAAGGGAGATCGAAATTATGGCCTACGTGATTGCGGAACCATGTATCGGGACGAAGGACACGGCGTGCGTGGATGCTTGTCCGGTGGACTGCATTCATCCGAAGAAGGACGAGGCGGGGTTTGCGGATGCGGTCCAGTTGTTCATCGATCCGGTGGAGTGCATCGACTGCGGGGCGTGCGTGCCGGTGTGCCCCGTGTCGGCGATTTATGCGGGCGACGACCTGCCGGAGAAGTGGGCGGAGTATACGGCGAAGAATGCGGCGCACTTCGGGCGGTAAGACAGGTTCGAGGTTCAAGGTTCGAGGTTCGAGACGCGCAGTTCCGAATTATGGGCTGCGCGTTTTTGTTGTGGGGCGGGGAGAGTTGGGTGATTCGATCGAAATGCGGGGATTCTTCCCCCTCACTGCGTTCAGGGTCAGAATGACAATCCAGTAAAGTGAGGAATGACAATTCTGTGAATTGTGCGAGAGACAAGTCATTTTGATGGGTGAGGCGGCGCGATGACGGAGCATGTGGGTGAGGCGATTGTGCTGCGGACATGGCCGTTCCACGAGGCCGACCTGGTGGTGAGCCTGTTTACGCGGGAGCAGGGACGGGTGAAGGGCGTGGCGCGCCATGCGCTGAAGAGCCGGCGGCGGTTCGGCGGGGCGCTGGAGCCGATGACGCACGTGCGGGCGAGCTATGCGGAGAGGCCGCGGCAGGAGCTGGTTCGGCTGGATGCGCTGGAGATCCTGTCGTCGCCGATGTCGCGGCCGGTGGACCACGCGCGGACGGCGGCGCTGCAGATGGTGGCGGAGGTCCTGGAGGAGGCGCTGCCGGAGGGGGCGGCGGAGGACGCGGTCTTCCGGCTGGCGCTGGCGGTGCTGGACGAGCTGCAGGTGGGACGGGTGTGGATGCCGATTACATATTTTGCGTTGTGGATGAACCGGCTGATGGGATGGATGCCGGAGCTGGGACGGTGTGCCGCGTGCGGGCTGGATCTGGGGGGAGCCGGAGTGTGGTACTCCTCGGCGAGCGATGGCGTGAGGTGCGCGGACGACCGGGTGGGCGGGAGCGAGGCGCTGAGTGCGGAGTCGGTGGTGACGGCGGGGCGGATCTTTCGCGGGACGGTGAAGGGGCTGGCGGAGGAGGAGTGGTCGAAGGCGCGGGCGGCGGACCTGCGGCGGTTTGCGATCGAGGTGCTGGAACGGCACCTGGAGGGGCGGCTGATGACGGCACGGGTACTGGTGTAGGGGCTTCCGTTGCGGGTTGTGAATTGGTTGTTGCGAGCCGGTACTTGGGTTTTTAGATTCTCGAGCTATAAGCTATGAGCTATAAGCTATGAGTTTGTAAGCGATGGGCTATAAGGTGTGAGCGGGCCGGTTGTCAGGGCGGTGCGGGGTTAGATGGGTGGTTCGCGGGGGCGTGATTGGGTGGGGCAGTGGGCTAGACTTGGGCTGAATGGCGAACAAGGCGCAGGGAGCATCGGAGCCGGTGCACGAGACGGCGCGTAAGAGCGTGGGCGGGCGGGTACGCCCCCTGGCGCTATGGTTCATTCTCTGGTCTGCGATGCTCCTGGTCTCCGCGGGCAATGCCTTGGCCCGCTACCCCATTCTCTCCGGCGAACGGGGCCGTATCTTCAGCGTGTTGCTGGCCACGATCGCCGGCGTACAACTGTTGCGGGGGGTCAAGTTCCTTGGGCGGCGGGAGGTGGTCCTGTGTGCGGTCCTTCTGCCCGTCTTCTGCGCGTCGCAACTGGTGCAGTTGCCGGGCACGATGGGGCCATCCTCCTCGAATCGCGGCTTCGACTTTAGCGCATATTATCTTGCCGGGAAAGCGATATCGGGAAGGCCCGCCCAAAGCCTGTATCAGCTCCCTCTGTTCGCGGATGGCAGAATGAACCTGAATACCGAGGACCCTGCATCCTCAGCGTGGCACGCCGATGCCGTTCGCTATCATGTTCCGTTCGCCGCGCCTTTCCTCTATCCTCCGCTCTTTGCGATCCTGATGAAGCCCTTCGCGCAGCTCTCATTTGCTTCCGCTTATGTCGCATGGAACATGGTTACGACGCTTCTGGTCATCGGTGCAGTGCTTCTCTCGCTCGATGTGGGCGGGGTCGAGATCGACGGCAAGCTGGCACTCATCCTTGGCGTCGGTCTGTTCTCGTACTTTCCGCTTCTCATCAGTCAAATTTGCGGACAGATTGGCGGTCTCATCCTTTTTCTGCTCGCGGCGGGCGTGTGGCTGCTATGGAAAAACCGACCATGGCTGTCGGCACTCTGCTTTGCGGTGGCGACGCTGATTAAACTGACTCCCGCGTTGGCGGTACCCGTTTTGATCTTTCATCGCCGATGGAAGTGGCTGATGGCATACGCCGTCTGGATGCTCTCTCTGTTGATCTTCTCGGTGTGGCAAGCGGGATGGAGTATGCACCAGCAGTTTTGGCACGAGGTCATGCCAAGCATCTCTTGCGGCGCGCCGGTTTGTACGAATTCGTCGATTGCAGCTTACGTGCAGGACCTTTTTCTGGGTCATGTTTCCCTCCCGCAGAGCCCGCCCCTCACCATCCCGCCGTATGCCTGCGCGGTCTCTCGATATGTAGCATTTGCGGTGTACTGCCTGATGCTGGTCCGCTTCTATTTGAGGCGTCGCGATGGACTCCTGACCCGCGACCTGGTCATCATGGTTCTGCTCGGAATCGTGGTGTCCCCGATCAGTTGGTGGCACCACTACACAATTGGCCTGCTGCCATTCATTTACTTATGGTGCAAGATGCCGGAGAAGGGCAATCTCACGCTGCTCGCCCTCTTCCTCGCGGTGGGAACCAACATTGTCGACATCGCTCAAATGCTTGCGGTGAACCACGTCGTCCAACTGACGCTTGCGGCGATCATTCCCGGACTGACGATTGCGCTGGCTTACCGGAGTCTGGCGCCTGGGCAGGAAGCTTCGACTGGCGGCACAAGGATTATGCCCGAGGCTTCCCAAGGCGCGTAGAGCACGCGGTGAGGCCGGTGCGGGTGCTGCGGTGTCCGTTTGCGATGAGTGGGGCGGAGCACGGTTGACGTTTAGACGTCAGCGGTGTACGTTGAGCTATGGGCACAACGCCGCCGGGCCGAATTCGGGATTCAATTATTGGTTATCTTGGAGCGATTGGTTGCGATGCTTCTCTGGATGAGATACACGATGCAGTTCGTGCAGATTTAGGGTTGGTCGCGCCGTCTTCTGTCCGCTCCTACCTGAACCTGAATACGCCGCAGAAGTTCGTGCGAACCGGTAAAGGGCGCTACTCGATCAGTCGAGTCGAAGCGACTGAGCCTGTTGCGGAACCAAAGGCAACCAACTTTGTACAGATTGGCAGGGCGAGGCTGTATACCTCGGATTGCATGAGCTGGCTGGCGTCTCAGCCCACGAATTCGATCCACGCGGTCATTACCGATCCACCGTACGGGATTCGAGAGTACAGTGCGCAGGAGCAGGGCAAGCTGCGCCGGGGCAGGGGTGGGATGTGGCGCATTCCTCCGTCGTTCGATGGGCATGTGAGATCGCCATTGCCGCGGTTTACAGTTCTGGACGATGACGACAGAGCTTTTCTGCTGGTGTTCTTCAAGAATTTTGCGCGGCTGCTGCATCGGGTTGTCGTTCCGGGCGGCAACATCGCGGTTGCCAGCAACCCGCTCCTGACGCATATTGTCTCGTCCGCGTTCAGCGCCGGAGGGTTTGAAATACGAGGCTCCGTGGTGCGATTGACGATGACGATGCGCGGCGGAGACCGGCCAAAGAATGCACATGCGGAGTTCGACGGCGTGAGCGTCATGCCGCGCTCGATGTGGGAGCCGTGGGTGATCGCGCGAAAGCCTATCGAGGGAAGAGTGCAGGACAATCTTCGCAAGTGGAAGACAGGCGGATGGCGTCGTCCGTCGGAGGAGCGACCGTTCGGCGACGTGATCCGCTCCAGCCCTGCGACGAAGCGGGAGAGGAAGATTGCAAATCATCCTTCGTTGAAGCCGCAGTCTTTTCTGCGGCAGCTTGTCCGCGCGTCGCTGCCATTGGGTGAGGGAGTTGTTCTCGATCCGTTTGCCGGCTCAGGCTCGACGCTTGCTGCCTGCAATTATGTTGGATACGAAAGCGTTGGAGTGGAGAAGGACCCGGTCTATGCAAAGATGGCGGCGAAGGCTATTGAGCCGCTAAGCCATCTCGAACTTGTAGATCCAATTGGCCCGCAGCTTTTTGATTCCATCGCGGTCTAGGGTCGCGGTGCGGGTTCCAAGCTCGCCACGCGGGTTTTTCCGGAAATCCTCGACTTTTACCTGCGAGAGGTAGACCTCGGTAAACCGCATCGGACGTTGACCCTGCGCCGGTTCTGTTTCGTTGTCAACTTCATAGACAAAGACGCACAAGCATTGATTGCGGGCCCCGTGCGTGTCAACCGCGCCACCCTTCTTGCGAGTGGTCTTGATCTCTACTCCTTCTTCACCAGCTTTTGCGGAGTCGTTTGCATATTTGCCTGAGACCAGCAGGTCAGGATGGCCGTTGAAGTAGCGATTTTGTACGAGAGACCGTGAATGCTTGGCCATGCTTGAGGTCAGCATGTCGGAGAGAATGCCAGACATGTTGGCGGGACGAAGTATGTCATCAAGCCGGGGTAGTCCCTTCTCCAGAAAGAGCTTGTTCACGTCGAAAAAGAAGTCGTAAACGTCCTGAATCGCAATCTCGAAATCTTCGAGTCGCAGCGAATACGGCAAGGCTGCTTTCTGGTTGAATTTGCTGTTGTCGGGTTTTTCACGCTGCAACATCTTCTTCCGCACCTCGTCGGATAAGCTTATCCCGAATTAGAATCAAATGGTTGACTGAAGTGAAGAGGGAAGATGCGGGCGATTGCGGAAGAGAAGACGAAGGCGCTGACGTTTCAGGAGCTGCTGTTCCGGCTGGAGCGGTTCTGGGCGGAGCGGGGATGCGTGCTGCAGCAGCCGTACGACGTGGAGGTGGGCGCGGGGACGATGACGCCGGACACCTTCCTGCGCGTGCTGGGGCCGAAGCCGGTGCGGATTGCGTATGCGCAGCCGAGCCGCCGGCCGGCGGACGGGCGCTATGGGGAGAACCCGAACCGGCTGTTCCGCCATACGCAGATGCAGGTGATTCTGAAGCCGCCGCCGGAGCGGATTCAGGAGATGTACCTGGAATCGCTGGAAGCGATGGGGATCGACCTCGGCGAGCACGACATCAAGTTCGAAGAGGACAACTGGGAGTGGCCGGTGGGCGGCGCGTGGGGCGTGGGCTGGCAGGTGATGCTGGATGGGCTGGAGATTACCCAGTTCACCTACTTTCAGCAGTGCGGCGGAATGGACCTGGACCCGATCTGCGGCGAGATTACGTATGGGATGGAGCGGATTGCGGGGTTTCTGCAGGATGTGGACTCGATCTACGACATTGTGTGGGCGGTGGAGCCGGACACGGGGCGGCGCGTGACGTACGGCGAGATGCGGCTGGCCGAGGAGGAGCAGTTTTCGGCGTACAGCTTCGACTACGCGGACGTGGCGAAGCTGTGGGAGCACCTGGGGCTGTATGAGGCGGAGTGCCTGGCGCTGCTGGAGAAGTTCAGCGAGGTTGCGAGCCTGCGAGCCGGCGAGCCGGCGGAGGAGTACACGCTGCGGCTGAAGCGGTTCCCCGTGCTGGGGGCGTACGAGCTGGCGCTGAAGTGCTCGCATGTATTCAATCTGCTGGATGCGCGCGGAGCGATCAGCGTGACGGAGCGCGTGGGCGTGATGGCGCGGATCCGCACGCTGGTGATTGGCGTGGCGAAGGCGTATGTGGCGCAGGGGGAGAAGCTTGGCTGACCGATGAGAAGAATGAATCTCGAGCTGTAAGCTGGGGAGCTTTAAGCTCACAGTTGAGACAACGAATCTCGAGCTGTAAGCTGAACAGCTTTAAGCTCACAGCTCGAGCAATGAGTTTTTGATCTCAGGAGGAGCGATGCAGGACTTCCATCAATTGAACGTTTGGAAGAAGGCCCATGGCCTGGTGCTGCACGTCTACAAAGCCTCCAACGGTCTTCCGGCGAGTGAGAACTTCGGTCTGGTTCTCAATCTGCGGCGCAGCGCTGCTGCCATCGCACGCAGCATTGCCGAAGGGGCCGGGCGCGACACCGATGTGGAGTTTGCGGCCGAACTGAAGAAGGCACGAGCGGCTGGCCACGATCTCGAATACAACCTGTTGCTGAGTCGCGATCTGGGCTTCCTGGCTGGGCCGTTGCATGACGAACTCAATGCGGAGGTGCTGGAAGTGCGCAAGATGATCTCCGGCCTGGTGAAACGTATCTACACCGAATCTGAAACGCTACGATAGGAACACATGGATTTTCTCTTTGAAATCGGACTGGAAGAAGTTCCCGCTCGGATGATCGCCTCCGCGGAGGCGGAGTTGCGGCGGCGCGTGGTGGCGATGCTGGAGCGCGAACGGCTGGTCGCGACTGGAGTTGCGAGCAAGAGCTTCTCGACACCGCGGCGGCTGGCGGTTTGGGTCGCGGATGTTGCGGCGCGGCAGCAGGACGTGGCCGAGGAGATGGTTGGGCCGGCGGTGAAGACTGCGTTCAAGGATGGGAAGCCGGGGCCGGCGGCTGTGGCCTTCGCGAAGAAGGCGGGCGTGGATGTGGCCGCGCTGAAGACGGTGACGACGGCGAAGGGCGAATATATTGCCGCGACTTCGGTGAAGGCGGGACGGGCGGCGGCGGAGGTGATTGCCGAGGAGCTGCCGAAGGCGCTGGCGGGGATCTATTGGGCGAAGAACATGGTGTGGCGAGCGGGCAGGCCGGAGCGGTTTGTGCGGCCGGTGCGCTGGCTGGTGTGCCTGCTGGGCGAGGTGGTGGTTCCGGTGGAGTTCGGCGGGAAGACGGCGGGGAAGGCGACGCGCGGACATCGCGTGCTGGCGGGGGATGAGGCGATTCCGATTGGATTTCCCGATGAGTACGAGCAGGTGTTGCTGAAGGCGCATGTAGTGGCGGATGTGGAGAAGCGGCGGCTGGTGGTGCGCAAGGCGCTGGACCGGGTGACGCGGGCGGCGGGCGGAGATTCAGCCCTGCGATGGCGCGTGGACGAGGCGCTGGTGGATACCGTGACGCACCTGACGGAGTGGCCGACGGTGGTGCTGGGGAGCTTCGAGCCGGAGTATCTACAGCTGCCGGAAGAGGTGCTGGTGACGGTGATGCGCGATCATCAGAAGTATTTTGCGGTGGAAGATTCCGAAGGCAAACTCGCGCCGCACTTTCTTGCGGTGCTGAATACGGCGGCGGATGCGGCGGGCGAGGCGGTGATTCGGCACGGGAACGAGCGCGTGCTGAGGGCGCGGTTCAACGATGCGCGATTTTTCTGGGAGTTCGACCAGAGAGTGCCGCTGAAGGAGCGGGTCGCGAGGCTCGAGAAGGTGACGTTCCAGAAGGACCTTGGTAGCTATGCGGCGAAGACGGGGCGAGTGCGGGCGGTTGCCTCGGCGCTGGCCGGGCTAGTGGAGGCACGCGGATCGAAGCTGGATGGGACGGCGCTGGAGCAGGCGGCGCGGTTGGCGAAGACGGACCTGACGACGGAACTGGTGAAGGAGTTCACCGAGCTGCAAGGGCAGGTGGGCGGGCTGTACGCGCGGGCGCAGGGATTTTCGGCTGCGGTGGGCGATGCGATCTACGACCAGTATCTGCCGAAGTCGATGGAGGACGCGGTGCCGCGAACGTTGGAGGGCGCGCTGCTGGCGATTGCCGACAAGGCGGACACGATTGTGGGAATGTTCGGGCTGGGACTGGAGCCGACCGGGTCGAAGTGACCCGTTTGCGCTGCGGAGGGCGGCCAACGGAATCGTGAAGATTCTGGCGGAGGGAGAGCCGGCGCTGCCGTTGACACTGGGCGATGTGGTGGACGCGGCTTCTCCCGATGAGGCGGTGCGAATGCGCGTGGAGATTTTCTTTGCGGAGCGGCTGGAGTTTTATCTGCGCGAGGCGAAGGGTCAGGCGTACGACGTGGTGAAGGCTGTGCTTGCGGCAGGCGCGAACGACGTGAGGGACGCCGTGGCGCGGGCGGAGGCGGTGACGGCGGTGCGCGGGAGCGAGGACTTTGCGGCGGTGAGCGCGGCATTTAAGCGGATGAAGAACATTCTGGCGCAGGCGGAGGAGAAGGGGATTGCGGCTGGAGAAAGCGTTGAGGTGAGTCTGCTTGGCGATGCGACGGAGCGGGCGCTGGCAGAGCGGTCGGCTGCGGTTGCCGAGCAGGTGAAGTCGCTGAGCGCGCGCAGTGATTATCGCGCGGCGCTGGAGGAAATCGCGACACTACGCGGGCCCGTTGACGCGTTCTTCGACGCGGTGATGGTGATGGCTCCAGAGCCGGAGATTCGCGCGAATCGGCTGGCTCTGTTACGTCGAGTGCTGAAGGACTTCTCGGGGATTGCGGATTTTTCGGAGATTGTGACGGCGGGGTAGGAGGGCATATCCCAGGGGCTAAAGCCCCCGGATTTGGGATGGGTCTGGTTGCCGGGGCTGAAGCCCCGGCCTATCTCAGAAGCAAGGGCAAGTGCAGAAGCATATTCCTCCGCTGCGCTCCACCCCAGCGAGCAAAGATCGCTCGCCGGGGACCCCGGCTAGCTGCGGAATGACAGACAAAAAACAGGCAAAGACGAAATGCGGGGATTCGTCGCTCCGCTGCGGAATGACAAGCAAAAAACAAAAGCGCAAACAAGCAACCGCAGGCTCCTTCGACTGCGTTTGGCGCTGGGCGCGCCAAACTTCGCTCAGGATGACGGCGTAAAACAGGCAACGGCGTAAAACAAGCAAAGGCGAAATGCGGGGATTCTTCCCCTTCGACTGTGCTCAGGGTCAGAATGACAAACGAATAATCAGCCGAAGCGGGGGGCGAGCAGGATGTGCTGTTCGACGACGCTCTGTTCGAGGACGGACTTGGCTGGGTTGGACTGGTTGTAACGGACCTGGACGCGCTGGCCTTTCAACTTTGCGACAAAGTCTTCGGCCTCGGCTTTCTTGGCGAATTCGTGGGTGTATTTGCCGGTGCGATACTCCTCGACGAAGTATGTGTAGACAAGGGTGGCGAGGAAGCGTGAGGTGTGGGCGATTGGGGCGACCTTGCCGCTACTGATGCTGCCTTCGACGGAGGGCCAGCCCTGCGCGCTCTCTTCGAGGCGGCGCTTCTGCCATCTGCGGAGATAGAGCGAGCCCCAACCGGCGCCCATGAAGATGACCCATTTGAAGGGTTCGCTCCACATGCGCGCGTGGCGGGTCCAGTAGGCCCAGTGGGAGAAGTCGGGGGTCATGATTGGTACGGTATCACGCGGAGGAGATCATGGGCGGTTGAGGGCGAGGGCGAGGAGGGCCTGGGTGAGGCGGTCGGGGTCGTGGCGGAGGAGGTTGCCTTCGAGGGTGAAGTCGCCGGAGATGGGTTCTATGCCGAGGGCGCGGATGCGGTCGAGGTCGGGTGCGATGGGGGCCTGGCCACCGCGGGCGTACTTTTCCAGCAGGGTGGGGGAGATGGGAGCGGTGTTGATGAGGGCGTAGTCGAAGAGACGGGCGTGTTTTCCGGCGGAATGCACTCCTGCGCCGTTCGTGCCATTTGGACCGCAGTGCTGGAGGATTTTTTCGATGTGCTGGGAGGCGGTGAGGCCGAGCGACTCGTTGGCCTGGGTCATGAGGTTGCCGATGTAGACGCGGGTGGCGCGGGATGCGGCGATGGCCTCGGGGATTCCGCGGACGAGGAGGTTGGTGACCAGCGAGGTGTAGAGCGAGCCTGGGCCGAGGGTGATGAGGTCGGCGTTGGCGATGGCTTCGAGGGTGGCGGGGAGGGGTTTGGCGCCGGGCGGCAGGAGCATCAGTTCGACGATGCGGTGGGGGCTGGCGGTGATGCTGGTTTCGCCGTGGACCAGGGAGCCGTCGTCCATGCGCGCGGAGAGAGTGACGTTGCTGTTGGTGGCGGGGTAGATGCGGCCTCGGGCGGCGAGAATCTGGGAGGACATCTGCACGGCCTGGGCGAAGTCTCCGGTGATGCCGGAGAGGGCGGCGAGGAAGAGGTTGCCGAAGCTGTGGCCCTCGAGGCCGCCCTGATGGAAGCGGTACTGGAAGAGGCGGGCGAGCAGGAACTCGTCCTCGGAGAGCGCGACCATGCAGTTGCGCACGTCGCCGGGCGGGAGCATGTTGAGTTCTTCGCGGAGGCGGCCGGAGGAGCCACCGTCGTCGGTGACGGTGACGATGGCGGCGAGGTCGCGGATGAGGCAGGGAAGGTCGGCGGCGATGGGGTCGGCGCGGCGATCGGGCTGGGATTGGGTGGAAACCCACGTCTCAGAATCGAGACGTGGGGCACCCGCACCCGCGTTGCGGGGCGCGGCTTCGGTGGGGCGGCGGGATGCGGCGGGCGCGGCGACATAACGCTTGAGGCCGTGCAGCAGGGTGGAGAGGCCGGTACCGCCGCCGATGGCGACTACTCTGAGGGACGGCTTGCCGTTTTGAGTTGAGGAGGACACTGCTTCTGTCAGTGTAAATGGAATGGCGCGCTGGCGTACTTGCGGCGGGCGGTCAGATCTCGGGGTAGAGGAGTTCGGTGAAGCGTGGGTCGTCTGCCATGTCCTGGAAGTCGGAGTCGGAGCGTGCCTGGATGCGGTTGCGCGGGTTGAGACGGATGGCCTCGGTGAGGTGCTCGAGGCAGTGGTGGGCGTCTCCGGTCATGCTGGCGAGGACGGCGAGGCCGTAGAGGGCATAGTCCGCGCTGGAGTTGTCGGAGAGGATTTTTTTCAACTGGGTGCGCGCGTCTTCGTAGTTGCCGTCGTTGAGCAGGGAGATGGCGTAGTCGTAGCGCTCCTCGCCGGAGTGGAAGCGGGACTCGTGGCGGGAGGCCTGCTGGGTGCAGGCGTTGATGTACATGCGGATGCGCTCGGCGAGGTCGGCGGGGCTGGAAGCGAGCAGTTGGCGGAAGGCGTCGCAGGCTTTTTCGAACTTGGACTCCTGCATGAGGCGGAGGGCGGCTTCGTAGTGGGCGAGGGCGCGGGTGCGGGCGGCATCAGTGGATGCAGGTGCGGTTCCGGCGAGGGTGCGCGGACGTTTGGCGGAGGAGCGAGGGGCGGTCTTCATCGGGGTCTCTGCGGTTCCTGTCTGCGGGGTGCAATGACCGGAAGTTGCCGGTCAGCACCCAAAGACGATCGGCTAAGTATGCTCCGGTTTTATACGCATCTGGGACGAGAAGGTCAACCCGGCCAGTGCGCGGGTGGGTCAAGCGTCCGGTTTATGGGCGTAGATGGCGGGGTTGAGGCCGGGGTCGTTGTACATCTTGAGCTGGCGGTAGAGCTTGAAGCGGCGTCGGCCCGCGAGGACCTCCTGCCAGAGGCGGTCGAGGCAGGCGGCGAGGTCCGCGCGCTGCTCGCGGAGCAGGTCGAGGCGGGCCAGATTGCGCTGGCGGTGGGCCTCGGAGGCGGTGGTGCGGTGGGCCTCCTCGGCGGTGTGGTAGAGCTTGAGCGCGAGGACGGAGAGGCGGTCGAGGATGAGGCCGGGGGATTCGGAGTGGAGCGGGGCGGCGGGATTTTGTGCGCCGGCGGCGGCAAGGAAAGCGCGGTCGATGGCTTCAACCAGGTCGTTGCGCGTCTGGTTGAGAGCGTCGATGGAGCGCTTGAGGCGGGCGATGGCGGCGTCCGATGCTCCGGGCTCGCGGACCTTGTCTTCCAGGTGCCAGAGGTCGAAGTTGGCGCGGTGATGGGCGAGCACGAGGTCGATCAGGTCCGCGGAGGCCGCGGGTGCTTCGGTGGCTGGGGAGGCGAGCGGGGCGGGGGCTGCGGGGTCCTGGTGCCAGCGGAGCGTGGCTTGATCGTGCAGTCGCGTGATTTCGAGGGCGGTCAACATGGACGGCGGCTAGGCCCGTGGCGGGCACCTCCAACTGTATCAGCAGCACGGGTTTGGTTGCAGCGAGTGGCTGGGATATGGGCTTTCGTCTTGCTTATAGGTTCCCTCCGTGAGTACATGAGGCTGCGGAAAAGTCTGGACAGAACCCAAAAGCGTACCTCAGCGGCTAAAGCCGCATTGCAGAGGCAGCTTCTTCGGCACGGGTGAACCCGTGCCCTTAAGCGAAACGAGAGAGATACAGATTATGATCGTGTCAGTTGCAGCCGCCAACTCGATTCCCGCACCGGTGGCGCAGAAGAGCTTCTTGGGAGAAACAGCGTGTCGCATGAGTCGCCGATTCGGAAGGTGTTGATCTACCGCCTGGGCAGCCTGGGCGATACGGTGGTGGCGTTGCCGTGCTTCCACCTGATTGCGCGCTGCTTTCCCCAGGCGGAGCGGGTGCTGCTGACGAACTTTCCGGTCCATGCCAAGGCTGCGGCGACGGCGGCGGTACTGGGCGATTCGGGGCTGGTCCAGGGCTATATGCGCTACACGGTGGGGACGCGGCGGATTGGGGAGCTGCTGCGGCTGACGAGAGAGATCCGGCGCTTCCGCCCCGACGTGCTGGTGTACCTGATGCCGATGCGGCCATGGAGAAACGTTCTGCGCGACCGAATATTCTTTTGGAACGCCAGGGTGCGGCGGGTGGTGGGACTGCCCGGGGAGTGGGAGCTGAAACACCGCTTCGACGCGTCGACGGGGCTCTATGAGCCGGAGGCGAGGCGGCTGGCAAGGGCGATCTCGGCGCTGGGCGAGGCGCACCCGGAGGAGATGGCGAACTGGGACCTGCGGCTGACCGGAGCGGAGCGCCAGACCGCGGTTGCAGCGCTGGGCACTCTCGCCGGGCGGCGGTTGATTGCCTGCGGCCCAGGCACCAAGATGCAGGCCAAGGACTGGGGCCAGGACAACTGGAGGGAGTTGCTGGCGCGACTTCATGCGAAGTATCCAGAGCATGGGTTGGTGCTTGTCGGCACCCAGGAGGATTACGGGGTGAGTGAGCATTCGGCCGAGAGGTGGGGCGGCGCGAAGGTGAACCTGTGCGGCCAACTGACGCCGCGCGAGACCGCGGCCGCGCTGGAAGGCGCGGAGGTCTTTCTTGGGCCGGACTCCGGGCCGATGCACCTGGCCGCCAGCGTTGGAGTTCCGTGTGCGATTGCGTTTTCGGCGCACGGGCTTCCCGGCGTATGGTATCCGGCCGGGCGGCAGCACCAGATCGTCTATCATCAGCCGGAGTGCTTCGGCTGCGGACTTGAGACATGTATTGTGATGGAGAAGAAGTGCATGACTTCGGTGACGGTGGAGGAGATGGAGCAGGCCGTGGGACGCGTTCTGGGGCCGTTGCCGCAAATTTTGAAGTGAGGGCCAGGAGGCCTGTTTCCCATGTCGATCGAACCCGGCGGCGCGGATTGCCGCAGATCTCGACCGGCCGCCGGGTTGCATGGAGATCATATTGCGAGGCGGGGGGCGACGAGGGCGCGGATGCGGAGTTCGATGGCGTCGATGGAGTTGTCGCCGGAGGGGTCGTTGGCGACGATGAGGACGCGGCGGGGTTCGCGGGCGGCGATCCGCAGATAAGCGGTGTGGATGCGGGCGTAGAAGTCGTCGGACTCGCGCTCGAAGCGGTTCTCGTCGGCGGGTTGCGCTTCGGGGAGTGAGTCGGGTTGCGGCGCGGGGAGTGAGTCGGGTTGCGGCGCGGTTTGCGATTGGGTTGCGGCGAAGCGGTGGTTGCGGCGGCGGGCACGGGCAAGGGCGGCTTCGAGAGGTGGAAGGAGCAGAAGGGTGAGATCGGGCTGCAGGTTGTTGCAGACGGCGGCGTGCATGGCGAGGATGCGCGAGCTGCCGAGATGGCGGCCGGCCCCCTGATAGGCTTCGGAAGAGTCGGTGTAGCGGTCGCAGAGGACGATGGAGCCGGCGGCGAGCGCGGGAGAGATGATCTCGGCGATGGCCTGGGCGCGGTCGGCGAACATGAGGGCCATCTCGGCGAGCGGAGTGATGGGGCCGAGCGCGGACTCGGAGCGTGAGTCGACGAGGACGGCGCGGAGGCGGTCGCCGAGCGCAGTGGAACCCGGCTGGCGCAGCGTGACGACAGTGTGGCCGGAGGCAGTGAGCCAGGCGGCGAGGCGGCGCATCTGGGTGGTCTTGCCGGAGCCGTCCAGGCCCTCGAATGTGATGAAGGTTCCGCGTGGCATGGGGACAAGTCTATCGCATACGGGACAAGGACAAATGCTTAACACCGATCAAGGCCGATAGAAGCACCGATCAAGAACAGACAACTGCGAAGGAGGGATTAAGAACAGGCAACAGCAAGGGCAAGGACAACTACTGAGATTCTGGCTGCGCCAGAATGACGACTTCTGGGGGGATGACTTTTGTGGGAACGACTTCCTTCTGGAAGGACGCACATTGGGAGATTACTGCTTGGACTTTTGGCGGAGCTCGCGGATGATCTCGGGGAGGCGGTGGAAGATGGCGACCGAGCGCAGCCAGTTGCGGTTGTCGATGGCGGGGTAGCCGCTGACGGTGGCGCCGGGTGCGACGTCGGAGGGGATTCCGGTCTGCGCGGTGGCTACGGCCCCGTCGCCGATGGTGAGATGGCCGGCGACGCCGACCTGGCCGGCGAGGATGACGTTCTTGCCGACGTGGGTGGAACCGGAGAGGCCGACCTGCGAACAGAGCAGTGTGTTGGCGCCGACCGAGGAGCCGTGGCCGACCATGACGAGGTTGTCGATCTTGGCGCCGGTGTGGATGCGGGTTTCGCCGATGGAGGCGCGGTTGACGGTGGAGTTGGCCTGGACTTCGACGTGGTCGTCGAGGACGGTGACGCCGGTCTGGAGGATCTTGTGCCAGGCAGGTGCGTCGGGTAAAGGCAAAGACGAAATACAGGGGTCCTTCGACTCGGCGTCTGCGACGCCTTCGCTCAGGATGACGGCGGGCTGGGGTGGGATGACGGCGGAGGTGAGTGGCGCGTCGGGGGCGGGGGCGTCGTAGTGGGCGAAGCCGAAGCCGTCGGCTCCGATGATGGCGCCGTTCTGCAGGGTGACGTGGTCGCCGAGGCGGCAGTGTTCGCGGACGACGGAGTGGGCGTGGGCGAAGAAGTGGCTGCCGATCCGAGCGTGGGGGTAGACGACGGCGTGAGGGAGCAGGGTGGCGTGGTCGCCGATGACGACGTGATCGCCGATGACGACGTAGGGGCCGATGTGGGCTTCGGGGCCGATCTGCGCGGTGGGAGCGATGACGGCAGTGGGATGGATTCCGGGCGCGTAGGCTGGGGCCTGGTAGAGGAGCTCGAGGGCGCGGGCGAAGGCGAGGTATGGATTCCTGATGCGGAGGGTTGCGGCGGCGATGGGGCCGAAGGAGGGTTCGACCAGGACGGCGGTGGCCTGTGTGGTGCGGGCCAGCGGGGTGTACTTGGGGTTGGCGACGAAGGTGAGCTGGCCGGGGCCGGCGTCTTCGAGGCCGGCGGCGGAGGTGACTTCGGCGTCGGGATCGCCGTGGAGGGTTGCGCCGAGATGAGCGGCAAGGGCTGAGAGCTTCATAGGGAGATTGTAGTGGAGACGGTTGTCCGTTGTTCGTTGTGCGTTGTCCGTTCAACCAGGCCGGATTTTTTCGGACAACGGAGAACGTAGAACGTACAACTGCATTAGTTGGGGCGGGAGGCGGGGTCGATGGGGAGGTGGAAGAGCTCGTCCTGGAGGGTTTCGGCGGGGGCGGGGCGGGGCTGGCGGCGGGAGGGGGTGGTGATGACGGCGAGGAGCTGGAGATCGGTGAGAGCGGAGCGGGGAACGTAGAGGCGCTGTGTGTTGGAACGGGTGTCGGGCGGGGTGAGGAAGAGGCCGTCGTCGTCGGCGAGTGCGTCGAGGAGGGAGCGGTCGGTGGGGGCGAGTCCCTCCAGGAGGTCGCCGGAGCGGAAGATGAGGCGGAGCCAGAGGCCCTCGGTGCGGGGACGGGCGAGAAAGGCTCGGCGGGTGAGGCGCTCGGGGTTGACGGGGATCGGAGAGGTTGAAGTCGCGGACGTAGCAGATGGTCTTGATGTCGTTGAGCGGCAGGGAGATGAGGCGGCCGGAGAGGTCGAGCAGATCGATTGCGTGATGGCGCACAAAGGCGGTCTGAGGCAGGTATCCGGGGAGGATGTCACCGGAGAAGCGGCGGACGAGGACCTTTTTGGGTGAGTTTGCCATGCGATGCGGCCGTCTGGGTGGATTGTCGCACGGCTGGGGCGGGTGCGCCACGAAAAAGGTGCAAATAGGCTGGTCAAAGGCGCGATTGCGTGCTAGAATGGTGCCTTGTCCCGTGCTTTTTCTTACCACGTAAGTAACTGATTCGCAATAGTTTAGGTTGTACTTTGGAGCGGAATTCCGATCCGGATTCAGGCCGGGTTCCGGCGAGAGTGCAGACCGGAGTTCAGGTGCAAAACTCAGGCCGGAGCGAGAAGCGTTGCGATCGGATGAAGTGACCCGGCGGCGGCCGGATGGAGAGCGCACCCGTATGGCCGATTACATCTATCTACTTGAAAACCGCCTTTCCCAGGCCCAGAAGAGTGCACTTTCAAAGGTTCGCGAGATCGCCCGCGCCAAGGGGCTGATGGTGTTTCTGGTGGGCGGAGCGGTGCGCGACCTGACCAGCGGATCGCCGGTGCGCGACCTGGATGTGGCGGTTCAAGGGAACGCTCTCAAGCTGAAGAAAGAAATACAGAAGGCTGGGGCTGTGCTTACCGGGGAGCTGGAGGCGGGGCAGGCGCTGTTTGTGCGTTTTCCGGGCAACGTTCGGATGGAGGTGGGGAGCACACTGGCGGTGCAGTATCCCAAGCCGGGCAAGCCGGTGATGAGGACGGCGACGATCCTGGACGACCTGCGGCGACGCGACTTTACGGCGAATGCGATGGCGCTGTCGCTGAACGAGGGGTCGTACGGGCTGCTGATGGACCCGCTGAACGGAGTGGCGGACATCGAGAACCGGGAGCTGCGGCTGGTGAGCAACTACGGATTCATCGAGGAGCCGGTGCGGATGATCCGCGCGGTGCGGTTTGCGGCGCGGCTGGGCTGGCAGATGGAAGAGAAGACCCAGGCGCGCTACCAGGCGGGCAAGGCCGAGGGGACCATCTCGGCGATGAGCAGCTTCCAGCGCGGGTACGAGGCAGAAGAGATTGTGCATGAAGAAGACCCGCTGCGCGTGATGCGTGGGCTGGAGCAAGAGGGCTGGCTGAAGCGGCTGGCGCCGGGATGGAGCTCGGCCAAGGCGAATGTGGCGGAGTTGGAGAAGCTGCGCGAGGCGCAGATGCAGTTGCAGATGCAGGGCATCGTTGCGGACGCGTCGGCGGCGCAGTTTCCGCTGCTGACGGCGAAGATGGCGGCCAAGGACATGAAGGCCCTGAAGAAGAGCTTTCCGCGACGGGGGTTTGTGGCGGAGATCGATGCGCTGGAGGGCGAGGCGAAGCGGTTTGCGGCGGAGCTGGGGTCGAAACAGGCGGCCAGGCCGTCGGCGAGCTGGAAGCTGCTGATGGCGGCGCGGCCGGAGGTTGTGCTGTGGGTTGCGTACTCCACCAAGAACGCGGCGTTGCAGGCGAAGTTCCAGAGCTTCTATACGGAGTGGTCGCAGGCGCGGCAGAGGGTCCCGTATGCGCAGATGCAGGAGATGAGGATTGTTCCGGAGCTGGCCGGGTTCGATGAGCTGGTGGAGAAGGTGTTCTTCGAGTTGATGGACGGACGGCTGGGGACGGTGGAGGAGATGAAGGCGTATCTGGAGCCGTACTCACCGCCCGCGCCGCCTCCCGCGGTGCATCTGCGGCGCGCGCGAACGACCAAGAAGGACGCGAAGGCGAAGGCGCGCAAGAAGGCCGAGACGGACGAGGGACTGGCGGAGGACGCGGCGGGATTGAAAGGGGCTGCTTTGGCGGCTGACGTTGCGCCGGTGATGGACGAGTCGACGGGTGCGACGCCCAAAGCGGATGCATCGAAGCCGGTAGATAGGAAGGCGGCGGCTGCTGCGGTTGCGGCGGCGAAGGCTGAGGCGAAGAAGGCTGCTGAGGCGAAGAAAGCTGCGGCGAAGAAGGCTGCTGAGGCGAAGAAAGCTGAAGCGAAGAAGGCTGCTGAGGCGAAGAAAGCTGAAGCCAAAAAGGCCGCCGAGGCGAAGAAGGTTGCGGTGGCAAAGGAGGTTGCGGAGAAGAAGGCCGCTGAGGCGAAGAAAGCTGCTGAGGCGAAGAAAGCTGCGGCGGCGAAGAAGGCTGCTGAGGCGAAGAAGGTTGCGGAGAAGAAGGCTGCTGAGGCGAAGAAAGCTGCGGCGGCGAAGAAGGCTGCTGAGGCGAAGAAGGTTGCGGAGAAGAAGGCTGCTGAGGCGAAGAAAGCTGCGGCGGCGAAGAAGGCTGCTGAGGCGAAGAAGGTTGCGGAGAAGAAGGCTGCGGCGGCGAAGAAAGCCGCGGCGGAGAAGAAAGCTGCTGAGGCGAAGAAGGTTGCGGAGAAGAAGGCTGCGGCGGCGAAGAAGGCTGCGGCGGCGAAGAAAGCTGCGGCGGCGAAGAAAGCTGCAGAGGCGAAGAAAGCCGCGGCGGCGAAGAAGGCTGCTGAGGTGAAGAAGGTTGCGGTGAAGAAGGTTGCGGTGAAGAAGGTTGCGACGAAGAAGGCTGCGAAGGGCGCATCTGCAAAGAAGCGGTAGCTGGAAACGAGCGACCGTGATGCGAGCGGGTGATGCGGTTGCGCGCTTACTCAGCGGATGGCGATCAGGGTGAAGAGGCAGAGCCAGAGGGCGGCGATGGCATGCCAGTACCAGGCGGCGCAGTCGACCATGATCTGGCGGTCTTCGACGCTGCGGAAGGCGAAGAGGCCGACGGCGGCGGCGATGAGGCCGATGAGGCCGGCTGCGAGATGGATGGCGTGGGCGCAGGTGAGGATGTAGAAGGAGTGTCCGCTGCCGCCGCTTGCGCGGAAGGCGACTCCCTCGAGTGCGAGCTGATGCCAGGCGAGCCATTGGCCGGCGAGGAAGAGCGCGCCGAGGACGAGGGTTGCCAGCAACCAGGGCAGGGCGCGGCGGGTGATGGGATGGCCCAGGCCGAACCACTCCTCCATGGCGTCAATGGAGTGGAAGATGCGGCGGCGGGCGATCTCGACGGTGAGCGAGCTGAGCAGCAGGAGTGCGGTGTTGAGCCAGAGGATGGACGGGACGGCGGCGGGCAGCCAGGCGTTGATGGCGTGATTGTAGGCGTCGAGCCGGCCAGCGGGCTGGGTGACGGAGAAGACGCTGACCAGACCGGTGAAGAAGAGGAAGACGGCGCCGAGGGCGAAGAAGAGGCCAAGGCGATAGGAGATGAGGCGCTGGCCCGGATGGTGCGGGCGGTTGGGACGGTTGTCCCAGTTGTCGTTGTCGCCCCCTCCGCCGGTGCGCTTGAGGTCGCCTCCGTTGGGCGGACGGCGACCGTGGCCTCCATCGTCCTCTTCGAAGGAGCGGCGGGGGCGGCGTTCGAGATCGGGGGGCGAGACGATGGTGGGCATCCGGACCACTCCACACGCGCGCACGATACGTAGAGATTACTCGGATTGGGCGGCTGGCACCACTGGGGAAGTATGCAAAGGATTAATGCGGAAGATTCACTGGGGCGCGATGGATGTGGCACCCGGCCCTTTGCATTATCGAGGCATTATTCGTAGGGCTTAAGCCCTGCGCTCCCTCCGGAAAGGCAAAACCCCACTCATGACGATGAAGCCGTCATGAATGGGGCACCCAGTTATGAGGTTGGGACAGCCGTTAGTTGGGCGGGTTGTTGGGGGGCGGGTCGGCGGCGACTTCGAGGCCGAAGCGGGCGAGTTCGCGCTTCTGCAGGGCGTAGTTGACGAAGAAACCGATGCCGATGGCCAGGGGGATGAGGCCGGCGGCGGAGACGGTGAGGAGCCTCGCGGACTTGAAGAATGGAGGCAAGCAGAGAGCCGAAGACGGCCAGGCCGACGCCGATGGAGACGAGAATGATTCCGATGCGCCGTGCATTGCCGAGGCTGCGCAAGGGGTCCCGGGTTTTGATCTCTCCTCCGTCGTCCCTGGTGGATTTCAAGAGCAGATCGATCTGTTCGGCGGGCATGCCGCGCTGCACCATGGCCATACGCTGCTCGGCTTTTAGTTTGCGCGCGTGGGCCTGGCTTACAATTCCAGAGACGATTGCGACTATCGCCACCAAGAATGCTCCCAGCGGCACGATGAACGGACTTCCAAATGGTTCCATAATGATTTCCTCCCTTTCCTGCACGCGTTAGACTGGCGGGGCGGCGCAGAGTTTCACTGCGGCGCATGAAACTTTCAACGCAGTCTCAGGTCTAATCCTGTTTGCCTACCGACTCCAGCTTCGAGGATATTGTGCGCGAGCACCAGGCGATGGTCTTCCGCACGCTGCTGCGGCTGACGGGAAGCCGCGAGCACCTGGACGATCTGGCGCAGGATGTGTTTCTGCGGCTGTATCGCGCGCTGCCGAGCTTTCGCGGAGAGGCGCTGGTGACGACGTATCTATACCGCATCGCGGTGAATGTGGCGCAGGATGAGTGGAAGCGGCGGCGGCGGGAGGCGCAGTCGCTGGTGTCGATTTCGGACGAGACGAGCGGATGGGAGGAGCGGCTGCCGCATCCCGGGCGCAACGCGGAAGAGCAGATGGAAGAACGCGAGTTTCAGTTGGCGGTGGAAGAGCAGATGCAACGGCTGAGTCAGGTGGAGCGCGCTGTGCTGGTGCTCTATCATCAGGAAGAACGGACGTATGAGCAGATCGCGCTGGCGCTGAGGCTGCCCATCGGGACCGTGCGAACGCATCTGCACCGCGGACGCAGGAAGCTGCGCGAGGGGATTGCGGCGCGGCGCAGCGAGGGAGACCGAACGCCGGTAAAGGAGGCGCGATGCGAGAGCAACGGATGAGGGATGGAATGGACGCATTGGAAGAGCGAGTAGTGCGGGCGCTGGAGCGGGGCCCCGTGGTGAGGATTCCCGCGGAGTTCGCGGCGCGCGTGGCTGGCCGGCTGCCAGTACGCAGAGCGTTTGCGGCGAGGCCTGCGCGCTATGGGCTGATGGCGATGCGGACCAGCATGGCGGTGCTGGTACTGGCGCTGGTGGTGGTGGCGATGCACTCGGTCGGGCGAAGCGTCTTCGGGACCGCGCTGGAGTGGGTGCTGTGCGCCGAGCTGGTTGCGCTGGCGGTGTGGCTAAGCGGAGTGAGGAATTTTTTTGTACACGAGGCGTAAGGGCGGGCGAAGCTTTCAGCGTGGTTCGTTCGCGGCGGTGTGGTGGGAGCGGACGAGGGAGAGGAAGAGCTGGTGGACGCGGGGGTCGGCGGAGAGCTCGGGGTGGAATGTAGCGGCGAGGATGTGGCCGGAGCGGACGAGCGTGGGGAAGCCGTCGCGGGTGGCGAGGGTTTCGACCGTGGGGCCGGCGCGGGTGATGCGCGGAGCGCGGATGAAGACCATCTCCAGCGGCGGGCCGGGGAGCGAGGTGGGCGCGGTGAGGATGGAGGAGTCGATCTGGCGGCCGTAGGCGTTGCGCTGGACGGTGATGTCGAGCGCGGCGAGCGAACGCTGGGCGGGGGCTTCGACGCGCGCGGCGAGCAGGATGGTCCCGGCGCAGGTGCCGAAGGTGGGCGTGGAGCGGACGTAGGTTTGCAGCAGTTCGAAGAAACCGTTGCGGTCGAGGAAGCGGAGCATGGTGGTGGATTCTCCGCCGGGCATGATGAGTCCGTCTAGGGCGTCGAGTTCGGCGGGGACGCGGATGAGACGCGTGGTTGCGCCGAGGGCGGCGAGGGTGCGGACGTGGGCGTCGTATGCGCCCTGCAGGGCGAGGACGCCGATGAGCGGAGGGCTGGGCGCTGCGGTCACTTCGGCTTGCTCGCGGAGGGCTTGCTCGCGGACGGCGCGGGAGCGGCGGCAGGCGAAGCTGCCGGTGGCGGCGGGGCCTGACTCTTGCGGAAGTCGTCGAACGCTTGTCTGATCTGCGGTTGAAGGATGACCAGACGGGAGTGGGCAAGCTGCTCGACCTGGTCGTTGATTTGCGGCATCTTGTCGAGCAGGGCAATGCCCGCTGGGGTCTTATAGAAGGTGACGATGACGTCCAGCTCCTGCTCGGTGAAGGTTTGAGCGTAGATGTCGATGATTGTGGGCCCCAGCGCCTTCCAGTCCAACTGCGCGTCGATCAACTGGGAGATTATATTCTCAAGGCCGGCGAGACGGGCCTTGCTCTCCGGCGTGGGGTTGGGGCCGATCTCCTTCTCCGCCGCGTCGGAGACCTGCTTCATGATGGTGGCGGAGTTTTGCTGCACCATGCGCTCGGTGTGCAGCAGCGTGACCAACTGGGCCGCCTTGGCGCGGCGGGAGGCATCGTCGGCGTGAGCGGCGGGGGCCTGGCTGGGGTGGGCGGCGGGGGCCTGCCCGGCGCGGGCGGCGAGGGGAAGGCAGAGGACGAGAGCGAGGAACAGGGCGAGACGATGCAGACGGAGACGGATGGGCATGATGGGATTAATTTTACTTGGTTTGAAATTTCGATGCGGAGTGAGCAGTAGAGATCAGCGCGGCTAAATGCCGCGAAGCGCGGCTGCTCCATGCAATGGTTACCAGCCGCGGGTTTGCATGAGGTCTTGCTCGGGGATGGCGGCGGCGGCGAGGCCCTTCATGGTGCCGGTGACGGCTTCGGCTGGCGTCGGCGACGATCTTGGCGTCGTTGAAATGGGTGGTGGCGATGACGATGGCCTTGGCGCGGGAGACGGCCTCGGCGCGCTCCTCGGGATTGCGCGGGTTACCGATCAGCGATGGGTCGATCGGCTTGCCAAAGTCGCTGCGCACGATGGGCACATCGGGCTGCCACTCTCCCTTGATCTTGACCCAGTACCAATCTCCTTCTTTATAAACATCGCCTTCTTCGTACAGGCCAACCTCGAGCGGGGTGGCGCGCTCCTTCATGAAGATGCCGGAGCCGACGAAGATGGATTCTGCGCCGAGCTGCATCATCAGCGCCGCGTCGGCGGGAGTGGCGATGCCGCCGGCGGAGAAGTTGGGCACGGGGAGCTTGCCGGATCTTGGCGACCATGCGGACGAGTTCGTAGGGCGCCCGGTGCTCCTTGGCGGCGTGGTAGAGTTCCTGGTCGCTGAGGACGGTGAGGGCCTTGATCTCGCCGACGATCTGGCGCATGTGCTGGACGGCGTGGACCACATCGCCGGTGCCGGCCTCGCCCTTGGTGCGGATCATGGCTGCGCCCTCGGCGATGCGGCGCAGGGCCTCGCCCAGGTTGCGCGCGCCGCAGACGAAGGGCGTGGTGAAGGCGTGCTTGTCGATGTGGTGGGCCTCGTCGGCGGGGGTGAGGACCTCGGACTCGTCGATGAAGTCGACGCCGAGGTGCTGGAGGATTTGCGCTTCGGCGAAGTGGCCGATGCGGGCCTTGGCCATGACGGGGATGGTGACGGCGGCCATGATCTGGCGGATGAGTTTGGGGTTGGCCATGCGGGCCACGCCGCCCTCGGCGCGGATCATGGCGGGAACGCGCTCCAGCGCCATGACGGAGATGGCGCCGGCCTCCTCGGCGATGCGCGCCTGCTCGACGTTCATCACGTCCATGATGACGCCGCCCTTGAGCATCTCGGCCAGGCCGAGCTTGAGGCGGAGGGTAGTGGAGCCGATGCCGCCGCTGGGTGTGCTGTTGGGAGATGGGTCTGCCATGGGTCTCTCCTTGCTGCGCTGCTGGCTTGCGCGCCGGGAACGGATACGCGGGAAGCGAGTGCGAATCTCTAGTTTAGCAGCTTGGCGCGGGGATCAGCGCATACCTTCGTCGTCGCGGACATGAACAAGGACGGTCGTTCGCTGCCGCGACCGATAACCCACCCATGACGATCCCACCCCAGCGAGCAAAGATCGCTCGCCGGGGACCCCGATAAAGCCGTCATGAATGGGGAACCCAGAAAAAACAAATACGGAGATTCTGGCTTCGCCAGAATGACGAACAATAAAGACAACGACCGAGATTCTGGCTTCGCCAGAATGACGAACAATAAAGACAACGACCGAGATTCTGGCTTCGCCAGAATGACGGCGTAATACGGATGAGGTATCGTTTCTGCGAGGAGAAATGCGAATGATTCGTGCGATGAAGTTTGCGGCGGTGTTGGGTGCGGTGGTGGGGATGGGAGCGATGGCGGGGTTGTCGCAGACGGCGGGAGCGCAGGCAAAGGCTGCGGACATCAACAACCGCTGCGGCGGCAACGAAGGCGCAGGCGGCGACGCTGACGATCAATGCGGGGAAGGCGGGGGCGAAGGTGAGTCCGACGCTGTATGGGTTGATGACCGAGGAGATCAACTACTCGTACGAGGGCGGGCTGTATGGGGAGTTGGTGCAGGACAGGACGTTCCTGAACATGCGCGATACGGCGAACTGGATTCCGGTGGCGCAGGGCACGGCGCGCGGGGCGGTGGCGCAGGACAGGACGACGGGGCCGAGCAAGGCGCTGCCGGCGAGCCTGAAGATCGCGGTGGAGCAGGCCGACGCGAAGGACGCGTATGGGCTGCGCAATGGCGGATGGTGGGGCGTTCCGGTGCGCGGGAATACGACGTATACGGGATCGGTATGGGCGAAGGGCGATGCGGCGGCGGCGGGCGGCGCGGCGGTGCGGGTGAGCCTGATTGCGGACGATTCGGGCAAGGTGATGGCCAGCTATCTGCTGCCGGCGCTGACGACGGAGTGGAAGCAGTACGACTTCACCATGAAGACGGGCGCGATTGCCAGGGTAACGGCGGCGAATTTTATTTTGTTGAGCGTGGAACGGCCGGGGACGGTGTGGGTGCAGCAGCTTTCGGTGTTTCCGCCGACGTACAAGAACCGCGTGAACGGCAATCGCGTGGACCTGATGGAGCTGCTGGCGGGGATGCATCCGGCGTTCCTGCGCTTTCCCGGCGGGAATTATTTGGAAGGGCAGACGATTGCCGACCGCTTCAACTGGAAGAAGACGATTGGGCCGCTGGTGGACAGGCCGGGACATGCGAGTCCGTGGCGATACCACTCGACCGACGGGCTGGGGCTGCTGGAGTTTCTTGAGTGGTGCGAGGACCTGAAGATGCAGCCGGTGCTGGCGGTGTATGCGGGCTACTCGCTGGGCGGAGAGCATGTGGCGCCGGGGCCGGAACTGGAACCGTATGTGCAGGACGCGCTGGACGAGATTGAGTATGTAACCGGAGACGTTACAACCAAGTGGGGCGCGGTACGGGCCAGGGACGGACACGCGGCGGCGTTTCCGCTGAAGTATGTGGAGATTGGCAACGAGGACTTCTTCGACCGGTCGCAGAGCTACGACGGACGCTACACGCAGTTCTACAAGGCGATCAAGGCGAAGTACCCGGCGCTGCAACTGATTTCGTCGTCCAATGCGAGGGGCAATGTGGTGAAGAGCGTGACGCCGGACCTGATCGACGACCACTACTACCGGAGGGCGGAGGAGTTCTTCAAGGACGTGCATCACTACGACAAGGCCGACCGTACGGGGCCGAAGATCTTTGTCGGCGAGTGGGCGACGCGGGAGGGGATGCCGACGACGAACCTCGGCGCGGCGCTGGGCGATGCGGCGTGGATGACGGGGATGGAGCGCAACAGCGACCTGATCGTGATTGCGAGCTATGCGCCGCTGCTGGTGAATGTGGACCCGAACGGGATGCAGTGGCAGTCGAACCTGATCGGGTACGACGCGCTGCGGAGCTATGGCAGCCCGAGCTACTACGCGCAGGCGATGTTTGCCGGGCACATTGGGACGGAGATTGTGGCGGCTGATCTGGAGGGTGCGGGCGACCGGCTGTTCTATTCCGTGACGAAGGACGCGGCGAAGGGGATTGTTTATCTGAAGCTGGTGAATGCCTCGTCGGCGGCGCAGGAGTTGAAGATCACGCTGGACGGCGCGAAGACAGTGAAGCCGACGGCGAAGCTGGTGCGGCTGAGCGCGGGCTCGACCGCGGCGACCAATACGATCAACGATCCGAAGCGGGTTGTGCCGGTGGAGAGCACGGTGACCGGCGTGGCGAAGACGTTTACGCGGACGGTGCCGGGGTACTCGATTGAGGTGTACGAGATTGGGGTGAAGTAGGAGGGACGCTACTGCGGCGTATGAACGAAAGACGGTCGTTCGCTACCGCGAACGATAACCCACCCATGACGATGAAGCCGTCATGAAAGGGGCACCCAGAAAAAGCAAATACCGAGATTCTGGCTGCGCCAGAATGACAAGCAGGAACAGACAAAGACAACTATCCCAGGTCTCAGAAGCGAGACCTGGGGCACCCGGCGATCTATTTGGCTGGCGTCATGTATCGGGTGGCGAAGGTGAGGAAGGTGGCGAAGTTGGGCTGGGGGTTGTGGCCGTAGGGGTGCTGGCGGAAGGCGAGGTCGCCGGCGACGAGCGCGGCGCCGACGGGCGGGAAGGCAGCGCCTGCGGCGGGGGAAGTTCCGATGGGGCCGGAGTCGTCGGTGAGCGGCTTTTTGCCGAGGAGGGTGTAGACGGGGCCGGCGGCGAACTCGGCGATGTAGGTGCCGCGGACGTCGGCCCAGCCGTCGCCGCCCTCGAGGGTGCCACCGCCGATGAAGACGGGGCGGGGGGCGCAGAGGGCGATGAGCTCGTGCATGTCGACGGGCATGTCGGCGGGGGTGACGAGGGTGGGCGAGAGCTCGGCGTAGCGGATGTAGTTGCCGGCCATCCAGTGGGCCTCGCCACCGGCGGCGATGTTTTCGAGCTGCTCGCCGAAGCGGCGGCGGGCGAGGGATGCGCCGCCCGCGCCGGATGAGTTGATGTAGGCGACGGCGAAGCGCGGTTCGTAGGCCATGGCGACCAGGGCGGTCTTGCCGAAGCGCGAGTGGCCCTCGACGGCGACGTGGTGCGCGTCGACGGAGGGGTCGGTCTGAAAGTAGTCCATCAGGCGCGAGGCTCCCCAGGCCCAGGCGCGGAGAGCGCCCCAGTCGTCGGGCTTGCGGAACTGGCCGCGGTTGCAGAGGCCGATGATTCCCGGAGGTGAGGCCGCCGCCGTTGTCTGCCTGGAAGCTGGTGGGATAGAAGAGCGCGAAGCCCCAGCCCTTGGCGAGGGTCTGCTGCTTGGGCGAGGGGCCGGCCGGGGCGGCGCTGCTGCCGCTTCGTGCAGGTGCAGGCGCGGAGGCTGCGGCGGGCGGGGTGGGGCGCGGCGGGCGCGGCGGCGGGGGAGGGGAGCCGAGCGGACGGTCGAAGGTGATCTCGACGACGACGGGGACGGGCTTGGTTGCGGCGGCGGGGAGGATGAGGTCGGCTTCGATGTTGACGGTGATGGCCGGGTAGGCGGAGTTGTCGACGTGGCCGATGAGACGCTTGGTGATGGTGGGGATTCCGTCCTCGGTGCCGGGCGTGGTGGACGCGACCTCCCAGCGGACGGCGGGGACGTTGGCGGGAACGCGGCCGAGAATCTCGCGGTCGAAGAGCTCGACCAGCTCGGGACGGCGCTGGTTCCACCAGACCTTGGCGGAGGTGACGGGCTTGCCGTTGTTCAGGACGAGCGGATTGGGCAGGTTGGGCCAGGGATTGGCCTTGGACTCGTCCCAGTTGACGGGATTGGGGCCGGAGCCGTTCTGCGCGACGCCGGGACGCAGCGCGGTGATGTGCAGGAGGTCCATCATGTGCTGGTGGTCGTCGGGCAGGGGACGGTGGGCTGGGTCGGCGGCGGGTGCGGGCTTGGCGGTTTGCGGCGCGGGAGATTGGGCGAGGGCCGGCACGAGCAGGAGGGCGAGCGAGAGAGTGAGGGATTGGGCGCGCATGGAGTGCAGACACGATAGCAGATTCGCGGGTTGGGATTGGAAGTTGGGGATCGCGCAATGCGCAAAGCAGCCCCACCCTCTCGCGAATCGGAGCCGCCAGGATGGGGCATCAAGAACCGCAGGTCGATACGCAGTCGCGAAATGCGCGACGTACTTCGCTCAGGATGACACGTTGGAAAGGTGGCCCCCCTCGCAAACAGCGCGATGAATGGGGCACCAAGTATTGCCATCTGGCTCAGGCGGCGGAGAGGGCGAGGCCGGCGGATTTTTCCTCGCCGTCGTCGGGGCCGTCGGGGGAGATGGAGCGGTAGAAGAGCTGGTTGTTCTCCAGGTAGACCTCGAGGAAGGCGGGGCGCTGCATGATGCCGCCGGCGATGAGGGCCTCGGAGAGCGGGTCTTCGACGAATCGCTGCAGGGCGCGGCGCAGGGGACGCGCGCCGTAGGTCCGCTCGGAGGCGGTCTTGTCGATGATCCACTGCTTGGCGCTGTCGGTGACGGAGAGCGTGATGGCCTTGTGGACGAGGTTGGCGTTCATCTGCTGCACCAGCAGCTCCATGATCTGCATCAGGTCGGTGTTGGTGAGCGAGGTGAAGATGATGACCTCGTCGAGGCGGTTGAGGAACTCGGGGTTGAAGGTGCGCTTGACCTCGCCCTTGACCAGCTCCTCCATCTTGTCGAGGACCATGTCCTCCTTGTTGCTCTGGAAGCCGAGGCCCTCGCGCTTCTGCAAGTGCTTGGCGCCGATGTTGGAGGTCATGACGACGATGGTGTTCTTGAAGTCCACGGTGTTGCCGAGGCCGTCGGTGAGCTGGCCGTCCTCGAAGACCTGAAGCAGAATGTTGAAGACGTCGGGGTGGGCCTTTTCGATTTCGTCGAGCAGAACGACGGAGTAGGGCGAACGGCGGACGCGCTCGGTGAGCTGGCCGCCCTCCTCGTAGCCGACGTATCCCGGAGGCGAGCCGATGAGTTTGCTGACGGAGTGCTTCTCCATGAACTCCGACATATCGAAGCGGATGAGGGACTTCTCCGAGCCGAAGAGGAAGTTCGCCAGGGTGCGCGCCATCTCGGTTTTGCCGACGCCGGTGGGGCCGAGGAAGAGGAAGCTGCCGATGGGACGCGCGGGGTTCTTGAGGCCGGCGCGGGAGCGGCGGATGGCGCGCGCCAGCGCGGAGATGGCCTTGTCCTGCGAGATGACGCGCTTGTGCAGCTCCTCCTCGACGCGCAGGAGCTTCTGCGTCTCCTCCTCTTTGATGGAGGTGATGGGGACGCCGGTCCAGCGGCTGACCACGTCCTCGATGTCCTCGCGGGTGACGATGCCGGCGGAGGAGTCGTCGAGGTGGTACTTGTCGCGCAGGGCGCGCAGGTTCTCGCGTTCCTTGCGCTCCTCGTCGGAGTAGAAGCGCGCCTTCTCGAACTCGTGGTTGGCGATGGCGTTTTCCATGCGGTGCACGATGAACTTGATGCGCTTCTGCACCTCGGTAAGCTCCTCGGGGAGGGAGGTCTGGCGCAGCTTGACGCGCGCGCCGGCCTCGTCGATGAGGTCGATGGCCTTGTCGGGCAGGAAGCGGTCGGGGATGTAGCGGCTGGAGTGGGTGACCGAAAAATTGACCGCGTCTTCGGTGTAGGAGACGGCGTGAAACTTCTCGTACTTCTCCTTGATGCCCTGGATGATTTTGACTGCGTCTTCCTCGCTGGGCGGCGGGACCTTGACGGCCTGGAAGCGGCGCTCCAGCGAGCGGTCCTTCTCGATGGACTTGCGGTACTCGGCGGGGGTGGTGGCGCCGATGCACTGGATTTCGCCGCGGCTGAGCGCGGGCTTGAGGATGTTGGCGGCGTCGAGCGAACCCTCGGCCGAGCCGGCGCCGACCAGGGTGTGCAGCTCGTCGATGAAGACGATGCAGTTCTGGTTCTCCATCAACTCCTTCATGATGGTCTTCAGGCGCTCCTCAAACTGGCCGCGATACTTGGTGCCGGCGACGATGAGCGAGAGGTCGAGGGCGAGGACGCGCTTGTCGGCGAGGAAGCTGGGGACTTCGCCGTCGGCGATCTTCTGCGCCAGGCCTTCGACGATGGCCGTCTTGCCCACGCCGGGCTCGCCGATGAGGACGGGATTGTTCTTGGTGCGGCGGCAGAGGATCTGAATGACGCGTTCGACCTCGTTCGTCGCGGCCCACCAGCGGATCGAGCTGCTGGTCGAGGGCGTTCTGGGTGAGGTCGCGGGAGAACTCGGCGAGCAGGCTCTGCTCGTTGCGCTGGGCCTTGCCGGTCTGCTGCATGGGGGCCTTCTCCTGCGTGGTGCGCTGCAGCTCATCGCGGATGGCGGGCAGGCGCAGGCCGCGCTCGGAGAGGATTTCGGCGGCGAAGCACTTCTCCTCGCGCAGCAGACCGAGGAGGAGGTGTTCGGTGCCGATGTGCTTGTGGGAGAGGCGTTCGGCCTCCTCGGCGGCGTAGGCGAGCACGCGCTTGCACTCGTTGGAGAGCGGGAGGTCGACCGAGGTGGAGACCTTCTCGCGGATGGTGGTGTGGCCCTCGATCTGCTTGCGGATGGACTCGACCGAGGCGTGCGAGCGCAGGAAGCGGTTGGTGAGCGCCTTGTCCTCGCGCAGCAGGCCGAGCAACAGGTGCTCGGTCTCGATGTAAGGCGAACCGAACTGGCTTGCCTCGTAGCGGGCAAAGAAGATGACTCGTCGCGCCTTCTCGGTATAGCGTTCGAACATATTTCCCCTTCAAGCCGCGGCAGCTCCATTCGTCCGAAGGCCGGATGCAGCGCCATTGATCGAACCCGCCTCCGCGCCGCGTGCTCGCGGAGACCTTGCAGGGCGCTCCCCATTGGACGAATCCGGATAAGGAACTCCCATCCCACACCTACCAGTGTAGCCTTTACGCAGAAGATACGACATCACTCGAAAGTTCTGATTAACGTACCACCTTTTTGCTGCACAGCGATTAGATGCACGAGGTGTTGGGTTGGCACCAAACCTGGTGCAGCGTAGACCGGCAACGGAAGCTATCGGTCTGCAAGCTGTTGCAGTTGGCCATCGCGCAGGCGGAGGACTCGGCCACAGCGCGCGGCGAAGTCGAGATTGTGGGTGACGAGGACGCTGGTGAGCTTGTGTTCGGTGTGCAGACGCTGGATGAGGGAGAAGACGGCCTCGGCGGTTTTGCCGTCGAGGTCGCCGGTTGGTTCGTCGGCGAGGAGAAGTATGGGGCCGGTGACAAGGGCGCGGGCGAGACTGACACGCTGCTGCTCGCCGCCGCTCAGTTCGCCGGAGCGGTGATGGGCGCGGGCGGCGAGGCCGACTTCGTCGAGCCATCGGCTGGCTTGCTGGAGGGCTTCGGGGCGACGGAGGCCGCGAGCTAGCAGAGGCATGGCGACGTTCTCCAGCGCGGTGAACTCTGGCAGAAGATAGTGGAACTGCCAGACGTAGCCGACGTCGCGATTGCGGAAGTCGGCGGCCTGGCGTGGGTTGAGCCGGTTGAGATTGGTGTCGCCGAGCCAGACCTCGCCTGCCGTGGGACGGTCGAGCGCGGCGAGGAGATGGAGGAGAGAACTTTTGCCGGTGCCGCTCTCGCCGACGATGGCGACCATCTCGCCGGAGGCGACGGAGAAGTCGAGATTGCGGAAGAGAACGACCTCGCCGGAGGAGGTGTTGTTGGAGCTGGTCGAGGCGATTGCAGGATAGATTTTGGTCAGGCCGATTGCGCGCAGCAGCGGCGGGGTATTGGGTGCAGAGGATGAGGTGTCCACGCGGAGGGAGAGATCACTCATACATTAGTGCCTCCGCTGGAAGGCTTTTTGCGGTTGGGAAGTCAACACAAGAGATCAAGATTCCCTCAGGGGCTAAAGCCCCGTTGATTATGCGGCCCTTACGGCGGGACTGAAGTCCCGCCCTTTCAAAGCATGACCGGTGGGACTGAGGCTCCGCCCTTTCAAAACATGCGGCGACGTTGACGTTACTCATAGCGGAGGGCCTCGGCGGGGAGGACTTTGGCGGCGCTGCTGCTGGGGTAGAGCGTGGCGAGCAGGCTGACGCCGAGGGAGACGGCGGCGACGATCAGCGCATCGATTGCGCGCGGGGCGAAGGGAAGGTAGTCGATGGAGTAGACCGAGGCGTCGAGATGGATGAAGCGGTAGTGGCCACCCAGCCAACTCAAGCCGAAGCCGACGACCAGGCCGAGCGCGGTGCCGATCAGCGAGATCAGACAGCCCTTGCAGGAGGAAGATGCGGCGGACCTGGTCGGCGCGGACGCCGAAGCTCATGAGGACGGCGATGTCGCGGGTCTTCTCCATCACCATCATGGTGAGGGCGATGAGTATGTTGAGCGCGGCGACGCAGACGATGAGCGCGAGGATGATGAAGGTGACGATCTGCTCCAGGCGGAGGGCGCGGAAGAGCTCGCGGTTCTGCTCCATCCAGTTGGTGGATTCGTAGCCGGGGCCGGCGGCCTGCTCGATCTGGCGGCCGATGACGTCGGCGCGGAGCATGTCGTCCACCTTGAAGCTGATGGCGGAGATGAGGTCGGGCTCGGAGAAGAGACGCTGCGCATCGGCGAGGCGGATGAAGGCATAGCTGGAGTCGTACTGGTAGAAGCCGGAGTTGAAGACGCCGGCCACGGTGAAGCGCTGGTACCTGGGGACGAGGCCGAGCGGGGTGAGCTCGCCCTGCGGGCTGGTGACGAGGATGGTGTCGCCGACCTCCGCGCCGATGGTTTCGGAGAGGTCCTGGCCGATGACGATGGGCGGGAGGGATTGCGCGGCTGCTGCGTCGCTGGTGGCGGGCTGCGGATTCAGCGGCCCTGCGCTGCCTTGCTGGATGGTCTGCAGGATGCCGCTGACGGTGCGCTGGTCGGCGGGAACGATGCCATCGATGAGCGCGCCGGCGCTCTTGGCCCCGCGCGAGATGAGGACCTCTTCGTAGAGGCCGGGAGCGGCGGCGGTGACGTGGGGCAGGGCGAGCAGGCGCGAGAGCAGAGGACGCCAGTCGCGGATGCCGTCGCCGGCGATGCGCATGAGCATGACATGCGCGGTGGAACCGACGAGGCGGTCCTGCAGGTCGCGGCGCATTCCGTTGGTGATGGCCAGAGCGATGATGAGCGAGGCCACGCCCGCGGCCACGCCGATGACGGAGATCGCGGTGATGACGCCGACCACGGCCTGGCGGCGCTTGGCCCGCAGATACCGCGCCGCAATGAAGAGTTCAAATCGCATCCGTCTCCTAGCGTACTATCATGGCGCAATGAGAACTGCACTTCTGTTTGCTTCCGCGATCCTCATCGGCCTGCTATATCCCGCTTCAGCGCAGCAACCCGCACCAACACCCGCGACAATCCCTGCGGTCGCGCAGCCATCCGTATTTCCGGGCAAGGAGTGGGCGCAGACCACACCCGCGGCCGCGGGGTGGGACGTTCAGCGGACGGCAGCAGCCACGGCCTACGCCAAGGAGATTGGCGCGAGTTCGTTCATGCTGATCCAGCACGGCGTGGTGGTTGTGGAGTACGGCGACATCTCGGCGCGCACGGAGTTGCACTCCTGCCGCAAGAGCTTCCTGAGCGCGCTGATTGGCAACGCGGTGGCGCGCGGGCAGATCGATCTGGACGATACGCTGGAGAAACTGGGCATCGACGACAATCCTCCGTCGCTGACGCCGGAGGAAAAGCAGGCCACCGTGCGCATGCTGCTGCAGGCGCGCAGCGGAGTCTACCATGTGGCGGCGTACGAGACCGCAGGGATGGAGGAGAAGCGGCCCGTGCGCGGCAGCCATCCGCCGGGGAGCTTCTGGTACTACAACAACTGGGACTTCAACACGCTGGGCGGGTTTTATGAGAAGGCGGTGGGCCGGTCCATCTACGCGAGCCTGGCCGACGAGATCGGCGCGCCGATCGGGATGCAGGACTTCCGCGCCAAGGACGGCCACGACGTGCGCATCGCGGAGTCGCGCTACGCGGCATACACAATGAAGATGTCTGCGCGCGACTTCGCCCGCTTCGCGCTGCTCTACCTGCACGGGGGCAACTGGGAGGGCAGGCAGGTGGTTCCGGCACAGTGGGTCGCCGAATCGACGCACCCCTGGTCGGACACCGAGTCCGGCGGCTACGGGTATCTGTGGTGGACGGGCGATTCGGCCACGCCCGGCCATCGGCCAGTGTACGTCTTTCCGCCCGGCAGCTTCTGGCTGGAAGGCCACCTCGGCCAGTACGCGGTGGTTGTGCCATCGCGCGATCTGATTGTGGTGGTGCGGGTCGAGGGCGACCGGCCGAGCAAGACGGTGAGCAAGCGCGAGATGGCGAGGCTGGTAAGGATGGTGTTTGAAGCGACGAAGCCGTAGTGGGCGGCGGTTTCATTAAACAAAAAGAGGCGGAGCCGAAGCCCCGCCTCATCCGAGCCATAGGATGAGCGCTCAAGATACCCTCAGGGGCTAAAGCCCTTTGATTCGATTGGCCTTATTCAGGGGACTGAAGCCCCCTGCTCCCTCCGAAAGGCAAAGACGGGAGTTATCCGCAGCCTGTGAAGCCGTGCCCTTAAGCAAAACGGGGCTTTTGTGCAACAAGGGAAGTCGTGCCCTTAAGCAAGGCGGAATTTTTCCGCAGATTGTCACGCAGTACCTTGAGCTGGACAAGACAAATGCGGGGACCCTTCGACTCCACCTTCCGCGATGAGACTGCGGGAGGTTACGCTCAGGATGACGGCGAGCCAGGCTGTATCGACATATAGTTCAACAAGACGTATCGATCGAATGAAGGTTATAGTGCGGGCCTTCAGCCCGCCGAGGCAGATTGGGACGCGTCCCTGGGGCTTCCTGCCCCAGCGAGCAAGCTCGCCGGGGACCCCATCCCTGCCCCAGCGAGCAAGCTCGCCGGGGACCCCGTCCCTGCCCCAGCGAGCAAGCTCGCCGGGGACCCCGTCCCTGCCCCAGCGAGCAAGCTCGCCGGGGACCCCGTCCGCCCCAGGCTAAAATATAGGACGGGCCGTTGGCCCCTGCCAGACAACGGCAAGAACAACAGCAAAACAACAACGGCAGATACGACCGATATGTCGATGCGGCCTAGCGGAGCGATGCGGACCGATGAGGCTGGGCGCCATTGACATCGTTGAACAGGTAGGCTGTCCAAAGCTTTGCGATCGTGGGGGACGCGAGGAAGAGAAAGGGGACAAAGATACGGACCTCGACGACCAGCCCCATCGTGATCCATACCGGGAGATAGACAGGCAAATGAGAAGAACCAGTTTGTCGGAGGGATCGAGGGGAAGGCGGTGACGTTGAAGCAGAACCAGGCCGACGATGAGGGGAAGAAGCGCGGTCAAGAAGATGGGTATATGCAGCGGCGGGTGGATGAGGTCCAGGTTTGCCAGCAACTGGAACCTGGGCGTGGTCGGGGAATAGGTGGCGTTGGGATATGCAATGCGTTGCAGGTAGAGCTGAATGGCTCCGCCAATGGCAACACACAGCAGTCCAAGAATGGCGATGTGGGAACGCGGGCGGGGGAAGGGAATGGCCAGGGCCGCGGAGAGGAGGATGGCGGCGCCCAGGGCCACAGGTACTTCTGCCCGCATCAGTGCCTGGCCGAGGCTGAGCATGGCGGCCAGGAGGCAGACAAGCGCGAACGGGATTCGACTTCGACGCACAATCAGAATGACGATCGCGGCGAGATAGAAGGTTGTTGGCAGGACCTCCCAACGCTCCCAGGGGAAGATCCAGAGGATGGGGAACTGGGTGGCGGCGAGGAAGAAGCCGAGGAGAACGAGGCGATGTGAATCAGTGGCGTTCTCGACCCTGGGCGAGCACCGGAAAAGGAGGTAGAGCAAGATCAGGGCAAGAGCATAGGAAAGGAACTCGATCAGCGGAAGGGACTGTTCTGGCCTGATGTGAGCGTGCAGCTCCAGGAAATGTAAGGCGAGAGAGAGGCCGATGCGGTATTGGTCGGGCGCTGGCAGGATGCCGGCGAGCGTATTCCGAATCAACGAGCCGAGTCCCGGACCCGCAGTGCGCATGCGGTCGTACTGAATCAGGAAGGAAGTGTACAGGATGAAAACGGCGACAGCAGGAGTTCTCTGTACGATCCGGGTGCGACATCACGCGGGGGAGTTTTGCCTGCGAGTTTCAAAGTGGATGGGTTCATGGAGGCGGAAGCGCACGCGATTGGCCTCAGTGTAGCAGGAGAGCTGTGCGCGGGACGGTCCCAGGCTGGTGCGAAATTGATTCAGGCAGGGGGGGTGAGCCGGGAAAACGCACCGATACGACCTCGCATCCAAATGCTTGCCCAATCGGCATTACCTCCGCATGTTCTGCCGCGAAGGCCTTACGAGTCCAGTCCCAGCCCCATTGCTCGATTACGAATATGTGTTCCCCTGGCTGCGAGGCGAGACTCTCATAGGGCAGGATGGCGTAGGGCGTAAACGATTTCAGATGGAGGACAATCCTTGAAGCCGTGTCGAAATGATTCCAGCGCATCTCCTCATCCCTTGAGTAGATGAGCGCCATGTGCGAGCGCACATCGGCATCGGGCTCGTAGTACTCCGCAAGTCCAAATATATCAGTATCCTGCGTATAGAGTAACTTGCTTGGACTGGCCATGATTGCGGTCTTAACCTCGGGCGAGAGGATGAGAGACGCCAGAGTGTCCTGCCGTATTCTGTGCGCTCCACGAACGCCTGTTATCCCGTTGTAGGCAAACGTGGCAAATAGCAGGAGCAGAGCAATGCGGCCGATTGGTTTGATGCGGAGAAACGGCGCGAGAGCGATCGCCAGAAGCGCGGCGATCCCGATGACTGAGCCGAGAACGTAGCGCGGCTCCATGGCGTGGGTTCCGAAACCTAGAAGAAAACCGAAGAATGGCAGGGCTGCAAGCGAGACGAGAAAGGCAAATTCAGCATACGGCAGGTTGAGCGTCTTGCTGCGCATCTGGCGGACACAGCTCCCGAGAACCAGAACAGTGAGCAAAGCCAAACCAATGGCCAGAAGGTGGTTTGTATGCGTGCTGAAAGCGACATGGCCCAGCAGAATAAAGTTATAACTATGCGCGATCGCCTGATGGGAATCGGCCCCGGGTTGGAAGTTGGTGCGGAACTCGGCGCCCCCCTTCAAGAAGGGCAGAAGGAAGACGGCCCCCGCCATGCCCGCGCCGATCGACAGAATCACAGGAATATCCAACCGCCGGCCTTGGCGTGCGCGAACGAGTTCGGCAGCGCAGAGAGGCGCCAGAAGCAGAACCCCGTAGTAGTGTGTGTTGATCGCGACGGCGATGGTCAGAGCGAGGACGACGAGCGCCCATGTGCGATGTGCCTGGCGGCGAACTGCCGTCTGCCAACTGAGCATTGCCAGACCGAACAGCCCAAGCAGCAACCCGTAGGGGCGGACCTGCTCCGTAAACCAAAACACGGGGGTAAACACTGGAAATGCGAGAGCGAAGACCGCAGCCCTTTCCGATGCGATTCGACGGACAAAAGAGAAGAGAGAGAGCTGCATCAGCAGAAAGCCGAGAAGAGACGGCAGCCTGAGAACAAATGGGTGCACGCCGAAGAGGCGAATGCCAACGAAGGTGAGTCCATGGTAGAAAAATGGATCAATCGCAAGCGGCAAGGAGCTTTGAATATGGATGAGTTGACGGATGCTTGCGACGTTATCCACCCAAAACTCGAGACGATCATCCCCATAGATGAATAGGTAGTGCGCCGTGAGAAGGGAAACCGCCGCAGTGAGGATGAGGAAAGCAATCGCCGAGAGCGGCATTCCCGCGATGCGAAATCGGCGATGGCCCTGTTTCGCCTCTAAATCATCAGGAATTAGCGATGCGCCCATACGTTTCGCGGTCCACCCGGCGTGGAATGAATGTCGAACCAAGTCTAGT
>CAVYDK010000010.1:0-125443 GCA_963767315.1 uncultured Acidobacteriaceae bacterium | reverse complement strand
CCCTTGATTCGATTGGCCTTATTCAGGGGGCTGAAGCCCCCTGCTCCCTCCGAAAGGCAAATACGGTAGTTTTTCCGCAGCCTATACTCTGGTTCCGATCCAGGATATTGCCCAATCCCACCCCTGCGGCCGCAATGCGAAGCCAGCCGGTCGCATCGATTTTCTGCGTTGAGCCGTCGTCCCGCGGACCTCTCCGGTCAAGGCATCTGCTTGCCAATCAGCTCTTCCACCCGGCCCCAAACCGACGGGTCGTTCTCGATCTCGATGTGCGGCTTCATGAAGGCCCGCGCAAACCAGGGGTAGCCGGTGCCGCAGACCCATGATCCAAAGGCTCACTCCGTCACACGACCGTTGCGTCTCCCCATTCCACCCATTTGAGACGCACCTTTGGCCGCGAAGCCTACGCCACCATCTCTTCGCGCCGCGGAGAAGCCTGGATGGTTCGCACCAGGTCCGCCACCGTCACCAGCGGCGAGTCGAGCAGGCCCGGCAGATAGCTCCGCCCCGTCTCCGCCAGCAACGCGCGGATCGTCTCCCTCAAGTCCTCGCTGTCGAGGCCCAGATCGCAGTCCAGATCGTCGAACGGATCGATCGGAATGGCCACATTCTGCTGTCCTTGAAGGTACCGATAGGTGGCGCGGGCGAGCTCAGGATCGTATCCGTACTCAGCCAGGTACTCCGCAAACGTCTCCTCGGTGCGTCCCGAACGGTCACGCACCAGCGAAGATCGCCGGCTTTGCGCCGATATATAGAGGGCCATGAAACCAATCAGAATGCCCACGCCTATGAATAACAACGGCAAGGCAAGATCGGAAAGCCACTGCTGCACGAAAAGTGGAGTAGACATCACAAACACCCCCGGGAAAAAATAGTTCAGGGATTGCAACTCCACGCACCCATGGCAGATCCAGGGTAGATGGAGTAGACAGCACAAATGACCTAGGAAAAATCGTGCAGGGTTTGCAACGCTACGCGTTCATGGCCGATGGTTGCGCTGAAGACGACTTCGCGCCCGGCAGACATTCCCCGGCCCGACAAACTTGCTACGCAGATAAACTTACTATACTGAATTCAGCGCGGTTCGCAAGTGAAAAATCGCACAGCGCGCAATCCGGAATTGGATATTCTTCCCCCAAAAGAACATCCAACCGCTCACGGAGGAAACCGATCGCTTCCCTGTTCCCACCGCCGGTCTACCGAAGCGCCTCGGCGGCGCTGTGGAACCGATGAAGAACTTGCATCGTATATTAGGCGTGTCGTCATGCGGAAGGAGGCCCGCCATCACATCGGTGGGCCCGGATTCGAAAAGCCTTCCAGAAACATGGTGCATATCGGCGGATAATCTGCCGCGGACGGCAGCGTTCCATCTTTGTTGTATTGCAGGATTGGCACCCTCTGTATTCTGCTGATCTGAGGTCTGTATTGAAGGAAAAGCGTCAGTTCGAGGTCATCGAAAGCCGCCAGATGGACCATCTGGGCGTCTTCCACGAAGTCGCGCGCGCCCTCACCCAGACCCTCGAACTCGAAGAGATCCTGCTCATCATCATGCAGCAAGATGGCCCAGTTCTTCGGCCCCGAGCGCTGGTCCATGCTCATGGTCGATGAGGAGGCCCAGGACCTCTACTACGCCATCGCGGTCGGCGAGGACTCCCAAAGCCTGAAGGGACTGCGCGTTCCGCTTGGCGAGGGCGTCGCCGGATGGGTCGCCTCCACCGGCAATCCCCTGGTTGTGCCCGACGTCTCCCTCGACACCCGGTGGGACGCCTTCTCGCGTGCCCATCCCGAGCTCAGGATCCGCTCCATCGCCTGCATCCCCATCCGTTCCGGAGAGAAAACCCTCGGCGTCATCCAGCTCCTCAACACCAAGCTCGACCTGGAGAGTGAGTACTCCATCTCCTTCCTGCGCATCCTCTGCGACTACGCCGCCATCGCCATCCAGAATGCCCGCTCGGTCAAGCTCATCCACGAGCTCACCATCACCGACGACTGCACCGGCCTCTTCAACGCGCGTCACCTCTACACCCTGCTGGACGAGCAGATCGAGCTCGCCGCAACCATCCCCGAGACCCGCTTCAGCCTGCTCTTCGTTGACCTCGACCACTTCAAGCTGGTCAACGACACCCACGGCCACCTCATCGGTAGCCGCCTGCTGGCCGAGGTCGGCGGCCTCATGCGGCGCGCCCTCGGCCCCGCAAACTCCTGCTTCCGATACGGCGGCGACGAGTTCGTCGCCCTGCTCCCAGGCCTGGAAAAGCAGCCCGCCATCGACGCCACCATGAAGCTCTGGGAGCAGCTCCGCAAGGCCCGCTTCCTCACCGGACAGGGCCTCTTCCTCGCCCTCGCCGGCAGCTTCGGCCTGGCCACCTTCCCCGAGGACGGGGCCAGCGTTCCCGCCATCATCCGCGCCGCAGACACCATGATGTACGAGGCCAAAACCACCCGCGACAACATCGCCGTCGCCGGCCTTGGCCTGCTCACCGGCGCCAAGCCAGCCGTCCCCTCCGGCAAGACCGCAACCATGGCCGCCGGAGACCTCGAAGCCCGCCGCCGCTAGCCACTTACCACTGAAAACTACTGTGCCTCCCGCCGCTCCAGCGTCACCGGCCGCTTCGGCTCCGGCTTGATCGCGTCCCGGTTCTCCGGCGCCACCGGATGCACGCCAAAGTCCCAAACCCCCAGGTTGATCTCGTTCTCCGATACCACCTCCATCAGCGCGTACTCGCCGAAGTCCAGAGGCCGCTTCGGCGTCACCTTCATCCAGTGGCCTCCGGGCAGCACCTCGCTCGCCGTCTCGATCACGTCCTCCTGCTCCTTCACGCCGCCGCCCAGCACTCCGATGTTGAAGCTGGCCAGTACCCTCGCGTCCGTGCGCACATCCGCCCGCACCATCACATACCCGCTGTCGGGCGAGCCGCCGCTCGAATCCGTCTTCGCCCCCGATCCGGCCCCATGCGTGTCCACTGTCAGCGGAGTCCCGCCACGCATCACTCCCGAGTCGTCGCCCAGCCGCACATAGATCGCCGGCGTGTCCACATGCAGTTGCACCGCCGCCTCCACGCCCTTCAACTGCTCGATTTGGTGCGAGGCCGAGCGCGGATTGATCGCCAGCTTCAGAATGTTGTGCCCCGTCGTCCGGTTCAGCTCGCCCTCCGACTGCACCAGAGGCACCAACTCCGGCGCGCCGTGGAAAGTGTCCAGCGCCAGCACGCTGTCCTGCTCCGGCAGCCGCAGGTCCGGCGCAACCTCCGGCGTCCACGCCGCGCGGTCCGCCTCCTCCTTCAGCAACTCGGGATCGATCGCCGGCGCCGGGGCCACAGCCAGTCCCTGCCCCGCATCGCTCTCATCCGCCGCCGGATGTTGCCGCTCCCATTTGTGCGTCGCGTCCCAGTCCACCAGCTCCGCCGGAACCTCCTCCGTCGCATCGCGCTCCGCGCTGGTGTAACGCACCACGTTGCCCTTCACCTGGTAGCTCATCACAATCTGGTAGCTGCCGTCCTTCAGAATCAGCCGCGTGCGATGCCCCGCGCCCGCCGCCGTCTGTGCAGACATCGCCGTCTGCGAAGACCCTGCCCGCTGCGTGGAGTCGGCCTGTTGCGCATTCGCCTGCTGCGCGCCCGCACCCGCCTGCGGACTCTGTGCATGCCCCACCCCCGCCGCTCCCACCACTACAACCAGCGCCCAACCCAAGGCTGCGAATCTTTTCATCCTCGCCGTCCCATCCAAACGCATCGCCGTCCCACCCCAACTCCAAAGTTTAGACGCATCCCCACACCCAATGCGACTTCCCTCGAACCTGGAACCTCGAACCTAGTACCTTAAGAACAGATGCCTGTTCCCCTCTCGCAAAAAGCCCGCATCGCCATCGCCTTCGCCTGCGTGTATCTCTGCTGGGGTTCGACCTACGGCGCCATTCTCATCGCCGGTCAGCACCTGGCGCCGCCGCTGGTGGGCGCCATCCGCACCCTCTTCTCGTTTGTGCTCATCGGCGCCATCTGCCTGGCGCGCGGCGCCAGCCTGCGCGTCCCGCTGCGTACCGCTGCGCAGCTCGCCCTCGTCGGCGTTCTCATCATGACCGCCAACAACGTCCTGCTCATCTGGGCCGAGACCAGGGTCGCCTCCGGATACGCCTCGCTGGTGGTCGCCACCATCCCCATCTTCATCGCGCTCTTCGAGACCGTCCTTCCCCACGGCGAGCGGCTCAACCTGCGCGGATGGCTCGGCACCCTGCTCGGCGCCCTCGGAATGCTGATCCTGCTCTGGCCCACGCTCCATCGCTCCGCCAACGGCGGCGCAGGCCAGCGCAGCCTCTTCGGCTTTGTCCTGCTGATCGGCGCCGCGCTCTCCTTCGCCATCGGCTCCGTGCTCGCGCGCCGCTTCCGCTTCCGCGTCGACACCTTCGTCGCCACCGCATGGCAAATCGGCGCCGCCGGAGTCGTCAACCTCACCCTCGCCACCGCTGGAGGATGCTTCCAGACCGCCCGCTGGACCAGCAGCGGACTCCTCGCCATCGCATTCCTCGCCGTCTTCGGAACGGTGGTCGGTCTCTCCGCCTACACCTACCTGGTGCAGCACGTCGCCATCACCAAGGTCTCCACCTACGCCTTCGTCAACCCCGTCATCGCCGTGCTGATCGGCGCGGCCCTCTTCCACGAGCGCCTCGCGCCCGCCGAGCTCGCCGGGACCGTCCTCATCGTCGCCGCCGTCGCCACCGTCATCCTCTCCCGCACCAAGACCGCCTCGCCCCCCTCCGACCCCATGCAGGATCTCCCCATCGAAGAGTGAATCGCTCCTAGCCCTCGAACCTCGAACCTAGGCACCTCGAACCTTGCTTCACTTCCTCTTCCACCGCACCCCGTCCTTCGAGTCCTCAATAACCACGCCCTTCGCCAGTAGCTCCGCCCGGATCGCGTCCGCCCGCGCAAAGTTCCGCGCCTTCTTGGCCTCGGTCCGCTCCGCCACCAGGGCCTCGATCTCCGCGTCGCTCAGCGCCAGCCTCATTACCAGCTCCGGCGCGGCCTCACCGATCCGCCCCTCAGCCTCCGCCCACGCCATCGCCGCCCGTGTCCGCTCCTCGTCCCTGTCCTCCAGCACCGCGAAGACCTCGTCAAAGAGCGCCAGCACGCGCAGCACCTCCGCCGCATTCTCCCCGCCCAGCGTCCCTGCGTCCGCAGCCGTGTTCGCCGCCCGCACCATCTCACTGATCGCCGCCGCAGCCTCGGCCGTATTCAGGTCATTCGCCAGCGCCGCCGTAAACTCGCTCGCCGACCTCGCCGTCGCAGCCGCAACCTCCGCGTTCGCCGCAGCCGTAAACCCGCCGCGCAGCATCCGCTGATGGAACGTCCGCAGCCGCTCAATCGCGTTCGTCGCGCCTGCCAGACCCTCAAACGTAAAGTTCATCTGGTGGCGATACGGCACGCTCAGCAGCAGATACCGGATCGCCGACGCCTTGTGTCCCTTCAGCAGCAGGTCGCGCAGGGTATAAAAGTTCCCCGCCGACTTCGCCATCTTCTTCCCCTCCACCAGCAGGAAGCGCACATGCATCCAGTGCCGCGCAAACGTCTTCCCCGACGCCGACTCCGACTGCGCAATCTCGTTCTCGTGGTGCGGAAACATCAGGTCTTCGCCGCCCGCGTGCAGGTCGAAGCTCTCGCCCAGGATCGCCGTCGCCATCGCCGAGCACTCGATGTGCCATCCCGGCCGCCCCGCGCCCAGCGCCGTCTCCCAGCTCGGCTCACCCTCTTTGGCCGCCTTCCACAGCGCAAAGTCCCGCGCCGCGTCCTTCTCATACTCGTCCGCGTCCACCCGCGCGCCGTCTTCCATCCCCTCCAAATCTTTCTTCGACAGCTTCCCATACTCCGCAAACCGCTCAATGCGGAAGTACCAGCTCCCATCCTCCGTCTGGTACGCAATATCTTTCGCCGCCAACTGCTCGATCAGCGTCACCATCTCCGGAATGTGCTCGGTGGCGCGCGGTACATGCTCTGGCCGCTCGATCCCCAGCGCCTCCATGTCCTCGAAGAACGCCTTCTCAAATCGCGCCGTGTACTCGCCGATCGGCTGTCCCGCCGCCAGCGCGTTGCGGATGATCTTGTCGTCCACGTCCGTCACGTTCATCACATGCTCGACGGCCACGCCCTGCTGGCGCAGAAACCGCCGCAGCACGTCCACGTGCAGAAACGTCCTGAAGTTCCCAATGTGCCCGTAGTCGTAGATCGTCGGCCCGCAGGCATACATCCGCAGCGCCGGCGCGCCCACCGGCTCCAGCCGCTCCACCTTCCCGCTCAATGTGTTGAACAGTTCCAACGCCGCCACAGCACTCACTCGTCCCGCCGCATCCGGGCATCAGCCACGGTGCAGTCTGCTCTTTCTATGATTTGCTCCCCTAAGATTCTACAGTCCCGCCTCAAAACTGGGTGCCCCATTCATGACGGCTTCATCGTCATGGGTGGGGATGTTAACCCTACGCCAGCACATCACCCCAGCTTCAACTGCGGCGTGGCCACCAACCCCTCCGCCGCAAACTCCCCGGCGCAAAACTTCCCCCACGCCGCCGCCGCAATCATCGCCGCGTTGTCGGTAGACATCGCCATCGTCGGGAACTCCATCCGCAGCCCGCGTCGCGCCGCCTCCTCCGCGAACCGCCGCCGCAGTTCGCTGTTCGCCGACACGCCGCCCGACACCACAATCCCCCGCGCGCCCAGCGCCTCCGCCGCCGCAAACGTCTGCCGCATCAAATTCCCCACCACCGCATATTGAAAGCTCGCAATCAAATCCAGCGTCTGCGCGTCGAACGCATCCGGCATCTCCCGCAACGCATCCGCCGGACTCATCGCCGGATTCGCTCGCAGCGCCTCCGCCAGCGCCCGCCGCCGAGCATCCACCACCGCCGCCATCCCATGCGCCTGGATATACCGCAGCACCGCCGTCTTGATCCCGCTGAACGAAAAGTTAAAGTGCGGGTGCCCCACAACGTTCGGGTGCCCCATCCTTTCAGCGTCTTGTGCTGAAAGGGTGGGATGTACGCCGATCAGAGCGACCGAGGTTCCGTCGTTGTTTGTCCCAACCCTCCGCGCCTTGATCTGCTGAAACCGAAACTCCACCGCCCGCGGGTTCCCGCTCCTGGCCAGCGCATCCATCCACGGCCCGCCGGGATACCCCAGCCCCAGCAGCTTGGCCACCTTGTCGAAGGCCTCGCCCGCCGCATCGTCCACCGTCCGCCCCACATTCCTGTACCGCCAGGAACCGGGTGCCCCATTCGTGACAGTTTCACCGTCACGGGTGGGGTCGGAACTGGGTGCCACACATCTCGATTCTGAGATGTGGGTACACAGATACAGATGCGTGTGCCCCCCACTCACCACCAGAGCCAGCATCGGTCCCACGTTGTTCCCTGTTCCCTGTTCCCTGTTCCCTGTATTTTCCATCAGCACCGCATGGATGTGTCCCTCCAGATGGTTCACCGCGACCAGCGGCTTCCCCAACCCCAGCGCCAGCGCTTTGGCATAAGTGATCCCCACCAGCAGCGCGCCCGCCAGCCCCGGCCCCTCGGTCACTGCAATCGCATCCAGCTCGCCGAACCCCACCCCTGCCTCCGCCAGCGCCGCCCGCACCACCGGAACGATATTCCTCAAGTGTTCCCGCGAAGCCAGCTCCGGAACCACCCCGCCGTACTTCGCGTGCAGCGCCATCTGCGACGCCACCACATTCGCCAGCACCTCGCCGCCTGCGCGCACCACCGCCGCCGCCGTCTCGTCGCACGAGCTCTCAATCCCTAAAATAAGTCCGCCGCCACTCCGCATCTCTCTATCATAAGGACATGCCGGGCGATCTCCACTCCAACCCGCAGTATCTCGCCGCGCTCGCCATCGCCCGCCGCCTACGCGATGCGGGCCATCAGGCCTTCTTCGCCGGCGGATGCGTGCGCGACCTGCTGCTGGGCCTCGCGCCCAAGGACTTCGACGTCGCCACCTCCGCCACGCCCGATCAGATCGTCGCCCTCTTCCCCAAGACCTTCACCGTCGGCGCGCACTTCGGCGTTGTCCTCGTCTGCAATGAGATCGACGACGTCGAGATCGCCACCGAGGTCGCCACCTTCCGCTCCGACGGCGCCTACTCCGACGGCCGCCGTCCCGATGCAGTGCGTTACACCGCCGACCCGCGCGAAGATGTACTCCGCCGCGACTTCACCATCAACGGAATGCTCCTCGATCCCATCGAATATGAAGCAACGGGCGACCCCACATCCGCCACGCTCGACTTCGTCCACGGCCGCGAAGACCTCGCTCGCGGCATCATCCGCGCCATCGGCGACCCCTCCCTGCGCTTCGCCGAGGACAAGCTGCGCATGATGCGCGCCGTCCGATTCGCCGCCCGCCTCGACTTCCAGATCGACCCCGCAACCTCCGCCGCCATCCGCCGCCACGCCGCCGAGATTGCCCACGTCAGCGCCGAGCGCATCCGCGACGAGCTCACCCGCATCCTCACCGAGGGAGGCGCGCGCCGCGGCTTCGAGTTGCTCTTCGATCTCGGCCTCCTCGCCCAGGTCCTCCCCGAAGTCGGTCCGTCTGCGCGGCGTAGCCCAGCCGCCCGAGTTCCACCCAGAGGGCGACGTCTGGACCCACACCATGCTCATGCTGGAAAATCTCGCGCCTGAACCATCCTCGTCTTTGCCTTTACGCGAAGCGTCGAGAACGGTACGAAGTACCCTCGCCTGGGGCGCGCTGCTGCACGACATCGGCAAGCCCGCCACCTATCAGCCGCCCGACCCCGCAGTTCCCAATTCCCGGATTCATTTCTATGGCCACGTCGAGGCCGGCGTGCGCATCGCCGAGACCATCCTCGCGCGCCTGCGCTTCTCTGGCGACGACACCACCCAGGTCCTCGCGCTCATCGCCAACCACATGCGCTTCGGCGACGTCCTCCAGATGAAGCAGTCCACCCTCAAGCGATTCCTACGTCTTCCGCGATTCGACGAGCACCTCGCCCTGCATCGCCTCGACGCTCTCTCCTCCCACGGCGGCCTCACCTGCTACAACTTCGCCCGCGCCCACTACGAGGCCGAGCCCGCACCCGATCTCCGCCCCGCGCCGCTCCTCACCGGACGCGACCTCATCGCCGCCGGCTATCGCCCCTCGCCGCAGTTCAAACCCATGCTCGCGCTCGCCGAGGACGCCCAGCTCGAAGGCGCCATTACCACACGCGAAGAGGCCCTCGCCCTGGTCCAGGCAAGCTATCCCCGCCCCAAGTAACAGGCACTGAACCGGGTGCCCCATTCATGACGCGGTCTCATCGCGGCATGGGTGGGTCATCTCAACTTCCCGCTCACCGCTCGAAGACCACATTGTGCCGCCGCAGCCACCAGCACGCCCCGCTGCCGGCCTGGGGAAAGATGGACTGGCTGCAACTCACATCCGCCGTCCCGCCCCAGTCGTACTCTTCCTTGTTGTCCTTGAGCGGCAGTACCACGATGCTGCTCACCACCACCGACCCCATCCCGCCGCCTCGCGCCACGCGCACCCGCCACACCGCCCAGTCCCCCACATAGAGGACCGCCAGCGCCACCATCAGTCCTGCCGCCGTCCTGACTAGAATCCGCTTCACGCGCCCTTCAGCTCTCGTTCGGCCCGCAGCCAGTCCTGCTGGTCCGCACCATTCTTCCCGCCGCGCTCCACAAAGTAGCGATGCGCCAACTGCGCAATCTCTTCGCGCGATGGCGTCTTCGCGGCCGCAGGTTTGCCAACCGCCACCTTCTTTGCCGTGGTCTTCTTGGCCGGGGCCGCGCTCGTCCGTGGCTTCGCCGGTGCCTTTGCCTTCTTCCCTTTCTCAGCCATACAAACCCTCCTTCGCGTCAAATCGCGCCCACACTGCGGGGCCATCTTTTCTAGAATACTGGATTCTGTCAACTAAGATGCGCCTCGCGAGCGAAAGAGTGCCTCGCCGCTGACTCCGCGGCGAAATCGGTTGTCTGCGCGCCTTCTATCCGAAGGGCTGTGCTGCCCAGAAGCCGTCATCACGACCGGAGCAGCGGACGGTTTCATCGTCCGTTGCGCAGTGGAGGGACCCCCGCATTTCGCTATTGTGTTCTCGCAGCCCGGAACACCGATGTAGATTTCGCTCTACGAGTGTGGCCGGTTCCCCAGATACTTGCGCACAAAGATGGCAGCCTCCGGCACCTTCACCGTGGATTCCGCAATCTCCTGCCTTCGGCCTGTCTCTCGTTCATCCGTCTCCCGTTTCTGCGCAGGCCGGTCGTCCTGCGGGAAGTCGGCGGGCTTCTCATTCTCGTAGCCCGAGAGGCTTTGCAGCAATTGCGCATTCACCTCGTCCGCAATCACCATCAGGGTCCCGGGCAACTGGCCAACGCCGATCAGGTCCAGATTGTGCTGCACCGCCTGGAAGAGGGCCACCTGCAGCGCCCGCGCCTCCTCCACCAGCACCGGCGCCGCGAAGCCCTGCCGCCGCCGCCGCGCGCCATGCTGCAGCGCGGCCATGGAGAACAGCGTCATCGATCCCAGCCGCTGCGGATAGCGCAGCCGATAGACGATCTCGTCGATCGCGTCGGGCAGATAATCCGTCTGCTCTTCCTCCGTGATGGGCGCCGCCGTCAGGCCGCCTGTCTCCTTCATGGCCTGTAGCCACGCCTGGGTCACCGATGCGCTCTCCCGTTCCAGCACCGTCGCCGCCAACTCGATGCTTCCGCTGCGCCGCGACGGCTTCTCCTGCGCCAGATGCTGGCGGATCGCCTGCAGGATGGCTCCGGCCTTCACCGGCTTCGTCACGATATCGTCCACCTGTCGCAGCATGGAAGCGGTGGCCTTCGTCATGTCGGGGTTGGCGCTCAGCAGCAGGGTCACGGCCTTTGGATTGGCATGGCGCATCGCCCCCACGACGATCAGGCCATCGCCGTCGTCCGGCATGTGCAGGTCGCTCAGCAGCACGTCGAAGCTCTCGCTCGCAATGTGCTGCAGCGCCTCGATCACGCTCGACGCGGTCGTGACATTAAACCCTTGCGCTTCGAGGACGGTCCCCAGTCCGGTCAGGACCGATTCGTCGTCGTCGACGAGCAATAGTCTTGCGGGTGCCAAGGATAAACCCCTTGTGCTGGTTGCACACAGACATACAGCCCCAAAAGCAGGCTGTGAAACAGGGAAAAAAGAATGTACATCAAGCAATTTTTTCTAACTTACGAATTGCCTATCTTATAGTTTAGACCGCTGACAGCACTAAAAAGTTGTCAAAATAGTAACCAGTGTTGTCTAAAGAGTAAGTAGTGTTGCAATCCTTGGCAACTTCGCCGCCACTGACCGGGAGCACCCGAAGCAGATCGTGCCTGCCCTCCGCCTCCCGTCCCATCGGCCCGCCCGCCGGAGAATGCAACCCCAGCCCCGTGCTAGACTCGAACTTCTCCGCCGTCCGCACCTTGCGCCTGCAGTCAGCCGCAAACGGCGGCAATTCTTGAGAGGCCCCTCCATGCATCCGGATCTCGCCAAGCTCGTCGTCCTGCAATCGCATGACATCGAGGCAAAGCGTCTGCGCGGCCAGATCGACGCACTGCCACGCCAGCTCGCCGCGCTCGAAGCCAAGGCCAGGGCCACCGAAGGCCAGCGCGCCGCCGTCCTCGACCTCATCGCCAGGGAAGAGGCCCTGCGCCGCCGCCAGGAGTCCGGGATCGCAGACCAGAAACAGAAGCTCGCGCGGACCCAGAAGAAGATCGACCTCTCCACCACCTCCGTCCAGGTCACCGCGCTGCAGCACGAGGCCGCCTTCGCCCGCGCCGAGATCGACCGCCTCGAAGATGCCGAACTGGAGAGCATGGAACGCGGCGAAGCGCTCGACGCACAGCGCGCCCTCGCCGATCAGGCCGTCGCCGACGCCGCCCGGCAGCTCGAGCAGGAGCGCCTCCGCATCAACGAACTCCTCGCCCGCGACCGCGCAGCCCTCGCCGAAGTCGACGCCCTGCGCGCCGCCCTGCGCGCCCAGATCGCCCAGAGCCCCACCGGCGAAGACTCCCTCGCCACCTACGACCGCATCAGCCGCTCCAAGGGCGCCGCCGTCGCCCAGGCCCTCAACCAGAAGTGCTCCGCATGCCAGATGATGCTCCGCCCACAGCGCTGGAACGACCTGCGCGACAACACCCCCGGCTCCCCCTCCAGCCAGACCCTGATGACCTGCGAGAACTGCGGCCACCTCCTCTACTATGATCCCGCCCGCGATGCCCCCCAGCCCAAGCCCGCCGAATCCATCCCCGCCCCCATCCTCCGCTCCCTCTAGCTTTGTCCACACCGCATTTTGTCTTGCTTAAGGGCACGGCTTCAGTCGTGCCGTATGCGCTTCGCTCGAAGTGTGGCTTTAGCCGCTGAGGTCAGCTTTTTTGCCATTTCGCCGCCGACATCCGCTCGCCGCATAATAGAAACAGATGAAGAAGTCCATCACCCCGCAACGAATTGCCGTTGACATGGACGAGGTCATCGCCGACACCGTCGCCGAGCACCTCACCCGCTACAACCGCGACTACAGCGACAGCCTCACCAAGGCCGACCTGCGCGGCAAGTGGATCTGGGACGTTGTCGCCATCGACCGCCATCCCCGCCTCGAAGAGTATCTCCGCTCCGACGATTTTTTCGACGTCCTCGACGTCATGCCCGACGCGCAGCGCGTCCTCCGCCGCCTCCAGCAGCAATTCGAGGTCTTCATCGCCAGTGCCGCCATGGAGGTCCCCACCTCCTTCAACGCCAAGTACCGCTGGCTGGAGCGCCACTTCCCGACCATCCCCGCCACTCACATCGTCTTCTGCGGCGACAAATCCATCCTCCGCGCCGACTACCTCATCGACGACAACCCCCGCCAGCTCCGCCGCTTCTCCGGCACCGGAATCCTCTACGACGCGCCCCACAACATCGCCGTCACCGGCTTCCGCCGCGTCCACAACTGGCTGGAGATCGAGTCCCTCTTCCTCAGTGACAAATAATTCCCGCAGCGCACCCCTCTCCAAGCCGTCATTCTGGCCGCAGGCCAGAATCTCCGTATTTGCCACGCACCCGCGTTACACTCGAATCGGACAAAATATCCAGAGTCCCCGCACAGGAGAGCGCAGACGAGCGTGAAGACCGGTCCGCCAGCCATCGCAGCATGACCCTCCCGCGCATCCACATCGGGCGGCCGCAACGTCTTGCCGCGCTGCTTCTGCTGGCCTTCCTCGCCCAGTGTCTCTGGGTCCTCGGCCACCAGCAGCTCTCCACCGAAGCATTCACCCTCCACGGCGACGGCGTCTTCGCCTATCGCGCAGTCGAACTTCCGCTCGCCCTGCTGCGTCTGGCTCACGGCGACGACTCGCGCCTGTCGCTCTTCGTTCTCCACCTGCCCTTCGTCTTCTTCGCGCTGTTGCTAGGCGGTGGGCTGTGGTGGGTCACTCGCCGTCTCTACGGCAACGAGGGCGGCTTCCTCGCGCTCGGCCTCTACTGCTTCTGCCCCGCCGTCGTCCGCATAGCAGTCGCGCCCAATAACGACGTCCTCGCCATGTGGGGACTCTACGGCCTCATCTACACCGCCATCGGAGTCGCCCACGCCATGCAGGGGCCGCGCCGCCGTTGGCGTCCGCGCATTGTACTGCTCACCATCGCAATCGGCTTCACCGCGGCAGCGCATCTGCTGGCCGCAATCTTTGGCTTCATCGCCGCGCTGGTCTTCATGCTCTACCTCGCGGAGCGTCGGCGCGGCTACGTCTTTCAGGTTCTGCTCGTCTCCGCCGTCGGCGCGCTGGCGGTCCTCTTCGCGTTCTTCGGATTCCGCCCATCCGCATTCAGCTACGTCTTCACCGGTGGTGCGGCCCGTTTCTGGTTCTCGCTCGCGGGCGCACGCAGTTTTGTTGTAGATCGCGGCTTCGCCGGCAGCCTGGCGAACTTTCCCATCCTGATCGCCTTCGCCGTTGCAGCGCTGCTCTACTGCGCTGTGCGCCGCAGCCGTTACTTCGGCAACACCGCGCCGCTTCTGGTCGTGCTCGCGCTCGCGCCGCTCATCACCACCCAGACCGTCAGCGCGCCCTGGCTGTGGGCATTGCCATTTTTCTTCACCTTCATCGGGGGGGTCTTCGCCGACGCACTGGAAACCCGCACTCGCAAGCTCTTCCTCCTGCTCACCGGCGCGATTCTGACCGCGCAAGCGATGGAGTGTCTCCTCGCTCTGCCCCTGATTGCGCGCTGCCTGTGATGGATCGAATGGAATGTCCCGGAGATGCCGGGTTCCCGCCGTCGATGCGCACGGGGCCGGCGCTCAATCTCGGCGTATCACTATTTGTGGATAGGCTTTCTCGCCGGACTCGGCTCCGCCGCGACCTTTGCCTCCAGCTCGTCGATGGTCTGGTAGAGCAGCGAGACATCCGTCACATGCACCCACTCGTGCTGCGTGCATACGACGATCAACGGCGTGAACTGCAGGCCCAGCCTCTCGCCCAGCGCCCTGTCCGCCTCCACTTCCTTCTTGAACTGCCCCGTCGGATCGGGCACGAACGGCATTTGTAGCCTGTGCGACAGGAAGAACCGCCGCGTGAAGGCCTGCAGGTCGTCCTTGTTCTCGATGCTGAGCTGCGCCGCGAACACCGCGCCGCGGTACTCGTCCGCTACCTTCAGCGACACCTTGTCCTGCAGATAGCGCGCCCAGATCATCGCATCCAGGCTCCAGATGTGATACTGCAAGGGGAAGTCGTGCTGCATCAGTGGGATGTTGTAATGCTCCGCCGCGGCATGAACGATGGGGAACGCGTGCGCGCACGCCGGACACTCCATGTCCGACAGCTCGAAGATCGCGATCTTCGCGCCCGCGGGAGGCTTCAGCATCGACGTGTCCTTGAACGTCTCGCCCGATCCCGGCGGCGCGGCCCGCTGCGCCATCAGCGGCGCGGCGGCAAAGGTCAGAGTCATCGCAACGGCAGCGGCGACAACCCCAAAACGAATCACGGAACGAAGGCGGTTCATCTCAGTCATGCGCATAAATCCTCGCCTTCAATCCTATCGCAATCCCGCGCCGCGTCCTATCGCGGTCCCACGCCGCGCACGCCGCGCACATCGCGCCGCGCTCCTCACAAGCTCGTACAATGAATATGCCCGGGCAGCCCCGCGGCACGGAGACTTGCAATGAGCATCGCAGAAAAGATCGACGCCGACATCATCGCCGCCATGAAGGCCCACCAGGAGCACCGCCTCACCACCCTGCGCATGGTCAAGTCCGCGCTGCGCTCCAAGGAGATCGACAAGCGCCAGCCGCTCACCGACGCCGAGCAGACCCAGATCCTGTCTGCTCTCCGCAAACAGCGCCGCGAGTCGGTCGAGAGCTTCACCAAGGGCAACCGCCCCGAACTCGCCGCCAAGGAGCAGGCCGAGATCGACATGATCGAGGCCTACATGCCCCAGGCCGCCAGCGAAGACGAGCTCCGCGCCATCGTCCAGCAAGCCGTCGCCCAGCTCGCCGAAAGCTCCGGTCAGCAGCCCACTCCGCGCGAGATGGGCGCCGTCATGAAGCTCGCGCAGCAACAAATCCTCGCCGCCGCCCTGCGCGCCGACGGCAAGCTCCTCTCCGAACTCGTCAAATCCGAGCTGGCAAAGTAGAAAAATCAGACCGGAACCAACCACGGATCGACACGGATTGTTACGGATTTCAAAAACAATTCAAAGTCTTGTCTTATCCGCGTTGATCCGTGAAAATCCGTGGTTGCTCTATCTCCTCGCATCTCCGCCGCCGCGCGGCTCCATTACAATAAGCTCATGATCCTCAAGACCCGTCTCTTCACGCCCGGCCCAACGCCCCTGCTGCCTGCCGCCCAGTTCGCCATGGCCGCGGCAGATATTCACCACCGCACCGCAGAGTTCCGCGCACTATACAGCCGTGTCCTCGCGCAGTTGAAGGACTTCGTCGGCACGCAGAACGACGTCATCGTCCTCTCCAGCTCCGGCACCGGCGCAATGGAGGCCTCCGTCTCCAACCTCACCTCGCCCGGCGACCGCGTCCTGGTCCTCAGCGCCGGCAAGTTCGGCGAGCGATGGGCTGGCCTCGCCAAGGCCTTCGGCTGCCAGGTCGATCTCGTCTCCGCGCCCTACGGCCAGACCTTCTCCCTCGACGCCGTCAAGGCCGCGCTGCGCCTCGAAACCCGCGTCGTCTTTATGCAGGCCACCGAGACCTCCACCGGCGCGCGCCACTGCCTCGGCGCCGTCGCCAAGCTCCTTAAGGAAGCCAACTCCGAAGCCCTCCTCGTCGTCGACGCCATCACCGGCCTCGGCACCACCCACATCGACATGGACAAGCTCGGCATCGACGTCCTCATCGGCGGATCGCAGAAGGCCGTCATGATCCCGCCCGGCCTCAGCTATCTCGCCATCAGCCAGCGCGCCTGGGACCGCATGGAGTCCAGCTACAATCCGCGCTACTACTTCGATCTGCGCAAGGAGCGCAAGAACGCCAAGCTCGGCGAGAGCGCATACACCCCCGCCGTCGCGCTGGTCGCCGCCCTCGGCGCGGCGTTGGACTACATCGCCCGCCAGACCGCCACGCCGGAGAACCCCGCCGGAGACCTCGTCGCCGGACGCAAGAAGCTCATCGAGAACGCAGAGACCATCGCCGAGATGACCCGCGCCGCCGTCGCCGCCCTGGGCATGAAGCTCTTCTCGCCGACGTGCCCCGCCGCCGCAGCCACCGCCGTCATCGCTCCCGATGGCGTCGATTCCGGCGTCGTCGTCAAGGAGCTGAAGTCGCGCTTCGGCGCCATCATCGCCAACGGCCAGGGAGAGATGAAGGGCAAGATCTTCCGCATCGCCCACCTCGGCTTCTTCGACTACATGGACGCCATCGCGCTCATCGGCGCGCTGGAGCAGGTCATCGCAAAGTCATTCCCCTCGCCCGCCTTCGCCTTCGGCAACGGCCTCATCGCCGCGCAGAAGGTCTTCGCCGAGCGCTCCCCCACCGCTGCCGCCGATGCCTGCTGCTGCGCTAAATAACAGCCCCGTCATCCCGGCGATTTCCCCGCACAGTTCTTCTATGTCTTACCTTGCATATGCATAAGCCAGTTACACTAAACCAATGAAGATCGTTCTCGCTGAAAAAGTCTCGCCCGCAACTCTCGCCGTCCTCAAGGAAGAGCCCGGTTGGAACGTCGTCACCGCCGATGCCATCGCCCAGCTCGGCCCCGGCGGTCTCGAAGCCGAACTCGCAGACGCCGACGCGCTTGTCGTCCGCTCCGCCGTGCAGGTGGATGCGAAGATGCTGCACTCCGCGCCCAAACTGCGCGCCATCGGCCGCGCCGGAGTCGGCGTCGACAACATCGACATCGATGCCGCCACGCACTCCGGCATCGTCGTCATGAACACGCCCGGAGCCAACGCCGTCGCGGTCGCCGAGCTTGCGCTTGGCCTCATGATCTCCATGGCGCGCAGCATCCCGCGCGCCAACTCCACCATGCACGCCGCCAAGTGGGAGAAGAAGTCCCTGCAAGGCTCCGAGCTGCGCGGCAAGACGCTCGGCATCGTTGGCCTCGGCCGCATCGGCCTCGAAGTCGCCCGTCGCGCGCGCAGCTTCGGCATGGAGCTGGTCGGCTACGACCCCTTCATTGCTCCGGTCGTCGCGCGCGAGAACCAGGTCGCGCTCGTCCCGCTCGACGAGCTCTTCAAACAGTCCGACTACCTCACCCTGCACGTCGGCCTCACCTCCCAGACCGAGGGCATGATCAACGCCGCGTCGATCAAGCGGATGAAGCCCGGCGTTCGCATCGTCAACTGCGCGCGCGGCGAACTGATCGTCGACGAGGCGCTCGCCGAGGCCATCCGCTCCGGCTACGTCGCGGGCGCGGCGCTCGATGTCTTCCGCAAGGAGCCGCTCAAGGACTCAGCCTACTTCGGCCTCGACAATGTCCTTCTTTCGCCCCACGTCGCCGGCTCCACCAACGAGGCGCAGGAGGCCATCGGCATTCAGCTCGCAAAGCAGGTGCGCGACTACCTCAAGCTGGGCGTGGTGCAGTGCGCCGTCAATCTGCCATCGCTTTCGCACGAGGAGTACGTCGAGATCGCGCCCTACATCGACATGGCGGAGCGCCTCGGACTCTTCCTCTCCCACGCCACGCCGGGAAATCTGGAGAGCATCCAGATCACCTATGCCGGACGGCTCGGCGCAGGGCAAGACCGAACTCATCCGCAACGCCGCCCTCTGCGGCATCCTCGCCAACACCGAGGGCGACTCCGAGCAGGGCACCAACGCCAACCGCATTAACGCCGCGGCCCTGGCCGAGGAGCGCGGAATTCGCATCCAGGAGGAGAAGAAGGAGGCGACCAGCGGCGGCGCGGGAAGCACGCTGAAGCTGGTGCTGCACTCGTCGGACGGCGACGCCAGCGCATCGGCAACCGTGCTGCACGGCAACTCGCCGCGCCTGCTCTCCTACGACGGCATCGATATCGAAGCAGCGCTGCAAGGGACCCTGCTGGTTTTCCGCAACCACGACGTTCCCGGGGTCATCGGCCGCATCGGGACCATCCTGGGCGAGCATTCGCTGAACATCGCGAACTTCGCGCTCGGCCGCTCCGTCCGCTCGCAACGCATCCCGCAGGGGCAGGCGCTGGCGTTGGTCCAGATCGATGTCGAGAGCACAAGCGACGCCAACCCCGCCATCGAAGCGCTGCGCAAGGTTGAGGCCATCGTCAGCGTGCGCCTGGTCGAGCTGGGAAAGCCGTAAACAACTGCGCCGCACAGCGATTGCTGCACGCAGCAACAGCGTCGGGTAGCAATCGCGCGACGCGAGTGCGGGAAACATAGCGCCAACGGCGCGATCTATCCCAGCCTGGGGCGCGGCCCCAGGAAGCGGGCACGGTGTAACGACCTAGGGCTGAAGGCCCGCTCTATCTCGATGGACCGCGTCGTTGGCGAAATATGCAGAAGCAAGTTTTGAGAATCAGCAAAGGGAATTGACATGCCGCTCTACGAGTACAAATGCAAGCAGTGCAAAAAGCACACGGAAAAGATCCAGAAGTTCTCCGACCCCGAGATCACTGAGTGTCCGCACTGCAAAGGCCCGCTGGAACGCGTCGTCTCCGCGGCGGCCATCTCCTTCAAAGGCGGCGGCTGGTTCAAGGACGGCTACAGCCACGCCAAGCCAAAGTCCTCCGGCAAAAGCGAGAGCAAAACCAAGAGCGACTCCGGCACATCGGCTGGGTCATCCACCGAAGCCGCTGCATCATCCAGCAAAGACGCGGCGCCTGCCCCAGCCTCCAGCGCACCGGGCACGACGTCGGCGCCCGCCCCAGCCGCGCCTGCGGGAACGGAGTCGCGCAATCACCGATGAAGCTGACGGCGCCGTACGAACGCCAGTGCGCTGCAAAATCCACCACAACCGTCCACAGTTATCTATCTGGACAGTTGCGGACAGCCCTGCTAAAACAGGGACAGCAATTGAAGTGCCAACTCACAAGGAACCAGTCGAATCGTTGCGGCGCCAGAGCGCGGACTCCCAGGCGCACCCGGTGCTGCGCGGGCGTGTGCGCCGCGCTCGTGGCGCTGGCGTGTGCCGGAACAGGCAGGCCGGCGCGGGCGCAGGAGAATGCATCCCTTCCCGTGGCCCCCAGCGCGCTTCGTGCCGCCGTGTCGTCAAAATCCCTGGACCGCGCGGCGGGCCAGCCTCTTGCCGATCGCGCCTTCATCCAACCCATCTTCGCCGGCCAGGCGGGGGAAACCTCGGGGCTTCGCTTCCCTGTTGAGCAGGCCACGCCGGGCGCTCTGCCGCTCTCGCTGGACGACGCCATCGGCCGCGGGCTGAAGCACAACCTGCAGGTGCTGCTGGCCGCCCAGAGCGAACAGTCTGTCCGCGGCCAGGTCCTGGGCGTCTACTTTGCGCTGCTTCCCAACATGAGGGCCACCGCCTACACCAACGCGCTTGAACTCAACCTGGCCGCCATGGGATTCAAGCCCTCGTCGCTGGCGGCCTTCGGCTTCGCGCCCGGAACCGTCAAGGAGATTGTGAAGGTGGACACCACCAGCGCGCAGTTCAGCGCGGACCAGGTGCTGTTCAACCTGACCGACTTCTATCTCTACCAGGCGGCAAAGAAGGCCTCCAACGTCGTTGCCATGAACACGCTCGATGTGCGCGGAGGGGTGGTCGATGCGGTCGGCACAGAGTATCTGGCCGCGCTGGCCGATGAGGCGCAGATCGCCAACGCCCAGGCCCTCGTCGCCGTCGATGAAGAGGTGCTGCGCCAGGCCACGCTCGCGCACGATGCCGGCGTCGGCGCCAATCTCGACGTGTTGCGCGCCCGCGTTCAGTTGCAGTCGGAGCAGCAGGCGCTGGTGCGCGCCCAGAACACCTTCGCCAAGGACAAGATCGCGCTCAACCGGCTGATTGGCCTGCCCGCTGAACAGGAGCTCTCGCTTACCGACGCGGTTCCCTACGCCGAGTTGGCTGAGATGCCGCTCGACCAGGCCCGCGCGCTGGCCTATGAGCGGCGCAAGGACCTGCTCGCCCTCACCGCGCAGCTCGAAGTCGCCCAGCGCGCGCAGAAGGCGGTGAAGTTCGAACGCCTTCCGTCACTCTCCTTCAACAGCGACTACGGCGTCCTCGGCGTAACCCACGGCAACTACCACGGCGTCTTCACCGCCCAGGGAACGCTGAAGATTCCCATCTTCGAGGAGGGGCGTTTTCGCGGCGAGAGCGAGGTGGCCGCCGCCCAGCAGATCTCCCTCCAGCGCCAGATCGAGTCGCTCAAGATCACCATCGACGCCCAGATTCGCTCCAGCCGGATGGACGTCGAGTCCTCCGCCGAGCTGGTCAAAGTCGCGCGCAGCAACGTCGATCTCGCCGCCCAGGCGCTCGCCGACACGCGCGACCGCTTCCGTGCCGGCGTCGCCGACAACCTCCCCGTCGTCGAGGCGCAGGCCGCGCTGGCCGCCGCCCAGAGCCGCCTCATCGCCACCGAGTTCCTCTTCAACCAGGCCAAGCTCACGCTGGCCCGCAACACCGGTGTCGTCGAATCCCAGTACAACCAATACCTGGGGCGACAGCGCCAGTAAGCCTATACAAGCTGCTGGATAATATTTGTTTTGCGGTTGTGTGCGGCTTCTCCCATGCCTGTGCCGTCTACAATGTGAAAACAAAGGCGTATATGGCTGAGTGCAGGGCTGGGCTGGCGGAGGCTGGATCGGAGGCGGCAGCGGGCAGCGCGTTTCTTTCGCGCGACTTCGGACTCTACCAGACGGCGCGCCTGCTGGTGATCCTGGGCGCGGAGGCGCAGTACATCGCGGTGACCTGGCAGGTCTACCAGATCACTCATCATTCGCCGTTCTATCTCGGCCTCACCGGGCTGACGATCTTCGCTCCAGGTTTCTTCTTCATGCTTGCCGCAGGGCATGTAGCCGACCGCTACGACCGGCGCTCGGTGATCCTCGCCTGTTATTCGCTTCAGGCCCTCTGCACCCTCGCGCTGATCCAGTTTGCGCTGCATCCGACAGGCCGCGTCTGGCCGATCTACGCGGTGCTCTTCGGTGTGGGCACAGGCCGGGCCTTCAGCAGTCCGGCCTCCGCCGCGTTTTTGCCCAGCCTGGTGCCCAGCAACCACTTCGTCAATGCGGTCATCTGGGGGTCGATGGTCTTCCAGGTTGCCAACATCGCCGGGCCTGCGGTGGGCGGGCTGCTCTTTACCTTGCGCCTGAAAGGCGTGCCGGCGCGTTGGAACGGCGGAGCAGCGGTCTACACCTTCGCCCTGCTGACGCTGCTGGCCTTCCTCGTGCTGGTGGGAATGATGCGCACCCGCCCGGTGCGCGTGGTCAAAAACGCATTCAACCTGGAGACGATGCTGGCCGGATTCAAGTATGTATTGCGGACCAAGCTGCTGCTTGGGTCGTTCTCGCTGGACCTGTTTGCCGTGCTGCTGGGCGGCGCCACGGCGCTGCTGCCCATCTTTGCCGATGACATTCTGCACGCCGGGCCGCGCGCCCTGGGGTTGCTGCGCGCCATGCCCGCCCTGGGCGCCATGGTGGTCTTGCTGGCCTTGAGGGTGTGGCCCATCCGGCGCAACTCCGGCATGATCATGCTCTTCTGCGTGGGGATATACGGTGCAGCAACTATCGTCTTCGGCTTCTCGCGCACGATGTGGCTGAGCCTGCTGGCGTTGGTGATTGTGGGCGCAAGCGACACGGTCAGTGTTGTGATCCGCGCCAGCATGCTGCAACTGGCCACGCCGCCCGGGTTGCGCGGACGAGTCAGCGCCGTCAACGGCCTCTTTGTCGGAGCCTCCAATGAGATTGGCGGATTCGAGAGCGGACTCACCGCGCTGTGGTGGGGAGCCGTCCGTGCCGTGGTCATCGGGGGCATTGGATGCCTGGTTGTCACCGGGCTGGCCGACGCACTCTTCCCAGCGATGCGCAACGCCGATGAGCTCTCGTCGGAATCGCTGATGCAGACCAATCTGCAACAGAGTTCCGCCGAGCCGCCGGATTAATGAAGGTTGCTGGTTGTTGGTTGGTCGTTGCAGCCTGTGGCCGTAAGAAAATATCTGGATCAGTCCACGTTTGATAGGGCGGGACTTCAGTCCCGCCGCAACTGCCGTATCATCAAGTGGGCTTTAGGTGAAACTGCTCTACAGGTTCAGCTTCTTGAAGATGCGCTCGGGAATGTGGCGGACGATGAACATGATGGGCAGAAAGATCGCGGGCACGTAGAGCACATCCACACGCTTGTCGATGGCTTTGACAATCGCTGCAGCCACCTTGTTCACATCGGCCTTGCGGATCTTCATGTGGGCCGTCATCGAAGTGTCCACCGGCCCCGGCTTGATTGTCATCACGGTCACGCCCTCGCGGTCGATGCGGTTGCGCAGCCCGCTCAGGAACGCGGTCAGCCCCGCCTTCGACGAGGCGTAGATGTAATTCGATTTGCGCCCGCGTTCGCCCGCAACGGATGAGAGTACCGCGATCGTGCCCGAGTGGCGCTGCACGCAGTAGTTGGCCAGCCACCTCAGCAGCGAGACCGGCGCGACATAATTGGTGTAGATGATCTGCGCCGCGTGCTGGAACTCCTGCTCGCCGCGCGCCTGGTCGCCCAGAATGCCGTGCGCCAGGTAGGCAATGTCCATGCCGGTCAGCGAGTTCACCGCGTGGGTCAGCAGCTCGGCGTGTTTTTCCGTGTCGTCCAGATCGGCGACGGCGGCGCCGACGTACGACGCGCCGCGCAGCTTCAGGTCAGCCGCAACCGCGGCCAACTTCTCCGCGTTGCGCGCGACCAGAAAGAACTGCGCGCCCTGGGCCGCCCAGATGCGGCAGGTGGCCTCGGCGATGCCCGAGGTTGCGCCTAGCACCAGGATCTTTTTCGCAATCACTGCTTCGGAGCTTGCGACAAGGGCTGCATCCATAGGCCGCGTAACAAGTGTGCTCATAGGGTCATTCTCCTCCCGTGACGCGCTCCCAGAAGCTGGAGTTCAACCCCGGGTCGCGGAACTGCGCAAACCGCTGCCACTGCGGATAGAAGGCCTGGAACTGCGCCGGAGTCATGGCTGCGTCCTTGGCGGCATACAGCCGTCCGCCGAACTCCAGCGTCATGTCGCCCAGCCGCTGGAGCAGCGGAAAGGTCAGATCGGGTTTGATGGGAAAGTCCAGCGCCAGCATGATGCCGGCTTGGGGAAAGCTCATCATCCCCAGCGAAGGGACCTCGCCGAAGGCCTTCAGCACCGCGAGGAAACTGGCCAGGCCGGAGTTGGCGATCTCGCGCAGAATAGCAATCGTCCCCTCCTTGGCGTGCTCCCACGGAATGGCGTACTGGAACTGCACCAGCCCGCGCCTGCCGTACATCCGGTTCCAGTGCAGCACTGCGTCCAGCGGATAGAAGAACGGCTCGTAGTCCAGCACCGTCTTCACATGCGGCTTCATCTGCTTGTGGAAGAAGACGGAGTTAAACAAACTGACCGTGGTATGGTTCAGCGCGAAGCTCGGCAGGTCGAAGGGGAAGACCAACTTGGGCTCGGGAGATGGCTTCAGCTCGCCCGGCGCCCTGGAGTGCTCGCCCAGCATGAAGATGCCGCGCGCAAAGTTCCTGCCCGTCGAGGCGCAATCGACCCAGCTCACGGTGTATTCGACGTTCTGGTACTGCCGCTTCAGGTCGAGGAACTCGTCGATGCCGTGGAACTGGATTCCCTCGTAGTCGATCTTGCGCGAGACGATCCGCCGCAGCTTCAGTTGCGCCGAGGTGATGACACCGGTCAGCCCCATCCCGCCGATCGTCGCGGCGTACCAGTCTGGGTTCTCGGTGGGTGAGCAGACCATTCGGTTGCCGTCCGAGCGCACCAGCTCGAAGCTGGGAACGTGGTTGCCAAACGAGCCGGCGACCTCGTGGTTCTTGCCGTGGATGTCGCAGGCAATTGCGCCGCCGAGCGTTACATACTTCGTTCCCGGCGTGACCGGTAGAAAGAAACCGCGCGGCACGGCGAAGTCGAGTATTTTTGCCAGCGACACTCCTGCCTCTGCGGTCAGGATCCCGGTCGCGGGGTCGAAGCCGAGCAGGCGATTCATACCTGTCGTCTGCAGCAGATTGCCGTCCTTCAGCAGGCACACATCGCCGTAGCTGCGGCCCAGTCCCACCGGCAATGCGTCGCCGCGCAGCCCGGCCATCACACCGGGAAAATCACCCTGCCAGTTTAGGGGGACGATCGTTGCGTCGTACTTGGGATACCGGCCCCACGACTCGAACGCGGGAGGCGCGGTCTTTGCTGGTTGCGGATCCGCTACAGAGTGAGGCATGACTGTAGGATACAACCTGCTTGGAGGAAACAGCCCGGAAGCTCATCGGGAATCAACGACAAAAGGAGGAACGCTGTGTCAAAAAGACACGCCCGGATGGCCGTGTCCTTTTGTATCGTTTCGACCAAACAGCAGACCGTAGATTGAATGCGTCTCAGCCGGTCTCAGTAGTGCGTGTGGTTGGCGATGAGTTTGCGGCACTCGGCATCGCATTTCTTTGGGTGCGGAACGACGTTGGCGTTGCCGTAGACGCGCAGCGTCTGGGTACCACCCGCGCCAGGGCCGCCGCCCCCGCCCTCCAGCGTGATCACCTGGTCCGCTCCGGTGTGGTCGAAGTCGAACATGTGGTAGGCCTCGCCCTTGAAGAACAGCGTGCCGTTGCCGTCAGGTTCGAGCTTGAAGCGGAACCAGAAGTAGGTGCGCTTTCCGGTGCCGTACCAGTCGCCGCGCACGAAGTTGGGGTTGCCGTTCAGCGGATGGGCGGGCCAACGCTCCAGCAGCCTGCCGCGATTGTCGAACCAGTAAAGCTGCGCGGCCAGCCCGCCGTTAATGGCGATCTGGTCGGCGGGGCCCTGTTGCCGCCCGAATCCCGGCTGCGGGGCTGCTCCTGCACCTGCCGCCGCGCCCGCGGGACGCGCGCCGGGTTGGAAGCCGACGGGGCGCGGAACAGGCGCACCGTAAGTCCGCCCGTTGGCCACAGCCTGCGGAGTGGCCGAGTTGGCCAGGATGTAGCCGGCGGTGATCTGCTGCGTGTGGTCCGACTGGTTCTGCCACAGGATCGCGCCGGTCTGCGCGTTGTACTCCATCGTTCCCGCATCGCTCTGCCCGACGACCAGCTCCGGCTTGCCGTCGCCGTTCATGTCGAAAAACTCCAGCGCGTCCATGTGGTCGTGGTTGTCCTCGAAGTACTTGGCGTCGTTCCACACTTCGTGGCCCTCGGCGTCCAGGCACAGATGGCTGATGGTGACCTCGTCGATGCCGTCGCCGTTGATGTCATACGGATAGATGTAGTGGCCGAAGTAGTCCTTCGCGCGGTGCTCGGCGTGCTGCCAGAGCTGGTTGAGATCTTTGTCGTAGGCTGTCAGCGTGATCAGCCCGCCCGTGTCCGACAGCACAAGCAGCGTGTCCGGCCCGTCCGAGTCCTTGTGGAACTTCGCCACCGCCATGCGGTAGTTGTTGTCCACATGCGGCAACGGCTGCGAGGGCCACGGCACCTTCTTGAGGATCGCGCCGGTACGGCCGTCGGCCAGCACCAGCCACTCCTTGCCGTCGATCTCGCGCCAGTGCGCCAGTTCGTCGCGCCCCGTGTGATGGAAGTCCCACAGAATTCCCGCCGCCTCGTTGCCCCGCGGGTCGTCGCGCGAGGTAGGCGGCGCATCCCAGCGCCACAGCTCGTGCCCATCGTTGGCGTACATGATGGTGGAGTAGTTATTCAGGATATCCAGGATCGCGTATTTTCCAGAACCATCGACATCGCCGAATTTGACGATGTTGGACGGCGCAATCGTGTACTCGTGCAGCAGCTTGACCTCGGGCGGCAGCTCCAGCGCCTTCAGGTCGTCTTCCTTGAAGGCTACGTTCCTGGTCAGCACCAGCACGTTGAGCGAGGGCCGCGGATGGATCGACGTCAGCCGCACCTCGATCTCGCCTCCGCCCTTCAGCGTGTAGTCGCCGCCGCGCTGCCACGCCAGCTTTCCCTGGCCGTAGGTGCCAGCGTCTTCCTTGCCGTCGATCTTCACATGGAAGGAGCTGGTAGGCGTGCCGATGCTGCGCACAAAGAGGTGATAGACGCCGGATTCCCGGACTGGGATCTTCGCCGCGACGTCGTCGGCAACGCCCAGGTTGATGGTGTTGTTGTTGAAGAACCATGTGCCGGCGGGGAAGCGCCCGTCGTTCGAATCGCCATCGGGAATGTTGAGGTAGAAGTCCGACGCAGGAATCACGATGGTGCCGGGAGGCTGGTGCGCAGCGTCGTGGTGGTGCAGCACAAGCGGCTTCTGCGCAAGAACCATCGCGCCCGGCAAGGCGAGCAGAAGTGCCACGGAGGAGAGCGAAAGACGTTTCATGGGCGGGCCTCGCTGGAGAGCGCAAACACTGGAGTAATGTCGATGGGAATCTCGCGGGCGGATTCGAGCGCGCGGTTCAAAGACTGCGGCATCGCGTCGTACTTCGCAAACCACGCCTCGACGCCGGCGCGATCTCCCTTCGCTTCGAAGAGCAGAAGTTGCTTGTCCAGCGCCGCAATTACCGCGGGCATCGCCGCGTAGTCGATGGCGAACCTGCCGTCGGCACCCTGCGAGATCGCCTTCTGCTCCAGCAGGACGTTGAACTCCATCAACTCCGCGCGACCGTGCGCCTCCGCCGTGCCGAAGCGCAGCGTGCGAAAGATTCCCGCGACGTACGACGCGTAGATTCCGTTCAGCTCGCTCTGCGGAATCACCTTCTGCTCGACCAGCCACTTGGCCAGGTAGATTCCCGTCACGTCGGCCTTGGCCTCTTCCAGCCCGCTGTACGCAGGGCCAATCGCCTCGTTGATCGCAACCTGCTTGCCGTCGATCTGCGCGTAGGCGGGGCCGAGGCCGTGCGAGATCTCGTGCAGAACCACGCCGGTCAGATAGCCCTCGCCACTCACGTCCTTGGTCTGCTCCGCCGACAGCATCTTGCTCGCGATGGGGAGGACCACGTTGTTCACGCGCGCGTCCATGAAGTTCTTGAAGAAGATCTTCTTCGATCCCTTCTCCGCGTGGATGCGCGGGTCGTTGGGCAGATTGTCCGCCACGGCCTGGTAGCCGTAGTGCAGGTCGCCCGCGCGCAGCGGCGCATCGACGACCTCCATCGGCGTCGCCTGGCCCTCCTTCGACGGCCTGTCTTCCGCTGGAATCGGCAGCGCCTGCTGCATCGCCGCCTCCTGCTTGCGATACAGGTCGAGCTTGCGGCTCTCCGCCTCATTGCGAATCAGGATCGCGCCTCCATAGGAGGTCTTCACTCCGAGGACACCGTCGAGATACGTCTCATACGGCGCAAAGATCAGATCGACCTTTGGATTTTTCAGGTCGAGCCACGCAACATCGCTCGCGTAGTAATCGTCGGTCAGCAGGGCCTCGGCGCGCAGGTTCAGATAGTGAGCAAAGGCCGGGTCATCGCTCAGCTTCGCCGCCGCGCGCAGATCCACCGCCATCGGCCGCAGCCATTGAGCGTATGCCTCGTGGTAGGGAACGATAAATAGCCGCTCGGGTGTGCCACTCACAACCGGCTGGCTCAAAGCAGGCGCAAGGTCAAGCGGCGCCGAGCGCACCACAGTCCACGGATTGTAGAGGGCCGCTTTGCTCTCCGGATGCGCCGCGGCGTACTGCTCGATTGAGGCGCGCGTTAATCCGAAGGGATACAGCTCGTGTCCCGGCACCAGCGGCTCTTCGCCGAGGATGGGAGTGTTCCGGTCAGCAAGGTCCCAGCGACTTCCATTGATTGCGAAGAGCCGCTCCATCACCGGGTTCACCGTCACATGGTAGACGGCCCATCCGCCCAGGTCGCTCTGATGCCAGTAGAGCGTGTCCATCAAGTGACAGGCGTCGGCGAGCTTGGCGATCATCTGCTGCTGGCGCAGCGTAAGCCCGGCCCGCACATAGGGCATTGCCACCGGCTTCCAGCGGGCCACGCGCTCGGCCTCATTGTGCACCGGACGACCGCCGTTGTTGCGTTCCGTCGCGAACTGGTCTGCCGGTCGAGCCATCCCCCGAGCAGAACCAGTTGCAGGGCCCGCGGCAGGACGCTGCGCAGATCGAGCGGCGGAGCTTGGAGCGGCGGCTGGCGCCGGGTTTGCAGCTACAGGCCCAGAGGCCTGTGCCAGCGCTCCCGCCGGAAGCAGAAGCGCGAAAGAGAGGAATAGACCAACCGAACCGGATCGCACCACAGAGTGACCTCGCTAGGACGCACACTACTATCTCACCGCAAAACCACTCCGCACAAGCGCCGGCTGCAACGGTTGAGGGGATACATGTTGGAGACGGGCAGACCCTCCAAAAGGACTCCGCAACTGAAAGTGAGGCGTCGGTGCTGTTGCCCGCGATCAATGGCGCCTCGCCTGGCAATCCCGGCTCCGGCGGCTTCAGGTGGTCGAAGAAACCGGCCACATCTTCGGCAGTGACGGGAACTGGACGCCGAGTTCCTGCGGGATGATGGGCCGCAGCGGCTTGTCCAGGCTTGAGGCGTCGTAGTTCGCGTAAGACTCCAGCAGCATTCCGTAGTAGAGCGCCGTGAATCCCCAGAAGTGCGTCTGGCCGAGGCCGTCGCCAGTCTCGGCGTTGTAGTACTCGCGCAGCACGGGGTTTTTGAGCACGGCCATGGTGAAGAGACGCCGCGCCAGCTCGCGCGCCTCGGCGTGGTAGCCGTAGGCTTGCAGGCCCTGGAAGATCATGTAATTGGTGGGCGCCCAGGTGGACCCGCGCCAGTTGCACTCGTGGTATGAGCCCTGGTAGTAGTCGGGCTCCGTCTTGGCGTAGCTGGCGACAGGATAGGTAAGCCAGAACTCTGCCGGGTTGAGCAGATGCTCGCGGACCATGCGCCGGGCGCGTTCCGGCGTGGCCGCGCCGGCGAAGAGTGGAGTAAAGTTGGTGGCCGACTTGACGTTGACGCGCTGGCCGGTCTTCTCGTTGCGGTCGAAGTACATGCCCTGCGTCTCGTCCCAGAAGACCGCGTTGATGAGCTTTACGACCTCGTTGCCATGCCGGTTGAAGGCCGCTGCGTCCGCCTTGTTGCCCAATGCGGTGGCGATGACGGCCATGGCGCGCAGCTCGCGGATGAGGTAGCTGGCCAGATCGACGCCTTCCACCGTAAACGAGCCGAGCGCGCCCGCGCGGGACCACTGGTTGTCGGTGCCGGCGGCGTCGGCCGAGTTCCACACCGGCAAGCCATTGTGATCGGAGTCGTAGGAGAACCATTTAACGAGGTACTTGGTAAGCCGGTCATAGTAGTTGCCGCGCAGCCAGTCGTAGTCGTCGTGGTCTTGCCTGGCGCCGAGAACGACGAGCTGGGCGAGGAATGGCTTGAAATCCTGCCGGTCGCGCTGCTTGATCAGGCTGCGGTTCACATAGCCGTCGGGCTGCTCGCGGTTGAGGAACTCCCGCAGGTTGGTGAAGCAGAGCGGCCAGACGCCGTAGTAAGAGAGATAGAGGTTCTCGAAGTAGAGGTCCCAATCGTAAAACTCGTTGTAAGGGTAGCCGGTAAGGAAGGTGCCTTCGACGCCGGGGATGTGGCGCAGGCCGCGCGCGACGAGATCGTCGTTGACCGTGTGCAGGCGATGGTTGAGTTCGACCCACGCATCGGGCCCAATGTCGGCGTAGAGCGCCTTTGCGGCCGGCGTGGCGGGAGGCGCGACGGGAGCAAAGCTGTCTGCAGCGGGTGCGTTGGAGGCGGTTGTGGCGGCCGATTGCGCGAGACCGATCCGGTGGAGGGCCGCAATGCCCGCCAGCGATGCGGACGCAGTGAGAACGGTACGACGTGTGATGGTCATAGGATTATCCTGTCTCAGAATTCTCTTCCCAGGTGTCGATGGCCCCAGTTCTGGCACCTGTGCGTGGAGAAGGTCCACGATAGAAAAGCTGCGTTAGAAAGTAACATTAATGGCTCGCCATGCGGAAGTCCGGGACCCCGAACGAGGGCCGCGCCGTGCTCCATTTACAATCGGCTCTGTGGACACTTCAACCATCGTCATCCTGGACTTCGGCTCGCAGTACACCCAACTGATCGCGCGCCGCATCCGCGAGTTCAACGTCTACTCCGTGGTTCTTCCATGCACCGCGCCCATCGAGCAGGTTCGCGCGCTGGCTCCGCTGGGGCTAATCCTTTCCGGCGGCCCCAGTTCGGTCTACGATGCGGACGCGCCCGCCGCCGATCCCGCGCTGCTTGCGATGGGCGTTCCCGTGCTCGGCATCTGCTACGGGCTGCACTTCATCGTGCATCACCTGGGCGGGCGGATCGAGCCTGCTCCCGCGCGCGAGTACGGCCACGCGCAGGTGGAGGTGATCGCCGAGACGCAGCTCTTTCGCGGCCTGCCATCCACGCTCGACGTGTGGATGAGCCACGGCGACGAGGCGAAGGCCCTGCCCGCGGGCTTCACGCAGACCGCGAAGACCGCGAACGCGCTGGCCGGAATCGCCGACGAGGCGCGTCGCATCTGGGCCGTGCAGTTCCATCCCGAGGTGGTGCACACCCGGCAGGGAATGGAGCTGCTGCGCAACTTCGTGCTCGGCATCTGCGGCGCGAAGGCGGATTGGACGCCCGAGCACTTCATCCACACCACCGTGGAGCGCGTGCGCGCGCAAGTGGGCGAGGGGCACGCGATCTGCGGGCTGAGCGGTGGAGTGGACTCGTCGGTCGCGGCCGTCCTCGTTGCGCGGGCCATCGGCGACCGGCTGACCTGCATCTTCGTCAACAACGGCGTGCTGCGCAAGGACGAGTTCGCCAAGGTGCAGAAGACGATGCGCGAACAGCTTGGCCTGCGCGTGGTCGCAGTCGATGCCAGTGAGCGTTTTCTCGCCAGACTGGCTGGCGTGACCGAGCCGGAGAAGAAGCGCAAGGCGATCGGCGGCGAGTTCATCGCGGTCTTCGACGACGAGGCGAAAAAAATCTTCGCGTCGGAGAAGGGCGCGACCCGCTCCGGCGGCGAGGAGATCGCATGGCTGGTGCAGGGCACGCTCTACCCCGACGTGATCGAGTCGTCCAGCGTCAAGGGGCCGTCGCAGACGATCAAGAGCCACCACAACGTCGGCGGCCTGCCGGCGAATATGAAGCTCAAGCTGATCGAACCGCTGCGCGACCTCTTCAAGGACGAAGTCCGTCGCATTGGCCGCGACCTCGGAATGCCCGAAGAGATACTGGAACGGCAACCCTTCCCCGGGCCTGGACTCGCCGTTCGCATTCTCGGCGAAGTGACCGCGGAGCGCGTGGCGTTGTTACAGGAGGCCGACGCCATCGTGGTGGATGAGATCAAGGCCGCGGGACTTTATCGCAAGGTCTGGCAGTCCTTCGCCGTGCTGCTACCGGTGAAGACGGTCGGCGTGATGGGCGACCAGCGGACCTACGCCTACACATGCTGCGTGCGCGCGGTGCACTCGGAGGACGGCATGACCGCCGACTGGGCGCCGCTGCCGTACGAGGTGCTGCGCTCCATCTCCGGCCGGATCGTCAGCGAAGTGCGCGGCATCAACCGCGTTGTCTACGACATCACCTCCAAGCCGCCCGGCACTATCGAGTGGGAGTAGGGTTCTGGGCGCCATGCCTGCTGGCGATGGAGCGTCCATTGCCCGGTTCCCATTCCTCCGAAATATTTCCCCTTGCCACGCGCCATGGCGGGCATTGCAACATTCCACAATCGGCGTCGCACGGGCCGGCGGTGTAGCGGGCGTCAAAGTCGTGACATCAGCCTCAACATCGATTCGAAACAGATTTTGATCGTCGAAGCGCTGCACACGGTCCGGTAAGATGCGCCTCCAGCTAGGGAATAAAGTAGAAGGGATTGGGCAGCTTAACCGAGAGCTCGGCTTGTGGGATTCCGTTCAGGTCGCTCATCTGGTCTCCCACATTGAGAATGATGCGATAGCCGGCCGCCACGATCTTTGCGCGCTCCCCGGACTTATACTCGGCAACCTTTTGCGTCGGAGGATGCGGCCCGCGAAGAGCGAGCCCGGCCCAGCCGTGATAGCCTGCCGCCTTTAGGTTCTCGGCTGTCGCAGCTTCTTGCGACTGCGGCCGCCCGGTGATAAAGAAGACCGAGACCCCGTGTTTTACCGCCTCGTTATAGAGACGAAGAGTTCCTTCGATCGCCGGCGCCCGCTTCTTGTCCACCCAGTCATTCCAGTCCTTCGCGATGTAGCCAAAGTCGTCCTGGACCTCCTCGTCCCAATTGGAAAGTGAGGTCTCATCGATATCGAGAACCAGTGCCAGCTTCTCGCCTTGTTTCGCCCTTGCCGCCCTTCGTTGCAGGGTTGCAATCGCCAAATCGCTTTGGCGATTCACTTCCGGCGTGTAACACCCATGGATGCGCTGGCAGTCGTGGTAAGCGATCAGACGCGTTTTGAACTGCCCGAGATTGGGCGTTGGCTCTTGAGGAATAAGCAGGCTGGTGCGCGGCGCTGGCTGTGCGGTCAGCAACACCGAAGACAAAACGACCGCGGTTAGAGTCAACAGCCGTCGGCATCGTCGCATAGGTTCCTCCAGGCAGTAGATGGCCAAAGTTTACCGCAGCCAGGCCCGCATCGTATCGTCAATAACGACAGGCCATTCCTTGACAATCGATGCAGCACGGTATTAACTACCGTTGTTGGTTGTGGTGAGGGAGTTCACCCTTAACCGCTGTCCTGCCGAGCAGGCTGGATGGATGATGACTCCTGACAGGGAACCCTGTCGCGGAGTCATGTCCCGGCCCGTTCCCTGAATGACAAATGGGAGTTCACGTTCATGGGGAACACTTGGGCTTTGTCTGCGCTATGGGTGGGGTTGGCACTGGGTGCGACGCTGTTGGCGATCTGGTTCAGAATCTCAACCGCACTCTCTGAGATTGTGGTGGGCACGGTGGCCCAACTTGTGCTCGTCGCGTTTCTGGCCCATGGCGGGCTGCTCGGCAACACCCAGTGGATCACGTTTCTGGCCGGCACCGGGGCCATCGTCCTCACCTTTCTCGCCGGCGCGGAACTCGATCCCGCAATCTTCAGAATGAAGTGGCGCGAAGCTCTGGTGATTGGCCTGGCTGGGTTCTTCGGCCCCTTTCTCGGATGCACGGCGATCGCGCATTATGTGCTGCATTGGGCCATTATGCCCAGTTGGCTGTGCGGCGTCGCGCTCTCGACAACCTCGGTCGCCGTGGTCTATGCGGTGATGCTGGAACTGGGCTTCAACGTCACGGAGTACGGCAAGGCGATCCTCGCCTCCTGCTTTATCAACGACCTCGGGACCGTGATTGCACTGGGAATGATCTTCTCTCCGTTCACCATCAGGACAGTGATCTTCGTCGCGGTCTCGGTCGCGGTCTTCGCAGTGCTGCCTTTTGTTACGCCGCGGTTCTTCCGCAAATACGGCGGGCGCGTCTCCGAACTGGAGGCCAAGTACCTTCTCTTTCTCCTCTTCGCCATGGGAGGACTGGCTGTCTGGTCTGGAAGCGAGGCCGTGCTTCCGGCCTACCTGATCGGCATGGTTTTGGCGGGAACGGTAGGCAAGGACCACGCGCTCATTCGCCGTTTGCGAACGCTCACCTTTGGCCTGCTCACGCCGTTCTACTTCATCCGTGCCGGATCGTTTGTGCTGGTGCCCGTGCTGATCGCTGCTCCGGTCACGATGCTGGTCCTCTTTTCCGCGAAGATGCTTACCAAGGCGGCTGCTGTATTTCCTGTTGTGCGGGCGCACCGCTACGAAGGCAACTCCGGCACCTACTACACGCTGATGATGTTGACCGGCCTGACCTTCGGCACCATCAGCGCGCTCTTCGGCCTCAACCACCAGATCATCACGCAGACGCAGTACTCTTACATCGTGGGCACGGTCATCGCGAGCGCCGTGGTTCCAACCATGATTGCGAACAGGTTCTTTCTGCCCAGGCATCTTCTTCCGCACGCCTCGGCGGGCAAAAAATCGGAGCAGTCAATGCAGCGGCCCGCAGCCGCGGAACAGGCATAGGTTATCCCATGGGAAGCCCAGTCTTTATCGGATTTCAAACCATTCTGGTTGCATACGACGCGTCTCCGCATTCGGAGCACGCACTGGAGGTTGCGCTCTCGATGGCGGAGGACCGCAAGGCCAAGGTCTGCATCCTGTCCGTGATTGTGCCGCCGGAGCCCGCCGCCTTGCGCGCCGAACTCAACGCGGTGCTGGACGACATGCGCGAGCGCTATGAGCGCAGCTTTGCCTCCATCCGCGAGCGGGCCGGGCAGAAGGGGGTTGAACTGGAGACGGAGATCGCCGTGGGCCATCCGGCGGAACAGATCATCCACCGGGCGGAGACCCTCCAGGCCAGCCTGATCGTGATGGGCAAGCGCAGCCACACCATCCTGCATCGCTGGATGCTGGGCTCCAACACGGAGCGCGTGCTGAAGTACGCGCACTGCCCGGTGATGATCGTGCATTGACGGGAGATTTCGAGGGGCCATGAACGAGCCGGAACCGGAGATGAAAGCGACGCGACAGCCCGGCGAGCTGAACGAGACCCAGCAGCGGCGGCTCCTGGTTACCTGCCAGTACATCGACAAGTTGCTCAGCGATATTGAACATGCTCTCCACTCCGCGTCATCGCAGTCTCCGTTCCCGCGTTATGTCATGGACATCACCTCCGCGCAGGCCGCATCGCTGGAAGACCACATCCGCATCCTTCGCGCTCAACTGCTGCGCACACTGGCATGGCAACACATGGAGCCAAACCAGCCGGAGATTCCGGTGACGCGACTGGTGATGACAAACCTGGCATTTGTGAATATAGCGATTGAGGAACTCAGGCCCCGCTATATGCGAGGCTCCGGGGCTGTGCCGCAGGATGCGATCGACGAACTCGATGGGGCGCTGCACAAACTCAAATCACTGGTTGACAGCATGGAACGCTCTGTTCACCAGGAGCTAGGCGCAGATCGGCAGGATCGGCAGTGAGAGTTCCAAAGATGGGATCGGCAGAACTCAGTTCAATCGAGTTCCGGCCCTTGTGGGAGACCAGGATGAACAGCTCCATCCATCGCGAGTGCGGCGCCCTCCCGGAAGATCGCCAGGTTGTTCCCTCATCTGGATGCCATGGTCGAAGAGGGACTGATCGCCATGCCGGATGTCGAGGTTATCCGATACGTTCATCCGGAAGGTATTCGGTCGCAAGGGTGATAACAGATGCAGGAATGTAACGGCAGTTCGACAGTGCAAGATTGCGGCAGCCTTCCAGCTGACACATCCGTGTCTATGGACGGCGCCTCCCGTCTGTTGCGACTCGGCAGACTGGCTCAGGAACTTGGCGCTGGGCCTGTCGCCGAGGAAGCGCGTGAGCTCGCAGCGCGGGTCTCCGAAGGACGTTTCTATGTAGCTTGTGTTGGTCAGTTTAAGCGGGGCAAATCCACCCTGCTCAACGCTCTGGTCGGCCACGAGGTTGTTCCAACCGGGTTCGTTCCGGTCACCGCAGTGCCTACCGTGATTCGGTTTGGCGACGAACTTCACGCGCGCATTCGCATGCGAGACGGGGCCTGGCGGGATGTTGCGATGACCGACCTGAAGGAATACGTGTCTGAAGAACACAACCCCGAAAACAAAAAGGCAGTGGTCGGCGCGGAAGTATTCGTGCCCAGCCCCTTGTTGTCCTCCGGCATGTGTTTTGTGGACACGCCGGGTTTGGGCTCGGTCTTCACCGGAAATACGGCAACCACGCAGGCGTTCATTCCTCACATTGATGCAGCATTGGTTGTGGTCGGGGCCGATCCGCCGATTGCGGGCGAGGAGTTGGCGCTGGTGGAATCGGTTGGCAGGCAAGTTCAGGATTTAATCCTGGTGATCAACAAAGCCGACCGCACCACCGATCCGGAGCGAGCGGCGGCGGCCAAGTTCACGCGCGAGATTCTGGAAAAGCGGCTGCATCGCCCGATGGGCGAGGTCTTTGAGGTGAGTGCCGCCGAACGGATGGAAGACCGCGGTCCGCTGCGGGACTGGGAAAAACTGCTGGCGAGCCTGCATCGCCTCGTTGCAGACTCGGGCAGAAATCTCGTTCGCGCCGCTTGCGACCGGGGCCTCCAGCGCCTGAGCGAACAACTGCTGGCCATTATCAGTGAGGACCGCGACGCGCTCCAGCGGCCGATCGAAGAATCCGAACGGCGCATCCAGCTCATGAAGCAAACCATCCACGAGGCTGAGCGCTCCATGCGCGAGCTGAATTTCCTGTTTATGGCGGAGCAGCAGCGGATTTCGGACCTCTTCGTTGAAAGGCACCGGAGGTTCTTCCGTTCCGCGTGGACGGAATCTGAAGCAGAATTTGGCGAGGAACTGCCGTCCGTACCCCTCGGTTTTGGCCCGCACTACCGTCGCCGGGTGATGCACCTCGCCCAGCAGGTCTCGCGCCGCAGGGTCATGCCTTGGCTCAAACCCGAGCAGGAAGAGGGCGAGCGCCAATATCGCGCCGTGGCCCTTCGATTTCTGGAGATGGGAAACAGCTTTCTGAATAAGCTCGCCGGCGCGGGCCTTAGCGAACTGACGCGGATGCCCCATGCGCTCGATCCGGAGAAAGGCTTCCGCGTGCGTTCCAGGTTCACTTTCGAGGACTTCATCGGAATTGCGCAACCCCCATCGCCGCTGCGCTGGCTCGCCGACATCTTTTTGCCGTTTGTGGGTGGACGCAAAGCAATCGCGAACGATGCTCGAGAGTTTCTGCGGCATCTTTTAGAAGTGAACAGCGCGCGCGTGCAAAACGATGTTCTCAATCGCATTCAGGAAAGCCGGGACCGCCTGGAGGTCGAGATACGCAAGCTGCTGCATGAAGTCAGCCGCATTGCAGAACAGGCACTTGACCGGGCGCGGAAAGTCAAAGAAGAAGGAACGCCCGCCGTGCAGTCGGCAATTGAACGGCTCGACCGATTGGAACGGAATGTATCGGCGCTCGTCTAACCCGTTCAACGCGGATCGCCCTTCCCAATCGTGCACTGCTGTTGGCGACTGCTGGTGGGGACCAGAGTGTCACGGCTTAATTAACCATGATTGCCTTCCGTGCTCATTGCTGGCTTGTGCGCGCCCATCGCTCCCCGGTGTACGATTGGGTTTGAATCCGGTTGCGTGGCGCCCTCGAAGCCCGCTCGGTTCTTCGCTCTTGCATGCGTCCCTATCGTCTAGTGGCCCAGGACTCCGCCAGTTCCCGGCGGCGACACAGGTTCGAATCCCGTTGGGGACGCCAATCCAATCCATCCGCAAAAGACACCGTATGGAGCTGCTCGCAGGGGAATGCATCTGCCCGCCTCGCAAGCCGTTGCGCTGATCGGCCCACAGGGGTGTGACTGGGGTCACCGACCCTGCGGCGATCCGCCGATACTCTGGGATTGGGTTCCCGGAAATGAGGGAGCGGGCCGCTAGCAAATCGCCCGCGGAGATCAATCGGCCCATCCCTTGAAAGTGAGCGAGACCATGGCGTACGTAATTACCGATGCATGTGTGAAGGATTTCATGTGTGCGGTGGAGTGTCCCACGAACGCGGTTCATCCCCTGAGCGATGAGGCCGGCGCAGACTCTGTGACGCAGTTGTTCATCAATCCCGACGAGTGCATCGACTGCGGCAACTGCATCTCGGTCTGCCCGTCGAATGCGATCTTCCCCATCGACGAGCTCCCCGCCGACAAAGCGGCCTTCACGGAGAAGAACGCCGCGCACTTCCACTAAGACCGCAGTTCAGGGCTCGAGTATAGGCTTAACACCGATTCACACCGATGGAACCGATCCAAAGCAGACAAGGGTCAAGAGTGGAAATTGTTAAACGGCTTCCCCTTTATCCGTCTTGGTCTTATCGGTCTCATCGGTGCAGATCGGCGTTAAGTAGTTCGTTCCCGCCGCACGGCGCGCTTTACATGGGCGTATTGCAGCAGGATGAAGCTGTCCGTCATCCCGGCGATGTAGTCGGCGACGACGCGCGCCAGCCCCTCGCTCTCGATCTGCTCCACATAGCCTGAGGGCAGCTCCTCGGGCTCGTTGATCCAGAAGTCAAAGAGCGCCGTGACCACCTGCTCGGCCTTGTCATGCTCCAGCGAGAGCGCGTGGCAGGTATAGAGCGTCTCGTAGAGGTAGCGCTTCTCCTGCTGGCGCTCGGCCTCCGCCAGCGTCGAGAAGGTAGCCAGCCGCGTGGGGTGGGCGCGCACCTCGTCCAGGCTGGTGGCGCCGATCGCGCGCGCGTTGGCCAGCGTGGTTGCCATCAGGTCGTCGGTCAGGATGTTCTGCATCCGCTGCAGCGCCTCGTAGAAGAGGTACTTCGCCTCAACGCCTGGGTGCTCGCGCTCCACCTGCGCATAGCTTTGGGCCAGCAGATCGACGTGTTCGCGGATGTGGTCGATCTCCAGCAACCCCGACTCCACTCCGTCGTCCAGGTCCGCCGTAAGATACGCAATCTCGTCGGCCAGGTCGATGATCTGCGCCTCCAGCGGTGGCTGCCGGTCCAGCAGGTAGCCGGCCAGCTCGGGATACTCGCCGGCGCTATAGTCGCGCGAGTGCTTGATGATCCCCTCGCGCACGCCCTGTGTCAGGTTCAGCCCGCGATGCGCGGCGTAGCGCAGCTCGAAGTGTTCCACAATGCGCAGCGCGTGCAGGTTGTGGTCGAAGCGCCGGCCGTGGCGCTTGAGGCACTCATCCAGCGCGTGCTCGCCGGCGTGCCCGAAGGGCGGATGGCCGATGTCGTGCACCAGCGCCAGGGCCTCGGCCAGCTCCTGGTTTAGCCCCAGCTCCTGGGCCACGCCGCGCGCGATCTGGGCCACTTCGATGGTGTGGGTCAGGCGGCTGCGGAAGTGGTCGCTGGCGCGGCTAGTGAAGACCTGCGTCTTGCCGGCAAGGCGGCGAAAGGCGCGCGCCTGCACAATGCGTTCGCAGTCGCGCTGGAACGCGGTGCGGCTTGTCCGCTCCGGCGCGGCGTAGACGCGCTCGGTGAGCGCGTCGTCCGCGTCCCCGCAGACCGCGCAGCAATGCAGCCCGGAGTCCTTCGCCCCATTCAAAGTCACAATACGTTCCAGTGTAACCGGCGGAACGAAATCCGTTTGGCTGCGTGGCCGTTACTTGGCGCCCTTGTCGGATGCGGGGCCCAGCTTGGCCAGTTTGACGCGCGCGCTCTCCAGTTTGTGCTGCACCTTCTGCACGTCCTCGGGATCGGCGTCGGCAGCGAGCGAGTGGGCGTACTCGGTCATCGACCGCTCCCACTGCGACACCGCCATCTTCAGGTTGCCGGTCTTCTCGTACAGCTCGCCCAGATGGTCATGCACGGTTGGGTCGCTGTTCATGCGCTCGTTGGCCTTGCGCAGGTTCTCTTCCGCCTCTGGGTATTGACCCAACTTGAAGTAGACCCAGCCGAGCGAGTCCAGGTAGGCCCCGTTCTGCGGCTCCAGCTCCACCGCCTCGTGGATCAGCTTCAGCGCCTCGGGCAGCTTCTGGCCCTGGTCGGCCAGCATATATCCCAGATAGTTCAGCACGCCTGGGTTGTGCGGGTCGATCGCCAGCGCCTTGCGGAACTGGACCTCCGCCTGGTCGTACATCTTCTGCCGCTCGTAGAACTCTCCGCGCAGGTAGAGCACTTCCAGCTTCTCGTCCGGCTTTGTGGCCAGCGCGTCGGCCTTGTCGAGCTGCTCGCTCGCCTCCTTGAACCGCTTCAGCCGGATGTAGACCTGGGCCAGGTCCTCCTCCACTTCGCGATCGTCCGCGCCTCCGGTCAACTGCGCCTTGGCCAGCGCGATTCCCTCCGCCTCCTGCCCGGTGTCCGCAAGCTGCACGGCGTAGGCCAGTTGAGCGAGGTGGTTCTTGGGCAGCGCCTTCGCCACTTCGGCGGCGGCCTCGGTTGCCTCCTTCCACTGGTGCGCGTCGCGATAGGCGTCGATCTCGCCGTCGAAGCCGCGTTCCGCGTACTCTCCGCCGAGGTCGATGATCTGCTTGTATGCCGCCACGGCCTCCGCCGTCTTGTTCTCTTCGCGATCGATGATGCCAAGCCGGTCCAGAAAGATCGCCCGGTTCTGCTTCTCCTGCTCGGAGTACTTGCCATCGGCGTGCGTGGATCTGTCGAGAATGCCGGTCAGAACATCCGTTGCCTGGCCGTACTTGCCCAGCGCGTCGTAGATCAACGCCTCGTTGTAGCTCAGTTCCAGCGAGTCCTGCACCTGCGACTTCGCCTTCTCCAGCGTCGCCAGCGCCTCGTCGTAGTGGCCCTGGCGGCGTTGGATCTCGGAGATGCGGATCTCCGACTGCGCGTCCGTCGGGTCCGCCGCCACCAGCCCGTTGAACGCCTTAAGCGCCTCATCCAACTGGCCGTCCATCAGCAGTGCAGTCGCCAGCCCGCGCTCGGCATCGGGATTGTCCGGGTCGATCTCCAGCGAGCGGCGGTAGGCCGCCGCGGCCTCCTTCGGCTTCTTCAACTGGTCGTAGCTGGCTGCCAGAGCGAACTCGATCCGCGCCGTCCGGTCTGCCACCGGCACCGCCGAGAGAGTGTCGACCGCGCGCTGCGCGTCCCCCTCCTCGCCGTACAGCGCTGCCATCCGCAGCACAACCTCCTCGGAGTCGGCATCGATCTTCTGCGCGGCCTTGAACTGTGCCTCCGCCTTGGCGGTGTCGTGGTTGAGCGCGTAGAGCTGGCCCAGCAGCAGCTTGGTCTCCAGGTCGGCCGGCTTCAGGCGCGCGATGGTCTCGTACTCGGCGATCGCCAGTTGCAGCATCTCACCAGCCTGTGTGCCCTGCATGTCGCCCAGCGAACGCAGATACACCTGCCCCAGAAGCGTGTGCGCCGCCACATCGTCCGGGTTCTTCTTCAACTGGTCCTCGGCGGCGCCTACCGCGTCCTTGATGCGCCCGATCTTGAAGTAGAGATCGGCCAGGCCGTCCTCCAGCAGCGCCGAGTTTGGATCGGCGTCCAGCGCCAGCTTGTACTCCTCCACGGCCTGCGTCGCGTAGTCCGGACGCCCAGCGCTGATCGCCATCTCCTCGTAGAGATGCGCCAACCCGTAGTGGTAGTACGAGCTTGCGCGGTCGGGCTCCGTCTGGCTCTGGTCCGCTGGAGTCTTCGCTTCAGCGGTTTGTGAAGCAGTTGAAGCCGTCTGATGTGCCGGGGGCGCGGCGGCCAGCAGTTGTGGCATTGCAATCAGCAGGACGGCGACCCATACCAGCCGGAGGGGGTGAATCCGTAAAGCTCGAAAGAGCAAGGCCATGGGCATAGCTTCCTATCCGGCGGGAGCGAACACGCAATCACTGGTTAGACGATGCGGCGCATCCATTGGATGCTGTTGCCTGCGCCGGTCGCGCCAACCCGGCAGAGTATGTCCATTATATCTGCATCTCCGCGGATCGAATTCTCTGTAGAGCGAAGGCTCGGGAGCGGCCCCGCGTACTCTATCCGTGCCGGAAGTGCCGTATCCCGGTGAAGACCATCGCGATGCCAAGCCGGTCCGCCGCCTCAATCACCTCGGCGTCGCGCACCGAGCCTCCGGGCTGGATGATGGCCGTTGCGCCCGCCGCGGCAACCGCCTCCAGGCCGTCCGGGAAGGGGAAAAACGCGTCCGACGCCGCAACCGTCCCAGCCAACGGAAGGACAGCCTTCATCGCGCCGAAGCGCGCCGCATCCACCCGGCTCATCTGTCCCGCGCCGATGCCGACCGTCTGTCCGTGTCCCTCGTTGCAGCGCGCGTAGACGATGGCGTTCGACTTGACGTGCTTGCAGACGTTCCACGCGAACAGCAGCGCGCGCATCTCCTCCGCCGTGGGGCCGCGTTTGGTGGCAACGCGCAGTTCAGGCTCACTGATGCGGATGCGGTCGGCATCCTGCATCAGGAACCCGCCGGAGACCTGCTTCAGCGCGCGCACCGGCCTGCCCGCGTCCGGGTGGCTGGGGGCGGTCTCCAGCAGCCGCAGGTTCTTCTTTGCGGCGAAGCAAGCGACCGCCTCCGGCGTGAACGACGGCGCAATGATCGCCTCCACAAACAGCTTGGAAAGCTCCTCGGCGGCCTCGGCGTCCACCTCGCGGTTGATGCCGATCACGCTGCCGAAGGCCGAGACGGGATCGGCCTGCAGCGCGCGCCGGTAGGCTTCGAGCACGGTCGCGCCTGTCGCCGCGCCGCACGGGTTGGTGTGCTTGATGATCGCGACCGCCGCGTCCTTGGCCGCGTCAAACTCGCCCACCAGTTGCCAGCAGGCGTCCAAATCGACCAGGTTGTTGTAGCTCAGATACTTGCCCTGCAACTGTTTTGCCGAGGCCACTCCGCCCCCGCTTCCATCCACATACAGCGCGGCCTTCTGGTGCGGATTCTCGCCGTAGCGCAGCACCGTCTTCAGCGGATGGATGACGCGGATGGCCGGCGGCATCGCCTCCGCGTCGAAGACCGCAGGCTCGCCGTGCGCAGCGGGCGCCGCAATGCTCTCCAGTGTCGTGGCAATCCCCGCGTCGTAGGCCGCCGTCACCGCGAAGGCCGCCTTCGCCAGCCGCCAGCGCGTCGCGCGCCCCAGCGAGCCTCCGTTCGCCGCCAACTCCTCCGCAACCGGCGCATAGTCCGCCACCGACGTCACAATCGCCACGTCCTCGAAGTTCTTCGCCGCCGAGCGCACCATCGACGGCCCGCCGATGTCGATGTTCTCGATGATCTCCGAGAACGCCACACCCGGCTTGTTCGCCGTCTTCTCGAACGCGTAAAGATTGACCGCCACCATGTCGATCGGCTCGATCCCGTGCTCCCTCACCGCGGCCACATGCTCCTTGTTCCCGCGGATGTGCAGAATGCCGCCGTGTACCTTGGGATGCAGCGTCTTTACGCGGCCGTCCAGCATCTCCGGAAATCCGGTCAGATCGCTGATGTCGCGCACACTGAGTCCCGCCTCGCGCAGCGCGCGCGCCGTTCCGCCGGTCGAGACCAGCTCGATGTCGTGCGCGGCCAGCGCGCGGGCGAACTCCACCAGGCCGGTCTTATCGGTTACGGAAAGTAGGGCGCGACGGATGCGGCGAAGGCCGCTCAATGTTTCATGGCTGGCTGTGGGAACGGATTCTGTGGTCACGCCACCATTTTATGCCGAAGCAACTGCCCGCCTGAGGAGAGCGCTTGGACTGAAGCAACCGGAATCTGAGGAAAAGCCGTCCGTTATCGCTCCATTGCGCCGGTCAGGTCGCTCACCCGCGCCACGCCGTGGCTTGCGCACCAGCGGCGCAGGCCGTTGGCAATGTTCTCCACCGCGCGCGGATCGGCGAAGCTGGCCGTGCCCACCTCCACCGCTGTGGCCCCCGCCAGCATAAACTCCACTGCGTCCTCGGCGCGTACGATGCCGCCCATCCCCACCACGGGAATCTTCACCGCCTGCGATGCCTCATGCACCATGCGCACCGCGATCGGACGGATCGCCGGCCCACTCAACCCGCCCGTCACGTTGGCGATGCGTGGCCGCCGCGTCTCCACGTCGATGGCCAGCGCCAGAAAGGTGTTCACCAGCGAGATCGCCTGCGCGCCCGCGTCCTCGCAGACCTTCGCCATCTGGCCGATGCTGGTGACGTTGGGCGACAGCTTCACCATCAGCGGACGCTTCGCAGCCTGGCAACAGCGCGTGGCCAGCTGAAAGAGCGAGTCCGGGTCGGTGCCGAAGACCATGCCGCCGTGGCTGGTGTTGGGGCAGCTCGCGTTCAGCTCGTAGATCGCAATGCCGGGCGCGTCGTTGAGCACGTGGATCACCTCCACGCAGTCCTCGATGGTGTACCCGAAGACGTTGGCGAGCACCACCACGCCGGGGATTCCGCGCAGCCTGGGCATCTTCTCTTCGACGAAGGCATGAACGCCGATGTTCTGCAAGCCCACCGCGTTCATCATTCCCGCTGGACTCTCGATGATGCGCGGGCTTGCGTTGCCCGCCATCGGCTCGCGCGAGAGGCCCTTGGTGACAAACGCCCCGATGCGCTCCAGCGAGACGATCTCCTCGAACTCCAGCCCGTAGCCGAAGGTCCCGCTGGCCGCGATTACGGGCGAGCGCAGCACCACCCCGGCGATATTCACGTGCATGTCTGCCTTGCTCAGCTTGTCACCGCCGTTCGCATCCCTCCCAGTGTAACGGCCAACGGCCCGGCAGCGCATCCACCTTGCACGGAAGGGTAGAATTATAGGGATGCTTGACCTTGCATATGTGCGGGCGAATCTGTCGGTTGTGGAAGAGAAGCTGCGCGCGCGCGGCATTGACCCGTCTGCTGTCCTAGGATACTTCAAATCTAACGATGAGTTCAGGCGGAACGCGATAACGGAAGTCGAGAAGCTCCAGGCAACTCGCAATGCTCTCTCCGCACGGGTCGGCCATAACAAGAAGCATGGGATGCCAGTTGACGCGGACTGGCTAATCTAGCTCGGGATCAAGGAAACCATTGTCGAACGGGAGGGCCATGCCGCAGAGTTGGATGATCGGATGCGGAGTACGCTAGCTGGCATCCCCAACCTTCCCCAGGACTCCGTTCCTATCGGCAAATCCGAGCACGACAACCGCGTCGAGAAGACCTGGGACGGCAGCGAAAAACTCACCGCCAACGGCTCACCCGACATCGTCTACACCCCCGCCGCGCCCACTTTCACCCCGCTCCCGCACTGGGAGATCGGCGAACGCCTCGGCATCCTCGACTTTGAGCGCGCCGCCAAGATCTCCGGTTCGCGCTTCGTCGTCCACTTCGGCCAGGGAGCACGCCTCGAACGCGCGCTGGCCAACTTCATGCTCGACCTGCACACCCGCGAGCACGGCTACACCGAAGTCCTCCCGCCCTACATGGTCAACTCCCGGTCACTCTTCGGCACCGGCCAGCTCCCCAAGTTCGCCGAGGACCTCTTCCACTGCGACGACAAGGGCGCGTTCGAACCCGGCAAGTTTCAGGACTCCGACCACTGGCTCATCCCCACCGCCGAGGTCCCCGTCACCAACCTCTTCCGCGACGAGACGCTCGACGAATCGCAGCTCACCGCCAGCCTCTGCGCCTACACGCCGTGCTTCCGCAGCGAAGCGGGAAGCTACGGCAAGGACGTGCGTGGAATGATTCGCCAGCACCAGTTCCAGAAGGTCGAGCTGGTCAAGTTCTGCCGTCCCGCTGACTCGAACGCCGAGCACGAGCGGCTGACGCGCGACGCCGAGCGCGTCCTCGAACTCCTCGGCCTTCCCTATCGCCGCGTCCTGCTCTGCACCGGCGACATGGGTTTTGCCTCGGCCCGCACCTACGACCTCGAGGTCTGGCTTCCGGGGCAGGGCCTCTACCGCGAGATCAGCTCGTGCTCCAACTTCGAAGCCTTTCAGGCGCGCCGCGCGAACATCCGCTTCCGGCCGTCCGGCAGCGCGCAGGGCAAGACCAGAAAGTCCGAGTTTGTGCATACACTGAATGGCAGCGGTCTGGCCGTCGGGCGCACATACCTTGCGGTGCTGGAGAACTATCAGCAGGCCGATGGAACGGTGCGCATTCCCGAGGCGCTGCTGCCGTACATGAACGATCCAAGCAAACCGCGTGCGGAGTGGGAGACGCTGATCGCGCCGCAGCGCCACACGGGCAGGAGCTAGGCAGGAGCGAATCCATGGGCAAACTTCTACGCAGCTATTTTTTCTGGGCTTACGAGCGGGGCAGCATCCACTTCGACATCATGGTGACGCTCATCCTGATCTTTCTCTTTGTCTCGCCGCATGTCATCGACTTTAAGGACCGACCGGTGGAGACCGTGGCGCTGCACGGCAGCGAGGTGCTGGTGAAGGAGGCTGGACGCTCCGGCACAAGCAGCCGCTTCGTCTTCCAGATCCGCAGCGACCAGAGCGGCGGCCCGACGGCCAGCCAGACCGACGACCAACGCCGCGCGGCGATCCTGCAGGCGGTCGAGCCGATCTCCGGCGCGGTGACGCTGGAGCGCTATGAGCCGGTACTGGACGCGCACGGTAAAGTCGTCGCCTACAACGCCTGGGTGGTGCGCTGATGCGGCTTCCGCTCCTCGCGGCAGTAGCCGCAGCAGGCTTACTGGTTCTCGCCAGCCTCGCTCCGGTATATACAACAAACGCGCAGGCCAAACCCGACCGCCTGAAGTCCGTTCTGGCCCAGATGGACGCCGGCAGCGCGAAGTTCCACTCCGCCGAGGCGTCGATCCAGAAGCAGCAGTTCGAGAAGATCGTCAACGACACGACGACCGAGTCGGGGACGATCTACTTCCTGCGCAGCGGCAACTCCACCCAGGTGGGCGCCAGGTTCGATCCGCCCAACGCGCAGACGCTGGAGTACAAAAATGGTGCCGTGACTATCTATACAGCCGGCACCAATCAGATCAAGACCTACTCAGCCGGCCAGAACCAGGCGCTCGCCCAGACCATCCTCGCGCTTGGCGCAGGTGGCAGCGGCCGCGACCTCTTCGCGAACTGGATCATCACCGACCAGGGCACGGAACAGATGAGCGACGGCAGCCACATGGTGGAGGTGGAGAAGCTCGACCTGGTTTCCAAGGACCCCACGATCCGCAATTCCTACTACACCCACATCGCCATCTGGATCGACCTGGCGCGCGATCTCTCGCTGAAACAGGTGGGTTTCACGCCTTCGGGAGACACCCAGACCACGATCTACACCAACATCCGCCTCAACCAGCCCATCGACCTGAAGCCATTTGCCATCAAGTGCAAAGGCAAGTGCAGCTAAGGAATCTCTGCATAGGTCACCGTTTTGAAAGGGCGGGACTTTAGTCCCGCCACAAGCGCTCAATTTCCAACGAGGCTTTAGCCGCCGAGGGAATCTCGAAACCTGTGCAGACATTCCCCTATGTTTCACGCAGAGATTTGCGCGGTTCGGCAAACAACGCGCCGATCCAGACGAAGAAGACGGGGAAAAACTCCAGCGTGTAACGGGGCTCTGAGTTGACGATGAACAGCAGCATGGCAGCGCGCAACAGCAGGCTGGCGGCCATGGCGTAGGCCAATTCGCGAAAGGCGCGCAGGCCGGGGCCGGGGGGATTGGGCTTGGTCGGATTGGGCGAGAGCCATGCGCGGCGCCTCCAGACGAAAAATCCCGTGAAGGCAACCACGTAGAAAGCGAGGTTGAGCGCGGCATAGCAGGCAGCGAAGGCGGTCTGTACGCGGTGCTCCCTCCACCTCCACCATTCATCGGAGACCGGCATCATCTCGGTGCGCGGGCGCAGGGCCATGTCGAAGACGCGCGCGATGGGCAGGCCGAGGTAGTAGAGCGCCGGCTGGTCGTGGATGCGCTCGGCGGCCAGCGCGTCGAAGCGCGCATCGAGGGCCGGGGTCAGCTCGAGGGTGGCGTTGTAGTCGGCAATCAGCGCGGCGGTGCGGCTGTGCACCTCGGCCGATGTCGATCGCGAGGTGGCGCTGAAGACGCGCGGCGGCAGGCTGGCAAACTCGATGCGCGCGCCGTCCATGGGCCAGCAGACCTCGTTGACCGAGGCAAAGTCGATTGCCCAGCTGCCATACCAGCGGCCGAAGCCGTGCAGGACCGCTTCGCCGGGATCGTTGGCGTTGCGTGGGGAGAGCGGCTGAAAGACGTGGAAGACGCGTTCGTTGCGCGCCGTCCACAACAGCAGCGGAAGGGCGACGCAGAACGCTGCGGCCAGAACTGGCAGAGCTGCACGGAGCGGGCGGAGGCTTGGTTCGCGGGTTGCCAACGACCGCCAGAGCATTGCCGGGAGGACAGCGGCTGCGAGCAGGCCCTGTTCCGGCCGCAGCAGAATGGAGCAGGCCAGCGCGGCGGCGACGGTCCACAGCCAGCGGTTGCTGCCCAGGCCCGCGTCCTGCCAGCGCGCAAAGGCGTAAAAGGCCAGCGCGATCAAGGCAAATACCAGCGTCTCCGGCAGGGCCGTGGCGACGTAGTTCGCGGTGAAGGGACACAGCGCCGCAATCCACAGGACGATCATCTGCGCGCGGCGACCGAAGAGGCGTCCGGCCAGCGCGCCGGCCAGCCAGCAGGTGATGAGATCGACGGCAACCTGCACATTCAGCGCGGCGCGGTAGTCTCCCATGCCAAAGAGGCGGAAGCAGGCGGCCAGAAAGAGGGGGTAACCGGGCAGGCGGCAGAGGGTGGGGCGTATCTGGATGGAGCCGGGAGTTGGGCCGGCTTCGGTCAGGCCGTAGACTCCGTGCTGCAGCCACGTCCTGGCGATCTCGCCGTACACCAGGCTGTCCCCGACGGCCCGCGCCATGTGGGCCACAAACCACAGACGCAGCAGCAGACCGGCCAGCAGCCCCGCGCCCGCCCAAAGCCAGAACCTAAGTCGCTCTCTATTCATCTCACTGCATCATACTGCGTAACGTGAGGCGCATTCAGCAGGGTGCGTTGACTATGTCTGGAGGGCTGCTTACGATTGCGCAGGAGCGGCTTTGCGGATGCTTCAAACTCGCGCATGAGCATGCGGCCCTCCACCGTGCGGCCCTCGCATTCGGGCACGGTTCGCGACCGCATGCACCTGGCCCGGCGTCGGGGCGGGAGATTCGCGGTCAAGCTCTTCGATCAATTGCAGTCCAGCAGTTTAAGTCGGAAATTGGCCATTAGGGAACCATGAACCAGCAAGTCTTCCTCGACCCTCAACGCAAGCGCTGGCGGCGGCTGCGGCGAATCTTCGACGGCCTGGCAGTGCTCGGCGTCGTCGTCGGGGTCCTGTTTGTCATCGGCCTGCTGCACATGACGCCGCTGCCCGAGCTGCTGCTGGCAACGCCCAAGCGCAACATCAGCGCCCTGAAGGTTGAGCCCGCCAGGCCGGGCCAGAAGCTGCGCCGCTCCCCCCATCGCAAGACCGACCTCAAGCCCTCCCAGGTGACCCTGAACTCTGGCGAAGGCCTGCGCGCGGCCTACTATGTCGAGGACGATCCGGCCAGCTACTCCTCGCTCAAGCAGCACATCCACCAGATCGACCTGCTCTTTCCCGAGTGGCTCCATGTGGTCACGCCGGACGGCGCTCTAATCTCCTATAGCCTGGACAACCGCGCCTTCGCCGTGGTGGACGCGGCCGGAGTCCATGGCGTGGACCACGAGCGAAGGGTCGCCCACACCATCGCCGCGGCAAACGAAGATACCGAAATCTTTCCCCTGGTCAACAACTACGATCCCACCAAGGGCATCTTTCTTCCCTCCATCGGCGACTTCTTTTCCAACCCCGCATCGCGTGCCCATTTTGTCCAACAGATCGACCAGTTCCTCGCCGCCAATCCAAACTACCGCGGTCTCTCGCTGGACTTCGAGAACTTCGCCGACGACGCGCAGCCGGGATACATGGCGCTGCTTGCCGCGCTCTACCAGGACTTCCACCCGCGCAATCTCAAGCTCTATGTCAACGCGCCGGTGAACGACGACGCCTACGACCTCAAGTACATGGCCGACCACTCCGACGGCCTGCTGCTGATGAACTACGACCAGCACCAGATGGAGAGCGAGCCGGGCCCAATCGCCGCACAGGACTGGTTCCTCGACAACCTCAAGGCCGTGCTGAAGATCGTGCCCAAGGAGAAGGTGATCTGCGCTCTGGGTAGTTATGGCTACGACTGGACGATGTCGCTTCCGCCCGCCGGCGCAAGGCCGTCCAGGCGCTTTGTGCCCAAGGTGCTGGCCGCCGAGGTGCTCTCCACCCAGGAGGCATGGCAGGCCGCGGAGGATGCCGAGGCGCAGATCGAGCTGGACCCCGACTCCCTCAATGGTCACTTCGCCTACGACGACGACGACGCGCATGTCCGCCACCAGGTGTGGTTCCTCGACGCCGTCACCATCCTCAACCAGATGCGCGCGGCCCGCGCCCTGGGCATCGAGACCTTCGCCCTCTGGCGCCTCGGCTCCGAGGACAACTCGCTGTGGAAGATATGGGACAGGCCGATCCATTCCAATCCCGTGCTCGATCTTGCCCATGTCGAACCCGGCTTCGATGTCGACACCGAGGGCGAAGGCGACATCCTGCGCATCACGCGCAAATCACAGTCCGGCCGCCGCGCCGTCACCCTGGACGACGACGATTCGGTGCCGCTGCCCTTCCGCTCCGTCACCGCCGAAACCATGACCTCCTACCCGCTCTCCTACACCATCCAGCAGACTGGCTATAACCCAAAAGAGGTCGCCCTCAGCTTCGACGACGGGCCGGACCGAAGTGGACCCCGCTCATCCTCGACATCCTGAAGAAGTACCGCGTCGTCGGGGCGTTTTTTATGATCGGCGAGGAGGCGCAGAACAATATCGGCTTGATGCGGCGCGTCTACAACGAAGGCCACGAGATCGGCAATCACACCTTCACGCACCCGGACATCAGCGAAATCTCGGTCCCCAGCGCGGACCTGGAGCTAAACCTCACCGAACGCCTCTTCGCCGCCGAACTGGGCGTGCAGCCCCTCTACTTCCGCCCTCCCTACTCCATCGACCAGGAGCCCGACACCAACGACCAGGCCGCCCCCGCCGACCGCATTCAGGACCTCGGCTACGTCATCGTCGGCGACAAGATCGACACCAGCGACTGGGATGAGCACCCGCGCAAGACCCCGCAGGAGATCGCCGACAGCGTCTTTCAGCAGATGCGCGACATGCAGACCCGCCCCTGGATGCAGGGTTCCATCATCCTGCTGCACGACGGCGGCGGAGACCGCTCGGCCACCATCGCCGCGCTTCCCGTGCTCATCCAGGCCCTGCGCGACCGCGGTTACACCATCGTTCCCGTCTCGCAACTGATGGGCAAGACCCGCGCCGAGGTCATGCCGCCGCTCAACCAGCATCAGCTCTGGCAGGCGCGCGTGGATTCCATCGCCTTCTTCGTCTGGGCCTTCTTCAACCACTTCGTCGTCGCCGTCTTCTTCGCCGGCGACATCCTCATGAGCGCTCGCCTCATCATCATTGGCGTCTTCGCCGTCATCGATCGTTTCCGCAAACGGAAGAACTTCGCCGGGCCAAACTACGCCCCGCGCGTCGCCGTCCTCATCCCCGCATTCAACGAAGAAAAAGTCATCGTCCGCACCATCCGCTCGGTGATGATGTCCAACTACAAGAACATCCGCATCATCGTTATCGACGACGGATCGAAGGACCGCACCTATCAGACCGTCATCGACGCCTACCCGGCGGATATTGCTGCGGGTCGCCTCACCGTGCTCACCAAGCCCAATGGAGGCAAGGCCGACGCCCTCAACTTCGCCCTGGCCCAGACCCGCGAGGAGATATACATCGGCATCGACGCCGACGGCGTCATCGCCCACGACGCCATCGCCAACCTGGTCGCCCACTTCGCCAATCCGAAGATCGGCGCGGTCGCGGGCAACGCCAAGGTCGGCAATCGCGTCAACCTGTGGACCCGCTGGCAGGCCCTCGAGTACATCACCAGCCAGAACTTCGAGCGCCGCGCCCTCGATCTCTTCGACATCGTCATGGTCGTCCCTGGGGCCATCGGCGCCTGGCGCACCGCTGCCGTCAAGGCCGGCGGCGAATACCACACCAACACTGTCGCCGAAGACGCCGACCTCACCATGAACCTCCTCGAACAGGGCTACGAGGTCATCTACGAGGACCGGGCGCTGGCCTTCACCGAGGCCCCCATCAACATGAACGGCCTCATGCGCCAGCGTTTCCGCTGGTCCTTCGGCATTCTGCAGGCCGTCTTCAAGCATCGCGGGGCCTTCCGCAACCGCCGCGCCATGGGCTTCTTCGCCCTGCCCAACATCCTCCTCTTCCAGATCCTGCTTCCCCTCTTCTCGCCCTTTATCGACCTGATGTTCTTCGCCGGCGTCGGCAATTATTTCTACAACAAACACTTCCATCCCGAAGCAGCCTCGGCGGCCAGCTTCGAGAAGCTGTTGGCCTTCTTCCTGGCCTTCCTCATCATCGACTTCGTCACCTCCGCGCTGGCCTTCTCGCTGGAGCGCAAACATCCCGCCTGCCACGGCGACGCATGGCTGCTCGGCCACATCTGGATCCAGCGCTTCACCTACCGCCAGGTCTTCTCCATCGTCCTCTTCAAGACGCTCAAGCGCGCCATCGACGGCAAGCCCTTCGCCTGGGACAAGCTAGACCGCACCGCCACCATGTCCCGCCAAACCGAAAAGCTCACCGAAGTCCACTGAGCAGACCCCCGCTGGGGTGGAGCGTGGGGTATCGAGCGCAGCTCGACCGTCTTTCTCGTCCCAGCCACCAAACCGGAAGATACAAGGGCACGGCTTCAGGGCCTGTCCTGAGCGCAGTCGAATGGATGCCGAAATGACCGCTTTTTTAAAGACAAACTGACCCACTAACCAAACGACGGGTGGTTAGACATTTACCCGCGCCGTTCATATAATCTCTGGTAGAGTGATGAGCGATCCCAATCAGAACCGTTGCGAACGTCTTCGCGGGCCAGTTTCGGTCATGCTGGATGGGATGCAGGTCGCCGCAAGACCCTACGACCGCATCGCAGCATCTCCCCGCGCATTTTTCTGTTGACCCCACCTCGTACTGCCACCGCATTGGGCGCTGCTTCATCCGCGGCAGTGCGCACCCAGGAGCGCAACCCCGGCATCGCGCCGGGTTATGAGTCAAGGGGGAAAAAATGAACATCGCAAAGACAATCACAGATCTGATCGGCAGCACTCCATTAGTTCAACTGAATCGGGTCACCGAGGGGGCCACCGCCACCGTAGTGGCCAAGCTGGAGAGCCGCAACCCGGCCAGCAGCGTGAAGGACCGCATCGGCCTGGCCATGATCGAGGCCGCCGAGCGCGATGGCAAGATCAAGCCCGGCGATACCGTGCTGATCGAGCCCACCAGCGGCAACACCGGCATCGGCCTGGCGTTTGTGGCCGCGGTCAAGGGCTACAGCATCATCCTTACCATGCCCGAGACGATGAGCATCGAACGCCGTATTCTGCTTCTGGCCTACGGCGCAAAGATCGTGCTCACGCCCGGCCCCAGCGGCATGAAGGGCGCCATCGCCAAGGCCGAGGAGCTGCAGCGCGAGACGCCCAACAGCTTCATCCCGCAGCAGTTCAACAATCCCGCAAACCCGAAGATTCACTTTGAGACCACCGGGCCGGAGATTTGGAACGACACCGATGGCAAGGCCGATATTCTGGTCTCCGGCGTCGGCACCGGCGGCACGCTCACCGGCGTCAGCCAGTACATCAAGCCGCGCAAGCCCGGCTTCTGGACCGTCGCCGTCGAGCCGACAGACAGCCCAGTGCTCTCCGGCGGCGCACCGGGGCCGCACAAGATTCAGGGCCTCGGCGCGGGCTTTGTGCCCACGGTACTGCAAACCGGGCTGATCGACGAGATCATCCAGGTGACCAACGACGAAGCCTTCGCCATGGCGCGCCGCCTGCCTCGCGAGGAGGGCCTTCTGGTCGGCATCTCCTCCGGCGCGGCGGTCCACGCGGCGGTGCAGCTGGCGCGCGACCCGAAGCATGCGGGCAAATTGATCGTCGCCGTCCTTCCCGACTTCGGCGAACGCTATCTCTCCACCGGGCTCTTCGACGAGCTGCGCCAGCAGGCGCTCGGCACACCGACGGCGACTCTCACGCCATGAACCTGATTAAATCCATTCGCGAGGACATCCGCTGCGTCTTCGAGCGCGATCCCGCCGCCTCGTCGCGCGCGATGGTGCTCTTCTGCTATCCCGGTCTGCACGCCGTCTGGGCGCATCGCATTCATCATTGGCTCTGGCGCAGGCATCTGCGGCTGCCGGCGCGTGTCCTCTCGCAGGTCACGCGCTTCTGGACCGGCGTGGAGATTCATCCGGGAGCGCGCATCGGCCGCCGCGTCTTCATCGACCACGGAATGGGCGTCGTCATCGGCGAAACCGCGATCGTCGGCGACGACGTAACCATGTACCAGGGCGTGACCCTTGGCGGCACCGGGAAGGGTGTCGGCAAACGGCACCCCACCCTGCGCAATGGCGTCTTTGTCGGCAACAACGCCAACATCCTGGGCAATATCACCATCGGCGAAAACTCCCGCGTCGGCGCTGGCTCGGTGGTGGTGCGCGATGTGCCTCCCGACTCCACCGTCGTCGGCGTCCCCGCGCACATCGTCTACCAGAACGGCAAGCGGGTGCTCATCACCGACCCGCATGACGTCAACGACCCGCTCTCCGATGTCATCATCGCGCTGGCCGACGAGGTGAAGCGGCTGATGACGCGCGTGGAGCGGCTGGACGGCGAGTTGCAAACCGTGCGCCAGGAACCGGCCGGCACGCTCACCGTCGAAGAAGAAGAGCGCGCTCAGTACCGCAGCGAACAGTCTTCGCGGTCGGACAGTGTCAGCATGGGCGAGGGCATCTGAACCTTCCCGCCAACCCTGCGGTACTGTGCGCGCCCAGCCGGCGTTTAACCTGCGATTGCCGCGGTTGGGATGTATATTGTTTGGGCAGCATTTCCGCTCATTGAAGCCACTATACGCACGCGTGTCGAAGATCGATCTGGTTAGAGGAGGGCCCGCCATGACCACGGAATTCAACAGCATACCGTCGATGCATAACAAATCCCGTTGCGCCGGTGCCGCACGCTTTTTGGCCGCGGCTGCCGGCACCCTGTTGCTCTTTGTCGCAGTCGCTCCAGACACCCTCGCGCAGACCCCCACCATGATCGTGATGCGCGCCATATCCGTAAGGGCCAAGAGGGGGGATAACTCTACGCCGATGCCGCCGCTTACGCCGGCCGACATCGCGCAGATCAAAATCGGCGGAAAAGTCGCCCCCTTCATCTCCTTTACGCCGCTGCTGAGAGGGCCCCATGTCCTGCAATTGATGGTGCTTCTGGACTCCGAGCAGATGCTCGGCGCCAACGGCCAATTTGATGACCTTGAGACCTTCCTTAATAGCATGCCTTCCAACGTCGAGATCGGGTTGGGATGGCTGCTGCAGGGCCAGGTGAAGGTGGTCCAGGATTTCACCACGGACCGCGACCAGGTCTACAAGAAGCTGATTCCTCAGACGAGGCAGCAAGCGGCCAACCCAAAGAACGAAAATGGAAATCCCTTCGCGTGCCTCAGATACCTGGCGTCTCACTGGCCCGATGCGGACCCGGTGAAGTTGCGCGCCGTGCTCATGTTCACCGATGGCATCATCCGTAGCAATTCCGAGCCTGGGGGAGACCTTACCAATAATTCCGATGCCAGTGACGCGGCGTTGAAGTTGGAGCGTGGCAGCATCGTCCCGTATCCCTTCTTCTGGCAGGACCCCTTTCCCGCCGTCCCGATCCCGTCCACAGCAGGCCGTACGCCGCTCGGTGGACAAGACCTGTTATCGCAGGTGGTGATCGACGCCAGCGGAGCAGCTCTATATGAGGGCCTGTTCGCCCCAGCCTCGCTTGCGCCGCTGCTCAAGAGGCTGTATTCGATACTCGATAGCGAGTCGGTCGTCACCGTAAATTCACCGGAAAAGCCAGGCAAGTTCAGCAATCTCGATATCAAGTCCACCCGCGACAATATCAAGATATTTGCCCCGGACCAGGTGATGACCGGAAACGTACCGGTCAAATGAGGAAGAAGAGCGCGCAGTACCGCAGCGAACAGTCTTCGCGGTCGGACAGTGTCAGCATGGGCGAGGGCATCTGAACCGTTTGCGCAAGCCCAACCGTGCCGTTTGGCCGAGTATTGCCGCAATCGGTTATATTTGGTGGGACATCGTTTCCGCTCATTTGGAGCGTCTAACTCACGTATTGTCGAAGAACCCTGAAGCTACAGGAGAGCCTGCCATGACCCCGGACTTCACCCCCACATTGCCGATGCACACCACATCCCGTTCCCTGGGCCTCGCCGCCCCCATCTTGGCCACAGTCGTATGCGCTCTGCTGCTCTTCTGTGGGATTGCACCGGCCGCGCAAGCACACGCGCAGACCCCCACCTTGATCGTGATGCGGGCCATGCCCGGGCACGCCAAAAAAGCAGAGGACTTCGCGGCCCTGCCCCAGCTCACGAAGGCAGACATCGGCGATGTCAAGATCGGCGGAAAACTCGCCCCCGTCACCGATGTTTCGCCGCTGCTGAGGGGGCCCCATGTGCTGCAATTGATGGTGCTTCTGGACTCCGAGCAGATGCTCGGCTCCGGTGGCCAGTTTGCCGGCCTTAAATCGTTTTTCAATAGTTTGCCGCCCAATGTCGAGATTGGCGTCGGCTGGCTGCTGCAAGGCAATGTGAAGGTTGTCCAGCCGTTCACCACGGACCGGGACCTCGCCGGAAAGGCGCTTGTGCCAAAGACAAGGGCAGAAGCGGCAAACCCGTTGAACGACAATGGAAATCCATTTCAGTGCCTTAGACAGTTGGCCGCCCACTGGCCCGATCCCGACCCGGCGAAGCTGCGCGCCGTGCTCATGTTCACCGATGGCGTCATCCGCGGCAACTCCACCATCCAGGGGCAAGACCAGATGAATCCCGATGTCGATGGCGCCTCGCAGAGCTTGCAGCGTGCTGGCATCGCCCCCTATCCCTTCTTCTGGATGGACCCCCAAATCCCGGACCCCAACCGGAGCGAGGGCGGTCAGCTCGAGGGACAGCAGAACTTCTCGCAGCTCGTCGCAGACACGGGCGGCGCGCGCCTGGTTGAGGGCATGTTCGCTCCAGGATCGCTCTCTCCACTGCTCAACAAGTTATATTCGACGCTTCAGGGCGAAGCGGTCGTCACCGTGGCTGCCCCAGGCAAGCCGGGAAACTTCACGCGTCTTGATATCAAGTCCGCACGGGACGATATAAAGATATTCGCTCCGGACGGCGTGACCATCGGAAATGTGCTGAAGAAATAAACCGGCTGGACGCAACTCCGAACTGCACTGGCAACGACTTTGAGGGCGTCTCTGGATTCCAGAGACGCCCTCAGCCGTCTCCATGGGTCGAGTTTGGCTGCCGCCCGCCGAACGGGCAGACCGCCCTTCCGGCGCCGTGCGATACTTAGTCCTGACATGTACAAACGCATCCTCCTCAAACTCTCCGGAGAAGCCCTCGCCGCAGGTACGGGCTTCGGCATCGACGCAGTCTTCATTCACCAGGTGGCCGCGGAGATCGCCGCCGTCCACGCTCTCGGATGCGAGATCGGGATCGTCGTCGGAGGAGGCAACTTCTTCCGCGGCGTCGCCCAGCAGGCCATCGACATGGACCGCGTCGCCGCAGACCACATGGGCATGCTCTCCACCGTCATCAACGCCATCGCGCTACAGGACGCCATCGAGAAGCTCGGCCTGGTCTGCCGCGTCATGTCCGCCATTGAAATCCGCCAGGTCGCCGAGCCCTACATCCGCCGCCGCGCCATGCGCCACCTGGAGAAAGGACGCATCCTCATCTTCGCCGCCGGCACAGGAAACCCCTTCTTCTCCACAGACACCGCCGCCAGCCTGCGCGCCATGGAGATGAAGGCAGACATCCTGCTCAAGGCCACCTCGGTCGACGGCATCTATACCGCCGACCCCAAGACCCACCCTGACGCCACCAAGTTCTCGCAGATCTCCTACGCAGACATTCTCCGCCTCAACCTCAAGGTGATGGACACCGCCGCCGTCTCGCTCTGCCGCGACAACAACATGCCCATGATGGTCTTCAGCATGAGAGAGCCCGGCAACATCGCGCGCGTCATCCAGGGTGAGCCGCTGGGCTCCCTCGTTACTCCGTAAGAGAACTCATTGCGCGGGGTTTTGATAGGGATGGACTTTAGTCCATCCAACATCGACGCCAAAAGAATTGGGCTTCAGCTCCGGAGGGAAAACTCCCTCATGCGTCGCCTCGGCCTCATCCATCGTCAGCTACACTTGAATCCAGTGAACCCCACCCTGAAATCCTCCATCGCTCCAGCCCCAACCGTAGCGCAATCGCGCGCCGCCGCGCGCAGACCGAACCTGCCTGCGCTCACCGGCCTGCGCTCCCTGCTTGCCCTCACCATCATGTTCTTCCATTTCACGCCGCCTCACATGCAGCTTCTCTATCCGGTCATCGATAGCGGCTACGTCTTTGTCGTCTTCTTCTTTCTGCTCTCCGGCTACGTTCTTGCGTACAACTACGCCGGCCGGCCCACGCCGCTGGTCAAGCGCGACTTCTGGCGCGCCCGTTTCGCCCGCCTCTACCCCGTCTTCCTGCTCTCGCTGGCCATCTCCTTCACCATGCTCCAGGCCGAGTGGCACGCGCGCACTCACGCGGACTTCTTCACCGGTCTCTTCCTCACTCCGTTGCTGCTGCAGGGCTGGAGCCCGCAGCTCGCCACCTTCTGGAACACCGTCGCCTGGACGCTCTCGGCCGAGGCGGTGCTGTATGCCACCTTCCCCTGGCTCATCCGCCTGCCGTGGCCAAAATCTCCCGCCCGCCTGATCGCGCTTCTCGTCGCCATCTGGGCGCTCGGACTGGTCCCCCATTCGCTCTACATTCTGCTCAACCCGGACCATCTCGCCGCGCCAATCAACCGCTACAGCTCCGGCTACTGGCTGCGCGCGCTCAAGTACACGCCGCTTGCCTACGCAACCACCTTCCTGGTTGGGGTCGGCCTGGGCAAGCTCCAGACTGTCCTCACGCTGCCCACGGGCCGGCGCACCCTGGTCGCCGCTGCCAGCCTCATCGCCCTGGCCGCGTTCTACGCCAAGGCCGTCTCCCACGTGCCCTTCATCCTGATGCATGGCGGCGTCATCCTGCCGCTCTTTGCCGCGCTCATCGTCGGCCTCAGCGAACCGAACCCCATCGCCTCTGTCTTCACCTGGCGACCGCTGGTGTTGCTTGGCCAGGCCAGCTACTGCCTCTTTCTGCTGCACTTCAACTTCATCAACATGGTCCGCCTCTACCATGTGACCGAACGGATGCACCTCGCCGCGCTCGATCCGTGGATCACTTACGCCGCCACGGTCCTGCTCGCCTTCGCCGCGTATTATCTGGTGGAAGAGCCCGCCCGCAAGGCCCTTCTGCGCCGTCGTCCGTCCTCCGCCCGGTGATTCCCGCAACGCAGAAAAGCCCCCGTCGCGGGGGCCCTTTTGCGTTGTGGAATCCGGCCGGATGCAACTATTACGGAATGACGGCCTGCGCTGCGTGCGGCCCATTTGGCACCACGGTCAGGCAGCTCGGTTGTCCCGAGCCGTTGAACGGAGAGTTCTGAACCCCCTGCAGCCCGCCCGTGTTCGGGTTCAGCCGCTCGCCGGTCACCGTATTGTCCAGGCTGTTCGAGGTATACAGGAAGTCGCCCAGCGCGGGATCGATGGCCACGCAGGTCGGGCCCGTCCCGGTCCCGGTTGCAAATGCGCCGGCCGCACCCGAAGGTGTCCCGGTCGCCCCATCGATCATGTAGCCCTGCACCGTGTTGCCGTTGAAGTTCACCACATAGATCAGCTTGCCGGTTGGGTCGATGGTCAGGTCGGCAGGGAACAGTCCGGTCGCGAACGGCCCATTGACCATTGGCAGCAGTCCGCCCGAAGCCAGCACCGTATATCCGATCAACTGGTTCGCCGCCTGGTCGGTCACATAGACGTAGCGCGAGGTCGGCTCCTCGGCGATGGCGTTGGGCACCACGCCCGCCGCAAATCCGGTCGCCACTGTCTTGCCCCCCACGGTCGCAATCGTGGTCCCCGGCACAGGCGTCAGCGCGCCCGTCGAGGTGTTCTGCGAGAAGCCCAGAATGGTCGCCTTGGGCGAAGCCTCCTGGTCCAGCACATACACAAAGTGGTTGAAGTAGCTCACCGTAACGCCCACCGGATTGTTGCCCACGTTCTGCGTCAACGGCGTGCCCAGCGAGTTGTCCGCATTCACCGGGAAGATCGACACCCCGCCCGGCCCCGGCGTCGTCGCCGAGTAGCCCGTCTGGTAGGTGAACGTCACGTACAGAAAGGCTCCCTGCGGGTCGATCGCCACCGCCGTCGGATGCGTGCCGGTGGTCTTGTATACGTTCTTCGAGGCAAGCGATCCATCGCCCTCGACCGCGAACTCCTGCACCGTCGAGTCCCCTTGGTTGATCACATAGACGAACTGGCCGTTCGGCGCGGCAACCAGAGTCACCGGGTCGTTGCCCGCGGCAACCGGCGTGCCGACCACGCTCAGCGCGCCCGAGTCGAAGTCGATCGCGTACTGATCGATCAGGCCCGGATTGCTCTTGTTCGTCGTCATGTAGACGTACCCGACCGTGTAGTCCAGGCTGCACGACGCGAGCCCCAGAACCATCGCCACAGAGACCGCCGAAACCTTCGCCGTTCGTCCGATCTTATGCAAATTCATCTGTTTCCTTCATCCCGGCTGCTTGCGCCGCCTGCTGATAATCTTCTCCTGCCCGTTCGTTCTTCAGCCGCATCCAAACCTGCCCCTCGCCCCTAGTAATTCCTCAGCGGAAACGCCGGGACCGTGACCGCGCAGGTGGGCAGTGCGCTGCCGCCAAACGGCTCTCCCAGGATCTGGTACAGGCTTCCGTCCTGCGGGTTCAGTTGCTCGCCCGTGATGTTGCCGCTCAGCGCATTCGACGTGTACAGATAAACCGCGTGGCTTGGGTTGGCGTTGCTCGGAGCGCCGCTGATGGTCACGCAGGTCGGTCCCGTCCCGGCCTGTACGCTCCCCGCCATGCTCGACCGCACCGGCTGTCCGCTTGCGCCCAGCGTATAGCCGTCGATCGTGTTCGCGGTGTAGGCAACCACATAAAGATACTTGCCGCTGAGGTCGAACGCCATGCCCATCGGCCCTGCCTCCGTCGGCGCCACGCCGCCCGCGATCGGCGTGGGAATGCCATTCGCCCCCACCGAGTAAGAGGCCACCTGGTCCGCCGTCTGGTCGGTGACATACAGATGGCTCGCCGTCTTGTCCTCCAGAATCCCGCTCGGCGCCGTCCCGCTCGCAAAGCCGGTCGACGGCACGTTGCCCGCGTTGATCGTCACCCCGGCCAGCGGCGTCAGCGCGCCGGTCGCCGCATTCTCCGCAAATCCCAGCAGGTTGTTCGTCGTCGCCGGGTCCTGCTCGATCACATACACGAAGTTGCCAACCGCGCTGGTCGCAATCCCCACCGGGTTCCGTCCCACGTTCACCGTGGCCGGCTTGCCCAGTGTGTTGTCCGGGTTGATGGGGAAGATCGACACGCCGCCCGGCCCGGGGTTCGCCGGCGTATACGAGATCGGCGTGTTCTGGTAGGTAAAGGTCACATACAGAAACTTGCCCGCCGCATCGATCGCCGCCGCCGTCGGCAGGCTGCCCGAGATGTTGTAGGTGTTCTGCGGATACAGCTTTCCGTCTGTTCCAATGGCGAACTCCGTCACATCGGAGTCGAAGTTATTGACCGTATATAGGAACAGATTGTTCGGCGCGACCACAAGCCCCACCGTGTCCCGCCCCCCGGTGTCGATCGGCGAATCCGCCAACGGCAGCAGCGAGCCCGACTGATAGTCGATCTGGTAGCCGTTGATCAGCCCGTGCGGCAGCGCCTTCGACGTCGTCATGTACAGGTACGACACGGTGTAGTCGTTGCTGCACGCCGTGACGCCGAGCGCCATCGCCAGGGACAACATCGAAGCCGTACCCGCACGGCCCATCGGTCTCAACATCATGCGATTCCATAGCTCCGGGGCAGATCGTCTCCGCCCCCATCCCGTCCGGAAGAGGCCAGCATCGCCTTCCTCCCGCCCGTCTGCTTCCTGACGCTTCCGGCCATGCGCGCCAGCACAACCCATACTGCCTGTCCAACCTATGCCGTCTGCCGAACCTGTGCCGCAGACGGAACCGAATTCGCCGGCCGAACCCGCGCTACAGGCTGAATCTCCGCCGCAGGTGCTAATCGACGTTCCCGCTAACCGCAAGACACGACGCCTGTGCCGCAAAGGCAGAGAAGGAAGATCCGCGCGTCAGGTCGGAGAGCTGGCCCGTGTTCTGGTTGATGTACTTCCCGGTCACCGTCCCATCGTTGCTGTTGGACGTATACACATACTGGTTCGACGGATCTTCCACCATGCATACCGGCCCACTGCCAACCGGATATGGGTTGTTGGCGTCCGAGATCGGCTGCAACTGGCCCGTCGCCTCGATCACATACGCCGAGATTGTGCTGTTGGCGTAGTTCGGGTTGGTGCCGCCGTGGTTTAGCACATACAGAAACTTGTTCTTGGTGTCAGTCATGCTGTACACCGGGTCGGCGGTCAGCGGCAGGTTCGCCACCGCGCCGTCGGCCTGCACGCTCAGCGAGCAGCTCGACCCCGGCGTATAGGGGATGATCGCCCCTCCGGAGGACAACGGCGAACCCGCATCCGTGACGTATACGTTGTTTCCGTATATGTTGAGCGAGGTCGCGTTGACCGTGCCCAGCGGAATCGTCGAATTGATCTCGATCGTCAGTTGGCCATTGCTCCCCAGCCCATACGGGAAGATCGTCTGGTCGCCCGAATCCAGCGTGTACAGGCACGAGCCGCTGACACGGAACGTCGTGGGCGCCTTGCCAACCTCAAAGTAGTTCAACTGCTGCCCCGCGGCATTCCGGATCAATTGGTTCGGCACCAGTTGCAACCGTCCCGTGCTGCCGTCGATCCCGAAGACCGTAATGTCCCCATTGCCCGTCGTCGCATAGTCCGGGGCCTGCGAGTCCAGAACGTATAGATAGTTCCCCGTCCCGTTCGTCGACGCCCATACCGGCGAGTTGCCCGCCGTGGTGTAGGTGTTCTGGAAGGTCAGCACCCCGTCCTCGCCGACCGCGAAGACCGCGATGTTGCCATCGCCGTTGCTGGCCCCGTTGGCGTTGTAGGTGCCCTTGTTCACCACAAAGACGTAGTCCCCCCCCACACGCACCGCGACCGTCACCGGGTTCGCGCCCCCCGATGGGTACGGAGAGTTCACCATCGCGGTCAGGTTTCCCGTATAGTCGTCGATCTTGAAGCCGGCAATCTGGTTGTACTGCGTGCCCGCAACCCACATGAAACCGACCGTGTAGCCGCCGCACGCCGACATGCCCAGCACTACCGCCATGGATACAACCAGGGCCCGTGTAATCCGGCCAATTCTGCTCAACGTCATGCGTTTCCTTAATCCTCGCCGGCCGCCAGACTGCGACGCGCCTCAACTGCGAGCAACTCCCTGGGGATGCAAATTCCTACCGCTTATTGTAGAAGCTGCGGCGACTTTGCGCCACTTCCCCCGGCAAACAGTTCCCCACTGCCAGTTGTCAGTGCTCCATTGTCCGTTCTTCGTGCAGCGACTTTGCGGCGCTGCTGCACTGTCGCATCCCCGGCAACGGTCAACGAACAACGGACAACAGTCAACGCTCATCCGCCCCTAAAAGATCCTCATATGGATCGTCAGATACTTCTTCGGGTCCTGCCGGATGGTCGTCACCAGCGTCGTGCTCTCGGTCAGCAGCTTGTTCAGGTTGGTATACGCCGCATCGTCGGTCGCCAGCTTGCCCAGCGTCCCCTTGCCCTCGTTGATCGCCGTCACCAACGCGTCCGTCTTGGTCACGGCATCGTTCAGCGTCTTGGCAAACGTCGGGTCCTTCAACAGCATTCCAGCGCTCCCCTTGCCTGCCTCCGCGTCCGCCAGAATGGCGTTCAGGCTCGCTAGCGACTGGTTGAGATTGTTGTACATCGTCTCGTCGGTCAGCATCTTGCCGGCTGAACCCTTCCCGCTTTGCAGGTTCTTGGTAATGTCGTCCACCCGGCCGATGGCGTCGTTCATCCGGTTGTACATCTCGGCGTTGTCGTTGAAGAACTTGCCCACCGTGTTGTCGTTGCTGTTCATCTTCACGCTCAGCTTATGCACCTCGTCGGCGGCCGCGGTGAACTTGTTGTACAGCTCCGGGTTGGTCAGCAACTGTCCGAACGAGCCCTTGCCCGACTGCATGTTATCCACCACCGTATTCAACTTCGCCAGCACCACGTTCAGGTTCTCGATTGTGTTCTGGCTGGCCTTCATCACGTCCTGAATGCTGGGCGTCTCCTGCGTCTTCAGCTCGTCGCCGTCATTGATCATCGGTCCGGTTGCGTTCTGGCTGTTGATGTCGATGACGGGATCGCCCAGCGGCCCCACGGTGGTCAGCGTGGCGATCGAGTCGGTGCGGATGCTGCTCTGGTACTTGCTGTCCAGCTTCATCACCACCTGCACCGGCGTCAGCTTGCGCTCCGGCGACGTCACCACGGTGATGCTCTTCACGTTTCCGATCGTCACCCCTTCCAGGTTCACCGCCGCTCCAACCTTCAGCCCGGCCGAGTTCTCAAAGTACGTCGTCACCGTCAGCTTGCGAGAGAACAACCCCAGCCCCGACGCGCTCGTCATCAGGAACAGCAGCGTCGTCAGAATCACCACAGACACCAGCACAATCGCCCCGATCTTCAGTTGAGACCATCGGACCTCCTGCTGGCTGGGCATATACCTCCTCAATCCTCGCGGCGTACCGTGCGAATGCAACCTGCTTCAAGCCGCAGCAGAGAGCGGCGCAAGCCGCATCATTTTGCTTGATGAGAGGGTACCACCCCCCGCCCACGCTACACTAGAGCCGAAACACAGAGAGGCGAAATGGTCATCGGCGTGGGCACGGATGTAATCGAGATCGCGCGCATTTCCCAGAGCATCGGCCGCTTCGGCGATCGTTTCCTCGCACGCGTCTTCACCCCGCGAGAGATCGCCTACTGCCGGCGCAGGAAGAATGCCGCCGAGAGCTTCGCAGCCCGCTTCGCCGCCAAGGAGGCCGGCGCCAAGGCCCTCGGCACCGGCATCAGCCGCGGCGTCAGTTGGCTCGAACTGGAGGTCGCCCGCGAGCCCTCCGGCAAACCCACGCTCTCGCTCTCCGGACGCGCCGCCCAGTGCGCCCGCCAGCTTGGCATCGTAAAATCCTCGCTCTCGCTCACCCACAGCAAAGACATCGCCCTCGCTGTCGTTGTCATGGAAGATTAGCTCGTTCTCCGTTCTTCGTTCTTCGTTTAAGGCGAGTCCATAGGTTCCCCAACGGTCAACGAACAACGGATAACGAACAACAGCGCATACCGGTCACGTGACCCCCGTACCCTCCCGCCCCATCACGCCCCGCCGCCATCGCTCCGATGAACACAGCAGCGGCAAGCGCCTACAAGCCGCGGCGGCACATCGAACCATGCAATCGCTCGACATCCAGGGCTTCACCTACGAACAGCGCCACGGCCTGCTCCCCGACCTCACCGCAGCCTTCAGCAACTGCGGCGGTTGGGTCCTCGAACGCAAGACGCTTTCTCCAACCAACATGGAGTTCCGCATCGAGATCCAACTGCTCGCGGTCCTCGACCTCTACGCCGCCATCGTCGCCACCGGAGTCGAACTCACCCGCGCCGGTCACGAAGCTCTCACCGAGCTCTGCACCCGGCGCAAACATCTCCGCCTGGCCGCCGAACTCGGCCAGATCGTCGCCATCCGCCTCGAAATCAGCTTCCTCGACGACATCACCATCCACTCCCTCCTCGCCTCCGGCTCAGGCCTCGCCTGACGGCCCATCCCCTCGCACTTCGCACCTCGAACCTTGAGCCTTGCACCTCCCGCGGGGTTGACCCCGTCGCCGCGAAGTCCGAGAATCGAACCTGACAGCCGCTCCCGTTCCATCCCCCTCCGGGCCTGCTCTCCAGATTCCTGTTCGAGGTCTTCCATGCTCGCCTATCTCGTCCTTCTCGCCGCCGTACTCAGCCGAATCCTTCCCCACGCCTTCCACGCCGTCAGTTGGAACTTCACCGCGCTCGGCGGTGGCCTGCTCTTCTTCGGCTCCCGCATGGGCGGCTCCAGGCGCGCCGCATGGATGCTCCCCTCCGCCCTCGCCGTCCTCATGGCCACCGACTACTACCTCACCGTCTTCGCCTACGGCTATCCCTTCCAGGTGCGCGAGTACGCCGTCACCTGGATCTGGTACGCAGCCGTCTGCCTGCTTGGCATGGGCCTCCTGAGCAAGCCCACCCTGCTGCGCGTCGCCGCCGGCATCCTTGCCTCCTCCACCTCGTTCTTCCTGGTCAGCAACTTCATGGTCTGGCTCGGCGGCTCCATCGCCATGTATCCCCGCTCTCTCGCCGGACTCGGCGCCTGCTACGTCGCCGGCCTTCCCTTCTACCGCAACGACCTGGTCTCCACCGCGCTCACCGCGGGTGCGCTCTTCGGCCTGCCCGCGCTCGCCGCCCGCATCGCCGAGTCGCTCCGCGCCGCGCGCCGCAACCACCTTCCCCTCGCGTAGGCCGGGTGCCCCATCCTCGACATGGCCACCAACGGAAGGACACGGCTTCAGGGCCTGTCCAGAGCGCAGTTGAATGGATGCCGACCAGCGCCCTTCTTGAAGACTCGCGTTCCCTTGATCGCTTCGCAATCGGGAAAGTGCGAGAAAGATGGTCTGCAAGATGGCCCGCTACGCACAGCGTGCCTCCTATAGTAGAGTTGTGGCCGGAACCAATTCGCCGCGGGGGACCTCCGTTGAATCAGCCTCAAGATAAAGCAGCACTGTTGCCATCGCGCCGCAAAGTTCTCAAGACTGGCGCAGCCTTCGCAGGAGCGGCAGCGCTCTCTCCACTCTATGCATTCGCGTCGCAGACCCCGGTCCGCCCGCAATCCGCCCCGCGCAGCTCAACCTCGCAGATCAAGATATTCGATGTGCTCAAGTACGGCGCGGCGGGCGATGGCAAAACCCTCGACAGCGCAGCCTTCCAGCGCGCCATCGACGAGGCCGCGGCCTATGCAGGCAAGGCGCAGGTTCTCGTCCGCGGCGGACATAAATATCTCATCGGCACCATCGAACTTAAAGGCGCCATCGACTTCCATCTGGCCGACGACGCCCAGCTGCTCGTCAGCACAAATCGCGAAGACTATCGCGGAGGTCTGCCCGGCTCGCAAAACGGTGACACCATGGCCGCCGCCCTCGGCGCGGTCATCGCAGCCACCAACGCGCAGGGCCTCACCATCAGCGGCACCGGCAACATCCAGGGCCGCGCCAAGGAGTTCATGACGCGCTACGACGACGCCGGCGGAATATGGATGCCCGGCCCGTTCCGTCCCAAGATGTTTGTCCTCACCGGCTGCAAGGATTTGCAAGTCCGCGACATCACCTTCGCCGAAGCGCCCAACTGGGGCCTGCACATGCTGGGCTGCGACGGCGTCCTCGTTGACAACGTCAAGGTCCGCAACCTGCTCGACGTCCCCAACTGCGATGGCATCGACCCCGACCACTCGCGCAACGTCGAGATTCGCAACTGCAACATCACAGCCGGCGACGACGGCGTGGTCATCAAGTGCAGCCGCCAGCCCACCGATTTCGGCCCCGCCGCCAACATCCACGTCCACGACTGCACCATCGAGACGCAGGACGCGGGCCTCAAGATCGGCACCGAGACCGCCTCAGACATCCACGACATCCTCTTCGAGCGCTGCCACATCAAGACCGCCTCGCGCGGCCTCTGCATCCAGCTCCGCGACGAAGGAAACATCCACGACATCGTCTTCCGCGACATCGCCTTTACCTCGCGCTTCTATGGCGACCCATGGTGGGGCCGCGGCGAGGCCATCTCCTTCACCGCCATCCCGCGCACGGCCACCGGCAAAGTCGGGTCATTGCACAACATTATTGTGCAGAACGTCACCGGTCACGCAGAGAACTCCGTCCGCGTCTGCGGCAGCGAGCAGTCGCGCGTGCATGACGTGATTCTCGACCGCGTCTCCGTCACCCTCGCCCGCACCACCAAATTCCCCGGCGCGCTCTTCGACAACCGCCCGACTCTCCCGGCCAACGCCATCCAGCCGCACGACACCCCCGGCTACTCCATCGAGCACGCCGACGCCGTAACCCTGCGCAACTGCTCGGTCGCCTGGGGCGCCAACCCGCCCGACGCCTTCTCCTACGCCGTCGAGGCCATCGACACCACCGGTCTCAAAATCGAAGGACTCAAAGGCGAAGCCGCGCACGCATCCCTCGGAAAGGCAGTCTCCATCTCATGAGAGCAATTCATCTGGCAATGTTGGTCTCCGCGCTTGCGCTTGCAGGTTCGACGCTCAACGCACAGCAAGTCCCCGCACCCGCAGCCGCCGCGCCAATCGCACAAGCGCCAGCCGCTCCCGCCGACAACATGGTTCCCGCCACGGCCCCTGCTCTTCCCATCCTCAAAGTCTTCCAGTTTCCCGCCGACAAAATTCCGCGCATCGACGGCAAGGACGACGACTGGGCCATCGTCCCCGACAGCTACACCATCACCCTCGCCGACATGCACGACGACGAGAAGAAGCACGCCGCGCCCGACCCCAAGGACCTCGACATCCACGTCAAGGTCGGCTGGGTCAAGGGCCTCAACCGCCTCTACTTCCTCTACGAGGCCTACAAAAACTACTGGGACTTCGCCGACCCCGGCCTGCACAACGACACCTTCGAGGTGGTCGTCGATGGCGACCGCTCCGGCGGCCCGCTCATCCCCCGCTTCCGCAACAACATGGACCAGGACGAGTGGGACGCCCACTTCTCCATGCACGGCGTGCAGGCGCAGAACTACCACATCATGACGCCCTACGAGGGCAAGGACTGGGCCATGGCCTGGGGCTGCCAGCCCTGGGACAAGGAGCTTCCCTGGGCCAACCACGCCCAGAACTATACCTTCAAATCCGGCCAGTCCGGTCACTACATCCTCGAGTTCTACATCACGCCCTTCGACTACGCTGGATGCGAAGGCCCGCAGCGCGCTGTCGAGTCCGAGCTATACGAGAACAAGCTCATCGGCCTCTCCTGGGCCGTCATCAACTACGAGGGCACTCCCGACGGCAAGAACAACGGCTTCTGGAACCTCTCGCCCCAGCACACCATGTACGGCAACTCCACCTACCTGCGCGAGTTCCGACTGATGCCGCTCGAACCCCAGTTCCGCAAGCCCATCGACGCCAAGTGGAGCTTCAAGGTCATCGACATGAATCGCCGCCTGGTCGCCTTCCAGGACGAGTCCGAGGGCCAGATCACCAGTTGGCGGTGGGACTTCGGCGACGGCACCGATTCCAGCGACCAGTTCCCCATCCACCAGTACAAGAAGGCTGGCGAGTACGTCGTCGTCCTCTACGTCGAAGGCCCCGCCGGCAAGTCCCGCCTCTCCAAAATCTGGGACGTCACCCTGCGCTAGCGATGGCTTACCAGATTCTGTCTCTGAGATAGGTCCGGGCTTTAGCCCGGACATTGAACCCCCGAAAAGTATAGGGCTTTAGCCCCCGGGACAGGAACTCCTTCCGGGTGCCCCATTCATCGCAGCTTCATCGCGATGAGTGGGTATCGCGCGGTTGCGCGACCCGGAGGGAGCGTGGGGCTTCAGCCCCACGAATAAACCCGAGGAAACAAGGGGCTTCAGCCCCGGGCCTTTCCCTTGCCGCGCGCCGTCGTTCGCCCAAGTCCCCTCAAACCATATAGACTTCGCTCTCCGGCAACTCTGCGCGCCGCAGCATCGTATACAGCATCAGGAGACCCCCGCCATGCCAACCCCCGAAACAACCCGCCGCGACTTCGTAAAACTAAGCAGCGCCGCTCTCGCCGTCGCCGCCACGCAGTCCGCGCGCAGCTACGCGTCGAGCGCAGCGAGCTATAGCAAGATCGTCGGCGCCAACGACCGCGTCCGCGTCGGTGTCGTCGGCTGCGGCGATCGCATGAGGGGCGGCGACATCCCCGCCTTCCTGGCCTCCGCCAAGGAACTCAACTTCCAGCTCGTCGCCGTCTCCGACATCTGGAAGATGCGCCGTGAAGATGGCGCGGCCTACGTCCAGAAGCTCACCGGCAATCCCATCGATGCCGTCGTCAACAACGACGCCCTCTACGCCCGCAACGACATCGACGCCGTGCTCATCGCCACCGCCGACTTCCAGCACGCGCGCCACGGCATCGAGGCCGTCAAGGCTGGCCGTGACGCCTATGTCGAAAAGCCCACCGCCCACCGCATGGACGATGCGCGCGATTTCCTCAAAGCCGTCGAAGGCTCCAAGCAGATCATCGCCGTCGGCACCCAGCGCCGCTCCACCCCCGCCTACATCAAGGCCGCCGAATACATCCAGTCCGGCAAGTTCGGCGACATCGTCATGGTCGAGATGAGCTGGAACGTCAATCAGCCCGGACGCTGGCGCCGCCCCGATGTCGTCCCCCTGCTCAAGCAGGAAGACACCGACTGGACCCGCTACTGCCTCGGCGTCATCAAGGACAAGTTCGACGCGCGCAAGTATCTTGAGTTCCGCCTCTTCTGGCCCTACTCCTCCGGCATCCCAGACCAGTGGCTGGTCCATCAGATCGACACCGTCCACTGGTTCACCGGCCTGCCCCACCCGCGCTCGGTCGTCGCCAACGGCGGCATCTATCTCTGGAAGGACGGCCGCACCAACTGGGACACCATGACCGCCGTCTTCGACTACGGCCCGCTCGACGACCCCACCAAGGGATTCCAGGTGCAGTACACCTCGCGCTTCACCAACTCCGCCGGCGGCACCAGGGAGCTCTACTACTCCAATGGCGGCATGATCGACATGGACCGGCAGACCGTCACGCCCACCGGCGGCCTCACCGCCAGGTCTGCCGCCGAGATGAAGATGCAGCCCAACCTCCTGCCCAGCTTCTCCCTCATTCAGAATGTCGAAAAAATGTCCAACGACGCCGACACCTCCAGCGGCGGTCGCGGCGACCCGCAGACCAACGCCAACATGCGCAACTGGATGGAGTGCGTCCGCTCGCGCCGGCAGCCCAACGCCAGCATCCGCGCCGGATACGCCCACTCCATCGCCCTCTGCATGAACGTCGCCGCCATCCAGACCGGCCAGAAGGTCACCTTCGACGACAAAACCCAGCAGGTAATGGTCGGAGGTAAACCCTATGTCCACGCCTAAGCTGTCTCCAATTAGGAATTGTCATCCTGAGCGCAGCGAAGGACCCCGAGGAAGCTTGCCTCGCCTCAACCTCTCGCCCCTTTCTCCCACAAATTGTTTCGCCGTTGCTTGGTCTTCCCGTATTTTGCTCCTACTCCTCTTCGCCCTCACCACCATGCTCCACGCACAAAAAGGCGTCGCCGTTACTGTCAACAACGCAGCCCACCGCGTCGACATCACCATCGACGGCGCGCCCTTCACCTCCTACCTCTGGCAGACCAACCAGCGCAAGCCCATCCTCTATCCGCTCATCGCGCCCGACGGCGCCACGCTCACCCGCGGAAATCCGCCCCTGCCCGGCGAACGCACCGACCATCCCCACCATGCCGGCCTCTGGTTCAACTACTCCAACGTCAACGGCTTCGACTTCTGGAACAACCCCGACGCCATCAAGCCCGAGGCCCGCACCCGCTACGGCTCCATCGATCACGACCGCATCGTCTCCACAAAGAGTGGCCCCGACTCCGGTGAACTCGTCACCGAATCCACCTGGGTTCCCGCCTCCAACGTCCCCTCCGTCGGCAGCAACCGGCTGCCGCCCATCATCCACCAGACTACCCGCTACGTCTTCTCCAAGCTCACCATCGACGGCCATCCCGCCCGCGCCATCGACCTCACCGTCACGCTCAAGGCCCTGCTAACCGCCGTCTTCCAAGACGACAAGGACGGCCTCCTCGGCATCCGCGTCGCCCACTTCCTCGAATCCGCCACCGCCAAGCCCGAGACCCTCCGCGACGCCAACGGAATCGCAACCCCCGTCGCCGCTCCCACCGCCGGCGCCACCGGCGTCTACCGCACCAGCGAAGGCAAGGTCGGCGACGCCGCATGGGGCACGCGCGCCCGCTGGTGCGAGCTCTCCGCCACCACCCCCGACGGAAAAGCCGAGACCATCGCCGTCCTCGACCATACCGGAAATCCCAACTACCCAACCTACTGGCACGCCCGCGACTACGGCCTCTTCGCCGCCAATCCCCTTGGCGCGCACGGCTTCGATCCCAAAACCCCAGCCCTCAACTTCACCCTGGACCCGGGCGCCTCCGCGACCTTCCGCTATCGCATCCTCCTCATCAGCGGTGCCGTCTCCCCCAAAGCCCTCAACCTCCAGTCCGACGCCTTCGACGCCGAAAAGCAATAAACCCGCAAAGAAAAAAATGACCACTCGCCGCACATTCCTCGCCACCGCCGTCTGCGCCGCAGCCACATTGGCCGTCTCGCGCATCGCCCACGCCCAGGCTCACTCGCCCTTCAAGCTCAGCGTCATCACCGACGAGGTCTCCAGCGATTTCGACCACGCCTGCGCCGTGGCCGCAAACGACTTCGGCCTTCAGTGGGTCGAACTCCGCTCACTCTGGGGCAAGAACGTCGCCGACCTCAAATCCGACGACATCACCCGCGCCCAGGCCATCCTCGCCAAATACAACCTGCGCGTTACCGACATCGCCAGCCCTCTCTTCAAAGTCGACTGGCCCGGCGCGCCGCGCTCCAAATTCAGCGCCCAGAACGACTCCTTCGCCGCAACCGCCGACTTCAAAAAGCAGGATGAAGTCCTCGTCGCGTGCATCGAACTCGCCAAGCAGTTCAAGACCGGCAAAATCCGCTGCTTCGACTTCTGGCGGCTTGACGACTCCGCACCCTACCGCGCCGCCATCGATGACAAGCTCCGCGCCGCCACCGAGACCTGCCGCAAGCAGGACATCGCCCTCATCCTGGAAAACGAGCACGAGTGCAACACCGTCACCGCCGCCGAGATCGTCCGCCTGCTCAAGGCCGTCCCCGCGCTCGGCCTGAACTGGGACCCCGCCAATGCCGTCATGCACGGTGAGCTCGACGCCTTCCCCGCCGGCTGGGCGCTGCTGCCCAAGGACCGCATCCACCATTGCCACTGCAAGAACACCGTCCGCAACGCCGCCGGTAAGGTGGAGTGGTCTCCAGTCAACATCGGCCTCATCGACTGGCCCGCCCAGTTCCGTGCCCTCAAATCCATCGGCTACCGCAATGCCGTCTCGCTCGAAACGCACTGGCGCGGAGCGGGCACGCCCGAAGCCTCCAGCCGCATCAGTTGGGCCGGGATGAAGAAGGCGCTCGAGGCTTCCGGGACTTTTTAGCCGACCCATCGAACCCATTCAGCCGGGTGCCCCATTCATGCGCGCTCTTGCGCATGGCCGGGGTCCCCGGCGAGCGGTCTGTACTCGCTGGGGGTTGTGCGTGGGGTTGCCGTTGAAATTATTTCCCTTCAAAAACCTCAGCAAAATCGCTTGTCAAGCTCCTCGGCCCTCCAAAATTACATCAACTCCAACTATATAAACCACTTCCCCCAGAAAAATAGTTGGCATAGTAGTTATGCCCAATCTGCTATCCTTAACATAGAGCTAAAGAGAAGGCAGAACTCCGGACACCAAAACCGGACTTTGTTTTCTTATGTTTAGCATCTAACTCGTTTAGACGGGGTACTTTGCAGACAAATGTCTGGAACTATATGGTTCCAGATACTTTATCGCATGGGGGGGAGGGAGGTACCACCGAATTGAGCGACACGCCAACCATCCTCGGACTCATCGCCGGTAACGGACGCTTCCCGTTCCTGCTGCTCGATGCCGCGCGCGCCCACGGCCTCTCGGTCGTCGTCGCCGCCATCAAGGAAGAGACCTCGCCCGAGATCGATGCCCGCGCCGCCGCCGACCCCGCCATCCGCGTCCACTGGCTCTCGCTCGGCGAACTCTCCCGCCTCATCGACACCTTCCACGCCGAGGGCGTCACTCGCGCCGTCATGGCCGGCCAGGTCAAGCACACCCAGATATTCTCCAGCATCCATCCCGACTGGCGTCTCGCCAAACTCCTCCTCAACCTGCGCACGCGCAACACCGACATGCTGCTCGGCGCGGTCGCCACGGTCCTCGCCGACGAGGGCATCGAGCTGGTCTCCTCCACGCAGTACCTCGAACCGCTGCTCGCCACACACGGCGTCCTCACCCAGCGCGCCCCCTCCGACGACGAGCGCAAAGACATCGCATACGGACGCACCCTCGCCCGCGGCCTGGCCGCCTTCGACCTCGGCCAGACCGTCGTCATCGCCGCCCAGGCCTGCGTCGCCGTCGAAGCCATGGAAGGCACCGACGCCACCATCGAACGCGCCGGCTCCCTGATGCGCCGCCTCGACGACTCCGCATCCACCCTCAGCCGCGCCCTCACCGTCGTCAAGGTCGCCAAGCCCGAGCAGGACATGCGCTTCGACGTCCCCGTCATCGGCCTCGCCACCATCGAAGCCATGGCCCGCGCCGGCGCCACCTGCCTCGCCGTCGATGCCGGCCGTACGCTGCTCTTCGACGCCGCCGCCATCGTCGCCGCCGCCGACCGCGCAGGCATCGCGCTCATCGCAGAGTAAGCGCGTTCGCCGTGGAGTAAGAAAGACAATCCCCCGCAGCAGCAGCAGCATCCAATCTCCGTAAGCGATGCGGCTGCACGGGCCCACCTCCGCTTCGCCATCCATCGATATCGACCGGCCGCAATCATCCGCCAAGGAGAAGAAAATGCTTCGCACAAGTATTTGGCTCGCAGTCCTCATCGCAATCGTCGCGGCGTGCAGCTTTAGCCTGAAAGCACGCGCCGCCGACCCGCTCCCGCCCGGCGTCACCGCGCCCAACTTCAGCCTTCCCTCGCAGGAGGACGCGCAGGTCGCCCTAGCGCAGTTCAAGGGTAAGTGGGTCGTCCTCTACTTCTACCCCAAGGACATGACCACCGGCTGCACCATCGAGGCCCACAACTTCCAGCGCGACCTGCCCAAGTACGACGCACTCAACGCCGTCGTCCTCGGCGTCTCGCTCGACACGGTCGAGAGCCACAAGACCTTCTGCACCCGCGACTCGCTCACCTTCAAGCTGCTCGCCGACCCCGACCACAAAGTCATCGACGCCTACGGAGTTCCCATCTCCGGCATGGGCCCCATCAAATTCGCCCACCGTGATACGTATCTCATCTCGCCCGCAGGCATAATCGTCAAGTTCTGGTCCGGCGTCAACCCCAACACCCACAGCGATGATGTCCTCGCCGAGATCGCCGCCCAAAAGAAGTGAGCCCGCAAGCAGACGCAAAAAGGCCCGGACCTCTCGAGAGGTGTCCGGGCCCTTTTGCTTGCCTGGTTAGAACTGCTTGTTGACTACTTCTTCTTTGCAACCTTCTTTACGGCCTTCTTCTTTGCGGCTGGCTTCTTTGCGGCCTTCTTTACAACCTTCTTCGCTGCTTTCTTAGTTGCCAAGGTAATACCTCTCGTTTTGGTTTTTTTGTTTCTTGAAGTGCCCTTGTTGCCGGCCGCTTTTTTCAAAGCGGCCCTACCGCCGCGCGGAGCACTCACCTTTTTCGCGGCAGATCTCAATGTCGTCTTCTTTGCGCCCTTCTTGGGGGCCTTCTTCTTCGCTGCCTTCTTCTTCGCCGCCACCTTCTTCTTCGCGGCGGCCTTCTTCGGGGCAGCCTTCTTCACAGCGGCCTTCTTCACAGCAGCCTTCTTCGCAGCCGCCTTCTTCGCGGCGGCCTTCTTCGCGGCAGCCTTCTTCGCGGCAGCCTCCTTGGCAGCAGCCTTCTTCGCAGCCGCCTTCTTGGCAGCCGCCTTCTTCGCGGCAGCCTTCTTCGCAGCAGCCTGCTTGGCAGCAGCCTTCTTCACAGCAGCCTTCTTGGCAGCAGCCTTCTTGGCAGCAGCCTCCTTGGCAGCAGCCTTCTTCGCAGCAGCCTTCTTGGCAGCAGCCTGCTTCGCAATCTCTGCCGTCTTCGCTGTCGCAATCGCTGCGGCAGCGACCGCAACCGGCGCTGGTGGCGCCGCTGCGGGGGCTGCTTCTTCAGCAGGCGGCCCAGCTTCCGACAGTTCGCCGGCGATGTCCTCCAGCAGTTCGAGGGTTTCAACGTCCTCCAGGGGCAGGGTCACCACGACCTCCTCCTCTTCCTCGTCATCGTCGAAGAGATCGTTGCCTTCGTAGCCATCCCCGCCGGCCTCGTCGTCCCTGTACTCCGCAGCCGCATAGGTCCTGATCTTCTCATCCGGTCCGTCGAATCCACCATGCTCTTTGAGCTTCATCGTCGCATCCTCGCGCTGTTTACACAATCCGTTTATCGAACTCGCACCGCAACGCCGCACCGCATCCTGGACTGCAATGGCGCTGCAACAAAAAATGCAATTGCGCCATGCCTCGGATTCTAGCAACAGAATGCGTCTGTGCGCCAGCAATTGCAAGCACTCTTTTTATCCAGGTAGCCAATGCAGCAGCCTTCCGTTTTCATTTCGGAGCGGCGTGCTTCTTCGCCGCAACGGGTTTTTTCGTTGTTGCGCTCTGCAAAGGTCTCTTCGCGGAAGGCTTTGAAGCGCCCGCCGCACTCTTCGTTGTTGCGCTTGCTCCAGCTTTCACGCCGGCTCCCGCATGTGCCTTCGTCCTGCTGTTCGCTCTCTTCGCGCGCACATGGGTTGCCGGGGCCAGGTGCACCGGCTCACTGACGGCCAGGCTGCGGTGCGGCCCGATCCTGCTCGACGACAGATGGTTCCAGCGCCGCAGGTCTTCCACCGACACGTTGAACCGGTCCGCCACCGTCACCAGCGTGTCGCCCGCGCGCGTGATGTAGTGCAGCGTACGCAGCGCCACGGCGACAGCCGCCACCGGGACCGCCAGTTCATCGCCCGCCTCGATCGGCGCGTTTGCATCCAGGCCACTGGCCGAGGCAATCTCCGAGGGCCGCCCATGAAGGCTGCTCGCAATGCTGTCCAGCGACTCGCCGGCGAGCACAACGTGAAAGCGCCAACTGCCGCGCTTCTCCTCGGGAATCTTCGCAATGCGTTTCAGATAGACATCCTGCGTCCCCGCGGGAAGATGCAGGTCGAAGTCCATCTCGCCCGGCGTGCTCATGCGCAGAAGGCTGGGGTTTAAATCGACGATCTCCGGCAGCGAGGCGCCGGTCACGTCCGCCACCAGCCGCAGATCGACCGCGTAGTCCACCGTCACCGTGTCCGAGACGACCGGCGCATCCGGTATCATGCCTTCCAGCCCGTACTGCTGCGGGTTCTTCGCCATGATGATCGCCGCGATGATTCCGGGCACATAGTTCTTGGTGTCCTTCGGCAGCACGTTGCGCCGGTACAGCTCCCAGAAGTCCGCATAGCCCGTCCGCATCACGGACCGCTGCACGTTGCCCGGGCCCCAGTTGTACGCCGCCATCGCCAGGTACCAGTCCCCGAACTGGTCGTACAGATACTTCATATAGCGGGCGTATGCCTTCGACGACTTCTCCGGATCGAAGCGCTCATCGAAGTACGCATTGCGCGTCAGCCCGTACACCCCCTGGAACGGCATGAACTGCCACATGCCGCCCGCGCCCGAGTGCGCATTCAGCGCCTGCGGCTGGAAGCCCGACTCCGCCACCGCCAGGTAGATCAGGTCCTGCGGAACGCCCTCGTCCCGAAGGTCCTGCGAGATCATCTCCTTGTACTTGCCCGCGCGTTCCAGCGAACGCAGCAGATGCGCGTGCCCCGCCGGCGAGTTCGAGAAGTAGTTGATGAACCCAGCCACATAGTCGTTCACCACCAGCGGAAAGTCCGACTGCGTCGTCTTCAGCTCCTCCTCCACCTTCGCCGTCAGCTCCGCGTTGGCCGGAAAGGTCACCTCGTCGGCGGCATCCAGCGGCGCCGCCTCGATCGGCGCGCTGAACCCCGTGCCCTCTTTCAGCGCCGACATCTCCAGCGAGTTGATCGCATCCAGCAGATGCTCGAACTCGTCCGAGAGCTGCGGATCGTTCTTCACATCCATCCCGCTGGTCAGCATCAGATCGACCGCCATGTCGAAGTCGGCACGCGCGGCCTCCAGCCTCCCGCCGCGATAGTTCGCCACGCCGCTGCGATAGTCCCCCTCGGCCTGCTGGATCAGTTGCTGCACCCGCTGCGCTCTCGTAGCAAGCTCGTTGGCCTGCGCCTGCGTCATCGCCGGAGCGGAAGCCGCCACCGGCGCCGGAGCGGCGATCGCCGGCGCGGTTGCATTCGCCGCAACCCCGCCCGGCGCGCCCGCCTGCCGCTGCGGACAGCCCGCCAGCAGCACCAGCGGCACGCACGCAGTCGCCACCGCCCACCGCCGCACCCCGCTCACCATCCGCACCCGCTCGTCGTATCGATCAAGAATCTGGTCCCGCTCTTTCGTCCGCCAACGCAGTGTCAATTGCAAACGCAGTGCTCATTGTAAGACGTTTGCGGAACACTTCGGTACGCACTCCGCATCGTATCGATTTGCAGCCACGCGCCTCGGCAATGCGCAGCCCCATTCCGCTTCGCGATGGGCTGCGCGATGCCCTGCGCGTCCGCTGCGCACTGCCCTGTGTGCCCGCTGCGCAGTGGTAGCATCGATGATTGAGGCACTTTGCACCCCGCATGGATCCGAACCACATCCGCAACTTCGCCATCATCGCGCATATCGACCACGGAAAGTCCACGCTCTCCGACCGCTTGCTGGAGCTCACCGGCTCGCTCACCGCGCGCGAGATGCAGGCCCAGGTGCTCGATGCCATGGACCTCGAGCGCGAGCGTGGCATCACCATCAAGGCCCACACCGTGCGCATGATCTACCAGGCGCACGACGGCGAAACATACCAGCTCAACCTCATCGACACGCCCGGCCACGTCGACTTCAGCTACGAGGTCTCGCGCTCGCTCGCCTCCTGCGAGGGCGCGCTGCTGGTCGTCGACGCATCGCAGGGCGTCGAGGCGCAGACCCTCGCCAACGCATACCTCGCCATCAACCACGGCCTCGAAGTCATCCCCGTCATTAACAAAATCGACCTTCCCTCGGCCGACATCGAACGCACCCGCGAGATGATCGAAAAAGCCGTTGGCCTTCCCGCCGACGATGCGCTCGCCGTCTCCGCCAAGACCGGCGAGGGCGTCGCAGGCATCCTCGAAGCCGTCGTGCATCGCCTCCCTCCGCCGCGCGGAGACGCAGAAGCGCCGCTCCAGGCCCTCATCTTCGACTCCTGGTTCGACCCCTACCGTGGCGTCGTCGTGCTCGCCCGCATCATCAACGGCCGCATGCGTCAGGGCATGAAGATCAAGATCGTCTCCAACGGCAAGCAGTTCGACGTGGAGAGCATGGGCGTCATGACGCCCAAGCCCGTCGCCCTCGCCGAGCTCTCCGCCGGCGAGGTCGGCTTCTTCGTCGCAACCATCAAGAACGTCGCAGACACCAAGGTCGGCGACACCATCACCGAAGTCGCGCGCCCCTGCGCCCAGGCCCTCCCCGGATTCGAAGACATCAAGAGCATGGTCTTCGCCGGCCTCTACACCGTCGACTCGCACGCCCACGGATTGCTGCGCGACGCCCTCGAGAAGCTCCGCCTCAACGACGCCAGCTTCACCTTCGAGCCCGAGTCCTCGGTCGCCCTCGGCTTCGGGTTCCGCTGCGGCTTCCTCGGCCTGCTCCACCTCGAAATCATTCAGGAGCGCCTGGAGCGCGAGTACGACCTCGACCTCATCATCACCGCGCCGGGCGTGCGCTACCAGATCACCCTCACCGACGGCAGGGTCGTCGAGGTGGACAACCCATCGCGCTGGCCCGATACCTCCGAGATCGTCTCCATCGCCGAGCCCGTCATCACCGCACGCATCCTCACCAACGAGGAGTTCGTCGGCGGAATCCTCAAGCTGGTCGAGGAGAAGCGCGGCCGCCAGAAGAACCTCGAGTACGTCACCTCCACCCGCGTCATGATCACCTACGAACTTCCCCTCAACGAGATCGTCCTCGACTTTTACGACCGCCTCAAGACCGTCTCCCGCGGATACGCCTCGCTCGACTACACGCTCTCCGGCTCTTGGATCTCGCCCATGGTCAAGCTCGACATTCTCATCGGCGGCGATCCGGTCGATGCGCTCTCCATCATTGTCCACCGCGACTTCGCCTACGACCGCGGCCGCGCCCTGGTCTCACAAGATGCGCCAGCTCATCCCCCGCCAGATGTTCGAAGTCGCCATCCAGGCCGCCATCGGCGTAAAAGTCATCGCGCGCGAGACCGTCTCCGCCCTGCGCAAGAACGTCATCGCCAAGTGCTACGGCGGAGACATCAGCCGCAAGCGCAAGCTCCTGGAGAAACAGAAGGAAGGCAAGAAGCGCATGAAACGCATCGGCAAGGTCGACATTCCCCAGGAGGCCTTCCTCGCCGTCCTCAAGGTCGGCGAAGAGTAGCGGCGCAGCCTTCCCCTTCGCCGCAGCCGCCGGCTTTGATGCCCCCCGGCCCTTCTTGTCTCTGTGGATCGCCGTTTCTCTGCGGAATTTGCAGCGCACTTGCAGCAACTTCCCTCGACTGCCGGAATCTGACCTCAAGCGCATGAAACCATGCAACTTGAAACCCTGAGACAGTAGATGCATCGGCGCTCGCCGCAGTCATGTTGGACGGATTGTGAATCTCCCGCGCTCTACAATCCACATTTTTTCCACAAGAGAATCCGCAATCCGTGGGATGCGGAATTCCTCGTGCAGCAATACAAAAGGGAGGCCCGAAGGCCCCCCTTTGACTGGGTCGCGTACGTGAGTTATTTCGCTGCGGGCTTTGCGGCAGGGGTGGTCCGCGGCGTTGTTGTGGATGCCGGCTTCGGGCGGGCCGCTGCGGCTGGAGCTGCGGGCGGCAGAGGCGCAACCTTGGACGCGGCGTTGTACGCGTCGATGATAGCCATGGTTATATCTGCATTTGGCTCTGTCGCCGCCCACATCACCGGGCTCGACTGGTCGCCCGCATTCAGCAGCAGCGTGTAGCCGTTATCGCTCACATACTTTCGCATCACCACATCGACCTTCTGCGCTACCTTCCCCAGTGCCTCCTGAAGGTCGGCCTGCGAAGTGTTCTGGAAGTCCTCGAAGTCGCGTTGATACTGCTTGTCCTTGGTGTCGATGTTCCTGGCGCGAGTGGCTTTCTCATCGTCCGACAGTGTGGCCGGTGCGGCCTGCAACTGTTTCTTCAATGAATCGATCTCGGCTGCCAGGTTCTGTAGCTGGGTCTGCTGCGGCTGGTACTTCTTCCTCAGGTCCTCCATCGCCCGCTGGCCTTCGTTGGTGTTGGCGACGGCGTACTCGAACGTGATGATGGCGATCCGCGCGGGAAACGCCGACGGAGGAACAAAAACGGGGGCCTGCGGCGCCGACGCTGCGGCCGGTGCTGCGGCTGGTGCGGGTGCGGCCGGGGCGGAGGTCGAGGCTGGTGCAGCGGGTTGAGCTGCGGCAGGCGCCGCCTGTGCAACCGCGGCCACTGGGAGAAGTCCCGCGGCCAGCGCGGCGAGGAGAGCAAACTTGGGTTTCATGCGGTCTAGAGCTCCTTGGAAGTTTTCCTGGTCCATCTGCCGCCGGAGATGCGCTCGCGCGCCTTCCCGGTCAGTTGCCCTGCATCCGCCCGCCGGATTGTCGCTCGTACCCAACCGGTAAGGGCTCTCACCGCGCTTACCCGCCTTGATCTCCATTAACCAGTTTCAGTCCATGAGGATTGGCGGAAGCGAGAGGGCTGCCAGAACAGCCCTCATTATATGGCTCGATTCTCGCAAGGGTCAAACCTCCATCTCCTGAATTGTGGAGCATGCCATGCCATCTCTCCTGTTTTTGGGGAACAATCCCACGCAAGTGGGCGCAGAATGGCTGGATTTCGGCATAAGCCGCATGATGCCCTTTGGCATTCCAATTGCTCGTTCTTCCTTCACAACAAGCCGGGAAGAATTGCACCCACCGTAGATGCAATCCCCGGGTTTCAGTTCCTGCTTCCGCAAGGAAGCCACTTTAGGAGGCCTTTGACAGGCCATTCTGCTTCGGGCCGCTCCCTCCCCAGGGTGCGGCCCGAAGCACGTTAAGCACGGTCCCCTGCACTTTAAGGCGCCACAAGGCACCGCCGGAATGAGACTGCGGAGCGTGCTGCCCGTTCACCCCCAACCGCCCTTGAAATCTTTCTCTTGCTACGCTTTGCCTTTGAGCGTATGATCGTAAATGACTTGTGGACCGGCTGTGGGTGCCGGACGTTCTATGACCGCTGGTTTTTCCGAAGGCGGCAAGATACACAGAAATCCGCGGATTCCGGCGGACCTCATGGGGCCGGCGGATTCTACTGGGTTCAATGCATGGGTCGTTTGAGTCGGGAGATTGAATCGCAACTGATGCGCCCGATCGTCGCGACAGTTGTACACGATCTTCGCGACAATTGGGCCCGATCGAAGTTGAGTTGCAATTCACGGCAAGGGTGTGGGATCTGCCATCGTTGGCAATCGCACTTTGGCATTTTCAGGTGGCTTTTGGCAATTCCCGGATGCTCTTTGCTCTCCCGGGCCTTTGATGGTTCCCGGTGGCTTTGGCAGTGCAGGCGGCTTTGGCAATCCCGGTGGCGCGCAGCGGCAGTTTGCATCCGCACCCAGAATGCTGCTCGCGGCTGATTGATGCAGTTACATGTAGTTCGAGTACAACTTGATACCGTTTCCACAAACGCTGCAATCCCGGTTTGCTTCCGCCTCCGCGCTCTCCGCGGGGGTTGAACAGCCATGCAGTCGTGGGGAAGAAACGCGAATCGCCAACCCGTATAGCATTTCTCGAATTGGTATAGAGGGAAACCACAGCATTTGAGTGGCTTTTTCATCATCCGGGGTCCCCGGCGACTGGTTCTCGTCGCTGGGGTGGAAGTAAAAGCCTCCTCGCACACTTCTTCTTACTCCATGTGAGTTCGAGAAATGCTCTAAATAGGAAGTGGAAACATGAGTTCAGAGCAGAACGCACCTGAGGTGCAGATGCAGCAGGGTCCGCCCTCGCCAACCGCCCAGATGGATGACCAGCCGGACCAGTACTGCCAGCCGCGCATGGACCAGTACAGCCAGCCGGACCAGTACAGCCAGCCGCGCATGGACCAGAACGGCCAGCCGCAGGACTCCGCGCACAACGTCCAGCACGGCATGGGCCAGTCCAAGAGCAGCCGCCGCCGCCGCCGCAAGCGCAAGAACAAGTCGCCCGACGCCCTCCAGCAGGGACGCCAGAACGGCCCCGGCCAGTTTGTCGGAGACATCCAGGCGGGCGAGCAGGTCCTGGCCTCCGGCGGACAGCCGCAGCAGAACTTCCAGGCCGGCGCCGCGCAGCAGCAGGCCGGCGCGGGCCCATCCACCAAGCGCTGGAAGAAGAAGTTTCGCGACCGCGACCGTCAGCGATCCCAGGACAACCTCGGCAACCAGGCCAGCCCCGGAAACGGCAATGGCGCGGGCTACCGCGACGGCAACACGCATCAGCCCGGCAACGGAGGCAGCTTCAAGCGCAAGGGCAAGCAGCAGCGCGGCCCGCGCAGCTTCGTCGGCCCCATGGACCACAGCTATCGCGCCGTCAACGGCAACTTCGCCGACGCGCCCGCCTCCACCATCGACACTCAGGGCAACTACATGCCCAGGGGCGGGGGCAGCCGCTATGTCAGCGACTCCCAGCCCATCGACTACTCCATCGGCCGCCCCATCCCCATCCCCGAGGACGCCCCCACCCGGATCTTCTTCTTCATCGAAGACCTCTTCTTCAACGCCAAGATCACAGAGACTGCCCGCAAGCTGGGCGTCAAGGTCTCCTTCATCAAGAACGACCCCGACGTCCTCGCCGAGCTTATGGACGGCGAGGAGGCAGACCGCCCGGGCCTCATCGTCTTCGACCTCAACAACGCCAACGCCAAGCCCCTCACCCTCATCCCCAAGCTCAAGGCAAAGCTCAAGAAGAGCACCTCCATCGTCGGCTTCCTCTCCCACCTGCAGAACGAGCTGCGCGTCAAGGCCATCGAGGCCGGTTGCGACACCGTCATGCCCCGATCCGCCTTCTCCCAGAACCTCCCCAACCTCCTCCGCCGCTACGGCCTCCAGGAAGACGAAGAAGACAACTTCAACCAATAGCGGTCGCCGAGGTCAGCAATCTCTGCATCGATCCATGTTTTGAAAGGGCGGGACTTCAGTCCTGCAATCGGAGGGAGCGCAGGGCAGTATTTGTCTTGCTTAAGGGCACGGCTTCAGCCGTGCCGTGAGTGCTTCCTTTGAGATGAGGGCTTTAGCCCCTGAGGGCCGCTCTTCAATCTACCCGGGATTTTTCGCGCAACCCCTCCGGCCTTCACCCGTAGCCCGCCTTACTTCGCCGCCACCGCCGCATGGACCGCCAGCAACTGCTCCAGCAGTCCCTTCAGCTTGTCCAGCCGCAACGCATTCGCCCCATCCGACTTCGCCTGCGCCGGGTCCTCATGCACCTCCAGGAAGACCCCATCCACTCCCGCCGCCACCGCCGCCCGCGCCAGCACCGCGATAAACTCCGGCTGCCCGCCGCTCACGCCATTCGCGGCCGAGGGCGTCTGCACCGAGTGTGTCGCGTCGAAGACCACCGGCGCAAACCGCCGCATCGTCGGCAGTGCGCGCATGTCCACCACCAAATTGTTGTAGCCGAAGCTGGCCCCGCGCTCGGTCAGCATCACCCGTGCCGCCTTGCCCGCTATCACCGAGTCGCGCACCTTCAGCACCGCGTGCTGCATGTCCAGCGGCGCAACAAACTGCCCCTTCTTCACGTTGATCGCGCGGCCCGTGTGCGCCGCCGCAATCAGCAGGTCGGTCTGCCGGCACAGGAACGCCGGAATCTGTAGCACCGCCTCCACGTCGCCCAGCGCCTTGGACAGCCGCAGGCAGTCCTCCGGCGTATGCACGTCGGTCAGGATGGGCAGCCCGTTGCCCTGCGCAATCGCCCGCAGGATCCGCGCCCCCTCCACCAGCCCCGGCCCGCGATAGCTGCGTATGCTGGTGCGGTTCGCCTTGTCGTAGCTCGCCTTGTAGATGTACGGAATGCCCAGGTCCGCCGCCGTGCGCTGGATCGAGTCGGCCAGCATCCGCGCGTGCGTCTCCGACTCAATCACGCACGGCCCGGCGATCAGAAACAGCTTGCCGCCGCCAACCGGAACAGGGCCGATCTCGAAGGAATTGTTCACGTCAACTATTCTATGCCGGGTGCCCCATCCTTCGCGGCCGTATCGCGAAGGGTGGGAAGCGATACCCCCGGCGGCCAGGAGGTCCTCGGCTCCGACCACCCCGAAATCTCCCCCGAGGCCGCCGCCAAGCTCGCCCGCCTCGACGAGCGTCTCGGCCTCACCCCATGCCTCATCCTCACCGTCAGCGAGAACGGCTTCGGCAAGCGCACCGGCGTCGACGCCTACCGCCTCCAGTCGCGCGGCGGCAAGGGCATCATCTCCATGAGGACCAGCCCCCCGGAAAAAAAGATCGGCAAGGTCACCGCCATCAACCTCGTCGACGACACCACCGAGATGATGCTCATCTCCCAGTTCGGCAAGATCATCCGCATCGACACCAAGACCGTCCGCTCCGCCGGCCGCTCCACCTCCGGCGTCAAGCTCCTCAACCTCGACACCGACGACAAGGTCGCCGCCGCCGTCGTCATCCCCCCCGAAGACCCCAAATCCCAACCCGAAAACGGCACACTGCTACAGTAGATTCGCAATCGGGTACGGATCGGAAGGGCACGCGTTCACGCGTGCCGCAAACCGCCCATCCCTCTTTTGCTTGTCATCCTGAGCGCAGCGAAGGACCCCTATATTTGATTTGTTTGTCATTCCGCAGCGCAGCGGGGGAATCTGCTTTCCCCTGACCACCCCACAACTCACGCGGGGCACGAACCGGAAGGGCACGGCTTCAGCCGTGCCGCAAGACATTTACATTTAAGTGAATGCAGTTCTAGCTTGTAGGTAGATCGGTACTAGAGCCACCTTCTTGGGGCTTTTGATCAGCAAATACAGTAGTCGGAGCATTGGATGGGGCAATCACCACTGGCCACCAGAATGGTAGGTCTCTCCACCCCTGAGTCTCCCTACCAGCTTCCCGCAACATTACAAGAGCGGGTGTCCCCTCCCCTAACTGCTGAGCTTGAATACGCTGTTGTTTTGTGTCTGGCGCGTCCGAAAAACGTCCTTCATCACGAATCCTTACAATATCGCGCTCGCGCTTTGACGCAGACAAAAGGAGGACTTTTCCACGTTTAGTTAGCGGCATTGCAGTTCGGGATAAATGCTCCAACAGAGCGGGTTGAGACCTCACGGTTTCGTCTGAATCATCAGGCCACTCGAAATTATTGTGAGCCAGTTCAACAAGTTCCTCGGCCCGTTCAAGGTCTATCTCAGCGTAACCATCAAGTTTTCCGCCAAGGAATACCTTAATTCTAGTATCTAGTTCTTCAAGATTCTTCTTTCCAGACGACTTCGAAACTGTCTGAAAACCAACCGGCAAAAGACGCCCTCCGGCACGGACAGATGTCAGCTTTGAAAAAAGTAACTTATTCGGCGAACATGGAGCGATGCGTCTAGCGGAGTCCCTAAGGATGAAATACACACCACGTTCATGAGCACCCGACTCGAATGCCTCCCGTAAAGACGAATCGAACTCATGTATTTTCTTCATTATCTGATAAACATGATTCGGTGCGTAAAATCTAGTTACAGGAAGATCGAGTTTGAGACGAGCGCCATACATCCGGGAATGTTGTAAAACTGTGTCCTGCTGAAACCTCTTGGGATTCCGACCATAATAGAAACCAATGAGATTTCTGATCGTGATACCCCTATCAAGAATCTGGCCGCCGATGAAAATGTTAAATGGATTTCTGAGTTTTAGTTCTCCATCGTCGTTCAGGAGCTCCTCGATCTGTTTATCTGAATTAACCTTAGTGATCATCACTTCGCCAGCGGAGAGCGAATCCTTCACTCGGTCATAACAAAGCTGGAAGGGTGGAATCGGACATGGGCTCTTCGCTAATGAACGATGAAGATCATCGTAGGCATCGCGAAATATCTGCTTAGCAACCGCACTATTAGCAGCACACGCCGAGGCAAATTGATCGTTCAGCTCCCTTGCTATTTGCTCCTGCCATGAGTGAGATGAACGCGACTGCTCTGTATGAAAAAGAAAGCTGTATTTCTCAAGAGTTGTATGCTCCTCCATCTGTTGCCAGCGGCGGATTGAAGCACCGAGGATAAAACAAGCAAGACCCTGGCGAAGTTTCGCTATGTGCCGATCAGTAAGCACGTTCTCTATCTTGAAACTTCTCCGATCCTGAGTTTTGAACGTTTCGCGTTCTTCCACCGTTACAGATTCATAGAAGTAATATGCTGGTGAATCCGGATCGCTGCTTTGTTCGAAATAGTAGTCTCCCCCAACATATGCATCGTGTACAGGAAGAATGACTGTAAAGGCGGGACGCTTTGGTACAAAGAGCGATGTTGAGGCGTCTTCCTGCTCAAATTCAGGCTGAAGATAAAGCGAATACGGAGTAGCCGTAACTTGGAGTACAGCAGAAGAATCGACGATGCCACGTAGCGTGTCAATCTGGCCAGCAATTACACCTGACGTTGGAGCCTCGCCTTTCTTCTTTCTAAAACTTAAAGAAGCGAAATCGGCTTCATCATCAACAAACAACACCTTTCGAAGCATTAACTCCGGATGGGTCTTAGAAAAGAACAGAAGCAGGCGCTTGAGATTGTCATCCTCCTTCTTTACAACTAGGATCAACTTCTGATTCAGCTCGTAACGGGTCAAGTCCGGCACAGTCATAATGTCGTATACCTGAACTTGATCTTGCTCTATGAATGATTTGAAATCTTTCTGCACCCTCTTCAGAGTCTGACGCGCAAGCGATACTGTCCCTTTTGTCAATATGATCGCAATATCGAATCTATTATCAAATGCTAAAGCTATTACGCCAAGAAATGCATTGGTCTTGCCGCTTTGGATTTTCCCCAATAGCATTCCAGGTCGTTGGGTAGAGGTATTTTGATCGAGCAAATTGTAGACAGTTAACTCAATGCATTCCTGTAATACCTTCGTATCATTGCGCACTTCAGCGAGCTTTTCGTACATGGGGCATCTCCAGAAGGATGCTGCAAGACAAAATAAACGTGGTGGGATAACAATACACCGAACAGGAGAGATCAATCATCGGTCATGCCGGCCACCCCGCATATCGCCTCTTTCGATGGCCGTTGAAACCCTGCCCTCGACCTCGCTGCCCGCTGAGTCCAGAATCGGATATGGCCCGGATTCATCCGGGCCATATCCGATCCGCTCTGCCGAAGGCCGTCGCGGAGCCCGCAGGGCGCAGCGACCCGAATTTCGCCTTCCTCCATCCCCTAAGACTCCCGCCTCGCCTTTTCTGAACCCTGAACCCTGTTCCCTGACCCCTGTTCCCTGTTCCTCGACCCCTGTTTTCCTGTCAAGCCCCTCGACGCCCAAAAATCACCCTAACTCACACCAACTAAACCATATAAATCCGAAAAATAGTTGGCATAGTAGTTTCCCTCCAACGCGTACAATTAAAGTAAGGGGGAAAGTACCATTCAAGTTGTGGAAGAGCAATCGCATCCCGGCATCCATAACCCAAATGTTTTGACGACTTTGCCCGTAACCGCAATGCAATGACGACTTTGGCGGAAGCATCCCAAAACAGCCGTTTTTTCACCCGTAACTCGAATGTTTTGAAGACTTCAGCCGTAAGAGTAATAGAATGACGACTTTGGCGGCACGCGCCTCCAGTAATCGCCTGAATCCAATCCACTTATTCCCAGAATACCCCCCCGGGGGGGGGGTGGGGGGGGGAGAATAAATAACGAATAAATGGCGAACAGACTCCCTCAGTTGTCCCGCCGCCGTTTGGCGGACCGATCTGAGACCGTACCAATTGATGAAACCTAGGAGTCTTGGGGGCGGCGGATGCGGCGGCTCTGGTTGAGCAGGCCCATGGATTGGGAGAGGTTCTGCGGGGTGACGATGCCGACGATGCGCTCACCCTCCATCACGGGAACAAGTTGCGCGCCCTGTCCGCCGGTGATGCGGCCCAGCGTATGGACCAGCGAATCTTCGGGCAGCGCGGTTTGGAAGCTGCGCGTCATCACGCCCTGCACATAGCTGTTGCCGCCGGTGGCCAGCGCCTCCATGATGTTCTGGCGGGAGACGGCGCCGACCAGATTGCCTCCGCGCACCACGGGAAAAACGTCCTGCAAGGAGTGGACGGCGCGCTGTAGCGCGTCCTCCAGCGTGTCGGATGCAGAGAGCGTGCTGAACTGGGTGAGCATGACGTCGCGCATGAGCACGCTTTCGGCGTCGCCCTGGGAGAGCAGGTTGGGGCCCTCCATGTGAGCTGCGACAAGCACGAAGGCTCCCATGATGAGGAGCCAGAGGTTGCCCATCAGTAGCCCGGTGACGACCAGGGCGATGGCGATCCACTGGCCCAGGCCCGCGCCCAGTCCCCAGCGGAGGCCCGCGCCGAGGCCTGCGCCCAGACCGGCAGCCGGTGCGGCGCCTGGCGCGGCGGGCCGTTGCCGGTCTTCGACTTCCTGCGCGCTGCCGGCGTGAGCGCGGCGAAAGACGCGTCCTCCATCCAGCGGAAAGGCGGGCAGAAGATTGATTGCGCCGAGCAGAAGGTTGAGCCATACCATCGCGCGCAGCAGGTGGGCGGGCGCGATCCAAGGCCTCTCGATGAGGTTGATGCCGGGCGTGGAAGCCAGCACAACAGCCGCGAGCAAAAGGCCGAAACCGATGTTGGCGAGCGGGCCGACGACGGCCATGCGCCGTTCGATCGCCGGCCCGGAGGCGCGCTCAGTGGCTTCGCGCGTGGCGAAGGTGCTCAGGCCGCCGGTGGGCAGCAGCAGGATCCCGCCGAGCTCCAGTCCGAACCACGCCGCGGCCAGCGCGCACGCGACCTCGCGCACGGCGACAGCGAACAAAAGCAGGAGCCAGAGGGTGAACATACGCCCGGCGCTCAATCCGGCGAACGAGCCAAGGCCGATCGCCATGGCGAGCAGGAGCAGGAAGAACGCATGAATGCGGATCTCAACTCCAAAGAAACGACCGACGGGAAAGCTCCATCCGCGCATGGCTCCATTGTATTCGCACGCGGTCTTCGCAAGGTCAAACAGGATGTAGCCGGGCCCCGGATTATCCCGGATGAACGCGGATTGGGAACAAGGCCAATCTGAATCAGTACGGATCGCGAAAGGGTGGCGGCAAATCAATGTGGTTTGGTCAAAATTGTTTCTAAATCCGTGTGCATCCGTTTTCATCCGTGGTTGTTCTTGTTCTTGTCTTACGATGGACGGATGCGGGTTATCGCCGGGACGTTTCGCTCACGCAAACTGATTGCCCCGCGCGGCACGGGGACGCGGCCCACCAGCGACCGGCTGCGCGAGACGCTCTTCAACATTCTGGCGCCGAGGGTTGCGGGAAGCCGCTTCGCCGACCTGTACGCGGGCACTGGAGCGGTGGGGATCGAGGCGATCAGCCGCGGCGCGGAGCATGTGTGGTTCGCGGAGCGGGCAGAGCCGGCGCTGGCGGCCATTCGCGCGAATCTGAAGGTGTTGCAGATTGCGCGGGGCTTCACCGTGGAGGAGCGCGGGACGGGCGCGCTGCTGGAACGGCTGGCCAAGGCGGCGGAGAAGGCGGTGACTGAATCGGTGGAGAGCGCGCGGGCTGGCAATTTGCTCGATCTGGTCTATATCGATCCACCGTGGGAGGCGGAGGCGGAGTACGCCAAGACTCTGGAGTTGCTGGGTAGCGTACGGGGACGGCTGATGCTTGCGCCCGGCGCGCTGGTTGTCGCCGAGCACAGCAGCAAGTCGATGCTTGCGGAGCGGTACGGGGAGCTGGCGCAGACCCGCACGCTGAAGCAGGGCGATGCGGCGTTGAGCTTTTATGCGGTTGCTGATCGGTAGTCAGCGCAGCGCGTCGAACAAACGATTCCGGTTGAGTCATGCATAGCGCTGGCTTAATCCTCATGCTTTCCGGTGAAGTGTTCCCAACCGCCGGGCTGGAGCGGTGTCCGGCGTCCGGTGGGGTCCAGCAATGAGATGCTGCGGCCGCACACGAGGCTTCCGATGCGGGTGACGCGGACTCCGGCGAGAGAGCGCGGAACTCGCGCCGTCGGCGGAGCTGCGAAGAGGAGCTCGTAGTCCTCTCCGCCGTGGAGGGCGAGCTCGAGGGCGCAGTTGGTTGCGGCGTGAGCCTGACCCGACTGCGCGGCGCGGGTCTGCTGCGCCAGGGGATGGATCGGCAGCGCGGCGGAGGAGATCCGGGCGCCGACACCGGATTCGCGGCAGAGGTGGGCGAGATCGGTGGAGAGGCCGTCGCTGAGGTCGATGCAGGCGGTGGCAAGACGACGCCGCAGAAGCGCCAGACCGACGGCGGTGCGCGGCTGCGGAAAAAGGTGCGGATGCGCGGCGAGCTGATTTGGCGTGGACTCCCACCCATTCCGCAAAGAACGCGGAATGGATGGGGCACCCAAATCTTTGTATGGATGGGCCGGATTAGTAGCGGCGCGGCGATCCATTGCGGCGAGCTCGGCGGCCGCGCCACCCAGTTCTCCGGTGACGTAGAGCGCGTCTCCGGCGCGAGCGCCACTACGGCGCAGCGCGCGACCGGCGGGTGCCGACCCGATGAGCACAATGTCCGCCAGCACCAGATCGCTGGGGGATTCGGCGGTGTCTCCGCCCGCCAGCGGTACGGCGTGCCGGTCCGCCAGACTGCGCAGGCCGGCGAAGAAGCGCTCGACCCACACGCGTCCGGCGCGGGTTGCGAGCATTTCGCCGGGCAGAGCGAGGGAGAGGAATGCGGCCAGAGGGCGTGCGCCCATTGCGGCCAGATCGCTGAGGCCGCGGGCCAGCGTGCGGTGACCGGCCGACTCCGGCGGATGCAAGTCGCGGCGGAAGTGGCGGCCTTCGAGAGTGAAGTCGGTGGTGACGAGGAGCTCGTGGCCTCGGGGCGGACGCAGGATGGCGCAGTCGTCGCCGATGCCGAGGGCGAGATTGCGCGCGAGGCTGCGGCTGCCGCATCCGGCGGCCCCCCCTGCTCCGCGCCCGGTCGCTCCCCACTCCGACCGGATGCGTTCGATCACCTCCAACTCGCCCATCTCTCTCTTCATCGTGAGCCAAGCATAAACCAGCCGGGGATTGCCGGACATGTGCGGCTGCATCCGGTCGGAGACAGGCGAAGAAGAGGGGAAAATGACCGGAAAAACTGTCGCTGGCGTTCAACTAATCGTCGATCTGGCACACAAATTGGATTGCGTCCGCCCCCATCGGCGGTTAAAATCCGAAGTAACGTCCAAGAGGGATGGCAACTGCGGAAGCCGATCGCGTACGGCGATTGGCAATGTATATCTGACCCGGTTGCCGCGCACTCATCGCGCCGATCTTGCCGCCGAACCGCGGAGAGAAGGCCCAATCACTGCACAAGGTCCAGGACTTGACTCTAAAACGCTTCAGCCTGAAAAAACGTTATTACGTTGTCCTTGTCAGCCGCGATGAGGGTGGTGGCCTGCGCAAGATTCCTGTCCCGCTGCACTACGCCTATGTCTTTATAGCCGCGGCAGTTATCGGGACGTTTACGGTTGCCGGGCTGGCCGGGTCATACTCCCGCATGTTGATCAAGACGGCGCGCTTCAACCAGTTGCGCGACGACCACGCCACGCTGCAAAAGGACTACGCGCACCTGGAGAAGCAAGCGCACGAGAAGGACGTGCAGGCGGCGTCGCTGGGTTCGCTGGCGTCCGAGGTCTCGGCGCTCTATGGCCTGACGGCGAGCAAGCTGGCCGTTCCCATGGGCCACATGCGGCTGAAGCCGTCGCGCAAATCGGCCGGGACCGTGGCTGTGCAGGGCGCGCTGATCGCCGATACGGCCTCCAGCTTCTCCGACGACAGCTACTACAAGTCGCTCGACACCTTCTACAGCCTGCGCGACTCGGCGGTGAGCGGGGCCGTGACCCAGGCCATCGACGGTGTATCGGCGATGGGCACGCTATCCGGAATGGGCGGGACGGACCTGTCGATCGACGCGCCATCGCTGTGGCCGGTGATCGGGCCGATTCGCAGCAGCTTCGGCCAGCGGCAAGACCCCATCCACGGCAACGGTGAGGGCGAGTTCCACACCGGCATCGACATCTCCGCGCCCATCGGAACGCCCATCCGGGCCGCCGCCGACGGCACAGTGAAGTCGGTCGCGATGGAGAGCGGGTACGGGCGCGAGGTCATCATCGATCACGGCCACAATGTGGAGACCTGCTACGCCCACATGTCCGGCTTCACCGTGATGGCGGGCCAGACCGTGGTTCGCGGACAGGTGATTGGGTACGTCGGGATGAGCGGACGGACCACCGGAGCCCACCTGCACTACGAGGTCCGCATTCACAATACACCGGTAAATCCGCACAAGTACCTGCGCGCCACGCTCTCCGGCATGGACAGCGAGAGCGCCGGGCTGTAAACGGCCGCACGAAATTGAGCCAGGTTCCAGCTCTATTTGCCCGAATAACTCACATGCCACACTGTCTTGGAGGCGTCGTCCGAGACGAAGAGCGATCCGTCTCTGCCGACGGCGACGCCCACCGGACGGCCCCAGACCTTGCCGTCGGGTGTGGTGAAGCCAGTGAGGAAGTCCTCGAACTCGCCAGTGGCGCGGCCTGCGTGCATGGGGATGCGGATGACTTCGTAGCCGGCGCGGTCCTTACGGTTCCAAGAGCCGTGCTCGGCGGCAAAGCCGTCGCCGCGATAAGGAGCGGGGAAGCCAGCGGGGCCGGGATGCTGCGGGTAGAAGAGAAGCTCCAGCGAGGCGAAGTGGGGCTGGAGGATCACGTCTGGCGTGAGAACCTTGGCCGAGAGATCGACGCGTTTGCAGTCTGTGGCCTGGTCTGCGGTTAGCGGCGCAGTCAGCTGCGGGTTCGGCCCGGTGCCATTGGCGCAGGGCTTGGGCAGGCGCGGGTCCTGGTGGCCTCCCATGTAATACCAGGGCCAGCCGAAGAAGCCGTTCTCGGGGACTGAGGTGATGTAGTCGGGGACGAGGTTGTTGCCCAGGGCGTCTCGCTCGTTGGTGGAGCACCAGAGCTGGCCGGTGATGGGATTGACCGCCTCGCCGACGCAGTTGCGCAGGCCGCTGGCGTAGACCTTTACGAACTTGCCCTCCGGGGTGCACTCCAGGATGTCGGCGCGGTGGAACTCGTTGGGGTGGGTGTCTGCGTCGTCTACATTGGAGCCGGAGCCGACGGAGATCCACATGCGTTTGCCGTCGAGCGAGAAGGCGACGTCACGGGTCCAGTGGCCTCCGCCGCGCAACTGCGCGTAGCCGGGCAGGACGGGGACAATGGTCTCCGGCTTGGCGGTTGCGACGAGGTCGCCGGGCGTGTACGCGAAGCGGACGACGCTGGTGGTGTTCGCGATGTAGACCCAGTGCGGCTTCGCGCCCAGCGGATAGAACGCGATGCCGAAGGGGTGGTCGAGGCCGCTGGCGAAGGTGCTGGTGATGACGGCGTGGCCGTCCGGCGTGCTTCCGCGCAGCACCATGATCTTTCCCGCGGCGCTGTCGGCGACGAAGAGGTCGCCATTGGGCGCGGTGCGGATGAGCCGCGGCTGCCGGAATCCCTGCGCATAGAGCTCCACCTTGAAGCCAGCGGGAGCGATGGGCCACGCGCCGTCGGGACGGGGAACCAGCGTGGGGCCGTTGTTGACCGACTCATCGGGGTGTGGTTCCGGCAGGTCGGCGAGGGTGAGTTTGCGGCGAATGCCGGGGCGCTCCTGCGAGTAATCGGTGAAGGCGGCCTGGCCGGTGAGCGTGGGAGCGGTTTGAGCGCTGGTTTGGGCGGGGGTTGTTACGGGGGTGGCGAATAGCATCGAGAGAAGTGCAAGGAGGGGGAGATGCGTTGCGTAGGCTCTTCTGCGCATGGCGAGGCTTGCTCCTTATCGGGGCGTACGCGATTGAGATGCTCTGGCGCGGGGGTTCGTTGCGGAGATGCTCCGGGCTCATTTTGATTTTAAAATGCGCTCAGGCAGGCTGACGCTAACGTCCGGCGGGGCTGGCGGTGGGTGCGGCAACGGATGAGTCTGGGGCGATGGCAGCTCTCCGGCGTCACCAGCTTCTTCATCAACTCCAGCGGCACGTTGGCGGTGAGCACGGCGCGGTCCTTGTGCTGCTCGATCTGGATGGAGGAGGCGAACTGGCGCATGGCCTCGGCGTCGGCGCGCGTCCGACTGCGCCTCGATCTTGGGCTGGATGTCCTGGAAGATGCGCAGCAGTGCGTCCAGCGCCTGGGTGGAGCGGGCGGCGTCGGCCTCGGTGGGGGCGATCTGCTCGATGCGCAGGTGCAGCGTGCTCAGGCGGTAGCCCAGGCTGGCGACGAAGGTGGTGTCCTCGGGCAGCGGAAGCTCCAGGCCGAATATTGTGATACGTCCGCGCTCCGTGAAGGGAAGGCCGACATGGCCGATGGCCCACGCGCTGGAGAGCAGCGGGACGTCGCGGTAGCGCGCGGCCAGCAGCGACGATCCGGCAAACGGCGAGGCCGATGCGCGATAGCGGTCGAGCATGGAGTGGATCTGCTCGGTGGTGGGCATATTGGAGGCGGCAATGGTGTCGTAGCCAAGCTGCGCGATGCGCAGGCGGCGGCCCTCGATGGGGATGGTGTAGATGGTGTGGCCGGCGTACTGCTCCTGCGAGGTGGCGATGCCGCTTAGGTAGCGTGCCAGGCGCTCGCCATCGAAGCGGCCCTCGAAGACCTCGGAGTAGGCGACCGGGCCGTTGGGGCCTGCGGGGTCGTCCATGCGGTGCAAGGCGAAGGCGGCGGCGTCCAAGTCGCTCTCGGGGTCGATTCCGGTGGCGTCGATGAAGTGCTGATAGTCCGCGCTGCGTGCAACTGGCGTGCGCTCGAAGTGGGTCGCTGCGCGCAGCGGCCTCAGGTTGAGGTATACGATGGCATCGGACTCCGGCAGCAGGCGGGCGACCTCCGGCGGGGCATGCTTGCGCAGCCACACGGCGGCAACCAGCGCCACAATCAGCGCCAGCATCAGAAGCAGCGAGTAGAGCGTCCGTTTCCTCATCCCGCCCTCTACTGTACGCTAGCCGCCGACCGAATTGCGTTGTCTTCTGCGTTGCTACGGGGTGGCGACTATGCTAATGTAGATAACGTGCGCTGCCCAATATGGACAGCGCATTCGACTGTTTGGGCTGGCGTAGCTCAGTTGGTAGAGCATCTGATTTGTAATCAGAGGGTCGGGGGTTCAAATCCCTCCGTCAGCTCCAAAAGCGCCAGCTCCGCCCGGCTGGCCAGCCCCGTTCCATTCGGGCGAGACGCGTCAATCGCGGCAGACGGAAGATGCACAGGTGGCCGAGTGGTTAATGGCAGCAGACTGTAAATCTGCCGCGCTAAGCGCTACGGAGGTTCGAATCCTCCCCTGTGCACCATTTATCTTCAGGCGGTTGTTTCAGGCGGTAGTTCAGGCGGTGAATGGCGATGAGTGACAGCGAACGATCACTCAACCCGGCGGCAAGCAGGCGCCGTATGTTCTTTGCGCTTGCGGTTTTGATAGTCTTGGGAGTGCTGTCGTGGCTTACGATCGATTCCTCTGCCGTACTTCACGTTCAGGGTTTTTCGAGCAGGTTTGTTTCGTACGGGCCTCGCGATGTCGAGATTCGATGGCTTCCGATCCTGTTTCTGGGCCTCTTCGCATTCAAGGTGGTGCTGGCCAACATGCGGGCACGCCTGGAGACGAGAGATCCGCGGTAAGGCTGGCATAGCTCAGTGGTAGAGCACTCCCTTGGTAAGGGAGAGGTCGAGAGTTCAATCCTCTCTGCCAGCTCCAGATTCAGGTTGCAAAGCGGGCCGACAGGCAAGAGAGGGCGGAGAACGCCGATCTATTGCCGGAACCGTTTTTTCGCCGTTTGATCGCTCTTTGTTCTCCCCCCCCCCTGCCATCCCCCCTTGGCGGTGGATGGGTGCGTAAGTGGATTGTTATGTGGCGGCCAAATGGAAAAATTACATAATAAACGATTTAGGAGCAAGCGGTTTGGAATCAATCGGTTGTGCTGGTTGCGACTGGCCAAAAGATTGATTGCGTTGAAGTTGCGGCTAAAAGGTTCAGGACATAAGGGTTAGGAGTGAAAATTGCGGATTTTGCCGGGCGGTTCCGGTAAAATATTCATTCGCGGGGAGTTGCGGGCAAAACATTGATTCGGTGCGGCTTATTCGGTTGAGAAAGAGCGGTGCAAGCGGCGGCGGAGGTCTATTTCCGCGCGATCAAAGCTGCCCCTCGATGGATTTGATCCATATGTTAAGTGTATCAAGCGGAGCATAACTACTATGCCAAGTATTTTTCGGAGGGAAGTGGTTGGTGGAGTGTGAGTTATGGGGATTTTTCGGGGTCGAGGGGCTTGACACGCGATTTTGCTGAGGTTTTTGGCAAAAGAAAATTGCGGCAGCGGGTTGGGGCTGGAACCCACATCTCAGAATCGAGATGTGGGGCACCCGGCCAGAATGACGACTCGTGGGGGTGTACGGGGAAAGGCCCGGGGCTGAAGCCCCTATTTCATTGGGCGATTATTCGCAGGGCTGAAGCCCTGCGCTCCCTCCGAAGAACAAGTGCAGAAGCAGATTCCTTCGCTGCGCTGCGGAATGACAAACAAAAGAGGCAACGACGGAGATTCTGGCTGCGCCAGAATGACGAGCGTTGGGGGAGTGCGGGGAAAGGCCCGGGGCTGAAGCCCCTATTTCATTGGGCGATTATTCGCAGGGCTGAAGCCCTGCGCTCCCTCCGAAGAACAAGTGCAGAAGCAGATTCCTTCGCTGCGCTGCGGAATGACAAGCAATGCAAAGGCCAATACGGAGATTCTGGCTGCGCCAGAATGACGACGCGCGGGGAGTGCGGGGAAAGGCCCGGGGCTGAAGCCCCTTTATTTCATTGGGCGATTATTCGTGGGGTTAAACCCCACGCTCCCTCCGAAAAACAGACAACCGCAGGTCACTTCGACTGCGTTTGGCGCGGGCGCGCCAAACTCCGCTCAGGATGACAAGTAAAAAAAGCAGAAGCAGATTCCCTTCCCACCCCAACGAGCAAGTTCGCTCGTCGGGGACCCCGGCTTCGGGAATGACAAACAAAATTCGTGGGGCGCGGGCTGAAGCCCGCGCCTTTTTCTTATATAGGGTGCTTGGTTGTCCGGGCTAAAGCCCGGACCTATCTCAGAAGCAAAGGCAAATGCGGGGATTCTTCCTGCCCCAGCCAGCAAGCTGGCCGGGGACCCCGTTCGCTGCGCTCAGGATGACAGAGTTAGGGTGGGGTCGAGGAAGGCGGTCGTTTGCTACCGCAAACGATACCCCACCCTGCCACGCGGTAAACCGCGCGTCGAGGATGGGGCACCCGGGGTCAAATGTGGGCCGGGTGAGGTACATTGGTTTTGCTTCTTTTCACGCTCTGAACGGGGGTGGCGTGCGATGTTGCGAATCTGACGGCCGCGCGGGGCTGCGTGGCGGAGCAAACGAGGAAAACCGATGAAGCTGTTCGCAATTGTGCTGGGCTTGGGATTGTCTTCCGCGATCTGCGCCGCTCAGGGCGTGAAGTGCGATATGCAGGGCTACAAGGCCGTGGATGGGCTGCGGGCCGTGGCGACGGCGAGTGGGGTGGCGCTGACCTGGACGGGCGAAGCGCAGCAGGAGCTGCGCGCGGAGTTTGCGTTGCGCGACGGGCAGCCGGTGGTTGCGGAGTTGGCGGCGCGCAAGGCGGGCGGGGCATGGATTGTGTTGGGCAAAGACCTGACGCCGCAGTTCGAGGTGACGACGGGACGGAGGCGCATCTCGACGACAGAGCTGGACATCCTGAAGCGGCTGGGCAAGGACACGCCGGAGAATGAGGAGACGTACAAGTGGAACGTCTTCTGGGACGCGCCGCTGGTGGTTCCGGGGCACGAGCGGCTGGTGGGGCCGGGGCGGACGCAGGACGAGATCAAGCGCGCCGCGGTGAGTTACCAATCCGACCGATGCACGGTGAAGACGGACGGCGAGCGGGTGAGCGTGACGTTCAACGGGCTGACGCTGGGAATCTTCAGCGGAGACTTGCAATTCACCGTGTACAAGGGATCGAACCTGCTGCGGCAGGAGGCGCTGGCCAGCACGCAGGCGAAGGACGTTGCCTTCATCTACAAGGCGGGGCTGAAGGGATTTGCGATTGCGAAGGACAGCAAGGTGGTGTGGCGCGACACGTCGCAGATGTGGCAGGAACAGGATTTTGGCGGCGCTGTGAACCAGCAGCCGGTAAACATCCGGGCGCGGAACCGGCTGGAGATCATGCAGGCGGGCGCGGGATCGCTGGCGGTGTTTCCGCCTCCGCACAAGTTCTTCTTTGCGCGCGAGAACGAGGTGAACGGTGGCTACGTGTACACGCGCAAGGACAGCGACAGCTCGTTTTCGCTGGGCGTGATGCAGCCGGAACGATGCGAGGGCTACGATCCGTGGGGCGTTGCGCCGGAGGTGTGGACGCGGCGCGCGTCGACGGCGAGAGCGCAGGCGGAGAACTGTGCGCTGTACAACGCGCCGCCGGGAACCGTGCAGCGGATGGCGGCCTACTACTACCTGAGCGCGACGGGAAGCCACGCCACGCAGCAGGCCGTGATGGCGTATACGCACGACGATGTGTACAAGCCGGTGGCGGGATTCAAGACGGTGACCGGGCACTTCCACCTGGAGCTGAACGAGATGGTGCGCGACCGGGGAACTTCGGACTTGAGCCCGACGTGGGTGCCGGTGTTTCGCGGGCTGGGGATCAACATTGTGTACCTGGGCGACTTCCACGACGACTCGGACGGCACCGATGCGGGGCCGAAGCGATTGCCGGAGCAGAAGGCGTACTTCGAGGCATCGGCGAAGCTGAGCGACAAGGACTTCCTGGTGATGCCGGAGGAAGAGGCGAACGCATTCATCGCCGGACACACGTACATCATGACTCCGGGGCCGATTTACTATACGCATCCGCGACAGCTTGCGCCAGGAACGCCGTTTGAGGAGAATGTTCCGGGTTATGGCACGGTGTATCACCTAGGATCGACGGACGACGTGCTGCGGTTCCTCAACGAGACGAAGAGCATTATCTGGGTTGCGCATCCGCGGACCAAGAGCTCGGCGATGTATCCCGACATGTACAAGGACAAGGACTACTTCCAGAGCGACCGGTTCATCGGCGGATCGTGGGAGTCGCTGCCGGTGGACCTGAGCCAGCCGCGGCTGTGCGAGGTGCGCTGCTTCGGCGTGAACGACGATATGAGCAACTGGGCGCCGAAGCCGAAGTTCATGCTGGCCGAGGGCGATACGTATATGAAGGCGCCGGGCGACGATACGTACTCCTCGTTTGCGGTGAATTATCTGAAGCTGGACAAGGTGCCGCTGTTCAACGAGAGCTGGGCGCCGATTGTGGAGGGCATCCACGATGGGAACTTCTTCGGGACGACGGGCGAGATCCTGTTCCACAACTGGGGGATCGAAGGCGCGGGCGCGAAGAGCGTATATACGGCGACGATCGAGTACACCTTCCCGCTGGAGTTCGCGGAGTTGGTGTGGAGCGACGGGGCGAAGGTGGACCGCAAGATCATTCCGTTGACGGATACCACGGCGTTCGGGACCAAGAGCTTCCGGATACCGTTCGACGCGACGGGGAAGAAGTGGGTTCGCTTCGATGTGTGGGACTCTGCCGGGAATGGTGCATGGCTGCAGCCGATGCTGGTGAAGTGAGGCACAGTTCGCCGGATTGAATACGGGGGGGGTATACCCCCCCTAAAAGTCCTAAAGTCTCCGATCTAAATATGTTAAGTCTGGACTAAGTCTGTACCAGGTCTGGACTAAGTCTGGACTTCGTCGCGACGATTGAGGGTTAATGCAAAGGTCCGGCACGGTGCCGGGCCTTTCTTTCTTAATTCCTACTTCAATTATATGGGTTGGAGGGAAACTACTATGCCAAGTATTTTTCGGAGTGAAGTAGTTGGTTCGGTGTAGGTTATGGGGATTTTCCGGGTTTGAGGGGCTTGACACGCGATTTTGCTAAGGTTTTTGCGGAAAGAAAATTGCGGCGGCGGGTTGGGGCTGAACCCAGAGGTCAAAGGCGAGTGTGGGGGAACCGGGTTTGACGTGGTTTAGTGTCTCTAGTAGCATTAGTAACACTACTAGAGGAACTACGCCCTGAGGGAACCATTATGAAAACACCTGATCCGAATAACCTACAGCACCAGCCAGTTTTCCTTCTGCCGTATGAAGAACATGACGGTCCATTTGCCGGAAAAACTGATTGCAAATTTCTCAGCGTTGGTTGGGCACAGTACAACCCACGCGAAATCTCAGTGAAGACTCTGCGCCATACTGGCTCCAAATGGTCCAGGCAAAGTGAAGAGTTGCCGATTCACCGCGTTATCGACCTCACTCTCTTGCTTGCTCAGGCTGTACGATCCGTTGATGGAAAGATTGAATTACCCGCTGGAACCCTTGAGAATCAATCTGGACTCGTTAGTATTGTCGCCAGGATTGCAGATTCTCAAAAGAAAGATTTTAAGCAGAAGTTGAATGACCAGACGGTACTTCGTAGACTGGGGGTTCTTCTGGATACGCTACAACAGATGCGAGTCGAGAAGATTATCTAGTTTTTGTTAGCCGCTTGTAAGCCGTGGTCGGCGAATGGGGTACTACGATGACTTCTCATTCTCGTGAATGGTGGCATAAGGCTTTCGGCGTTTCTGTCGTAACCGTTCTCCTTATCGCGGTAGCGGTTTATTTTTTTAGGCCCAGTGAACATGTTCAGTCTGTCCTCGCGGTGGTCGAATTGGGGGACAAGTACGGTTATATAGATACCGCAGGGAAGGTTGTGATTGAGCCGAAGTACAGTCTGGGTATGGATTTCTCTGAGGGCTTGGCAGCTGTTGAATCGGACGGTAAGTGGGGTTATCTCCAGCCTGACGGGGAGTATCGAGTTCCTCCCCAATTCGATGCCGCCTCGGCATTTTCCGAAGGGCTTGCAGCCGTTAAATCGGGCGGTCTACAGGGCTATATCGATACATCAGGAGCATTTGCAATTCAACCTAGTTTTACTGATGCGCGGCCAATGAAGAATGGGATTGCCGCTGTCAAGGTGGGCGACCATTGGGGTTACATCGATCATCAAGGGAACTGGAAAATCGAGCCACGCTTCGACTTCGCCGACGATTTTTCTGAAAACCTGGCTGGTGTTGAGCTAGGTGATGCGGATAAGAAATGGGGTTATATCGATCGAACCGGCAACTTCGTTGTGAGCCCTTCGTTTGACACAGCTGCTCCCTTTGCTGAAGGGCTAGCAGGTGTTCGCGTCGGCTCAAGGATGGGCTTCATAGACCCGAGCGGCAATCTCGTAATTGCCCCAACGTTCGATCAAGTGGGCGCGTTTGAAAACGGTTTGGCGCCTGCGATACTCGCCAGTAGGTCAGGTTATGTGACGAAAGCTGGAGATATCCGGATTGAGATGCATTTTGATTTCGTTGGCGGATTTGAAGAGGGGCTTTCGGCTGTTAGCCAAGGGGGGAAGTATGGTTATATCAACGCGGCCGGAAGTTATGTGATACCGCCTCAGTTTGATTCAGCCGGATATTTTGCGCACGGCTTGGCCCCAGTTGGCATCGCGGGCAAGTTTGGATATATCGACCACACTGGAAAGGTAGTAATACCTTTGCAGTTCCAAGAAGCCTATTCATTCGCTGGCGCGAATTAACGCAGTAGCTGACCGTATCGACTACCCATTACATACCGGCTGGGGTGCTTCCGAGGAGGGGGCGGAGGTGGTGGCCGGTGTGGGAGCGGGGGTTGGCGGCGATGGCTTCGGGGGTACCGGTGGCGACGACCTGGCCGCCGGCGTCGCCGCCTTCGGGGCCGAGGTCGATGACCCAGTCGGCGGACTTGATGATGTCGAGGTTGTGTTCGATGACGAGCAGCGAGCCGCCGCCGTCGATGAGCTTGCGGAAGGCTGCGAGGAGCTTCTGCACGTCGTCGAAGTGGAGGCCGGTGGTGGGCTCGTCGAGGATATATAAAGTGCGGCTACGCGAACGGGCGGCGATTTGCGCGGCAGTGGGTTCGCCGGATTGATTGAATAGGTCGGAGCTGCTGCCGATGCGGATGGAGTTGGCGCGTGCCGTGGCGAGGTGAGAGGCGAGCTTGACGCGCTGGGCCTCGCCGCCGGAGAGCGTGGTGGCGGATTGGCCGAGGCGGACGTAGCCCAGGCCGACCTCGTCGAGGACGGCGAGCTTGTCCACGATGCGCGGATGACCGGCAAAGTAGGACAAGGCATGCTTGACGGTCATATTTAAAACATCGTGAATATTTTTATTCTTGTATTTAATTTCCAAAATTGAAGATTTGTAACGTGTTCCGTTGCAGTCTTCGCAGGGCAACTCGATGTCGGCGAGGAACTGCATCTCGACGGTGACGGTGCCGTCGCCCTCGCAGGTGTCGCAGCGGCCGCCGGGGACGTTGAAGGAGAAGTGGCCGGGGCCGAAGCCGCGACGTTTGGCGTCGGGCTGGGAGGCGAAGAGAGCGCGGATGTCGTCGAAGGCTTTTATATATGTAACCGGATTGGAGCGCGGGGTGCGGCCGATGGGCGACTGGTTGACGAGGACGACGTCGTTGAGATATTGCGTGCCGGTGAGGGAGCGGAAGAGATTGGTTGGCTCTGGCGCGGAGGCGTCGGGCTCGCGGTGCAACGTCTGCATGAGCGCGCGGTAGAGGACCTGGTGGATGAGTGTGGACTTGCCGCTGCCGCTGACGCCGGTGACGCAGCAGAGGAGGTTGAGGGGGATGTTGACATCGATACCGCGCAGGTTATGCAGGCGGACGCCGGTGAGTTGGAGGCGGGCTTTGGAATCGCCGGGCTGGCGGCGATGGCGCGGGACGGGGATGGTGAGGCGGCCGGAGAGATATTTTCCGGTGATGGAGTTGGAGTTGGCGGTGACTGCGGCGACGGTGCCGGCGGCGAGGACGTGGCCGCCAAGCTCGCCCGCGCCGGGGCCGAGGTCGAGGAGATGGTCGGCGGAGCGGATGACGGCGGGGTCGTGTTCGACGACGAGGATGGTGTTGCCGAGGTCGCGCAGGGAGTGGAGGATGCGGATGAGCTTGGCGGTGTCGCGGGCGTGCAGGCCGATGGAAGGCTCGTCGAGGACGTAAAGCGCGCCGACGAGGCGCGAGCCGAGCGATGTGGCGAGCTGGATGCGCTGCGATTCTCCGCCGGAGAGCGTGGAGGAGAGACGGTCGAGGGTAAGGTACTCGAGGCCGACTTCCATGAGGAAGTGGATGCGCTGGCGAACCTCTTCGAGAATTTTTCCGGCGATCTCGGATTGCGCGGGGGTGAGTTGGAGGTTGTCGAAGAAGGCCTGCGCGGCGGTGATGGTGAGACTGGTGACTTCGCAGATGTTTTTATTGTCGATGAGGACGGCGCGGGCCTCGGCGCGGAGGCGCTGGCCGTTGCAGTCGGGGCAGAGGGCGTAGCCGCGGTATTTGGAGAGGAAGACGCGGACGTGCAGCTTATATTTTTTGCGCTCGAGGGCAGCGAAGAAGCCGCGGATGCCGGGGAAGGGGCCGCTGCCGTTCCAGAGGAGCTCCTGTTGCGGGGGGTCGAGGTCATAGTACGGGACGTTGGTGGGGATGGCGGCGGAGCGGGCGAAGCGAATCATCTCGCCGTGGAAGGGGCGATACTTGGGCGTGGTCCAGGGGGCGATGGCGCCCTGCGCGAGGGTGCGGCTGCGGTCGGGAAGGATGAGGTTGGGGTCGAAGTCGATGGTGTTGCCGAAGCCCTGGCAGCGCGGGCAGGCTCCGTAGGGATTGTTGAAGGAGAAGAGACGCGGCTCCGGCTCGCGGTAGGCGCGATGGCAGGTGGAGCACTCGAATGCGGCGGAGAACCTTAGATGTTGCGGTGAGTCAAGTGCAAATGCGGGGGTTCCTCCACTGCGCGCTTCGCGCTCCGGTCGGGATGACGGCACTTGTGGTGGCGCTTCGGTCGGGATGACGGGGTTTGGCTGCGCTCCGGTCGGGATGACGGGGTCTTGTGGTGGAACGATGTGGAACTGGACTTCGCCGGACTCGCGGTAGCCGGTCTCGATGGCGTTGACGATGCGGGAGCGGATGGCGGGGGAGATGGCGAGGCGGTCGATGAGGACGAAGATGGGGCGGGCGAAGTCGAGCGAGAGGAGGGACTCAGGCGTGGAGAACTCAACGATCTTGCCTTGGTTAACTGCGCCGGGCTGGTTGTCGATCTGTTGATAGAGGCGGTTGTAGCCGCGGCGGCGGAGTTCGGCGAGGCGGTCCTTGAGGGCGTCGGTGAGGGAAGAGAGGCCTAACACCGATGACACCGATTTGACCGATTTTTTCGAGGTGGATTTTTTGGATTTGACAGGGATGGGTGCAGGGATGGTTTCGATGGTGGAGGGTTGGAGGGGTTCGAGCTTGACCTCGGCGGGGGTGATGGGGAAGAGGGCGTAGGCGCGGGTTGATTCGGGGAGGGCGAGCAGGGCGGCGACGATCTCGTCGACCGTGTCGTGGCGGACGATGCCGCCGCAGTGCAGGCAGGTGACGGTGCCGCAGCGCGCGTAGAGGAGGCGGAGGTAGTCGTAGATCTCGGTGGCGGTGGCGACGGTGGAGCGGGGGTTGCGCGTCTGATTTTTTTGCTTGATGGCGATGGCGGGGGCAAGGCCGTCCATGAAGTTGACGTCGGGCTTCTCGATGCGCTCGAGGAACTGGCGGGCGTAGGCGGAGAGGGACTCGACGTAGCGGCGCTGGCCCTCGGCGTAGATGGTGTCGAAGGCGAGCGAGGACTTGCCGGAGCCGGAGACGCCGGAGACGACGGTGAGGGCGTTGTGCGGGATGTCGACGTTGATGGACTTGAGGTTGTGGGTGCGCGCGCCGCGGATGGTGATGGCGTCGCTGGCGATGAGGACGACGCGCGGCGCGGCGGACTCTCCGGTCTGCGCGTCTTCGCTGTCGATCGTTTGCTCAATCATGGCCACTCTCCATTGTCGGATAGTTGGGCCGGGATTGCGAATCGGGGGTGGAGGCCGGGCTAGAATAGGCGAATCCAACATGGACGAGAGACAGCAGGCCGGCGGGACCAACGACTCCATCAAACTCTTGCCGGGGCCGCGCTTTCGCGTCGCGCTGATGGTGGCGATCCTAGCGGACGCGCTGCAACTGATCGTGTTTCCATTCTTTGTGGAGGGCGCGGAGTCGCCGGCGGACGATGTGCTGGATTGCGGAGTGGCCGGGGTGATGATGTGGCTGCTGGGCTGGCACTGGGAGTTTCTGCCATCGGTGCTGGCCAAGCTGGTGCCGGGTGTCGATCTGGTTCCGTTCTGGACGCTGGCGGTTGCCAATGTGTATCGCAAGGCGAAGCGGAAGGCGATTGCCGAGGGCAAGAACCGCGAGATGCCGCGCGATTAAGATTCGTGGGGGATGGGGCGGAAGATTTCGAGCAGGAGGAGGCACGCGCCGATGACGATGCAGCTGTCGGCGACGTTGAAGTCGGGCCAGTTGTAGTGATAGATGCGAACGGCGAGGAAGTCGACGACGTGGTGGAAGCGGATGCGGTCGTAGAGGTTGCCGAGCGCGCCGCCGAGGATGAGCGCGAGCGCGACCGCGGTGCATGTGAGCGTGCGGCCCGTCTGCCAGAGCAGAAAGAAAACAATGACAGCCGCAAAGACGGAGAAGCTGATGAGGCCGATGCGGACGGCGTTGGGCGGCATGTTTTCGAGCAGCGAGAAGGCCGCGCCGGTGTTGAGGACGTGGGAGAGACGGAAGACGCCGGGGATGATCTTGATGTCGTATCCGGGACGGATGCGGTGGACGATCGCGATCTTGGTGAGGCGGTCGGCGAGGATGACGAGCGCGGAGAGGAGGAAGAGCCAGGGACGGCGGTCGGGGGAGTTGGGCATGTAGGTGTGCGGTGTCCGTTCTTTGTTGTACGTTCTAAGTTGTAAGTTGTATGTTCTACGTTGATTGTTGAGGGCTGGATGCGGCGTAGGGTGGGAAGTCGATGGCGTCGAGGGCTTCGGCGCAGCGGAGGCAGACGGTGGGGTATTTTTCTTGTTGGCCTACGTCGGGGACGTGGCGCCAGCAGCGGTCGCATTTGGTACCGGTGGCTCTACTAACGAATACGGTTGCAATCATTCCCTTCCATGCTTCTCTATCAGCGATTAGTGCCGAGAAATGTGTTTCATTCATACCTATTGCTTCGCCTAAGCCTCGGGTATCTTCTGAACAGCGCATTTCTACATATGAAACGTTGAATAGTTCACATAGTGAACTTTCATATTTTTTCAGTACGCGGAAAGGAACTGCTGAAAGCTCAAGCAGAACTGTTGCTTCGAGCGACTTTCCGATAACCTTTTCGCTTCTTGATTTTTCCAACTCTTGCAAAACGCCGCTGCGAATCTGAAGCAGAAACTCAAAGTCGATTTCGATACCTTTGGTGTCGACAGATGCTAGGTCTTCAGGGGTGGGGAAGAGTTGGAGGTGGACGCTGGCTTGGTGGTCGGGGGTGTGGGGGAGGGATTGGTAGACCTCGTCGGCGGTGAAGGAGAGGATGGGTGCGGTGAGGCGGGCGAGGGCGTCGGTGATCTTGTAGATGGCGGTTTGGGCGCTGCGGCGGGCGAGGTAGAGCTCTTGCTGCGAGGGAAGGCCGGGGCGAAGCGGGAGCTTGCCGGGTTTGAATTTGATGGGGTAGGTGTAGAGGCGGTCCTTCAAGACATCGAGATAAAACGCCGATAGCTCGGAGTTGAGGAACTCGTTGAGCAGGTGGTAGACGCGGTGGAATTCGAAGTCATCGTATGCGGCGCGGATCTTGCCGGTGAGTTCGGCGGTGCGCGCGAGGATGTACTGGTCGAGGGGTTGCATCTGCGCGAACGGCACGGCGTCGCCGCCCTCGGCCCTGGGGCGCGGGTCGAAGTCGTGGGCGAGGCCGGTGGAGGGGTCGGTCTCGCTGAGCGCGCCGAGGAGGAAGCGGAAGGTGTTGCGCAGCTTGCGGTAGATTTCGTCGGCGAGGCGGCGGAGCAGGGGGAGGCTGGCGACGACGTCTTCGCGGAAGTCGACGGAGGCGACCCAGAGGCGGACGATGTCGCCTCCGAGGGAGTCCATGATGGCGACGGGATCGATGAAGTTGCCGAGGGACTTACTGAGTGCGCGGCCCTGCTCGTCGAGCGTCCAGCCGTTAGTGACTACGCGAGAGTAAGGCGCGTGGCCGCGCAAGGCCACCGAGGTGAGCAGCGAGGAGTGGAACCAGCCGCGATACTGGTCTGCGCCCTCCAGGTACAGAACTGGAACGTCTTCGCGGTCCTGAAAAGCGGTGTAGGCAGTCTTCAGCTCGGGATCGGCCTCGCAGACGGCGAACCAACTGACGCCGGCGTCGATCCAAACGTCGAGGATGTCGGTCTCTTTGCGGAACGCCGTGCCGCTACAGTGGGCGCAGACCGAGCCCGCCGGAAGCAGCGCGTCCGCCGCGGGCGTGCGCCAGGCCTCGATGCCCTCGCGCTCGATGAGGGCGACCACGGCGCGGTTGAGCTCCGCGGAGAGGATCGGCCGGTTGCAATGCTCACACAGGAAGACGGCGATGGGCACGTCCCAGATCTTTTGCCGGCTGATGCACCAGTCGGGGCGGGTAGCGATCATGTTGGTGATGCGCACCTTGCCCCAGGCCGGGTCCCAGACCACCTTATCGATCTCCTCGATGGCCAACTGGCGGAGGGTGGATGCGGTGCCGTCGGCGCGTTTCACCGGGGTATCCATGCCGATGAACCACTGCTCGGTGGCGCGGGTGATGACGGGGTTGTGGCAGCGCCAGCAGTGCGGGTAACTGTGCTCCATGTTGGAGATGGCGAGGAGCGCGCCTTTTTCTTTTAATAACTCGACGATGACGGGGTTGGACTTGAAGACGGTAAGTCCTTCGTAGGGCTGGGGCTGGCCGCCGCCGAAGCGCTCGGTGCCGATCTGGCGACCGGAGTCGTCGGTGTATTGGACTTCGGGGAGACCGTAGCGCTGGCCGGTGGCGAAGTCGTCAACGCCATGGGCGGGCGCGGTGTGGACGGCCCCGGTTCCCTGGTCGGCGGTGACATAGGTGGCGTTGACGCCGAGGATGGATCGGTCGAGGAAGGGATGAGCGAAGGTGGTGCGGTCGAGGGCAGTGCCGGGGAAACGGGCGACCTCGCGCGCGCCGGTGAGATTGCAGGCGGCGATGACCTGCCCGGCGAGAGACGCGGCGACGATGTAGGTGGCATCAGGCGTGGCCAGGGCGACGTACTCCATCTCGGGATGGAAGGCGACGGCGAGGGACGCGGGGAGGGTCCAGGGGGTGGTGGTCCAGATGATGGTGTAGATGGGATTCGGTGGTGGTTCCCCCACCTTAGCGCCTAAGTGCGGGCGCGAAGATGGGGCACCCGGTTCTGTGGATGATCCGAAGATGGTGGCAGCGTCGCTGGTGAGTTTGTAGCGGACGTAGATGGAGGGCGAGGTGTGTTGTTCGTACTCGACCTCGGCCTCGGCCAGCGTGGTGCGGTCGTGGATGCACCAGTAGACGGGCTTGAGGCCGCGGTAGACGAAGCCCTTTTGGAGAAAGCCATAGAAGGCTTCCAGTGTGCGGGCCTCGTAGTCGCGGGCCATGGTCTTGTATGGCTTGTCCCAGCGTCCGAAGACGCCCAGGCGCACGAACTGCGAGATTTGCAGGTCCACGATACTTCTGGGCGTAGGCGCGGCAGGCCTGCATGATCGCCGTGGCGGGCAGTTCCAGCCTCTTGCGGCCAAGCTGCTCCTCCACCTTGATCTCGATGGGCAGGCCATGGCAGTCGCAACCGGGGACGTAGGGAGCGTCGAAGCCTGCCATGGTCTTGGATTTGACGATGAAATCCTTCAATCCTTTGTTGAGGGCGTGGCCGAGGTGGATGGCGCCGTTGGCGTAGGGCGGGCCGTCGTGGAGGATGTAGCGGGGCGAGCCGGCGCGGGCGGCGCGGATCTGGCCGTAGAGGTTGGAGTCCTGCCAGTGCTGGAGGCGGAGCGGCTCGTTGACGGGCAGATTGGCCTTCATGGGGAAGGCGGTCTGCGGAAGGTTCAGCGTGGATTTGAGCGGCTTTGGCTGGGGGTTGGGTGCTTCGGGCATTCGTTCCTCGTGGTGCGGGTGACTACAGGCTGCGCGCCCGGTTGGGCTTGCAGCGTGGTGCGGGCTGGGGAGTTCATCTCGGGGCAAAGTTCTATTGTATCCGGGAGCGCGCCGAACGATGGGGATGCGGGAAGGAGTTTGGACAGAGACTTCCTGGGGCCAATGTGCGTCAAAGAGAGAGGAGCCTGTGGAGCGGGCGAAACTTTTGTAGAATGTTGGGTGGGGCCAGGAGCCGCGCGCGGCAGGGAACAAAACCGGCAGCAGACCGGTATTTGGAACGAAGAGGAAGAGGCGCGCGCAATCCGAGAGGGAAGGCAGAGAGGCTGCGGCCGGGCCCTGCCGTTGAGGCGAACCAACTTGTCTGAATATGGGTTTATTCCGAAGGAAGATCCGAACAAACCGGCCCCAGTGTTGCGGGCTGGAGTGGAGTCTTCGCTGGGCGAAGGCGACATCATGCAGCACGAAGAGGGAGTATTCGCCTCTTTGTGGGGCAATCTGCGGGACGTATTTTTCCCGGTAAAGCTGCCGCCGCTGGTGCTGGAGTCGAAGCCGATCCCGGTGGTCGACCGGATGGCGACCAAGCAGAATCCGTGGGCGACGGCGTCAGCGTGTGTCATTTATTTGATTCTGATCGGGCTGTTTGCATTGGCAGCGAAGAAGCTGCATCAGATCGCGGTGCAGAAGGCGATGCTGGTGACAGAGCTGACGCCTCCGCCGATGGACCCGGCGTTGAACAAGATGGGCGGAGGAGGCGGGCAGAAGGGGCCGGCCCCGGTGTCCAAGGGCCGGTTGCCGAAGTTCGCGGACCAGCAGATTACGCCGCCGGCGGCCCCTCCTCTGGAGGAGCCGAAGATCCGGATGCCGGACCCGACCATCGAGGTGCAGAAGGACCTGAAGATGGCCAACAACACCATGCCGAACTTTGGCGATCCGAACTCACCGCTGCTTGGCAACTCGATGGGGCGCGGCAGCGGCACGGGGATCGGCAACGGCAACGGCTCGGGACTGGGGCCGGGGTCGGGGGGCGGATATGGCGGCGGAGTGAAGAATGTGGGCGGCGGAATTACAAAGCCGGAGATTATCTACCAGCCGGAGCCGGAGTTCAGCGAAGAGGCGCGCAAGGCGAAGTTCATGGGGGTGGTGACGGTCAGCATCATCGTGGACACGAATGGCCGTCCGCAGAACGTGCATGTGACGCGCGGCGTGGGGATGGGGCTGGACGAGAAGGCGATGGAGGCGGTGAGGCAGTACCGCTTCAAGCCGGCGCGAGAGAATGGCAAGCCGGTTGCGGTGTACCTGAACGTCGAGGTCAACTTCGAGATCTTCTGAGAGCAGGAGTCAGCGAGTCAGCGAGTTAGCGGGTCATGGAAAGGCTGAGCGCGGAGATGTGCCGACGACGCCGATCGGTGTCGCGATTGCGAACGCGTAGATTGCTTGCCTAGGCGGTACTGGGGTGCGGGAGAGCGCGGTGTGTGGGTGAGGCGAGTTTGGCTGTGACGGCCGGCGGCTGCGGGGCATGGAGGAGGAAGCGGTCGACCTGGTGTTCGAGGGCGCTGGCGGTGGCGCGGAGGCCCTCGATTCCGGCGGTGGTGGTGGCCATCTCGGAGAGGTTTTCGTGGCTGAGGGTGTGGATGGAGTCGAGCGAGGAGCTGGACTGGTCGGCGGAGGCGGCCTGCTGGGAGGCTGCGATGGCGATCTGGGCGATCATGCGGTCGACGCGCTCGGTCATGCCGATGATGCGCTCGAGGGCTTCGCCGGTCTGGTTGGTGGTGACGACGCCCTGCTCGACGATGAGGTTTCCGGAGGCCATGCTGGCGATGGCGGTGCGGGTGCGGTCCTGGATGCCCTGGATCATGGCGGAGATCTCGCCGGTGGCCTGGGCGGTGGATTCGGCGAGGCGGCGGACCTCACCGGCGACGACGGCGAATCCGCGGCCCTGTTCTCCGGCGCGGGCGGCCTCGATGGCTGCGTTGAGGGCGAGCAGGTTGGTCTTGCGGGCGATCTCGTCGATGACGGTGACGATCTGGGAGATGCGGCGGGAGTCTTCTCCGAGCAGGCCGACGGCGGAGGAGGTGTCGTTGACGGCGGTGGCGATGGAATGCATGGAGCCGAGCATCTGCTTGACGATGTCACCGCCCTCGTGGGCGGTCTGAGCGGCGGAGCGGGCGGCCTCGGCTGCGGACTGGGCGTGGCGTGAGACTTCGGCGATGGAGGCGGACATCTCCTGCATGGCGGTGGCGGTCTGCTGGGTTTGCTGGGCCTGCTGGTCGACGCGGCGGTGGATCTTGTCGGTGGCGGCGCCCATGGAGGTGGCGCTTGCGGTGAGCGAACCGACGGTATGGGAGACGGTGCCGATGATGCTGCCCAGGCTGTTCTGCATCTGTTGCATGGCGCGGGCAAGCGAGCCGATCTGGTCGGAGGAATGGATGTCGAGTTCTGCGCCGGTGAGGTCACCGGAGGCGATGGCGTCGGCGCGGTTGGCGACCAGGTCGATGCTGCGCGTGATGCGGCGGGCGAGGAGAAACGAGAGGATGCCTCCGATGAGCGCGCCGAGAATGGTGGCGGTCCACAGGGTGATGAGGACGGCGCGATTGAGATGTGCAAGGCGTATCAGCTCCGCATCGCGCTGGTTTTCCTGGGACTTCATGAAGCCGTTCAGCGAGGCGAGGAGGGTGGCATCGAGAGGGAGAATCTGTTGAATGAGAAGAGCGTGGGCCTGGCTGGCGCCCGCGGGCGTGTGCAGTTCATTCAGGCGCTCGGCCTCCTCCTCCAGACCGCGGAGTTGGGCGAGGAGGGCATCGAACTGCTGGAACTCGCCGACCTCCGGACCGGGGCCGAGCTTCTGGAGCAGGTCCATGAGAACGGCGTGCGAACGATCTCCACCAGCGAGCTTGTCCCGGCGCTCCTTGCGGAAGCGCGCGGAAGCCTTCGGGTCGTCTGCGCCGATGAGCAGGTAGGTCTCCAGGGAGCGGACGCTCATCAAGGGCGCAAAACGGACGTCGCGGGTGATCGAGATGATGGGGACGCGTTCATTGAAGATGAGATCGGAGAGGCGGTTGGCCTCCTGGATGCGAATGTGCGCGACCAGGGCGCTGACCAACATTGCCAGGATGAGAACACCGGTGCTGATGCCGAGCTTGGATTCGAGTTTCATGCTGTCCCCTGAATCAGAGTGGTCCGGATAAGGGCTTCAGAGGGTGTATCGGCCCGATGGGAGCGGTTCGTTAGCCAAGCGCGGGCTGGAGGACGGCAGGGGTGGGAATTTCGTCGAAGGTAAGATTTTCGGCGGGGCTTCCGGTGCGCTGCTTCCAGGCGAGGAAGAGGCTGCCGTAGCTGTCGGTGAGGCAGGTGGCGGGATCAAGCGGCAGAAACGGTGGTGGGGTGTGGGAGAGCGCGGTGTGTGGGTGAGGCGAGTTTGGCTGTGACGGCCGGCGGCTGCGGGGCATGGAGGAGGAAGCGGTCGACCTGGCGTTCGAGGGCGCTGGCGGTGGCGCGGAGGCCCTCGATTCCGGCGGTGGTGGTGGCCATCTCGGAGAGGTTCTCGTGGCTGAGGGTGTGGATGGAGTCGAGCGAGGAGCTGGACTGGTCGGCGGAGGCGGCCTGCTGGGAGGCAGCGATGGCGATCTGGGCGATCATGCGGTCGACTCGCTCGGTCATGCCGATGATGCGTTCGAGGGCTTCGCCGGTCTGGTTGGTGGTGACGACGCCCTGCTCGACGATGAGGTTTCCGGAGGCCATGCTGGCGATGGCGGTGCGGGTGCGGTCCTGGATTCCCTGGATCATGGCGGAGATCTCGCCGGTGGCCTGGGCGGTGGATTCGGCGAGGCGGCGGACCTCTCCGGCGACGACGGCGAATCCGCGGCCCTGTTCTCCGGCGCGCGCGGCCTCGATGGCTGCGTTGAGGGCGAGCAGGTTGGTCTTGCGGGCGATCTCGTCGATGACGGTGACGATCTGGGAGATGCGGCGGGAGTCTTCACCGAGCAGGCCGACGGCGGAGGAGGTGTCGTTGACGGCGGTGGCGATGGAATGCATGGAGCCGAGCATCTGCTTGACGATGGTGTCGCCCTCGTGGGCGGTCTGAGCGGCGGAGCGGGCGGCCTCGGCGGCGGTCTGAGTGTGGCGTGAGACTTCGGCGATGGAGGCGGACATCTCCTGCATGGCGGTGGCAGCCTGCTGGGTCTGCTGGGCCTGCTGGTCGACGCGGCGGTGGATATGGTCGGTGGCGGCACCCATGGAGGTGGCGCTTGCGGTGAGCGAACCGACGGTATGGGAGACGGCGCCGATGATGCTGCCCAGGCTGTTCTGCATCTGTTGCATGGCGCGGGCGAGCGAGCCGATCTGGTCGGAGGAGTGGATGTCGAGTTCTGCGCCGGTGAGGTCACCGGAGGCGATGGCGTCGGCGCGGTCGGCGACCAGGTCGATGCTGCGCGTGATGCGGCGGGCGAGGAGAAACGAGAGGATGCCTCCGGCGAGCGCGCCGAAGATGGTGGCGGTCCACAGGGTGATGAGGACGGCGAAGTTGAGCTGTTGCAGCGTGGCCATCTCGGCGTCGCATTGGGTCTCCTGGGAGTGGACGAGGGTACCCATGGAGGCGAACAGGGTGGAGTTCAGGGAGAGAATCTGAGTGCGCAGGAGTTCACGGGCCTGGCTTGAGGCTGCGGCGGTGTGCATCTCGTTGAGCCGCTCGACTTCTTCTTCCACGGGGCGGAGCTGGGCCAGGCCTTGCGGAATCTGCTGAATGATGGAGGCATCGCTGCCGAGATCGTAGTGGCGGCCCAGATCGAGGAGTTGGGCGAGAGGCGCGTCCGCGGCATTCAGGTCGTCCAGGCGCTGCTTGCGCAGTTGCTGAGAGGATGCGGGCCGGTCCCGAAGACCAGGTAGGTCTCCAGGTCCTGCACGCTGGTCATCATGGCGGCGCGAACCTCGCGGGCCCTGCAGATGACGGGGATCCGCCCGTTGGCAACGGAGGCGGCAAGCCGGTTGGCCTGCTGCTCGCGCATGTGCGCGAAGGACGCGCTGACGAACATGGCGAGAATCAGGACGCCGGTGCTGATGCCGAGCTTGGATTCGAGTTTCATGCGGTCCCCTGAGACAGAGTGGCCCGGATAAGGGCTTCAGAGGGTGTATCGGCGCGGCGGGAGCGGTTCGTTAGCCAAGCGCGGGCTGGAGGACGGCAGGGGCGGGGATTTCGTCGAAGGTAAGATTTTCGGCGGGGCTTCCGGTGCGCTGCTTCCAGGCGAGGAAGAGGCTGCCGTAGCTGTCTGTGAGGCAGGTGGCGGGACCGACGCCGAGCTGGGCCAGGGTTCGGTCGATCCAGGCGGGGGGGCCTTCCAGTTCGGCGTAGTCGCCGATGGGCGTCTCGTCGAGGACGAGGTGGAGGCTGGGGTTGGGCATGGAGACATCGGCTGGATGAGCCGGGCCGGTAAAGAGCGGGCCATCGATGGTGGGAGTGGAGCGGGACCACTCGGTGCGGAACTTTTCGTAGCGGAAGACGGGACTGTATCCCATTTGATGGAAGATGGCGGCGAGCGCGGGGCCGTCAGTGAGGAGGGTCTCGGTCTCGATGCGGACTTTGTAGCTGGACGATGCGCTGGAGCTGGCTGGGTCGCTGGAGCCGGCGGGGCCGCCGACTGCGGGGGCGTCTGCCGGGCGCTTGTGGGTGACGGTCCAGAGGCCGCCGTAACGGCGAATGCGCAGTATCTGCCGGGATGCGCGGAGGGTGCGGGAGGGCGTGTCGTAGAGGGTGTTCTGCTCGAAGGTGCGCGGCGTGTCGAGCTGGAATCCGAGGCCGGGAAGACGCGATTGCAGGCCTGCCAGATCGTGGATGGGGAACTTGAGCTCGATCTCGGCGGTCTGCATTGGTTGAGTATACGGCGCGGGCGGTAGGATGAGGGAGTGAGGCGACGCTTTCGATGAGCGATACGTTGGGGCCGGAACGCGGAGGCGTGGGCCGGACGGAGCAGGGGTTGGGCCTGCAGACCGAGCGGCTGCAGGCTAGCGAGGTGGCGCGGGCGGCGGCGTTGCTGCGCGCAGGCGGGACGGTGGCGTTTCCCACCGAGACGGTCTATGGGCTGGGAGCGAATGCGCTGGATCCGGCGGCGGTTGCGAAGATCTTTGCGGCCAAGCAACGGCCGAGTTGGGACCCGATGATCGTGCATGTGGAAGGGCGCGAGATGCTGGAGCGGGTGGCCGTGGTTCCAGCGGGAGACGAGGGACGGGTGGTTGCGAGGCTGATGGAGGCATTCTGGCCGGGGCCGCTGACTCTGCTGCTGCCGAGGACGGCTGCGGTCCCGGACGCGGTGACGGCGGGGCGCTCGCTGGTGGGAGTGCGCTCGCCGGCGCATCCGGTGGCGCGGGAGCTGATCCGGCGGGCAGGCGTTCCGGTGGCCGCGCCGAGCGCGAACCGCTTCGGCGGGATGAGTCCGACGACGGCGGCGCATGTGCTGGCCGATCTGGATGGGCGGATCGATGCAGTGCTGGACGGCGGAGCGACGAGTGTGGGCGTGGAATCGACCGTGCTGGACGTGGGGGCGCGGACGATCTATCGGCCGGGAGCGGTGACGGCGGCGATGATCGCGCGGGTGATTGGAGAGCAGGTGCGGGTGGTTTCGGGTGTAGAGGAAAAGGCGGAAGCAGATTCCTCCGCTACGCTACGGAATGACAAACAAGGGCTACGGAATGACAAACAAGGACTGCGCGATAACAAGGGTGGGGGGTTGGCTTCGCCGGGGATGGGGATGCGGCACTACGCTCCGCAGGCGCGGCTGGTGTTGGTGGCGGGGCAGGAGGAGATGCTGCGCGAGGTTGCGAATTATTCCGCTGACGAGGTTGGAGTGATGCTGCCGGATGGCTGGGACGCGGGCGGCGCGGGGGCGGTCTTTCGCTGGGGAGCGTGGAATGATGCGGAGAGTCTGGCGCGGCTTCTGTTTGCCGGGCTGCGGGAGCTGGACGGGCGCGGGGTGAAGGCGATTGTGTGTCCGGTGCCAGACGATGGGCGGGCTGGGCGATGCGCTGCGGGACCGGCTGGAGAAGGCGGCTCGAACGAAGTAGGACAGCCAATAGCAAGAGTAACGACAAAGGCGAAATGCGGGGATTTTTCCCCGTTCGCTGCGCTCAGGGTCAGAATGACAAGCAACCCGATCAGGGTGTGGTGAGCTGGGCGGCGAAGGCGTCGAGGGAGAGGGAGCGGAGGAGGTTGCGGCGGAGGCCGGAGTGGACCTGGTCGAGGGATTGACTGGCGCGCTCGATCCAGGCGAAGGGGAGTGCGGCGGCCAGGCGCTCCAACTCGGCGCGGAGGTCGGTGTTGCGCAGGAGTTCGGGTGTGCCGCTGTCGAGCAGGAGAAGGTCTTCGAGCAGAAGCGCGAGGGCGCGGAGCAGGGCGAGGGTTTTGGTCTGGCCGTCGGCCCCGGCGCGGTAGGTCTCGGTGCTCTTGAAGAGGACGGTGTGGTCGGGGTCGGATTGAGTTGAGATAGCGGCGGCGTTTCTTAGGAAGATGAGGGCGTCGGCGCGGGCGGCGGTGTAGGTTTCGAGGTCGAAGGCGAGGGCGCGGCCTGCGGCTCCCTGCGCCAGGCGGGCGATGAGAGCGCGCTGCCTTGGCGGGAACGCCGGGGCGGCGGGCGGCGAGCAGGGTTTCGATCTCTTCCACCGGAAGCGCGCCGAGGCGGACGGTGGCGCAGCGGGAGCGGATGGTGGGCAACAGCTCGCCGGGGTTCTCCGCGAGGATGAGGATGAGGACGGTGTCGGGCGGCTCTTCGAGGACCTTGAGCAGGGAGTTGGCGGCCTCCTTCATCATGGCGGCGGAGGTGAGGATGAAGATCTTGCGCGGGGCCTCGCTGGGCAGATAGTGGGCGCGCTGGATGAGGGTGCGGACCTGGCCGAGCTTGATGAGGAGCTGGGGCGGGTCGGGCGGAAGGATGAGAAGGTCGGGGTGGGGCTGGATGAGGACGCGGGTCTCTTTCTTGTCGGTCTCGCGGAGGTCTTCGCGGGCGAGGACGGCGGCGGCGACTTGGTCTTCGAGGTTGGCGGCGGAGGCGATGCGGGTGCAGTTGGAGCAGACGCCGCAGAAGCCAGCCAAGGGCTGGCCGGAGGACGCAGGCTCGCGGGGTTGGCGCTGGCACTCGACGGCCATGGCGAGCATGAGGGCGAGCGTGTACTTGCCTGCCCCGGCTGGGCCGGCGAGGATGAGCGAGTGAGGCAGGCGGCCGGCGGCGATGGCGGCGCGCAGCGATTCGACGGCGGGGGTGTTGCCGAGGAACGCGTCGAAGCTGGCGGGGAGCGTGGGTGCGGGGTCCATGGGGCGCTTCTTCTCACTTCGAGCATAAACGGCTGCAGGACTAAGGGCAATCATTTGGAGCGGCATTTCCCCAATTAATGGAAGTGTTTATGATTATTGGTAGGAATTGACAGGCCCAAGGGCGACATCTCTTGGAATCTGTGATTTCCCGTTTGGCGACCGATGTGCTTAATCCGATTTGGTTAAGCGTTTGTGGGGGGGAGCGGTCTTGAGTTGTTGAACTTTTGCAGGGAACGCTCGTAGTTTGCTGTGCCCGTATTTTGTGTGCCCATGATGAGAGACGCCTTCCAGACGCGAATTCTTGCCGTCGCCCTTGCGGTTGCGACGCTGGGGGTGTGCGTCCTTGCGGGCTTCAACCTGTCGCAGGAGCTGGGCACCGAGTTTCCCACGGACGGGGTGACATGGGTTGAGGCGCAGGGCTGGTTGCGGGCGGACCGGGTCCCGGCGGATTCGCCCGGCGGCAGGGCGGGCATTCGCACCGGGGACATACTGGAAGCGATCAACGGGGAGCCGACGCCGCGGCTGGCATCGCAGGTGCGGGCGATGTCCAGCAATGCGGATCTCACTGCGGTGCGACGCTGGGGGTGTGCGTCCTGCGGGGTTCAATCTGTCGCAGGAGCTGGGCACCGAGTTTCCCACGGACGGGGTGACATGGGTTGAGGCGCAGGGCTGGTTGCGGGCGGACCGAGTCCCGGCGGATTCGCCCGGCGGCAGGGCGGGCATTCGCACCGGGGACATTCTGGAGGCGATCAACGGGGAGCCGACGCCGCGGGTGGCATCGCAGGTGCGGGCGATGTACAGCAATGGGATATGGGAACACGCCGCCAGCTACACGATCTATCGTCCACTGCCGGAGACGCGTGGGCCGGGGGCGCAAGAGACGGAGAGTTCGGCCAGGTTTCCGGTACAGGTGTATCTGGAGCCGGCGGACCGGAGCATGGCGCAGGGCTCGCGGCTGATTGCGCTGGTGTATCTGCTGATTGGGCTGTATGTTCTGTTCCGGCGCTGGACGGCGCCGAAATCGCTGCATTTTTATCTCTTCTGCCTGGTGTCGTTCGTGCTGTATGCATTCCGGTCGACGGGCGAGCCGGGGTTGTTCGACCGGGTGATCTACTGGGGCAACCTGATTGCGAATATGTTGCAGCCGGCGCTGTTTGTGCACTTCGCGGTGAGCTTCTCGGACGCGGGCGGGGCCGATGAGGGTGCAGCGGCGAAGGCGCGCAAGCGGCTTGGGCGGCGCCTGCTGCCCGCGCTGCTGTATGTGCCGGGCGCGTATCTGGCGGGCTTGCAGGTGTGGGCGATCGAGCGCTGGTCGGCGACCGGGGTGTTGAGCCACCGGCTGGACCAGATCGGCGTGGGCTACATGGCGGGCTACTATGCGGTTGCGGCGGTGGTCTTCTACCGGCGCTACCTGAGGGCGGGATCGCCGCTGGAGCGGCAGCAACTGAAGTGGCTGACGCGTGGAACGCTGCTGGCAGTGGCGCCGTTCACGCTGCTGTACGCGGTGCCGTATCTGCTGGGCTTCACCGTGCCGACCCTGTTGTCGAAGATTGTGCTGCTGTTCCTGGCGTTTCTTCCGCTGACCTTCAGTTGGGCGATCGTTCGCTACCGGCTGATGGATGTGGACCTGATCTTCAAGCGCGGCGTGACCTATACGCTGGCGACGGCGGCGCTGGTGGGATTCTACTTTCTGGCGGTGGGAATCACGTCGGAGGTGGTTCATGCGCGGTTCCCCTCGTTCGGCTACCTGGGGCCGATTGTGGCCATTCTTGTGGTGGGGCTGTCGTTCGATCCGTTGCGGCGGATGATCCAGGCGTGGGTGGACCGCGTCTTCGACCAGAAGAGCTTCGACTATCGCGAGACGCTGATCGACTTTGGCCGCAGCCTGAACTCGCAGACGGACCTGGGCGCGCTGGTGGAGTCGATTGTGGAGCGGCTGCCGGAGACGCTGCTGGTGACACGGGTGGCGGTGTTTCTGGCGGCGGAGAAGGATGCGGACTCCGGCGGTGGCGGAGCGGACGGCGAAGGGAACGGCGAAGGGAACGGCCATGGGAGGCAAAACGGTCCGGCGAATGAGAACGGCGCGGCGAAGCCAGGCGGACACTTTGAGCTGGCTGCCTCGCACGGGCTGGCGAACCTGGATGTGGAGGAGATGCGCGGGCTCGACGTGCGTTTTCTCGACTTCGACCGCTGGAACGCGGACGACCACATCTTTCTGGAGAACCCGCAGCAGGTGCTGCGCCTGCCGGATGAGCAGCAGAGGAGCGCGGGGCTGCTGGACCTGAACTACTACCTGCCCTGCCGGGTGGCGAACCGCGAGGGCGGCGGGACGCGGACGGTGGCGGTGCTGGGGCTGGGACGCACCGACGCCGGAGATTTTCTGTCCAGCGAGGACATGGAGGTGCTGGGGTCGCTGGCCGGGTACATCGGGATTGCGATCCAGAATGCGCAGCTCTACCGGCGGCTGGAGCAGAAGATCGGCGAATTCGAGCGGCTGAAGGAGTTCCACGAGAACATTGTGGAATCGATCCACATCGGAGTCTTCGCGGTGGACCTCAACGACCGGATCGAGAGCTGGAACGCACAGATGGAGGCGATGTACGCGCGGTCGCGGGGCGAGGCGCTGGGCCAGGGGCTGGGGGCGATCTTCCCGCCGGAGTTCATGGCGCACTTTGACAGCGTGCGCGGCGAGCAGGGGACGCATACGTTCTACAAGGTGCGGCTGCTGCTGCCGGGGGGCGAGACGCGGGTGGCCAACATCGCGATTGCTCCGCTGCTGACGCGGGAGTTTGCCGTCGTGGGACGCATCATTCTGGTGGACGACATTACCGACCGCATGGAGCTGGAGGCGCAACTGACGCAGGCGGAGAAGCTGTCGTCGATCGGGCTGCTGGCGGCGGGCGTGGCGCACGAGGTGAACACGCCGCTGGCGGTGATCAGCAGCTACACCCAGATGCTGGCCAAGCAGATGCTTCCGATGATGGACCAGGACAAGCGGCTTGCGCCGGTGCTGGAGAAGATCACGCAGCAGACCTTTCGCGCGTCGGAGATTGTGAACGGGCTGCTGAATTTTTCGCGGACCGGCGGCAGCGAGTTCGGCCCGGTCGATCTGAACCGGCTGCTGGGCGACACGCTGACGCTGGTGGAGCACCAGTTCAAGACGGCACAGATCCGCGTGGAGACAGAGCTGGATCGGGAGCTGCCGCTCATCCAGGGCAACGAGGGCAAGCTGCAACAGGTGGTGCTGAACCTGCTGCTGAACGCGCGCGACGCCATGCATGGTTCCGCCAACGGAAGGATACGGATTGTCACACAGCAGAGGGCGGGACGCGTCACGGTGGTGGTGCAGGACTTCGGCGACGGGATCGAGCCGGAGCACCTGCATCGCATCTTCGACCCGTTCTTTACCACCAAGGCCGAGCCGCGCACAGGGCAGCACAAGGGCACCGGGTTGGGCCTGGCAGTGAGCTACGGGATCATGCAGGAGCACGGCGGCAAGATGCAGGTGGAGAGCACTGTGGGCGTGGGAACGACCTTCCGGCTGGAGTTTCCAGTGACGGCGGCGGCTGGCGCGGGCAGGAGTGTCGCGGGCCCATCCGCGGAGGTCCCGGCTGCGGCGGCCGAGAGCACCGCAACTGCGCCGGTGGAGGGCACGGATGCGGAGAGTGGCGAGTCACAGGGCATGGTCCATGTGTAGAGCGGCGTTTCGATCGATGAGCGGAGTTGAGGCTGGAGGCGGGATTGCAATCGGCTGTCTATGCAGAGGGAAGAGTGCCCATGTCTGAAGCGAATGTTACTGTGAATTCGGAGGCGACAGTTCCCGAGAACGAGGGGGCGACTGAGCCGCGCCTGGTGGGGGCGGACGCGCGCGTGGTTGGCCCGGCGCGCATTCTGATCGTGGACGACGAGCTGGCGATCCGAGAATCGCTCGACGCGCTGCTCAGCTTGGAGGGCTTCCAGGTCACAGTGGCTGCGGACGGCCCGGCGGGGATCGAACAACTGGCTGCGGGCGAGTTCGACCTGCTGCTGCTGGACCTGGCGCTGCCCGGTGAGAACGGCATCGACCTGCTGCCGCGCATTCTGGAGATGCAGCCGACGCTGCCGGTGATCATGATTACGGCGTACGGCAAGGTGTCGAACGTGGTGGACGCCATCCGCGCTGGCGCGGAGAACTTCGTGCAGAAGCCATGGGACAACGAGAAGCTGCTGGCCGACATTCGCGCCGCCATCGGGCGGCACCGCGCGGAAGAAGAGCTGGTGCAGTTGAAGCGCGCGCTAAAGCAGCGCTACAACTTCGAGAACATCGTGGGCAAGAGCGAGCCGATGCTGCGTCTGTTCGACCTGGTGGCGCAGGTGGCGCCCAGCCGCTCCACCGTGCTGGTGCAGGGCGAGAGCGGGACGGGCAAGGAGCTGATCGCCAAGGCGCTGCACGCCAACTCTCCGCGCCGCAATAAGCCGTTTGTGCCGGTGAACACGGGATCGGTGCCGTCGGAGCTGCTGGAATCGACGCTCTTCGGACATGTGCGGGGCGCGTTCACCTCGGCGGTGGCGGCCAAGAAGGGCCTGTTTGAAGTGGCCAACGGAGGCACGCTCTTTCTGGATGAGATCGGGACCATGGGGATGGACATGCAGGCCAAGATACTGCGCGTGCTGCAGGACCGGCGCTTCATGCATCTGGGCGGCACCGAGGAGATCCAGGTGGACGTGCGGATTATTGCGGCCACCAACGTCGACTTGCAGGAGGCGGTGCGCGAGGGCCGCTTCCGCGAAGACCTCTACTACCGGCTGAATGTGATCTGCCTGGAGCTGCCGCCGTTGCGCGCGCGCAGGCAGGACATTCCGCTGCTGGCCGCGCACTTCCTGAAGTTCTATGCGGACGAGAACGATGTTCCATTGCCACAGCTTGCGCCCGAGGCGATGCGCATCCTGATGGACTACGAGTGGCCGGGCAATGTGCGGGAGCTGGAGAATGCAATCGAGCGCGGCGTGGTGCTGACGACCACGCGGACGATCACCTCCGACCTGTTGCCGGCATCGCTGACCGGCAACACCTACTCGGCAAGCCTGCTCGACCACCGGCCGGACGCGAGCCTCTTCGACCTGATGGAGGAGATCGAACGGCGCATCATCGCGGACCGGCTGGAGCGCTGCCACTGGAACCAGACCGAGGCGGCCGAGTACTTCAAGATTCCGCTGAGCACGCTGAACCAGAAGATCAAGCGGCTGAACGTGGAGATCAAGAAGCGCGCGCGGGAGTAGGGCGGAGCCAGTCCGGCCACGGCACTCAAGCCGCGCTTCCGTTCGATGTCTGCGGCATCCATCGGCTACGCCCAGGGCAGACGTTGATAACGCGTGTTCCTATGCAGGACGGGATGGATTTTGAATCTGCCACGAACATGCGCAGGAACAACAGCAAAAATGCACTTCGTGCCGCAGAGCCAGTCCGCTTTGCACTCTGATTCAACTTCGTGCGCTGCTACAATCGAGGAGCGCCGGGATGGCGGAACTGGCAGACGCAGCGGACTCAAAATCCGCCGATCGCAAGGTCATGGGGGTTCGACCCCCCCTCCCGGCACTCTTTAAATTATTTATTATCAATGATTCACGATTTTTCCGCCTCGCTTATAACTAAGGCGTACTTAAGTTAACAAGCAGAATCTGGAGGAGCCAGTGAATTACCGCTTCTTGACTTTTGACTGGCCTGCCCAATCCAGTACGCCAGTTGGACGTGAGTCGAAGGGCACAAGGGATGCGCTTCGCTACAATTTCTCCGCGAAGCGATAGCCGACGTGCGCTTCCGTGAGCAGGTACTTGGGGTTCGCAGGATCGTCTTCCAGCTTCTTGCGCAGTTGACGCATAAAGGTGCGCAGATACTCCAACTCGTTGCCGTATCCTTCTCCCCACACCGCCTTCAGCAGGCTGCTGTGCTGGATGGGTCTGCCCGCATGGGTCATCAGGTGGTGGGTCAGCTCAAACTCCTTGGGGGTGAGGTGAATGAGACGACCGGTCTTCTTCACCGTGCGACGCGCTGGATCAAGTTCAATCTCGTCGATGCGCAACATGGGCTCTTCCTGGGTATCCGGCATCTTGGACCAACGCATCGCGGCCCGCATTCTGGCTGTCAACTCGCGCAACTGGAAGGGCTTGGTGATGTAATCGTCCGCGCCCGCATCCAGCGCCTCCACCTTGTCGTCTTCGCTGTCGCGCACGGTGAGCATCAGAATGGGAATGCGCGGAAAACGGCTGCGCATGATCTTACAGGCGTCGATGCCGCTCATGCCCGGCATATTGATGTCGAGCAGCACCGCATCAAAGATGTTTGTGCGCAGCAGCGAGAGCGCCTCCTCACCACGCGCCGCCTCCACCGTTTTGAACCCCAGATTGCTGAGGGTTGTATGCAGTGCGCGCCGGATGGACATCTCGTCATCCACAACCAGAATCATTCCGGATTCCATGGCTAGAGTCTGTAATTAACTTCCGTTGAGTAGCTTGAAGAGTTTGCCAAGCATGAGGCAGGCGAAGACGAAGTAGTGGAGGCGAGGGTGGCGAGCGGTGATGCGGCACGGATCGACGTGTTGCATCACTGCTTATAGCCACTTATGGCTTGCGCCAATCCAAATCATGGCACTTAAGTTGCATGGACGACCCATGGACGATCCATTGACTGGGCCTGGGAGCTACCGTAGGCTTGAATCCAGCGTGAATTAATACGCATAAGTGTAATCAATGCAATCAGGTACGCCAGATCGGCTGGCGCCAATTCTGGTCGGGCTCATCTGTTATCCACTTTGCCGCGTCGCGACCTGGTTCGCATGACATGTACTGGTGTTCCCCATGGATGTTCTTGAGCAGCAACTGATGTTTATCGGAGACTCTCCGCTGTGCGCGGGCATCGGCCCGGTGACCGACGTTCCGCGAGCGCAGGATTCCCAATTGGGTTACCGGCCCGGCGATCTCCGCCGGCCTGAAGCGGCACCCGGAGCTGACCCTGAGCAACGCTCGCACGCTTCGTCTGCCCTTTG